>CAZNRN010000007.1:0-149580 GCA_964575605.1 uncultured Micavibrio sp. | reverse complement strand
AGCGTCCCTTCGTGACGGATTGGGAAATGCAGCATGATGCCGGGCTGGACAGGAAGCTGGGGAGTGCCCGGATTAGCGGACAATTCATACCTTGGGCGGGCATGACGGCATTCCTGCCGCTTCTGTTCTGGTTCTGGATGAACACGGAAGCGAACAGGGTTTTAAGCCCCCGTGAGAGGTTCGAGCGCGACGAGCGTTTCCGGCAGAAGGTCAAAGATATCGAGGAAGATTACAAGGGACGCGCCAACGCGTTGCGCCGCCGCACAGTAATGTTTGCCTTCCTTGGCTACGGCGTCCTGTTCGGCAGCATTCTTTTGATGCTCTTGGCGGGCGGCGGGCTCGCTTACGTTGCGGCGAACGTGACGCATTCGGGTAGTGTGGCCAGTCTGTTTTTCCTCGTGCCTGCCGCTTTTGCCTTCATGCTGGGAAAATCGCTGCTCAGCCCGAGCGGCGTGGATATGGGCGTGCAGCTGCAACCCAAAGAAGCGCCCGCGCTTTTCGCTATGCTGGAGCGTATCCGCACTAAAACCGGTGGGCCAGCCTTTGAACGTGTCTTTATCAGCCATATCATGAACGCCAGTGTTTCACGTCATACGGGCAGGCTGGGAATTTTCGGCTTTGGCCCCGTGACGCTGACGCTGGGGTTGCCATTGATGCAGGCGCTGAGCCTCGAGCAGGTGGAGGCCGTGGTCAGTCATGAATACGGCCATGTGGCGGCGCGCGACAATGCGCTGGGGCAATGGGTCTACCGCATCCGCAACAGCTGGATGCGGCTTGGCGACCAGCTGAAATCGGAGCAGCTGTGGCATGTGCTGCGGCTGAACCGTTTTTATGCCTGGTTTATCGATTTCTTTAGCGCCTATAGTTTCACCCTGTCGCGCAGCTGCGAATACGAGGCTGACGCTTTCGCCGCCAAGGTCGTTGGCGGCAAGAATGTTGCGGATGCGCTTGTGATGGTGAATATTGCGGGCGACGAACTGGAAGGCGCTTTCTGGGCGGAGGTCTGGAAACAGGCGCGCGTGTCGCCCGAGCCTGCCGGCCGCACTTTCCACGCCATCGCGTCGTATTTCCGCGAACAGCGCGACAGGCGGGAGGCTTTGGGGCTGATTGCCAAGGAAGAAACGGGATTCACCAGCACGCACCCCGCCACAGTGCAGCGCGTCGAGGCCTTGGGACAGGAACTTTCTATGCCGCCCCCATTATCCGGCAGTGCTGCGGCGAAATTGCTGGGGCCTGTCGAAAACGCGCTGGTGGTCATGTACGACAAGGCCTGGGTAGAGTGGAACCGTCAGAAATGGCGCCAGCGTTTCGCCGAATACCAGATGGCCGCGCGTAAATGCGAGGCCTTGCAGGTGCGCGGCATCGGCCGCCTGAACCGCGAAGAGTTGTATGACCTGGTATCCTCGGCCAGCGTGATGGAGGACGACCGGCTGGTCATGGCCGCCTGCAAGGAAATCATCGCGCGCGAACCTGAAAATGTCTCGGCCTATGTCAACCTGCTAGGCTTGCGGCTGGTGGCTGACAACGATGAAAGCGCGCTGTATAAAATGGAGGAGGTGATGCGCAGCAACCCCCTTTATACAGACACGCTCTGCCGTTTTGCGCTGCGCTACCTGTACAAGCACAACCGCACCGAAGAAGCGAAGGTCTGGCGTTTCCGCCTCGACGAATGGACTTACCACCAAGAAGCGGCGAAGGAGGAACGCTCGATGGTCTTTGCCAGCGACGATTTTCGCCCGCCGCTGATACAGGAAGAATACATCCGCAAGATCCGCGACCATTTCAAGGGCCACAAGGTGGTGGGACGCGTTTACATGGCGATTAAAACTGTCCAGTACATGAAAGATCGTCCGATGGTCGTGGTCGGCCTCATCCCCAACCGCTGGATGCCTGTCGCCGCACGGAAGAAGGAAGAAGAACTGCTGCGGCTGATATCATCCAGCCCGCTGCAGGGCCCGTTCCATTATTTCCTCATCGACCGCGTACCGGGTCTGGAGGCGCGGTTGAGGAAGATAAAAGGAACTCTGGTTTTTAAGCGTTAGGCATGCACTTTGCGCACGAGGTCGTGGAAATAAACCACGCCGTTCTCATGCCGCGGCGACAGCTCGCCTGTTTCATAGACGCCTGCCGAGAGGTTTTTCTGCACGATTTCGCAGATATCGATGTCTTCCTGCGTCACGGTTCGCGACAGGGCGATGGTTTTTTCGTTTTCCTCGCGCGCGTCTTCCGACACGTCCTTGAACAGGTAGCAGTATTTCAGCTCGCAGGTCTCGGGCCCTGTCGGGTTCACGATTTCAAGGTTCATGCCGTTCTTATAGATATTCAGTGCGATATTCGGCCAGAGCCAGACCCAGAGGCCGCTGTTCGCAGCATCTTCGGCACGTTCCGGGCGGAGGCCGGTTTCGTGCAGCGCGATGCGGTCTTTAGGCACTACGCGGTAAGTTGCGAAATCGATATCCTTGTTGAGCAGCGGGTGCAGGATGGGGATGTGGTACCCCTCCATATAATTTTCGATATAGGTTTTCCAGTTGCATTTCAGCGGATGGCTGGCCATCGAGAAGAATTTGTAATTTTCGAGGCCTTGACCTTCGAGCGCCTTCGGCAGGTCGCCGAGCGATTTGTGGAAGGAGGGCGCTTTCTCCGACATGCAGATGAAAACCAGCCCCGCGATACTGCGCACATGTACCGGGAAGAGAGAGGTGCGCTCGCAGAGTGATTTTTCATCGCCGCCAAAACCGGGCGTGCGGCAAAGCTTGCCGTCGGTATCGTAAACCCAGCCATGGTACATGCAGCGCAGGACTTCGGTCTTGCCGTGGCCTTCTTTCAACACCTGCGACGCGCGGTGGCGGCAGACGTTGTGGAAGGCCTTCAGCTGGTTATCCTTGCCGCGTAGCACGACAATCGGGCGTCCCGCCAGCGTAAAGGCCACATACTGCCCCGGCTTCTCGACCAGGCTTTCATGGCAGAACAGCATCCAGTCGGCATAAAACAGCTTCTCGCATTCTGCCCGATACATCTCGGCGTCATGGTACCATTTCGCGGGGAGCGTATGCGTGTTCGCGGCCTGTTGTTGGGGCTGTGCTGCCATGGCTTTGTCCTTTTTGGGTTACCGGACATTACCATGCGAAAATGGAAAGCTTAAGCCTTTTTCCGCACCAGAAACGGCCCGAATTCCACCATTAAAATCGCGATAATAATCATGCCGCAGCCTGACGCGCCCAGTACGCTCAGGCGTTCATGCATGATGATTGCGCCAAACAGAGCAGCGAAAAGGGCTTCGGCGCTTAAAATCACGGCGCTGTCGGAGGCGGGAGTGAACTGCTGTGCGATGACTTGCAGCGTATAGGCGATGCCGCCGGAGATGGCGCCAGCATACAAAATCGGCACGCCAGCGGCCTTAATGCCTTCCCATGTGGGCGTTTCTAAAATAAAGGCCATCACCGCCGCGATACCGAAACAGGCGGCGTATTGCCAAAAGCAGACACGTATTGGCGCTTTCACCTTGCCCATGATGCGCCCGACCATCGCGACCTGAAAGCCGAAACCGATGGCGCAGAGCAGCACCAGCATGTCGCCAAAGCCTGGTGTGGTCATGTCGCCCCCGCCCAGCGCCAGGCAGTAAACACCAATCACCGACAGTAGCGCGGCGGGATAGATAAAGGCGGATAATTTCTGTTTGTAAACCAACAGGCAGACGATGGGCACGAACAACACATAGAGGCCCGTCAGAAACCCGGCATTAGTGACGGAGGTCAGTTTTATCCCTGCTTGCTGTAAGACCACGGCGGCAGTAAAGACAATGCAGAGCAATCCGATTTCCATGCCATGTGCGCGTGTGACGGGTTCGTTGCGCCTATGTTCGCGCCACGCCAGCGGCGCGACCAGCAGCATCGACAAAAAGAACCGCGATGCGACGAAGGTATAAGTGCCGACATGCGCGAAGGCTTCCTTCTGCGCCACAAAGGCCGCACCCCAGATAAGTGCGACCAGCAACAGTACAAGGTCTGCCTGAATGCGGTTCATGGCAGCAATCTATATAACAGGCAGTTAACCTTCAATGATGATTAGGGCGAGGGCGCCATGCGGCGGCGCTGTTCTTCCAGGATAGCTTCCTGCTTTTGCAGGTCCTGCTTGGCGATCTCCGCCTTTACTTCGGCATCATGCGCGGCGATGGCGGCTTTCTGGTCGGGGGTCGGGCCGGTATCGGTGGTGCCGAGCTTTACGAGTGCACTGACAAGGCCGAGCGTCAGGAAAGCGGAAACGCCTTTCTCAACAACCTGTCCAAATTTTGAATCAGCGAAACTCATGCCACACCCTCCTGCTTGTTAATTGATATTTTACCATTCGTGGCAGGAGCCTGCAATATCCATAACGCCAATGGCAAAAAAGATGATTGATTTCAGCCGGATATAATTTAGGAACAGGTGTAGAACGGCTAAAGTCTTTATTCAGGCTTTGGGGTTACTATCGAAAGATGGAGCAGCCAAGCCAAAAACCGCCATCGCCGTTAACTGTCGTCAGCTGGATTGCCGGCCTGCTGCTGGTCATGGCTATCGTCCATTCCGTGCAGATTTACCAGCAGCAGGAGGCCAGCATGGAAGCGCTGACCGAAATGCGTGCTGCGGATACCAGCGCACAAACCGCTATCAATAACACCCACGACCAAATCCGCGACCTCCGCAGCCGTGTTGAGGAGCTGGAAAGCTGGAACGCGCGCCACAAGGAAAACAACAGTGTCATCCAGGACCGCCTGCAGCAACAGGACACTGCTTTGCATAGCTTGCAGGGCAAGGTCGACAAACAGGAGAGCGCCACAGCAGACCTGAAACAGAAGTTTGAGCTGGGGCAGCAGGCAAGCGCGCCGCCTCCGCCCGAAGCTACCGTGCCAAGGCCATTCTCGTATTACGAAGGTGTCGAATGGCGCGGGCTGGTGTCACAGTATATGTCGGAGGCGCGCGACGCCAATGCGCGACAGGGGTTGATAGACGGCGGAGGGGGGCGCGATACGCTGCTGGGGAAAGAGGGGTCGCTCGACCTCGACGGCGTTTCGACGATCAGTATGGAGATTATCCTTTATGCCAACGGCAAAGCGAACAATATCAATATCGAAGCACCGGGCCTGGCACGGCTCGAGGGCAATGCCATGCAGATCGACGCCGACAAGGAACTGGATAAGGTCGAGGTCGACGGCTGCCTGACATGGAAAAAAGGTGAAGGCACCGATCCTGCCTATGATGAATGGGGCGCGACTGACAGCGAAGGCGCTGTGCGCACCGTGAAGATTTCGCGCGGCGTTTCAGTTGAGCAGCGCAAAACATGCGACAACCGCTACCTGCTGCAAAAGAAATGGCGATGGACGTCGCGCATGCCGCGGACTGCTTCAGGTACGAAGGATAATATTTCCCGGCGATGGACGCCCGACGAATTGACGGCAGGCCTGCCACCCCATATGCGCAAACTGGATATGACAGGCGCCATCCACTTTGATCCCGACCTCGAAAGCGATATTGCGCTCTACGAAAAATGGGCGGCCGGCCTGCCGACGCCCGCGGCTCGCGCGAGTATCGGCATTCTCATCGGGCAAATGAAAAAACGTAAGGTTTCGACAATGATCGCGGTGGCGGAATGGTATGGCACGGGGATGATCCGTGTGCTTAAACGCCCGCCGTTTGACCCCTCAAAACAGGAAGGCGAAGACCAGGCGTATTTTAAAGACGACAATACCGACAAAGTAATCGACCTCACTGGGAACGAAATATACGCCACCCGGGGCGGCAGCGATGACATCAACGCAGGAACGGGCACCGATATTTTCATCATCGAAAAAAACTGGGGCAAGATGAAAATCAGCAAAAGCTGTGCCGATGCCGAATTGCCCTCCGACAAGACGTTGTATATAGAACGCGGCGAGGCAAAGCAGGGGCCGCCGGCTTATGGCGGCGTAGGGCTCAGTTTCCTCAAGAAGGGAGGCGAACTGATTGTACAAGAAGCTTTCGAAGGCAAGCCTGCTGCGCGGGCCGGCATCCGCAAAGGTGACCGGATTATCACTGTCAACGGACAGGATGTTACGGGCCTGAGCTTCAAGGAGGCCGTAGCCGCCATTCGCGGCGCCCCGGGCAACGAGCTCTCGCTGTCCGTCAAAAAAGAACGATCAGAGACTGCGGAAATAATCAAAATGCAGCGCGAAACGATCATCCTTGGCGTCGACAACGTTTCATCGCCTGCAAAACAGTTGACGGACTACATCTGGAAGCATGGCTACGCCAACTGGATTGTATTCGGGCCGGGCATCAATAAAAAAGATATGGCATGGCAGGATGAAAATGTACTGGTTAACGTGGCCACCGGCGACACGCTTACAATTCCCAAGAATTGTTTCACCTTGGTCTATAAGGATGAATAGCCGTTACTTATGAAACCGCGACAACTCGAATTCGTGGCCGAAGGGGTCGCGGAAGGCGATGGATTTCATGTTGGGGTCGTCGAGGCCGTCGACCAGCACTATCGCGCCTTCACGATCTAATCAATGTCACTCTGATTTGCTCAACTCATCAGCCGAAAGGCGTGCCTCGGCCCGGCTGCCTGATATTTGGCAGCACGGTTTTGCCGTCAATCGAGAGCAGGGGTGATGGCGTGGGCGGTTTTTTGTAGCGCAGCCTTTCGCCATCGCTGAGAGGCTGGGGAATCTTCAGCTTCGGGCGTTCCAGAGGTTTGGGCGTGTAGCCGGGGTTATCTTCGTTGTTTTGCATCTTATACAGCCTCGAAAAAAGCATTCTGTTGTCTTGATTTGTACAATGCCAGATCAACAACATTATGTCAAATATATTAGACTACGATACTGTTTTATATCGGTTATTAGCGTTTCCGAAAGGGCTAAGCCAGCTCAGTCGTGAAACCGCGATAATTCGAATTCGTGGCCCATGGGGTCGCGGAAGGCGATGGATTTCATGTTGGGATCGTCGAGCCCGTCGACGATGACAGTCGCGCCTAAGGCCTTGGCGCGTTCGATATAGGCGGGCAGGGCGGCGTCCTCGAATTCAAACACCGGCACACAGCCGGAGCCGCTGAATTTATCGCCGAAATCGTTCAACAGGAAACCCAAGCGGATGTTGTTGCAGTTGATCTCTTTCCAGCTGTCGAAATCCTTGTGCGGCTTGACTTGTAACAATCCGGACCAGAAGGCGGCAGCTTTGGCGACATCGGGGACTTTGAAATAAACGGTCCTTATTTTCATGTTATCCCCTTGATTTAACTGTATTAAGAAATATTATGTATCCATAAGGCCGTTTTATTATTATAATAGTGCCGGGAGCCCAGTGCAAAATGACAGAAAAAATCGACTTCGTCGACCTGTACGATTTTTTGCTTAAAAATGATGTCAGCGAAAGCCTCATCATTGAAAAGCACGGCAAGCCGCATGCGGTGATGATCCCCTATGAGCTGTTCGAGATTTTGCGCAACCAGAACCGGCAGGCTATGCATATCAGCGAACTGTCGGACGAGGACATGAACACAATCCTCTCATCTGAAATTCCCGAAGAGCTGAAGCAATTTGACGAGGAGGGGAAGAAGTGATGTCTGTGACTTATCCAAATCCTCAAGTCGGTATGGTTATCAGCTACTGTTTTCTCTGGCCGCGTCAGGCTGGCAAAATCAGCAAGGGCGAGAAGAACCGCCCGTGCCTAATCCTCGGGGTCGGTGAGTCAAAGTCTGGTAAGAAAACCGTCATTGTCGCGCCAATCACGCATACCGCGCCTTTCCATCCCCAGGATGCCCTGCAGGTTCCGGCGGAAACATGCCGCCGCATCGGCCTCGATAGCGAGCCGAAATGGCTGATGTGCTCTGACATCAATAAATTTGACTGGCCGGGCGTTGACCTTGCCCGCGTTCCCGGCCGCAACAGCGGCACCGTTGTCTGGGGACAGGTTTCGGCCTCATTCATGAAAGAGGCGCAGCAGCTTGCCAGTGATGTCCACAAAAGGGGCTTCATGCGCATCGTCTCGCGCGATGTCCCTGCGCCCAGGTCCGGTAATCTGTAAATCTCCATCCCAATTCCCTCTGGCATTTCAAATCCAGAAGCCATAATGTGCGTCAACTGACACATTATCGCTTTAAGAGTTACGGAGCTTTTCGCATGACGCCGAAGCCTTTGAAGGATTCATTTCCGTCCAACCCGCCCACGTCGGAAGACATTGAAAATTTCTGCCGCGCGGCGCATTCCGCCGACATTAATACCGTGCGCGAACACCTCGACCGCTTCGGCGCGGCGATTGTGGATGCGCGCGACAACATTAACGCGCGGGCGCTGACCTGGGCGGCCTTTGCGGGTGATACCGCGATGGTCGAACTGCTGCTGGACCGTGGCGCTGACATCAATGCCGGCGGCACGAACAACAAACCCGCACTGACCTGGGCGGCCGAAGGCGGCAAGCGCGAAGTTGTCGCGCTGTTGCTAGACCGCGGCGCACGCCTCGACGTGCAGGACGAATTCGGCACCACGCCCCTGATGGCGGCCGAACGCAGCAGTCATAACGGCATGGCCGAGCTGATCCAGTCGTGGCTTGCGCAAAAAGAAAAACAGGCGCAGCAGCAAAAACGCGAGATAGAGGAAACCGCCGCCCGAGCCGCGACGCTGGAGCACCTGAAAAAGTTGAAGGAACAGCGCCCGGGCGGGTTGCTGAAGCCGAACTTCAAGCGCGGTAAATAACTACTCGACGAACTCTTCGATATCCGGAATGCGTGTAAACGCGATTTTGGTGCCCGTGAAGGCCTTGCCTTGCTGTGCGGTCATGCCGACCATGACGGTGTCCTTGCCGAATTTCTGGTTCAGCTTGTCCATCGCCTTAGATATTTCTTCGTTTTTAGCGCGTTTCTTTTCCGCTGGTTTGTCGATGCTGGCGAAAAGGTCGGGCTGCACCTGCCCCTTGGGCACGAGGCCCGAAAGGGTGATGGAAATCTTTTTGATGCGTCGGCTGCCGCTTTCCATCAGGATCGAGTGCCACATGTCCTGCAGCAGCTCGAGGAAGGTAAAACTGTCCTGAGCATGGGGGATGCGCGCCTCCAGCCCGAAACGTTCGCCGCTTTCCAGCCGCAGCGAGAGCGAAAACGCGCCCGCGAAATATTCCATGCGGCGCAGGCGCGCGGCGCATTTGCTGGCCAGCCTTTGGGCGATAATCCAGGCTTGTGCGGGCGGGCGCATCTCGGGCGCCAGCACATGGCTGTGGCCGATGGAACTGCGTTTGGTTTCCTCGTCGGGTATTTCATAGCCGCGCAGGTAGTACCACATTTTTTCGCCCCACAGGTTACCCCAGACGGCGCGCATATGCTTGGGCTGCAGGCTCATCAGCTTTTGCATGTCGTAGATTCCTGCGTTGTTCAGGCGCTTTTCGATGTTCGCCCCGATGCCGGGCAGGTCGCGCAATTTCAGCTCCAGCAGGCGTCCGAAATCCTGTGGCTGCAAAATGGTCAGCCCGTCGGGCTTTTGCAAATCGGTCGCGACCTTGGCGAGGTATTTGTTGGGCGCGATGCCAATCGAGCAGCGCACGTATTCGCCGACATTTTTCGCCAGGCCCGCCTTGATCGATTTCGCGATTTCGGTGGAGCGCGCGACGGAGTACTCGTTCTTCATCAGCCCGCAGGCCATTTCGTCGATCGAGCAGACGGCGGTGACGGGGATATGCCTGTCGATTTCGTCGAGGATGCGCTCGTGGAATTCGACGTAATGGTCGTGCCGCCCCAGCACGCAAATCAGTCCCGGGCACATTTTCCTGGCTTCGTAAATGGGGGTGCCTGTTTTGACCCCGAAAGCCTTGGCCTCGTAACTCGCCGCGATGGCGCAGGTGGAATCCGTGTTCACCGGCACCACGGCCACGGGCTTGCCGCGCAGGGCAGGGTTCAGCTGCTGCTCGACACTGGCGAAGTAGCTGTTGAAGTCCACATACAGCCAGCGGAGTCCGGCGGGTGGGACGAAGGGGTTTGATACACGTGGCAAGGGCTACAATCCTAATGTTCCTATTTTGTTCTATGTGGCTGAAAATGTCAATAATGCCAATTAAGCCTGTATTTAATAACTGATGCAGCCTCGAAAAGGCTCTTACAGTTGCAAGCTAACGCGTGTGTATAGTAGTAATAATTTCCCTGCGGATGGGTGGCCGAGTGGTTTATGGCTCTAGTCTTGAAAACTAGCGTGGGGGTAACCTCACCGTGAGTTCGAATCTCACCCCATCCGCCAATATTTTTTCGATGAGCTGATTCAGCTGCCAGTGCAAATCCTATGCAGGGATCCAAGTTTGTTTGACTTGAACAACACCGTTTCGCTACAATCAGCAAGACGATGGGGGATTGGATTGTTTCATAAATTTCTGGCTTTGATTGTTATGGCGGGGCTGGCTTTCCCCGTTTATGCGGCGCATGCCGAGACGCAAAAAGATTTCAAGGTCTGGCTGAAAGAGCTCCAGCAGGAAGCTCTTCAAAAAGGCATTTCGGCCAAAACAGTCCACGCAGCATTGCCGGATACTCTCAAGCCCATCGACCGCGTGCTGGAACTTGACCGCGCCCAGCCCGAAGGCACAACGAAATTCGAGGACTACCTGAAACGCACCGTCACGTCCGAGCGCGTGCAGACCGGCCGCTCCAAGGCCGCCGCCTACCGCGGCGTGCTGAACAAGGTGAGCGAGGCCTATGGCGTCGAAAAACAGGTCGTCGTCGCGCTCTGGGGAATTGAAACCAGCTATGGCCGCAACACGGGCGGCTTTGATGTTGTCGAGGCGCTGGCGACGCTGGCCTATGACGGGAGGCGCGGAAGCTATTTCAGAGATGAATTGTTCAAAGCCTTGAAAATACTGGACGAGGGGCATGTAACGCATGCCCGCATGAAAGGCTCGTGGGCGGGGGCGATGGGCCAGAGCCAGTTCATGCCGACCAGCTTCTTTAAATTCGCCGAAGACTTCAACAAGGACGGCCGCCGCGATATCTGGGGGACCGAGGCTGATGTCTTTGCCTCTGCCGCCAATTACCTGTCCTCCAGCGGCTGGAAAAAGGGCGTGCCCTGGGGCCGCAAGGTTTGGCTGCCCACGCATATCGATCCCGGTCTGCTGGGTGTGAACAACGTCTATACGCTGCAGTTCTGGCACGACAAAGGCGTACGCCTGCCGGACGGCAAGAGCAGCATTCCGTTTGAAGGCGAATACCAGGCCTCGATCGTCCAGCCGGGCGGGCCGGGCACAGCTGCCTATGTTGTATATGACAATTATCGCGTGATCATGAAATGGAATAAATCCAGCTATTTCGCGACGGCCGTAGGGCTTCTCTCGGATAGCATCCGCGGTTCCTGACTGGGGCTAAAAACCTTTATTTTACCGGTATTTTACGCTAGTCTGGCGGAAGTTTCTGCCGTTAAACCGGAAGGTCTAGATGTCCCTCAAGCTTCGTTTCCTGAATATCGTCTCCATGCTTTGCGCAGCGCTGATGCTGACGGGCTGCGCCGAAAGCCAGCTGGCTGCGCACTGGGGCAAGAAAATCCGCTGGCCGGGGCAGCAGGAAAGTGCCGGTTCCTACAAAATCGGCAGCCCTTACCGCGTCGGCAGTGTCTGGTATACGCCGACCGAAGATTTCAACCTGAGCGAGACAGGCATTGCGTCATGGTATGGGCCTGATTTCCACGGCAAACGCACCGCCAACGGCGAGATTTACGATCAGGACGAACTGACCGCCGCGCACCGTACGCTGCAGATGCCGTCGCTGGTGCGCGTCACAAACCTTGAAAACGGCCGCTCGGTCGTCGTCCGCATCAACGACCGCGGTCCTTTCAAAAGCGGCCGCGTGATCGACATGTCGAAACGCGCTGCGACGCTGCTGGGCTTCATCGGCCGCGGCACGGCGAAGGTGAGGCTGGATGTGCTGTCGCGCGAAAGCCGCCTGATCGCCGAGGCCGCCCGCCGCGGCGCCGATACCTCGCGCCTGACGATGGCCGACCTCGAGCGCTATGAATCCAACCGCATCGCCGGCGCGGATGCCGAAGTGCCGCCTGGCATGGCGCCCGTCCAGCCTGTTTCGGCCGAGCCTGTGCGCGTCGCCGCGAACGACAATTCGCTGCCTGAAAGCCTGCAGACGCCGACCATCACGGTCGAACAGCTGGCAGCGCCCCGCACGCCCAGCAGCGCCTATCGCGCGCCGGAGCCGGAATGGACGCCGCCCGCATCGTCGTCGCCTGCGCGTGCCGAAAACAGCAATATCTCGCCGCAGGAGCGCGCCGATTTCGTCAAGAACCTGAACCTAGACGAAGTGTCGGCAAAGCAGACCAACCGTCCGCTTACCCCCGGCCGCATCGAGGAAGGCCGCTTCATGCCCGCACCCGTGGTCTCGCGCGAACCCGTCAAGCCCACCGGCCTCTTCGTGCAGGCTGGCGCCTTTGCGGTGGAAGGCAACGCCGAGCGTCTCGGCCAGAAGCTGGCGAAAATCGCGCCCGTCACCATCGACCCCATTACCGCGGGTGGCCGCAAGCTGTACCGCGTGATGCTGGGGCCGCTTGACTCGGTCGGCAAGGCTGACGCTGTGCTGGCGAAAGTCATCGCGGCAGGCAACGGCCCGGCGCGCGTCATCCGCCACAAATAACAAAAAACCAAAAAAGGTGTGTCCATGAAACGGCTGTTACTTGTACTTGTCATTGCTTTGCTGCTGCCCGTAAAAGCCTGGGCGCAGATCGATACCGAGGCGAAAGAAGCGATTATCGTCGACGGCGCGACAGGCACGGTGCTGCTCGATAAATCGGCGAACGACAAGATGCCGACCTCGTCGATGAGCAAGCTGATGACCATGTACCTCGTCTTCGAGGCGCTGAAGCAGGGGCACCTGAAGCTCGACGACACTCAGCTGATCACCGAAGCCGCCTGGCGCAACAGCATGAAGGACGGGTCGCGCATGTACCTCGAGCTCGGCTCGAAGGTGAAGATCGAGGACCTTGTGCGCGGCGTCATCATCCAGTCTGGCAATGACGCCTCCGTCGCGCTGGCCGAAGCCGTCGCGGGCACCGAAAGCGCCTTTGCCGAGGCGATGAACGCGCGCGCCAAGGAAATCGGCCTTTCCAGCAGCCATTTCATGAACGCGACCGGCCTGCCGGACCCTGACCATTATTCGACGCCGCGCGACCTGGCGCTCCTGGCATTCCGGCTGATCAACGACTTCCCTGAGTATTACCATTACTTCTCCGAGAAGGAATTCACCTATAACAAGATCAAGCAGCAGAACCGCGACCCGCTGCTGGGCCGCGTCAACGGCGCCGACGGCCTGAAAACCGGACACACCGCGATTGCGGGCTATGGTCTTGTGGGTTCCGCCAAGCGCGAGGGCCGCCGCATTATTCTCGTCATCAACGGCCTGTCCAGCGAAAAAGCGCGGCAGGAAGAGGGCGTTAAGCTGATGGAATGGGCCTTCCGCACCTTCGAAAACAAGAAAATCATTTCCAAGGGCGAAGCGATCGACAAGGCCAAAGTCTGGCTGGGAGAAACCGGTACGGTCGACATGGTGGCCGCAGACGACGTGACTGTCGTGCTGCCGCGCGCGAAACGCGCCGACCTGAAGCTGACCGTGAAGTACCGCGAACCCTTGAAAGCCCCCGTGAAAAAGGGCGATGAAATCGGCGAGCTGCGCATCGAGGTGCCCGACCAGAAACCCGCCTCCGTCAAGCTGCTGGCAGGTGCTGACGAACAGCGCAAAGGCATGTTCGGCCGCTTCAAGGACCGCTTCGGCTACCTTGTTTCCGGGAGCTACTGAGATATGGCGCGCAAGGGGCTGTTCATCACGCTGGAAGGCGGCGAAGGCACGGGCAAAAGCACGCAGGTGAAACTGCTGCATAAAGCCCTGCAGGATGCCGGCGTCGACGCTATCATGACGCGCGAACCCGGCGGCACAGACCAGGCGGAGCGCATCCGCAACCTGCTGATTCAGCGGGACGCCGGTAACTTCGACCCGCTGACAGAAGCACTGTTGATGATGTCTGCACGCCGCGAACACCTTGTGAACAAAATCTGGCCCGCGATGGACAAGGGGCAGTGGGTAATTTCGGACCGCTTTGCGGATTCCACGCGCGCCTTCCAGGGCTATGGCATGGGGCTGGACCCCGCCGTGATCGAGGACATTTACCGCCTCATTGCCGGTAATTTCCAGCCTGACCTCACCTTCGTCTTCGATATCGACCCCGAAACCGGGTTGAAACGCTCGCTGAAACAGTTGAACGTCACCACCAACGCGACGGAATCGACCGAGGACCGTTATGAGCGTATGGGCATCCCGTTCCATACGCGCCTGCGTAACGGCTTCCTTGAAATCGCCAAGAAATATCACGAGCGCTGCGTCATTATCGACGCAACGCAGAGCATCGAGGCTATCCACGCGCAATTGCTGAAAACCATCGAAACCCGCTACGGCGTTTCGGCCAAAGAGGTGAAAAGTGGCTAGCCTTTTCGCCGACGATGAACAGGACGAATTCGCCGACAAGGCGATGGCGGAGGTAGAGGAAGACAGCCCACCCGAACCCGTCGAACTGTCGCCGCGCAGCAACCCCGACCTGCTGGGTCACGAAAAGGTCGAGGAAGCGCTGCTGGCCGATTACAACGCAGGACGCCTGCCGCATGCGATCATTTTCGCGGGGCCTGCGGGGATCGGCAAGGCAACGCTGGCTTACCGTCTGGGCAAATTCCTGCTGGCGCAGAAAAACGAAGGGGCTGGGTTGTTCGGCGACCCTGAAAAACCCACCACGTTGCGCCTTGCGCCCAACGACCCTGTTTTCCACCGGGTCGTTTCCGGCGGCCACGCCGACCTTGTGACGGTCGAGCGTGAGTTCGACGAGAAAAAGAACCGCCTGAAGCAGGATATTTCCGCTGAATCCGCCCGCAAGATTACGCCCTTCCTGCGCAAGACAGCGGCGGAGGGCGGCTGGCGCATCGTGCTGGTCGATGGCGCCGAATACCTGAACCGCGCCAGCCAGAACGCCCTGCTGAAAATTCTCGAGGAACCGCCCGAAAAAACGCTGCTAATGCTCACCACCTCGCAGCCGGGGGCCTTCCTGCCGACCATCCGCTCCCGCTGCCGCATGGTGACGATGGAGGCGCTGCCCGATAACGTCGTCTCGACGCTGCTCGACAAATTCGCGCCGGGCATCCCGGCGGAGGAAAAAGCCGCGCTCATTCGTTTGGGTGAAGGCAGTATCGGCACGGCGCTCCAATTCCACCGCGACAAGGGCGTGGCGCTGTACAAGGAACTGCTGTCGCTGGTCGGCACGGTGCCCACGCTGGACGTTGCCAAGGCGCATGACCTTGCCGATAAACTGTCGCGCACCGAGGCATCTTATGAAACCTCCCGCGCTATCCTGACCAGCTGGTGCCAGCGCATTGCGCGGGCCGAGGCGAGGGGACAGCAACTGCCCGATATTTTGCAAGGCGACGCTGCGATTTTCGGCAGGATTGCCGCGGCCTATCCGGCGCGCCATTTCCTCAACACCTGGGAAAAAATGGCGCAACTGTTCCAGCAGACCGAAAACCACACGCTTGATAAACGGCAGGCGCTGCTGGGCGCTTTCCTGATGATACAGAACCCAGGACACGCCGGGCTGAACATATGAGGGTACGATGACCAAACCGCATTTCTATATCACCACCGCCATTTCCTACGTCAACGGCCCGCCGCATATCGGGCATGCGTATGAAGCAATCGGCGCCGACGTGATGGCGCGTTTCAAGCGGCTGGACGGTTTCGACGTATACTTCCTCACCGGCACGGACGAGCACGGGCAGAAGGTGCAGAAAACCGCCCTTGCCAAGGGAAAGCAGCCGCAGGAATTCTGCGACGAGATCGCAGGCTACTTCATCGATATGTGCGCAAAACTTGGGGTGACGCAGGACCAGTTTATCCGCACCACGCAGCAGTTCCACAAGGAAAGCTGCCAGCACATCTGGGGCAAGATGCAGGAAGCGGGCGATATTTACCTGAACAAATACGCCGGCTGGTATTCGGAGCGCGACGAGGCTTTCTACCTTGAAACCGAGCTGGAAACGCGTCCCGACGGCAAAAAGTACACAACCTCAACCGGCACCGAGGTGCATTGGATGGAGGAAGAAAGCTATTTCTTCAAGCTCTCGGCCTATACTGACAAGCTTCTGGCCTATTACGAGAAGCACCCCGAATTCATCCAGCCCGATTTCCGCCGCAACGAAGTGGTCAGCTTCGTCAAGCAGGGGCTGAAAGACCTGTCTATTTCCCGCACCAGCTTCGACTGGGGCGTGAAGGTGCCGAACACGAAGAACCATATCATGTACGTCTGGGTCGACGCGCTGACGAACTATATCAGCGCCATCGGCTACCCCGACGACAAGGGCGGCCTTCTGAAAAAATACTGGCCGGCCGACGTTCACCTGATCGGCAAGGACATTATGCGCTTCCACACCGTTTACTGGCCTGCGTTTTTGATGTCGGCGGGCCTGCCCGTGCCGAAGAAGGTTTTTGGCCACGGGTTCCTGCTGACACGCGGCGAGAAAATGTCGAAATCCCTCGGTAACGTGATTTCGCCGCAGGACCTGATCGACAAATTCGGCGTCGACCAGGTGCGCTATGCGCTGATGCGCGAAGTGACCTTCGGGCAGGACGGCGATATTTCGTATGAACTGCTGGGCAACCGCGTGAATGCGGAGCTGTCGAACAACATCGGCAACCTTGCGCAGCGCACGCTCAGCCAGATTGCGAAAAACTGCGCGGGCGCGGTGCCGGACCCCGGCATCCTCGAAGACGTGGACCACCAGCTGCTCGACAAGGCCGGGCAGTCGCTGCTGGTCGCCGTGCGCAACGAATTCGAGAAAATGCAGTTCAGCCGCGCGATTGAAGAGATTGTGCATGTGGCCAACGCCGCGAACCTCTACATCGACGCGCAGGCGCCCTGGACGCTGAAAAAGACCAACCCCGCGCGCATGGCGACGGTGCTCTATGTGCTGGCCGAGGTCATCCGCAATATCGCCATCATCCTGCAGCCCTTTACGCCGACCGCGGCGAACCGGATGCTGGACCAGGTGGCGGTGGCGAAGGGAGACCGCGACTTCTCGTTCATGGGCTCCACCCATGCCTTGAAGGCCGGAACGGCGCTGCCGGCGCCGGAAGGCGTCTTCCCGCGGTATGTGGCGGAAGCGGCGGCGGAATAAACGATGCTCGTCGACAGCCATTGCCATCTCGATTACCCGGACTTCGCGGACGAGGGCCTGCCTGAAATCGTGTCCCGCGCCAAATCGGCGGGTATCGGGCATTTCCTGACCATCTGCACGGAAATTTCCAAATTCCCGCAGGTGCTGAAAGTGGCCGACAGCTTCCCGAACATCAACTGCACGGTCGGCACGCATCCGCACCATGCCGCCGATGCAGGTGAAATCGACATCTCCCGCGACGAGATTGTGGCGCTGACCAAAAACCCGAAGGTCGCCGGCATCGGCGAGACGGGGCTGGACTATTACTACAAACATTCGCCGCCCGCCGAGCAGCAGAAGGTTTTCGCGACGCATATCGAGGCCTCGCTGGAAACAAAGCTGCCGCTGATCATCCATACCCGCGACGCCGATGATGATACGGTGCGCATTATGCGCGAAGCTGGGGAGGGGAAAGCTTTCGGCGTCATGCATTGCTTCAGCGGCGGGCCCAAACTGGCGCAGGAGTCACTGGACCTCGGCTTTCATATTTCCTTTTCGGGCATTATCACGTTCAAGAAGGCTGACGAACTGCGCGAAGTGGTCAAGATGGTGCCGATGGATCGCATCCTTGTCGAAACCGACTGTCCCTACCTCGCCCCTATGCCCCACCGCGGCAAGCGAAACGAGCCGTCTTTCGTCGTGCATACAGCTCAGATGGTGGCAGAGCTGAAGGGCCTGCCGATGGAGGCCGTGGCGAAGCAGACGACCGAAAACTTCTTTAATCTTTTCAGCAAGGCGCAGCGGCAATGAAGATAACGGTGTTAGGCTGCGGCGCTTCGCTGGGCACGCCCGCTGCTGGCGGGTTCTGGGGCAAATGCGACCCCGCTGAGCCGCGTAACCACCGCACCCGTGCGTCGATTTTGGTGCAGACGGCCTCGACCAACGTGCTGGTCGACGCGTCCTATGACCTGCGCCAGCACCTGAATGCGCAGAAACTGCAAAAGCTGGACGGCGTGCTGTTTTCGCACGCGCATAATGACCATGTGAACGGCATCGACGACCTGCGCGTGATCGCGTACCACAGCAACAAACTGCTGGATATCTACGCGAACGAGGAAACGCTGGATGAAATCCACCGCCGCTGGCCTTACCTGTTCGAGCCTAAATTCGGCGGGATCTATGCGCAGTTCCTGAACAAGAACCTTATCGGCAATTACGAGAAATTTAAAATCGGCGACATCGAGATCGAAAGCTACGAACAGGACCATACCACGTGCACGTCGCTGGGTTTCCGCTTCGGCGGTTTCGCCTATAGCGTCGACGTGGCCGACCTCCCCGAAAAATCTCTGGAGGCGCTGAAAGGCGTCGAGACCTGGATCGTCGATGCGGGCGCGTACCATAAAGAAACCGTCGGCACCCACGCCAATATCCAGCGTGTCATGCAGTGGGCGAAGATTTTGAAGCCCAAAATGACGTATTTAACCGTGCTGACGACGCATATGGATTACAAGACGCTGTGCGAAGAGCTGCCCAGCGATATCCGGCCCGCGTGGGACGGGCAGGTTATCGAGATGGATGGAAATCTTCGGTAAATAAACTTCGCGCAGACGCGCGTACCCCTCACCCTAACCCTCTCCCGCAAGGGGAGAGGGGATAAGGCAAGATAGGTTAACCCAGCTTCTTTTGCGCCGGTTTGACCTGCGGCGACGCGGCATTGTCGTTGGCGGGTTTGTGGGTGTCCAACGCCTTGCCAATAACTTCCTTGATGCCGACGTCGAGCTGCGGCGTATCCATGATGCGCTGCATCTCTTTCACCATCAGCTCCTGGCGCTCTTCGTCGTAGCGCTTGAATTGCGTGAAGCGCTTGGCGAGGTTGGTGGCGGTCTTGGGGTTGACGGCGTTCATGTGGATGATGACGTCGGCGAGGAACTGGTAGCCCGAGCCGTCGGTGTTGTGGAACTTGGTCGGGTTGCCGGCGATGAAGCCGCCCAGCAGGGCATAGACCTTGTTGGGGTTGGTTTCGTCGTAGCATTCGTGCTTCATCAGGTTCTTCACGCGCTGCAGCGGATCGCCGTCGGGGATCGAGGCGTTCAGTGTCAGCCACTTGCCCACAACGTTATTGTTGTCCTTGTACTTGTTATAGAAGTCATCGAGCGCGATCTGGCGCGTGTCGGCTGCGCCCGAGGGCGGGATGCGCGACAGGGTGGACAGCGCAGAAAGCTTCTCGGTCATATTTGTGGCTTCGGTGTACTGCGTATAAGCCTTGGCCGACATTTCCGGCGTCGAGAGCTTGCCCAGGAACGAGAGGCTGAGGTTATGCAGCTCGCGGCGGCCGACCTGTTCGGGCGTCACGTCGTATTTTTCTCCCTTGGGCGCGGTCGTATCCTTGTAGATTTCGCGGAACTCGGGCTCGAAGGTCGTGGCGAGGGTCTTGCGCATGAAGTGCAGCGCCTCGTTCACCGCGTCGGGGTCGAGTGTTTTCAGTTCCTGGATCAGCAGGTTGTAGGCAGGCAGCTGCAGGATGCGCGCGTTGAAGGCCTTGTCGCCGTCGAGCGCATTCGCAATGTTGTTACCATAGGCATTGATGAAATCGGTGGGCAGAGCGATCGGCAGGTCGTCCTGTACGTCTTTGATCAGTTTTTGCAGGGTCTTGATCATCAGGCGCTCGGTAGCCTCGTAGCGGTTATAGCTGTCGCTGTCATGCGCCATGCGGAAGATAAGTTCCTCGTCCGTCGGCTGGGTCGACACCTTCACCGGCGCCGAGAACCCGCGCAGGATAGAGGGCACCACAGGGCCGGTCACGCCGGTGAAAACGAAAGTCTGCGACGCTTCGGTCAGCTCCAGCACGCGGGTGGTGGGGGTCGGCTTCGACAGGTCGTCGACCGCTCCGTCGAGATGCAGCGGCACGTCCTTCCCCGACTGGCCGATCAGGCCGACGGCGATGGGCATGTGCAGCGGCTCTTTGGCGGCCTGGTCCGCCGTGGGGCGTGTGATCTGCGAGATGGTCAGGCGGTAGGTGTGCGCCTTCTCGTCGTAATGGCCGGTGTATGAGATTTCAGGTGTGCCGGACTGACTGTACCAGGTGCGGAACTGCGTCAGGTCCTTGCCCGATACTTCCTGCATCACGTCGAGGAAATCGTCGCAGCAGACGGCTTGGCCGTCGAAGCGGGTGAAATATTCATCCATCGCCGCGCGCCAGACGGTTTCGCCGAACATGGTGTGCAGCATGCCCAGCACATGCGAGCCTTTTTCGTAGATGGTGCCGGTGTAGATGTTGTCGAATTCCTCCACACGGTCAGGGCGGATGGGATGGGAGAGGGGGCTTGCGTCTTCCATGAACTGGCGGTCGCGCAGCGTAATGGCGTCGTCCAGCTGCTTGATGCTTTTGGAATGCATGTCTTCGGTGAACTGGCGGTCGCGCAGGACGGTCAGGCCTTCCTTCAGTGTCAGCTCGAACCAGTCGCGCACGGTGATGCGGTCGCCGGTGTAGTTGTGGAAGTATTCATGGCCGATGACGCCTTCGATGCGCATCAGTTCGTCGTCGGTGGATACTTCGGGGGAGCCGACGAGGAGCGAGACGTTAAAGACGTTCAGGCCCTTGTTCTCCATCGCACCGGCGTTGAATTTGTCGACCACGGCGATGTGGAAGACGTCGAGGTCGTATTCGCGCCCGTAGCGTTTTTCATCCCAGGCCATCGCGCGTTTGATGGATTCCATGGCCCATTCGATCTTGTCCTCGTAGCCCGGCTGCACGGCGATGCGCAGCGCGACTTCCTTGCCGCTCATGGTGACGAATTTGTCTTCCATCACGTGCATATCGCCCGCGATGACGGCAAACAGGTAGCTGGGTTTCGGCCAAGGGTCGTTCCAGTGGATCGAATGGCGGCCGTTGCCGAGGTCGGTGGTGTTCTTATATTCGCCGTTGCCGTTCGACAGCAGGACGGGGAATTCTTTCTTGTCTGCCTCCAGCGTCACGTCATATTTTGCCAGCACGTCGGGGCGGTCGAGGAAGTAGGTGATGCGGCGGAAACCCTGCGCCTCGCACTGCGAGCACAGCACGTCGCCGGCCATATAAATGCCGCGCAGCTGCGTGTTCTCGGTCGGGTTGATTTCGGTGACGATATCCAGCGCGAAGGGCTGCGCGGGCGGATTTTTAATGATCAGGTTCTTGTCGGTGACGGTGTATTCGCTGCGGTCCATGTCGCGCGTGATGCCGCCTTCGGTGATTTTGAGAGCAGTGAGGCGGAGGCTTTCGCCGTCCAGCACCAGCGCGCCGCCCTGGTTGGCGGCCTTCGGGTTGCGTTCGACGTTGAAATGCGTCGTGACGACGGTGTTTTCCTTGTCCAGGTTGATGTGCATCTTCACATCGGGAATGGTGTATTCCGGCGCGCGGTAATCGTCGCGGTAAAGGGGGTTGCGTTTGGAATCAAAGAGGAACTCTTTTTTCGCAGCCATAACTTTGTGCTCTCCTGGCGTTTTAGGATCAGTAATGTGTGAACTGAGGGGGAGCGTAATTTGTCAGAAATGGGAAGTCAATCGCCTGAATACGAAAGAAATTGTATTACATTCCCATATTATGGGTAATTTTATGATAAATAGATCGCGCGACCGTTTTCGAAGGTTTTCAAGACCCTGCCGGCTTTCTGTTCGTAAGCGAGGTGGGATAAAGTTTCGCCCAAAGCAAAGAAAATGTCGTGATGCTTGAGCGTGCGGTGGGCGAACAGGCCGGACATGATCTCGAAACCGGTTTTCGCGCCCGCCGCCATCACCGCCCGCAATTTTTCAAGGCGTCGTTCGTGGTGCTGTTTCAAGTCGTCAATGCGCTTATGCAGGCCGGTAAAGGGCACGCCGTGAGAGGGCAGCACAACGGTATCATCTGGCACCTTGGCCCTGATGACATCGAGCGTATGCAGGTAATCGCCCACAGGATCGGTGCTGCTGCCGGGGTAAAGGCTGATGTTCGGGCTGATATCGGGCAGAACCATGTCGCCTGAAATTAACAGGCGGCGGCCCGAGGAATAGAGGCAGGCATGTTCGGGCGAATGGCCGTAACCGCCGATCACTTCCCAGGCATGGTCGCCCAGCATCAGCGTCTCGTGCGGGCGAACGATCTGCGCGAAACGCGGCGGCGTATAGACGACGCGGCGATAGGTGGAGCGGCGGCCCAGCATTTCTTCCAGCAGCGCATCGTCAAGCCCTGCCTCGAAGTAATAGGGGCGATAGGCGTCTTCAAGTTCGGCGCTGTTGTCAGCATCCGTCAGCAAGTGGGCAAGGTTGAATTCCGGCTCGGTCATCTGGATGCGGACGCCGCTGCGCTCGGCCAGCCAGCCGGCGAGGCCGAAATGGTCGGGGTGGAAATGCGTGATGAAGATATCCTCGACCGGCTTGACGCGGAATTTTTCGGCGAAGATCGTATCCCAGTATCCCTGCGTGTCTGGCGCGTTAAACCCGGTATCGACAATCGTCCAGCCCGTTTTGCCTTCCATCAGCCAGAGGTTGATGTGCTCGAGTTCAAAGGGCAGGGGCATGCGTAGCCAGTGCAGGCCCGGCTGTATTTCAACCGGCTTGCCACTGTCAGGCAGGAAATTATGAGCAGGCGTGTAGGTTTTTGCCTTGCGGGCTGTATTATCGGGCGTGGTCACTGAAAACCCCCGATATCAAGTCCGCCGTCTTCTTCCGCGCCGGGGGTAAGGCCGCCTTCAATTTCCTTGCGCAGTTTTTCCTGCTCGGCCTTTTTCTCTTCAGCTTTACGTTTTTCTTCCTGCCGGCGTTTTTCTGCTTCCATAGGGTCTTCGTCTGGAAGCTGAAGGGCAAGGGTGTAACGCTTTTTCCACGTGGCTTTGATGCCGTCGCGGATTGCCCGGCGTTCCTTGTGCCAGGCATCGTCGCTGATATACGAGGGGATGACGGCTTCGGGCATGTCGCCTTCGGGGTTTTCGGTTTGCGCGTAAAGGCCGATGGCGATGTCGTTCGAGCAGATGTCGGCATTCGCGGGCCGCTTTTCGGCGACAGCCTCGAACTGCAGCGCGCCTTCCCATGCCGCCTTAACGTCTTTTTCAGGGAGGTATTTGAACGCATAGCCCATTTTTTCGTAGCGGTCTTTCAGCAGCTTGTCGACGCCTTGCCTGATGCCCGGGTTCTGGCAGCGTGCAGCATCGCCCAGCACCATCAGTTCAAAGATCAGCAGCGATTGCAGCCCCGAAACCGTATAACGGTAATAGTTGGGGCTGGTAGGCTTGAACATGTAGCGCGGCACGTCGGGCTTGTCGCGCAGCAGGTTTTCCTCGAACACGGCTTTGGCGGCCATGTAGTTGAGGTCGGAATAAATGAGGAAGAGATAGCTGTTCAGCTTTTCGCTTTCCTCGACCTCGAAGGTCAGGTTTTTCGCCCATACGAGCGCGAGCGGAAGTTTCTGTGGGTCCAGCGCAAGGTTTTCGGAGATGCGGCGGTCAAGCTCCATGCCCTTGCTGTTGCGCGCGAATGAATCCAGCAGCTTGAAGTAAGGGTTTTGGTCCTTCTGCATGCTGCCCACTTGATCGGGCGATCTTTCCCACACAGCTTGGGCGTCGTTGGCGCAGACGAAGAGCGTCAAAGTGACAAAGGCAGCAGCAATTACTAGTACCGGCAGGCGCATTTTCGATAACCTGTAGAGCGTATATAGCGCTCATATTAACTAATTTTTTGCCTTTTTACAGTCATATTCATTAAGATACGAGGGCGTAAAAACAGGAGCGCGATTTTTGGGATTCGTACTGGACCACAGGCTGGAGAGCAGCTCGCATTTTATCGAGGACTGGACACTCTGCCGTGTCGCCCTCAAGAGCGACCGCACTTGGCCGTGGCTGTACCTTGTCCCGCGCCGTGAGAATGTTAGGGAAATATACGACCTTTCGGCGCAGGACCAGCTACAATTGGTACGCGAGATATCCATGGCAGCTTCGGCGCTCAATACCCTCTACAAGCCCGAGAAAATCAACACTGCCGCCCTCGGAAACATGGTGCCGCAGCTACATATTCATATCTTCGCACGATATAAAGACGATGCGGCGTGGCCGCGTCCGGTCTGGGCTGTACAGACGGAAGAAATTCCCTATACTGAGGATGCCAAGACCGCGGAAATTCAAAAACTTAAACAGTTTTTTGAAGAAATAAGAAGAGGGGATAAATCAGCATGTCTTCAATGACCTTTTGCCAGGGCCTGTACGAGTTGATGGATAGCTATGACGGCTTTATCCTCGACCAGTGGGGCGTGCTGCATAACGGTATCAGCGCCTATGACGGCGTGGCCGACTGCCTGAACCATCTCAAGCAGCGTAAAAAACAGGTCGTGATTCTGTCAAATTCCGCCAAGCGCGGCGACGACAACATCGAACGCTTGAAAAAATTCGGCATCAAACAGACCTTGTATAAGGCCGTCGTCTCGGCCGGTGAAGTCACCTGGCAGGGCCTGAAGGACCAAAAAGAAGCACCTTTCAAGGGTCTCGGCAAACGCTGCTACGTCATTTCCCGTGATGAGGACCGCAGCCTGCTGAACGGCCTCGACGAGATTGAAGTCGTCAGTGACATCGAAAAGGCTGAATTCATCCTTATCACAAGCTTTGACTCGCCCAAGATGAAGGTTGAAGACCTCGACCCCCTGTTCAAGAAGGCTGTCGGCAAGCATATCCCCGCGATCTGCGCGAACCCTGACATGGTCACCGTCTACGGCCATGAACGCGCGGCCGGCCCTGGCGCCGTCGCCAAACGCTATCACGAACTGGGCGGCATGGCGCACCTGATTGGCAAGCCGCATAAAACCATTTTCCGCTATGCGTTGGGGCTGTTCGAGGACGTTATCCCGTCCCGCATCCTCGTCATCGGGGATTCATTGCAGCATGACGTGGCGGGCGCGATCGGCGTCGATCTCGACACCGCCTTTATCACCTCGGGCATCCATGCCAACGCCTTCAAGCCCGGCATGACGAACGAGCAAAAGCGCAAGGCGATGGAGCATATGGCGCAGGGTTATGGCGGCATCCGTCCCAACTGGGTGCTGGACAGCTTGATCTGGCAGACGCCAGAAGCCGCACTGCGCGAACGCGAACGCGCGCGGATGAAGGAATAACAATCATTTCAGGATTTAGCGGCGGCCGCCCAATTGCAGGCCCGGGTTCGTATAGAGCCCGTTGGTGACGCTGGTCGGCGGCTGGTAGAATTCGAAGTCGCGCGCGTCACAAGACATGGCAAGGTCGGCGAGGCGACCCCTGAGCGTCTTGTTGCCTGCGGAAATATAATAGCCCTGGTTGGCGGCGATGGTTGCGCAGCGTTGCTGCTGGCCATGCACGGCGACAATAGCCAGCACAAATACGGCGCCCATGAAATAAAGCGCGGTTTTCTTTTGCGGTGTATCTGTCAAAAACTTGAACATGACGGTTCTGCCCTGTAACGGGAATAAATATACCATTTCCATTACCACTGGCAATTCCCAGCTGGCAAGATATTGAAAATATTAGATAATCAGGGTTTGTATTCGGGGGGCAGGTCGTCTTCCTTGTACTCGGTGCACAGCACCGAGTAGGCGGCCTTGATATCGGGCATGGCACGCTCGACTGCGGCTTCGCCTTCATCAATGAGTTCTTCGGCACGGTCGAATTCCATCAGGCCGATGTGGCCAATGCGCGGCACGATCAACACGTCGGGCGGGTCGCCGGCGAGGCGCGAGCGCGCAAGGCGGTCCTGCACGATGTTGAGTGACGAAACCATGACGCCAAAGATGCTGGGGCTGCCTTGTTCGCGGCGGAAAACGCGTTGGATCAAGCCCTGTTTTTTAGCCTCTTCAACCTGCTGCGGGCCTTCGAAGTTCAGGAGGTCGAAACCTGCGACTGTCGGAATGGTGTCACCGGGGCGCCGTGCCTTGCCGATGATGTCGCCGGACACGTTGACGGCAATCGTCATGCGGGCCCCGTTGGCGGCGCAGGCGGAAACGGGCACGGGGTTGACCAGCGCGCCATCGATGAGCCAGCGGTTGTTCATGAACACGGGCGGGAAGATGCCGGGCAGCGAGAACGAGGCGCGCATCACGTCGACAAGTCGCCCGCGGCGCAGCCAGACTTCGTGGCCCGTCACAAGGTCGGCCGTGATGGCCACAAAAGGATGCGGCAGGTCTTCGACGCGAATATCGCCGAAGTTTTCAAGCATCAGTTTCGTGAGGCGCTCGCCGCCGATAAGGCCGCTGCTTTTGACGCGGAAGTCGAGATACGACAGCACCTTGAATTTCGTCAGCGTATAGGCCCATTCCTCGACAGCGTCGAGGCGGTTGGCAAGGTAGGCGCCGCCGATCAGCGCACCCATCGAGGTGCCGGAAATTACCGTCGGTTCGATGCCATGGCGCTTCAGCGCGCGCACGACGCCAAGGTGCGCGAAGCCGCGCGCGAGGCCTGAGCCAAGTGCCAGGCCGATGCGGGGAGGGGCGGACATGTGGACTTGCCCTTCGCCTTGCGCCTTCATGCCATGGCTTGCAGGCGTTGGCTCTGCAGGGGGCTTTTTATCCTTTCCGAACATGGAACCTCGTTATTATGTTTATTGTTTACAGAGGTCGGGGTAGAGACTACTATCCCCCTTTACTGTATAATAAAATGACTTTCGAAACTATTAACAAATACGAGCCTACCCTTGAACACCACTGCGCCGCCTCCCAAGAAAAGCTATGAAATGACAGCGGCATGGCCGCTTATCAAGCGCACCGCACTTACCTATGTGCGCCCGCGCGTTGGTACGCTGTTTTGGGCGATGGTAATGATGCTGATCGCGGCCGCGATGACAGGCGCCATGGCCAAACTTATGGAACCTGTGATCGACAACGTCTTCACGGCGACCAGTCAGGCGATGCTTTGGGGCGTCGCGATTTCGGTTTTTGTGGTCTTCACACTGCGCGGCTTTGCAACCTATGGCCATACCGTTTTGATGAACAAAGTCGTGCAACGTGTCGTCAGCGAAATTCAGCGCGATATGTTCGGGCACCTGATTTATTCCGACCTAGCGTTTTTCCATGGCAACCAGAGCGGGCAGCTGATGTCGCGCTTCATCGCAGATACCGCCCTCATACGCTCGGCAGTCAGCGAAGGCCTGACCGGTTTCGGCAAGAATATTTTCACCGTCACTTTCCTGATCGGCGTGATGTTCTATCAGGACTGGCGCCTGTCGCTGGCCTCGCTGCTGGTATTCCCTGCGGCGGGCTTCGGGGTGATGAAGCTGTCTAAAAAACTGCGCCGCATTTCCGCCAACATGCAGGCACGCACGGGCGACCTGAGCAGCATGCTGGGGCAGGCCTTTCAGGGCAACCGCCACGTGAAATCCTACGGCATGGAAGAGTTCGAGAAAGCGCGCGTCAACGGTATCATCGAGAATATTTATTCTCTGATGTACCGTGTGTACCGCGTGTCGGCCTTGATCGCGCCGATCGCGGAAATGCTGGGCGGCATTGCCATTATGACGATTGTCGTTTACGGCGGCATGCAGGTGATGAGCGGCGTCAGCACGGCGGGCAAGCTGTTCTCATTCATCACCGCCTTCCTGCTGGCTTATGAGCCGATGAAGCGCCTTGCGCGCCTCAACAATATCCTGCAGATGGGCTATGCGGCGCTCGACCGTCTCTATACCGTCCTCGACACGCCGCCGACGATTGCCGACAAGCCTGGCGCCATCGAGCTGAAAATCAACAGCCCGACAGTCGCTTTTGAAAATGTTTCTTTCGCTTATGCCGACGGCACCGAGGCGCTGAACGATGTTTCTTTCGTTGCCAAGGCAGGAAAGACGGTTGCGCTGGTGGGCGAGTCCGGCGCGGGCAAGTCGACCATCATGAACCTGATCCCACGGTTTTTTGACGTTAACGCTGGCACGATCAGGGTTGACGGGCATGATATCCGCGACCTGACGCTCAAAAGCCTGCGCGCCAGCCTCGCTCATGTGAGCCAGGAAGTTGCGATTTTCAGTGATACAATCCGCGACAACATTGCCTACGGCAGCATAGGCGCCACCGAAGAGCAGATTGTAGAAGCCGCAAAACAGGCGGCAGCGCACGAATTTATCCTTGAGCTGCCACAGGGCTATGATACCCGCGTCGGCGAAAACGGCGTGAAACTGTCGGGCGGCCAGCGGCAGCGCATATCCATCGCCCGTGCCATGCTGCGCAACGCCCCCATCTTGTTGCTTGACGAGGCGACATCGGCGCTCGACGCCAATTCGGAACGTCTTGTGCAGGCAGCGCTCGAACGCCTGCAAAAAGGCCGCACCACCATCGTCGTCGCGCACCGCCTGTCCACCATCATGAACGCCGATGTCATTTACGTGATGTCGCAGGGTCGCATCATCGAAACGGGCACACATGAACAGTTGCTGGCCTCTGGCGGTAACTATGCCCGCCTGTATGGCAGCATGCTCAGGGAAACCGCATAATGATGTCCGTGCTGAAGGTGCTGGGCATCATCGTTGCAGGCTATATCGCGCTTGTAGTCGTTATCTACCTTGTGCAGCGCAACCTGCAATATTTCCCCGACAAGTCATCACCCGGAAAACCGGCCGACGCAGGGGTGAAAGAGATGGCGGTTGTCACCGTCAAGACTGACGACGGCCTAGAACTTTTCGCATGGTTTGCACCGCCGAGAGAAAAGGGCGGCAAGATCGTCATCGTTTACCATGGCAACGCTGGCAATATCTCGCATCGCGCCATCAAGGCCGCACATTTCATCGAGCGCGGATACGGTGTATTCCTCTGTGAATACCGCGGGTATGGGGGCAATCCTGGCTCGCCGACAGAAGAAGGCCTCTACAAAGACGCACGCGCGGCCATCAAATGGCTTGAGGATAAGAGCTATAGCCCTGCACAGTTCGTACTTTACGGCGAAAGCCTTGGCACCGGCGTCGCCGTCCAGATTGCGACTGAAATCGCGCCGAAACAGCTGATACTGGAGGCGCCTTTCAGCAGCGCGGTTGAAGTTGGCCAGCGTGCCTACAGTATCCTGCCCGTGAATATGCTGATGACTGACAGGTTCGACAGCCTCGATAAAATCTCGAAAATCAAAACGTCGCTGTTCATCATCCACGGCGACGAAGACACCGTTATCCCCATAGACCTGTCAAAACGTCTGTTCGAACGTGCCAACCACCCGAAAGAATTCATTACCATCGAGCGCGGCGGCCATTCCGACCTTTACAACCATCATGCAGGCCATATCATCGGCGACTGGCTCGATAAGCAGGTCAAGGAAGAACAGGCGCAATGACCGACCTGCCGCCTGCGCCAAGCCGAAAAAGACAGGCGGTTATCCGGATACTTGTTCGCGTGCTGGGTATGGCATTGGCCATTTACGTTATCTTCGGCGCGTTGATGTACTTCAAGCAACGAGATTTTCTTTATCCGGGGCAGCATCTGGCCAGCGTCGGTACGCCAAAAGAACGTGGAATCAAAGAGCTTTCGAACATCCCCTTCATCACGCCGGACGGCTTGTCACTGCATGGCTGGTTTGCCCCGGCACGTGATTTCGGTAAGCCTGTCATTTTGTTCTTTCATGGAAACGGCTCCAACATCGCGGGCTTCTGGCCCAAAGCGAAGCTTTATGTCGATAAGGGTTTCGGTGTGTTCCTCTGCGAATACCGCGGTTATGGCGGCAACCCCGGCAGCCCGACGGAGGAGGGGCTGTATAACGATGCGCAAGGATGCCTTTTCGCACTTCAGGACAAAGGTTACGGCCCCTGGAACCTCGTCTATTACGGCGAGAGCCTCGGCAGCGGCGTCGCAGTCGACCTCGCGGTAAAGCATCCACCGAAGGCACTCGTGCTGGAATGCCCCTACAGCAGTGTGACGGAGGTCGCCAAGCTGAGCTATTATATGTACCCCGTCGACTGGCTAATGCGCGACCGTTTCGACAGCATCGGTAAGATCGGGAAACTTAAGTCGCGGCTATTCATCGTCCATGGGGAGTCGGACGGCCTGATCCCGCACGTGCAGGCCGTGCGCCTCTACGATAAGGCGCCGCAGCCCAAGGAATTCCATTCCATCAAAGGCGGCGACCATAACGACCTCTATGCTTTTGGCGCGGGCGATATCATCGCAGACTGGCTGGGCAACCGCCGCCTGAACATTTATGTCCCGACCAAGGGTTATGCGGGTTTGCCCTCGGCCAGCGGCTTACGGGATATGAAGGAAATTACCGTCACTACCGAAGACAAACTGAACCTCTACGCATGGTTCGCGCCACCCAGAGAAAAGGACGGCAAGGTTATCGTTTATTTCCACGGTAATATGGGCAATCTCGCGAACCTCGCCAAGGAGGCGAAGTTCTGGACGGATCAGGGATACGGCCTCTATCTTTGCGAATACCGCGGGTATGGCGGCAACATGGGAAACCCGTCGGAAGAGGGGATTTACCGTGACGCTCGCGCAGGCATTGCATGGCTGGAGAAGCAAGGCTACAACGCGAAACAACTGATTTATTACGGCTATAGCCTCGGTGCGAGTGTGGCTGTGCAGATGGCGACGGAGGCGGAGCCCGCGCTTCTGTTGCTTGAATCTAGCGGCTCGAACGCCCTCGATGTCGTTAATGCCCAGCGACCAACGCTGTCGCGGGAGATAGTCGCTGCTTTTGTCACAGAACGCTTCGAGAACCTCGGCAAGGTCAGGAAAATCCACGTGCCCATCCTTTTCCTGCATGGCGAAAAAGACGACGTAGTGCCGATGGGATTAGCGCGCAAGCTGTTCGACGCCGCCAACGAGCCCAAAGCATTCAAGTCATTTCCTGAAGGCGGGCACGGCAACCTTTCCCAGTTCGGCGTTGACGGGATTGCGGCGCAATGGATTCAGGAAAATACAGAAAAGGTGAGGGATGCAACCCAACCATGAAGATTCGACGCGGGCGTTCATGCGCACCGCTTTCTCGCTGTTCTTTATCGCGCTGGGGTTGTATGTCGCCGCTGTGGGTGTGATGTATTTCAAGCAGCATGACTTCACTTACCTTGCAGATACAGCGCTTCCCGGCACACCCGCCGAAAACGGCGCGCCGGATGATATGAAGGTGGTGGAGTTCGAGACGGAAGACGGCCTGAAGCTGTTCGGCTGGTTCCTGCCTCCCAAAAAGAAAAGCGGAAAAATTATCGTCATGTTCCACGGTGCGGAGGGCAGCGTGAAGCAGCGCGGCGCCCGTGCCACCGTTTATGCAGAAGAAGGTTATGGCGTATTTATGCCCGAATATCGCGGATATGCCGGTAACCCCGGCACGCCGGGCGAAGAGCGGCTTTATAAGGACGGCCGTGCGGCTATCAAGTGGCTCGACGGGAAGGGCTATTTCCACGACCAATATATCCTTTACGGGGAAAGCATCGGCTCGGCCATAGCGGTCGAGATGGCCTTGGAATATCAGGTAAAATGGCTGGTGCTGGAGGCAAGTTTTACCTCGCTGCCCGACGCCGTGGGGGCTCGTTTCTCATGGGCGCTGCCGAAGCTTTTGATGAAAGAGAAGTTTGACAATTATGAAAAAATAAGCAGAATAAGCCCCGCCTTGCTTATTATCCACGGTGACAGCGATCAGATCGTGCCGCTCTATAACAGCAAAAAGCTCCTTGCAGTCGCCAACGAGCCGAAATCGTTGATGATTTTGCCGGGTGGCGGGCATATGGATTTATACGCGCATGGCGCCGGGCCGATCGTGCTGATGTGGCTGAAGATGCAGGAAGCGAAAGAGAAAAACGGAGACAAGAAATAATGCTGCACAATATCCTTCCGTCTATCGGTCAGCCGAAACAGGAATATATCACGGGCGAAGTGCGCGATATCGCGGCTTTTGTCGCAGCTGCATCCGACCACGTCACCATCCGATACGACCTTATTGATGGCTATACAGCTTCCTTGCTCAAGAAATATCCGGTCGTTACCAACCTCGACGCTGGCACGCATTTTATTTCGGAGGCTTCGCCCGCCACGACGGCGGCCTTTGTCATGGCGCTCGACAGCATCAATTTCGGCTCCGGCTGGTTCGCGGCCGCCAAGAAAGCAGGCTTTGCGCTTGAATATACGGTTATTTCCGGATGCCTGAAATGCGCCTTCGCACAGGATAAAATGAATACCCCCGCGAAATGGGCCTCGGCCACGCCTTCAGAATGCCATGAAATCTTTGGCATACCGCCCGGAAACAGCCCCGAACTCGACGGCCTGATGGCGCTTTTCGCCGAACACCTGCAGGTTACGGGCCATATGCTGGTCAAGGATCACGGCGGCAGCGTCATGGAACTCCTGAAAGCGTCCGATTATTCAGCGCCTGCGCTAGCTGGCATGGCTGCGGCCTGGCCTTCGTTCGCGGATGTGACGCAGTACAAGGGCGTTTTAGTCCCCATTTACAAACGCGCGCAGATACTGGCGGCGGATATGCAGCTGGCCATCGGCGGTTTCAGCGGCATCGAAGAATTGACCAGCTTTGCCGACAATATGGTGCCGCATGTATTGCGTTGCGACGGCGTGTTGGAATATACATCTGAACTGGCAAACGCCATCGACGGCGGCGCGATGCTGGAACACGGTTCGCCCGAAGAAGTCGAGCTGCGTGCCTGTGGCATCCATGCGGTAGAGCTGATGAAGGCCTCGGCCCTGAACCAGGGGTTCAACGTGACGTCCGTCAACCTCGACCATATCCTGTGGAACAGGGGCTATGAGCCGGACATCTATGCCCGGCCTAGCCACAAAACCATGACGGTCTGGTATTAACTCTTCCGCTTGTCGATATTTACGTAGGGACGCTCTACCGGGCCGGTATACAGCTGGCGGGGACGGCCGATTTTCTGCGTTGGTTCTTGGATCATCTCGTTCCAGTGCGAGATCCAGCCCACGGTACGCGCAACGGCAAAAAGCACGGTGAACATGGCCGTCGGGAAGCCCATCGCCTTCAGGATGATGCCCGAATAGAAGTCGACGTTGGGGTATAGCTTTTTCTCGATGAAGTATTCGTCTTTCAGCGCGGCTTTTTCCAGTTCCATGGCGAGATCGAGCAGGGGGTCTTTGATGCCCAGTTCGTTCAGCACCTCGTAACAGGTGTCGCGCATGATCTCTGCGCGCGGGTCGTAGTTTTTATAAACGCGGTGGCCGAAACCCATCAGGCGGAAGCTGTCGTTCTTGTCCTTTGAGCGCTTGATATATTCCGGCACGCGGGACTTGTCGCCGATCTCTTTCAGCATCTGCAGGACGGCTTCGTTCGCACCGCCGTGAGCGGGTCCCCAAAGTGACGCGATGCCAGATGCGATGCAGGCAAACGGGTTCGCGCGGGAAGAGCCGGCAAGACGCACAGTCGAGGTAGAGGCGTTTTGTTCGTGATCGGCATGTAGGATAAAAATGCGGTCCATCGCGCGCGCAAGCACGGGGTTAATCTTGTAGGGCTCACAGGGGACTGCGAAGGTCATGTACAGGAAGTTCTCGGCGAACGACAGGTCGTTACGCGGGTACATGAAGGGTTGGCCGACAGAATATTTATAAACCATCGCGGCGATGGTCGGCACCTTGGCGATCAGGCGGTGTGCGGCAATCTCGCGCTGCTTGGGGTTATCGATGTCGAGGCTGTCGTGGTAGAAGGCGGAAAGCGCGCCAACCACGCCCACCATGACGGCCATCGGATGGCTGTCGCGACGGAAGCCCCGGAAGAAGAACTGCATCTGTTCATGCACCATGGTGTGATGCGTGATGTGGTTGAGGAAATCTTTTTTCTCGTCTGCAGTCGGCAGCTCCCCGTAAAGCAGCAGGTGGCAGACTTCGAGGAAGTCGCTTTTCAGCGCCAGTTCCTTGATCGAATAGCCGCGGTGGAGCAGCACGCCCTTGTCGCCGTCGATGTAGGTGAGGCCGGAATCGCAGGCGGCGGTCGAGGTGAAGCCGGGGTCGTAAGTGAACATGCCTGTTTCGGCGTAAAGCTTGCGGATGTCTATGACGCGAGGACCGACAGTCCCGTCGAGTACGGGGAACTCAAAGGTCTTTCCGCTCTCGTTATCGGTGAGCGTAACCGTCTTTTTGGGCTTTGCCTGCGGAGCTGCGGTTGACATGTTTTTCCCCTCTATTTTGCTTTTGAAGTCACGGACTTCCCCTTCTTTTATAATAAAAGATATGGGCCTTGAGTACAACGGAATTATGACGCACCGCAACATAAGGCATTTTATCGAAAAAACAAGGGCAACAAAAAACCCTTTATGGATGTTGGATGGGTAGAAGCATTCAAAAAGAATGCATAATTACCCCATTTTCGGGAGGCAAAGATGAGACCCGTAACATATGACGAGCAGCTTGAAGTAAGCGAACGCCAGGACGTACTCACTAACATTCTCCTGCCCGGGGAAGTGGTGGAACGCATAGCAACCATTAGCCCCGGTATTTACTGGAAAGGTGTTCTCGTATTGGCCGCCTCCTTTGTGGCGCTCTTTTACGGGGCGTTTCTCGCCAGCTATATCGCTGTCGTCGCCTTGGGTTTGCTGATACTGGCCTACACCACGCGCCGTTATATCCTGCTTGCGGTCACCAATCAGCGTGTCGTGGTCGGGGCGGGGGTTTTCGCACAAGAAGTGTTCTTCCTGCCGCTCAGCAAGATCGAAACGGTCGAGCTAGCTCGCTCGCCAATGGGGATGCTTTTCGGCTACTCAAGTGTGATCATCAGCGGAACAGGGCGTGTCCGCCTGATCGTGCCCTTCGTCTCCAATCCGGGCGGTATTGCGGAAGAAATCAACCGCAGCATGATCGAGAAGCAGGAACGCGTCGTCATGGCGGCTGCGCCCGTCGTCCAGACGCAGCCCTGATAACCCTTGAAATAAAAAGCGCCGCGGTTCGCTAAAACCGCGGCGCTTTTTTATCTGTCAGTGTCTTAAGCCGCTTTGGGCGGGGCTGCGGGTGCAACCTTGTTGCCGTTGGCGGGCGCAGCTGCCGCAGGCTGTGCCTGCGGGAAGGCGTCGACTTCGATGACCGAGCGGCGGAGCTTGTCCATCTGCTGGACTTTCTCCAGTTCCGCCTGCGTCAGCACGCCGGCCTTGAGCGCTGTTTCCAGCGTTTCGGCGCGGGGGGCGCCTTTCGTCAGGGTGCCGGCCTTCTGGGCGAGGTAGATTTTCTTCTCAATCGGATCGACTTCGCCGACCAGCTTGAAGGCAGCTTCCAGCTTGCCGAGCGGTTCGTTGAGGTCGGTCGGCTTGAAGATGCCCTTGGTCAGGTTGTCGCGCACTTCACCGGGGTTGCGGATGGTGTCCGCGACCTTGCGATCGAGGTAATCCGAAGGCGCCTGGTTGTGCTTGTCCTTGACGCCGAAGAGCGCACCCAGGGCGACCGCACCGCCGACGACGGCGGCAACAGGGCCCAGGAAGATGCCAGCGGCGACAGCACCGACGGTGAGGGTTGCCATCAGCGCCTTTTTCGGGAAGGCGAGGTGCTTCACAGCGCGGACGGGTTTCAGCGGGTGGTTTTCCAGCGCGTCTTCGAGGGCTTTTTCGGCCTTCTGCAGCGCGTGCTGGACTGCCCAGTCAAGGAGGGGTTTCTCTTCCTTCTTCTTGCCGTTCTTTTCGTAGTACCAAAGCGCGGTCGAAGCGAGGTAGAGGTTCGAGTACACGTCACCCATGCGGGCAGAAACGCGTTCCTTCTTCTTGAGGTTGCCACCCAGCGGGAGCGAGGCGTTGGTCGCAAGGTTGAAGGCAGCCGAGAGGCGGTTGATTTCCTTGTAGTACTTTTTGGTCGACTTATCGACGCCCTTCGGCGCGCGGCTGAACAGGTTGTTCGTCACGCCATGCGCCACGGTTTTCATCGCGTTCACAGCGCCTGTGCCAAGGTGCGCACCCAGGACTTTCATGAACTTGTTGAAAGCCTTGTTGGGGTTCGGGTCGTCCAGCGCTTCCAGCTCCTTCAACGTGTAGGGGTGTGCGCGCACAGCGCCCTGGCCGAAGATGATGAGGTTGCGGGTCATGATGTTCGCCCCCTCGACCGTGATGGCGATCGGGATGCCCTTGTAGAGGGTCGAGAACACGTTGTTCGGGCCGTTGGAAACGGCCTTGCCGCCGTGGATGTCCATCGCATCGTTGACGATGGTCCTCATGCCTTCCGTCAGGTGGTATTTCAGGATGGCTGAGGGGATAGCAGGGCGTTCGCCGTTATCGACCATCTGGAGCGTCGCTTCGCGTGCGGCGTTCATCAGGTAGGTGAGGCCGGCCATACGTGCGAGGGGCTCTTCGATCCCTTCGAAGTTGGAGATCGAGGTGCCGAACTGCTTGCGGACCTTGGTGTAGGAGCCGGTCGCGTAGGACGAGACCTGTGCCGCTGCCGTGGAGAGGGCGGGCAGGGACAGTGAACGGCCAACAGCGAGGCTTTCCATCAGCATCGCCCAGCCTTTACCAGCGTTTTCAGGGCCGCCGATGATGGCGTCCATGGGGATGAAGACGTCTTTGCCCTTGTTCGGGCCGTTGTGGAACGGCAGGTCCATCGGCGCGTGGCGGTCGCCGATTTCGATGCCCGGGGTTTCCCTGGGGATCAGCGCGACGGTAATGCCGAGGTCCTTCTGGTTCTTGCCCAGCAGGTTGTCGGGGTCTTCCAGCTTGAAGGCCATGCCGATCAGCGTGGCGATGGGGCCGAGCGTGATGTAACGCTTTTCCCAGTTCAGGCGGATGCCCAGTTCGCCTTTTTCGTTTTTGCAGACGATGCCGCGGTCGGGCATGCTGCCGGCGTCAGAGCCGGCCTCGGGGCCGGTCAATGCGAAGCAAGGGATGTCCGTGCCGTTGGCGAGGCGGGGCAGGTAATGCGCTTTTTGCGCGTCGGTGCCGTAGCTGTGCAGCAGCTCGGCGGGGCCAAGCGAGTTCGGGACCATGACTGTGACGGCCGCGGTGATCGAACGCGAGGCGAGTTTCATGACGACGGCGGAGTGCGCCTTTTTCGAGAAGCCTTTGCCCCCGTATTCTTTGGGGATCTCGAGGCCCATGAAGCCCTCTTCTTTAATGATCTTCCATGCTTCGGGCGGCAGGTCGTTCTTTTTCTGGATGTCCCAGTTGTCGACCAGCTTGCAAAGCTTTTCGCAGGGGCCGTCGAGGAAGGCCTGTTCTTCAGCGGTCAGTTCAGCCTTGCCGTACTTGAACAGCTTGTTCCAGTTCGGGTTGCCGCTCATCAGCTCGCCGTCCCAGCCGACTGTGCCGGACGCGAGCGCCTCTTTCTCGGTCGCCGAGATCGGGGGCATTTGTTTCTTGACCGCTTTCACGATCGCTTTACGAAGTCCCAACATGTGTAGCCTTCCTCTTTTTAAAAAAAGATACCGATAGACTCATTCCGCCCGTCGTTTGACAGGTGGTTTTTTCCCTCGGTACCGTCGTTTTTTATTATTGATTCTGATGGGCTATAATTGTGCTTATGACTTTAAAAGTCAAAACATAATGAATATTCATAACCTTAGTTTGGATATGAAAAAACACATGCAGTGCAGCATCAAAATATAGGGGTTTAAATTAAAGAACCGCCCCATTGCTGGAGCGGCTCTTTTCAGTATTCGGAAAAATCAGAAATCTAGGCGTTAGCCGTAGGCGAGCCAAGCGACGGGCCACCAAGGATTGGCTTCTGGTCGAGCGGCGAGGTGCCGATAAGCGCAGCCGGATCCCAAACAGGGGGATTCCACGCAATCACGGCATCGTCAATGTAAGCACCCGAGGCGAAGAAGGAAGATGAAGCCTTGTAGTTATTTCCGCCAGTCTTGGCTCCGGTCGAAGGCGTAACGGGCGTTGTCGTGCTTGCAGTCGTGCCCGCATTGGAAGCGTCAGGGTTAGGCGTATCAGTTGTCGGCTGCGACGCAGCCGCCTCGCGGGCTTGCTTGCGCTGCATCCAATCAGGCATCGGCTGGTTGAGGAATGTCTGCACGGCCTGGGGCGAAGGATTAGCGGGATCGAACGGGTTTGCCGAGTTTTCCTGCTTGGCATTCTCGCGCAGCATCCACTTGAAGTCCTTGCCTTCCTCTTTTGGGAGGTAGGTGCCGTCCTTGGCGGACAGATTGCCGTCTTTATCAACATAGTTGCCGTACTTGTCTTCATAGGCGCCATCGGGCCATTGGTAACCGCCGTTAGGGTCGTAATAACCGCCATCCTTGGCGTAATAACCGCCCATACCGTCGTAATAGCCGCCTTTGTCATCATAGTAGCCGCCAAATTCGTCGTAATAGCCGCCTTTGTCGTCGTAATAGCCGCCGTACTCGTCATAAACGACGCCCGACGTCGCGTTTGCCGTGCTTCCGGCAGCAGTTGTATCCTGAAGATTGGCGACATTAACGCCGACGGCATTCGCCGCCTGACCTTGTGCTTCAGCAGTCTGCGTCTGGTTCTGCGGAAGCGCCACAGATTCGTTCTGCGGGCCTGCAGCAGGCGTGAGGCTTGCAACGTTTGCGGCGTGCATGGCCTCATACTTGCTGCGCATGTCAGCAACAGCCTTCTTGTCCTCCGGCGTGGTCGCCGTTTTTTCCCTGTAAGAAATATAGTCTTCGATCGTGATCTGCGTACGGGCGACGTCACCCTTCCCGTGCGTTACCAGATCGCCGACTGCTTGGTTGCGGGCACGGTTCCACTGCATGAACAAACGTTGTTCTTTTTCGTTGCCAGCAAAGATAGAGTCAATCGTCTTCGCGGTAGCGACTTTGCGTTCGTGAGAGAGTTCCATCAGCGGCGGCTTGACGCCGAGACGTTCGCGGGCCGTTGCAGCAGGGTTGCCCTGTGCATTCGTGGTGGCCGTCGTACCGGCCGTCCCTGTAGCAGGCGCTTTCGCGCCTTGTGCGTCGTTCGCGGCACCGGTCTGTGGCGAGAAAGTAGGGAGGGTGCCATTGTTCTGTTCAAGGCTAATTTGGTTCGCGATCATCGTCGCGACACTACCCTGCGCTTCGCCCTGCGTTTCCAGCTTTACAGCTGTACTTTGCGGAGGCGCGGCTGCGGGAGTGCTGCCAGGAGTCGAAGCGGGCGGGGCCGTGGCAGGTGTCTCGATATTGATAACCCCTTCTGCCGGATTATAATTCGTGCCATCCAGCATTTCCCAACTGCCATCCGGTTTGGTGTAGCGGCCATCCGCAGAAAGCGTGCCGCCATTTTCGTCGGTATACGTACCATCCGTATTATATGTACCACCCCAGCTGTCGTTATAGCTGCCGTCTTCGTTAAACCCGCAGCGCGAGAAGTCCTGGGTCGGTGCGGCGTACATGCCGGCCTGGTTATCGGCCGTGGATAGGTTATTGGTGTAAAGCGTGTCGTCATAATTTTCGTCATCATCGACTTTTTTCTTGCTCTTCTCTTCCTCAGCCTGTTCCTGCGCAAGGAATGCCATCTGCTGAGAATGGCGGATCTGCTCTTCTTCTTCATGGGCGCGTTTCGCCTTCAGGAGGACGAGGATCTGCGCTTCGGTCATGCGGCGGTCGGAGTTCATGCCCGCAAGGCTTTCGACCTTGGTCGTGTCGCCGCGCTCGATGGCCGCATACAATTCGTCGCCGATGCGCTCGGTCGAGAAAATTTTCATCTGGGCGAGGTCGACCTCAGTCTTGGAGGCGCCGCCAAGCTGGGAAATTTCGTCGGTGCGGTTCAGTCCGGCAAAAGCGCCCTCGACCTTCATCTGCTGGTCATAGGTCTTCTGGCCGAACGTCATCTGTTTGGTAAAGCTGTCTTCGCCTTCGGGGGCTTCGGGCGCTTTAGGCGGCTCAAATTTCGCGGCCTGCACCTGTTCGAGCGTTTCCGGCTTCGCGGTTTCGTCGTTCTCTGCGCCTACCGGTTTCTTGTCTTTGCCTGCCATTTGCACACACCCTAATAATATCTAATGACACACCACAATCAGCTAGGCCCGGGCACCAAATCCACATAGTACCCCATGCGTAACTGATTATTAATTATATCCCATAATATATTAAAAGTATGTTAAAAATTGATTAACCCCTTGGCGTTATATTGTTTAATCTTGGTCCATCAGCCGGATAGGAGGGGACATGCATATAAAATATTGTTCGATTACAGGCGCAGACGATGCCGTCGACCCCCAGAATCTTGTCGACCTGTCGAAAGAATTTCCCTTTGCCGAATGGGCTATTCTGCTGCTGCCAGCGCGTGCGGGCACGCCTCGTTTCCCGACTCTGGCCTGGATCAAGAAATTCTCCGGCCTTGCTGGCAATCTCAACACCGCCATGCACCTTTGCGATGCTGCGCTGCTGGGGTTTATCAACGGCGATGCGGGTATCTTCGCTGCCATGGCAGGATTTAAGCGCATCCAGCTGAACCTGAAATTCGGCGAGGTCGAGGGCAAGTACGACCCCGACGAGTTGGTGAAACGCGTGCGCGACAATCCGCAGTGGCAATTCATCGTCCAGTACGGGAAAGAGAAAAAAGGCCTGCTGCCGCTGTTCCGGGGCATACAGAACCATGCCGTGCTGTTCGATGAATCGGCAGGCAGGGGCATCAGCCCCGACAGCTGGGACGCACCGCTGCCCGGGCATTTCTGCGGCTATGCCGGCGGCCTGCGCCCCGACAACGTCGTTGCCAACCTTGAGACGATCGCCAAGGTCGCGCCCAACTACGAAACATGGATAGACATGGAAACGGGCGTACGCACGGACGATAAATTCGACCTCGCCAAGGTGCGCAAGGTGCTGGAACTCAGCAAGCCCTATGTAAGGAAAGCGGCGGCCTGATCAGCGGCGTTGCTTCTTGACGCGCACGGTCACTTTTTTCTGCTCCGGGCGGTTTTTAGCGGCGGCGATCAGCGTGATAACGGCAAGCGTTGCAGCAGCGATAACTGTCATTTTACCTTCGGCGCGTTGGGGTTGACGGTAGGTGCCGAAGACGTCGGCGCTTTATAAGGTTCTCCGGTGACGGCCTCGACGGTAGTCTGCATGATGACGTCGAGCGTGGCTGGGCTTGCCTTCTTATCGAAGAGGAAGGTCTGCACGACACCTTTTTGTTTCTGTGCCAGCTCGTCACCACTGGAATACTGCTGGTCCATCACGCGGCCCATCAGGACGGTCATCGCCTTTGCCGTTTCGGCGGCCATATCGGGATCCATCTTGGTGAGGCCGATCAGGGTTTTTTCCAGGATCGTCGGCTTTCTTTCAGGAGGCGGCGCTTCATTGTTGCCAAAGTGCGCATACATATTGTCCATATGGCGTCCTTCGGCGTGGCTGGGCCCCGTAGGCCCGATCGCAGGCGCCTTGGCGCCGCGGTTATAAGGATCATCGTCGTAAGTCTTGCCCAAGCACAGCTCCTTTTAGACCTTAAAATACTAATTGTATCTTATGGCAAAAAAGTTAATGAAAAATGAAGCGGGGCAGCAAAACGGGGGTTTTTAGGCCTTTTTGGCGTCTTCAACCGTATGTTTTAATTCATCGACCTCGTCGCGAAGATCTTTTACTTCCTTGCGCAGGCCGTAGTCCTTCGACGCCTTGGTGATGGCCTTTATAATAGGACGGGTGTCGACATCGGGCGGCGCACCTTTGGCATGGGCGAGGACATCGTGGCCGGCTTTGTCCTTCAGCATCGGGTCGGCGCCGTTTTCGAGCAGCATCTCGATCGTGCGCGAAGCGCCCGATCGCGCGGCCCACATCAGGCAGGTGCGGCCGCCGTAATCGGGATGGTCGATAGGTACGCCCTTGGCGAAGGCCAGTTCCAGCAGCGGATAGCGTCCTTGCCGTGCAAGGATATGGAGGGGGGAGAGGCGGTCGGCCGTCGCATCTTCGCCCAGGCGCGGGTCGCCGCCGGCGTTGAGAAGTATTTCCATGATCTTGTCGCTGCGCTCGGCCGCCCCGGCCACCTGCAGCGGAGTCATGCCGGGCTGTTCGGGGCGGTATTCGACGAGGTTCACATCGGCCTTGGCATCCAGCAGCATTTTGATCGCGGCGGGCATGATTTTTTCTTCCTTCATGCGCAGTACGGAATGCAGTGGCAGCTTTCCATTGGCGGAGGGCAGGTTAGGGTTTGCCTGCGCGGCCAGCAGCGCCTGCATCGCGCCATGCTCGCGCGGGTCGGTGGCGGCGATGACGAGTGGCGTGTTTCCCTTTGAATCACTGAGCGTCAGGTTCGCGCCCTGCGTGATGACGCTGGCAATGGCGCGGGCGTCGTTTTTTAAAATCGCCTGCACCAGCATCTCGGTAAGTTTTTCAGGGGAGAGGTTCTGGCCGCTGCCGCCGCCCGCGAATTTCGAGAGGCCCATCAGTGCACCACCATAAAGCTGGAGATCATGCACATCAGCGAGGAAACAATGATGACGGCGAAGGTCATGCGCGCGCCAAGCCTGCGGCCCTTGCCCATCGCATTCTCGCGGCTCATACCGTGCACATGCGCAACGCGCGCGATAAGGAGGATCAGCGCAAGGCCGTGGATGATATATGGGCTCCAGCCGACGGCCTCGTTGAAATAGAGTAGCATAAGCGCCATGGGCACGTATTCGATGAAGTTGCCCTGCATACGCACTGCGACGTTCAGGTCGCGGTCGGCGCCGTCGCCCACCATGATTTCCAGCCGTGCCCGCATGCGCATGATGCGCCACGACAGCGCGACCAGCATCAGGCCCAGTAGGCCGGCGTAGACGGGGACGATATGCGGCAATGTCATTTAGCTACCCTTGCGCCCCTTATGGCGTGGAAAAACGTGAAGCTGGAAAGAAAAAGTGAAAAGATTAAATTCTGCTCCGTCATCGACACGCCGAACAGGCTCCAACCTGGCACACGGCAATCCACAATTGGCGCTTTACTGAAATACTCCTTCAGTTCTTCAATTGTCGCGCCGACTGGCGGGCCAATGCCAGCGCCGCAGGTGGAAAGGCCTTCCCACCAGCCATGTTCAACGCCGATGTGAAACATCGCAATACCCGCCCCGCCAAGAAAGACCAGCGCGGCCAATAGCAGCAGGAAGTGCGCAATCTTCGGCGCTTTTTTCGCCAGTGCAACGGCCAGAATACCGATGGCTATATTGGCGAAGTATGGATAGCGCTGGTAATAGCAGAGCGGGCAGGGCAGTTTGTTGAACCCGTATTGCAGCGTCCAGGCAAAACCAATTGCGCCCGCGCTCGCTGCCGTTACGAACAGCGCGAGGTTTTTTTGCTGGCAGAAGAAATCGCAAAGCTTTTTCATGTTCATAGGTAATATTTTAGCGCGACAAACCCACCAATCAAGAGTAGCAGGAAGGCGAGCGTCAGCCAGCCCAAATACTTTTCGATAAAGCTCCGTATCGGCTCCCCGAATTTCCACAGCAGGGCCGCAACGAGGTAAAACCGCATCGCCCGCGCGCCGATCGACGAAATAATGAACACAGGCAGGCTTAGGTGCAGCACACCCGAAAGGATGGTGAGTATCTTGAACGGGATGGGCGTCATTCCCTTGGCAAGGATAATCCAGCCGCCGTACTGATCAAATGTCCCTTTCATCTCGTCGAACTTGTGGCCGAGCCCGTATATTTCAACGATATGGCTGCCGATTGTTTCGTAAGCGAAGTAACCGATGGCATAGCCCGCAAGCCCGCCGATAACCGACGACACCGTGCAGACCGTCGCGTAATAGAGCGACTTTTTGCGGTCGGCGAGGCACATGGGGATGAGCATCACGTCGGGCGGGATGGGGAAGATCGAGCTCTCGGCAAAAGAAACCCCGGCCAGCGCCCATGTGGCGTGCCGGTGCGCCGAGAGGCGGATGGTCCAGTCATAGAGTTTTCGGATAAGTTTCATCATGATAGCTGTATGTACCATGGTGCGGCCGCGACCACAATATTACCATAACTATATGATTTTGATTGACGCCGAGCACGCCAAAGTCCATATTTCCACACGTGCCCCTGTGGTGAAATGGTAGACGCGCCTGACTCAAAATCTAGTGATATATACCAAAACTAGAAAAAACACCTTTAAAAACAAATAGTTGACTTTCTAGCCATTACCAGATAAAGTTACACATGTCTTACACAGTTTTAGGGGGTAGACATGGAAGCCGAAAGCTACAAATTGATGGATGGCCGACTTCACATATATAAACGTGAAGGTTCTAAGTATTGGCACTGTGCCGCCTTCTTCAACGGACGTAATCACAGGCAGACCACCAAAGAGGAAAGCTATTCACATGCCAAAGCCTTTGCGAAGGATTGGTATATGGAATTGTATGTAGAGTCCCGCCGCAAGCGTCGTGGTGGAACATCCCTCCTGCTGGATGGCCTTGTGGAAGTGGCTTCCCCCCATGCCGCCCCGACAGATCGCCGCCGCCGTACCCCCTCAAACGGGGTTTCCTTCCGTTATGTGACGGAGATATTCAAGAAAGAATACGAAGCAATCACCCTTGGGGAGCGCAGCGAAGCCTATGTTGACTCCAAGCAAGACCAAATCAAAGTCCATCTTCTCCCGTTCTTTGGGGATACTCCCATTGCCGATGTTACCGCCGGAATGGTGCAGGAGTATCGCGCCCATCGTCAGACCTCACGAACAGACAAGGAAGGGAAGCCGAAGAAACCCGCCCGCGCTACGCTGCATGGCGAGATAGTAACCTTGCGTCAACTCCTGAAACTAGCCAACCGCAAAGGCTGGATTGACGCTGTGCCGGATATGTCTGCTCCCTATAAGCAATCCGGCAAGATTGAACACAGGGCATGGTTTAGCCCTGAAGAATATCAGAAGTTATATGAGCATACGCGGAAGCGCGCCGATAATCCCCCTAATCCTCGCTGGAAAGACGTTTGCGAGAATTTCCATGACTACGTTCTGTTCATGGGAAATACGGGCTTGCGCCCTGATGAATCTGCGCGTCTTGAATTGCGCGACGTTAAAATCGTCAAGGATGCCGATACCAAAGAAACCATCCTTGAAATCGAAGTGCGCGGGAAGCGTGGGGTCGGCTACTGCAAATCCATGCCAGGAGCTGTGTTCCCCTTTGAGCGGATACGCGACCGCAAAAACCTACAGCCTAACCAGTTAATATTTGGCAAGACTCCCCGTGAAATGATGAACCAAGTTCTCGGGAAGGAAGAATTAGACATGAAGTTTGACCGCGACGGTCACATGCGAACTTGCTACAGCTTGCGCCACACCTATATCTGCCTTCGCTTGCTGGAGGGGGCAGACATTTATCAGGTAGCTAAAAACTGCCGTACTAGTGTCGAGATGATCGAGAAATACTATGCACGGCATCTGGCTAATGCCATTGATACCGCTGCCATAAACGTGATGAAGCCTAAGAAGAAAGAAACGAAAACAACTAAGAAGAAATCTAAGAAGGACAGCAAGGCCAAGACAAAAAAGCCTTCTAAATAGCGATTTTAAAAGACTTTTTTATAGTTGCTTCAAGTCACAGTATCATATAAAAATACACTCGTGCCTCTGTGGCGAAATTGGTAGACGCGACGCACTCAAAATGCGTAGTCCGCAAGGGCGTGTTGGTTCGAGTCCGACCAGAGGCACCACTTTTAATTTCATTGAATTGTCTTCCTTCGGTTCTTTTCTAAAACGGGCAAAAAAATCATGCGTCTTTTCGTTTCGCTTATTCTCTGCTGCTTCCTTCTTACTGGATGCGCTAATACATCCCAAATTGTAGTTGGTAAGCAACGCGCCGCTATAGCACCCGAACAAGTAAAGATTTACGTAGACGCTCCCAAGCATTACGAGAAGGTCGCCATCCTCGACTCTTGGGCAAGCGATGGCATGACTCAACAGCACAACACGGACATGATTATTGCCGACATGAAGAAGAAGGCAGCCGCTTTAGGAGCAAATGGAATTCTCTTGCTCAATACGGATGCTGGCGGCACTAACATGAGCGGTTTTGGAACTGGCTACAATTCCAATGGCACGACCTCCTTTAGCTCATTCTTTGCTAGTGAAATGCAGTCTAAGGCAAAGGCGTATGCCATTTATGTCGGAAAACCAAAGCGCGATTGACGCTTTGGATTAAGCGGCAAACTTCAAATCTAAAACTTGAAAACATATTCCGTATGAGCCGATGAACGTCGGCGCGGGATATGTTACTACCGTGAGACAGGAAAGGTCGGACGACCGACTGTTTCACGGGCGCAATGACAGATGAACATTGTCATGGTGGCGATCAACGTCCTGAACAGGACGTAGCCAGCGCAAACCTTTAAAGACTATTCAATGGCGCAATGCACTGTGCGCCAGCGTTTTTCACTTTATTGACGTATTGCGAAACCTGAACAACCTTCATTTGGTTGGCAGGAGCTGGTGTCATTAGTTCTTGTAGTTCATTTGGCTTGGTTTCCTTCGCCATCCACGCAGACCAGCTATTATGCCCCAGCATTACCGGCATACGGTCGTGGATAGGTTTAATCAATTCATTCGCCTCTGTCGTGATGATCGAGAAGGTTTCGACCTCGATACTTACCGGTGAAATCCAACTGCTCCAAAGTCCTGCGAAGGAGAACAGCCCTTCCTTCGGAGTGAAATAGTAAGGCTCTTTTTTTACTGATGTTAATTTCTGCCATTCATAAAAGCCGCTTGCGGGAATGACGCAACGCTTATTCTTGAATGAATCTCTAAATCCTGGCTTTTCTTTGACAGTTTCGGAACGGGCATTAATCATGCTGCTGGCAATTTTCTTGTCCTTAGCCCAAAAGGGGATAAGCCCCCATTTCATCAGGCGCAATTCCCGTCCATCCGGCTCCTCAACTAGAACCGGAACTAGCTGTGTCGGGCATACGTTATAATTTCCCTGCCATTCCTCGCCGCCAAAGGAGCGGGCATCGTAATAGGCTGCGATTTCTTCAAACTTTTTAATGACAGCGAAGCGACCACACATTGCGTCACCGGATCGTTTTTAGACGAATACCAGCGGCACGCCAACGTCTTCGAGGGCTACTGTATTTTCTAGACCTTGCAATTTTATTTAGTCGCAAGTCTTCGTCCAACGTAATTACGGCGAGCTTCCAATATTTTTTTACAAGCTTGTCTAATTCTTTGACCTTTAATTTCCCAGCCTCTTCTAGTTCTAATACAAGTCGCGCAAATGCCCTGCGAGGAGTTCCATGCTCAACTCTCAGGAAATCCCGCGCCTTTGCATCTGGATTAAGTTTTCTCCAACGCAAGGCTTTATACGACCATAGTTTCACTCTCTTGGAATGATGGGGAGCGCGGGATTTTTGGATGGCTATTTTTGAATATACGTCCGAAAAAAATTCTAATTGCCTGATCGCGTAATTTTCGGTGACGCCAGCTTTACGCATTTGCTTGTACTGCTTACAAGCGAGTTTTAAATGCTCAATAGTTAGATCATTTTTATATACTCTTTTAGCTTTCATAAATCCGCCCTTACTTCCATGAGGCTGTCCCAATCGGTCGTGAAAGGACGCGACCGGAGGGAGGACGCGCCAGCCCATTCCTGTTTTGCGCCAGCCGCCCCGAGAAATATGGTGCGGCTTCCCATCTTGCCGTTAATCGAGTCAATCGCCTTCATAAGACTAGCCTGTTGCGTCATGTCCCGCGTGTCGAAAAGGTCGAGCATGTGTTTACCAGCTGCGACCAGATCGGTGAACATTACGCCGCATTTCATGTAGCGGTAGCCGGGCTTATACATCTTCAAGAGCGCCCAGCAGGCGTAATGCACCAATTCGGGAGTGTAATTGGTGTAATGCGGCATAGCAAAGGACATTTGAGGCGCATAAAAAGGGTCTTTGACCTTATCCGTGGCATGAGGGCTTGTGTGCATGAAAACTAATATATGCTTGGCCTGCAGATTTTCACGCCGCAGCTTTTCCCCCGCGCGGGAGGCATAAGTAGCCATTGCCTCCCGTATCTCGGTGAAGGCAGTAAGCCGTTTCCCGAAGCTGCGGGAAACGGTAACGCCCTTTTTGGGGTCTGCCTCTTGTTCCAGTTCAAGGCAGGGAACGCCGCGCAATTCCTGCGCGGTACGCAAGCCCACAACGGACATATTTTTGCGAAGCCATGTATCCGGCAGCTGGGCGAATTTCAGGGCGGTATCTACGCCATGCGCGTTCAGCATCTTGGCATACTGGCCGCCGACGCCCCAAATGTCTCTGACGGCAAAATTTGCGAGGATAGGAAGCCAAGACGCAGGGGTATCAAGAACGCAAGTGCCATTATAGGTGGCGTTCTTCTTTGCGGTATGGTTGGCGAGTTTGGCGAGGGTTTTAGTGGGGGCTATGCCGACGCTGACGGGAATACCTGTCCATTGGCGCACGGTAGACCTGATATTGACCGCCATAGCGGGAAGATTGCTAAAACCCTTCAGGCCGAGAAACGCCTCGTCTATGGAGTAAATCTCCATATCCGGCGAAAACTGCGCCAGCGTCGTCATCACGCGCCACGACATATCGCCGTATAGGGTATAGTTCGACGAGAACACGGCGACTTTGTGGTGGGTGAGAAGGTCTTTAATCTTGAAATACGGCCCGCCCATATCAATGCCGAGGGCTTTGGCTTCTGCGCTTCGCGCCACTACGCAGCCATCGTTGTTAGAAAGCACAACGATAGGCCGACCGCGTAGCTTAGGATTGAAATTCCTTTCGCAAGAAGCGTAGAAATTATTGCAATCCACCAGCGCGAACATTACCGCGCTTGGTGGAGGATATGCGTGACCACCCCCCAAATCTCAAAGTCCATATCCTCAGTAATTTCGATAGGCTTGAAGGCGGGATTTTCCGGCAGAAGCCGGATAACGCCGCCGCGCTTGTAGAGCCTTTTGCATACATATTCGCCGTTAAGCACGGCGATAACGATTTTGTTATGTGTCGCGGTTTCAGCTTTGTCCACGACGAGAATATCCCCATCGTGGACATTCGCATCGCGCATGCTTTCGCCCTGTACCCGCACGAAGAAAGTAGCGGCAGGGTGTCGGACGACATGCGCCGTAAGGTCGAGCCTGTTTTGAAGGTGATCATCGGCAGGGGAAGGAAACCCCGCCGATATAAGCGAGGAATAAAAAGGCACGACCGCAGCGATAGCGTCAACTGGTGCATAGAACACCAGTTTAGCAACGCCGGATTTACGGGAAGCTGTTGTTGTTCTAAGCGACATTGGGAGTTTCTTTCGCCATTTGCTCTATGGCGTGGATAACGTCTTCCGCACAATCATAGAGATTGCCAGCGTAAGGGACTTTACTTTTAAAGCGATGACAGGCGATTTTCGCTACAGTCAGGGCATCTTCCAATTCGCGCACGTCGGATTTCTTCAGTTCTTTTGCCATGAAATGTCTCCTGAAATAACAACCGGGGCGGTCGACTCAAGGTCAGGATATCAGCGAAAATATGAACAGACAAGGAACATATCATAAACATATATAATACAATGGCTTAAGTTCGGAAACAAGGGGGATGATAGAATTTATTCACTTGGTTATCCACAAGGGCGGCTGCTATCAGGTTGAAATTCCCAGACAGCACGATTGGAAAGTTCAAATGCGACTTATTGCCCTAGCTCTTATGATTTTGATGAATATTTCTTCCGTAGCCTTCGCTCAAGGGCAAACCGGAGTGGATTATACTCAGGAGTATAAAACAGAGGAGGCATTTAAAGCCGCGTTGAAGGCAAACGATAAAATGGCAGTTGCTAATCTTATCAGTTATCCGGTTGAGATGAGCTACCCGCTGCCGTCTGTCAATAACGCAGATGAGTTTGTGTCTAACTGGGATGATTTCTTTGATAAAGACAGTATAGACGCAATTTTAAAATCAAAGTCTGAGCCAGTTGGCTCAAAAGGCTTGTTGCTGGATAGCGGGATATGGATCGTAAATGGAAAAGTTAATGCGCCTCAAGGCACATCTTCGTTGTTAAAAAAACTTCAGGAAGCGCGGAAAAAGGAAGCATTGAGTCTTCATGCAAGCTTGCATGGTTACGACAGTCTCGTAGCAAGTTGCGATACTGAGAAAAAGCATATCCGGATTCAATCTCATGCTGATGGATACCATTACTTTGTTTGGGATAAGAAAAGCCCCTTAACTGAAAAGCCTGAACTTAGCTTAAAGGGCGATGTAGAGCATCAAGGGACAATGGGCGGCGAAGTATATACTTTTGTTAATGGTAACTACTCCTACGTTTTTGATGCCCCGCGTCTTTGCGAAGAAGAATGTCAGAATAGTTTAGCTGTTCTGAAAGATGACAAAGAAATTTCCAAGCAAGTTTGCAAATAACTCAATAAATACATAATCCAAAAATTAGCGAATGGCGCGTAGCTTACGCGCCTTTCGCTTGAGTCTGCGTCAGAAGCGCGGGCGAGGCGCGCGCGCCCGTTTGCGCTGGATTGCGCGACGGATGTTTTCAAGTGTCACCGTCGCCAGCGGGCAATCCGCCGCCGCCATATTGCGGCGGGCGAGATCGTTCAGTATCGCGTGAAACTTCTGGTGCAGTTCCGCTTCGCTCAAGTGTTCGAGTTCCTGCGTCGTGATGATGTACGTCATGTTTCGCTCCTGTTTTTCTGGCCGCGACCTCGCGGCCTTCATGGAGCGGACTGAGCAGCTCGTATCGCCTGCCTGCACTTGGCGGAACACTTGTGGAGAAGCCCTTTAGGGCTTGAAGGCATTAAGGCGAACAGATGCCAGGATGCAGAATAAGAAGGCCGACAGCGGCCAGAAGGACAGGGGCAAATAAACTGCGTAAAGCAGCGCCCTTAGACGCAATTTTGGAACGATGGACAATTGCAGCGTGAGAGGAACAAACAGTTTCAAATGCTGATAATGAAAGATGAGCCAGAACAAGCGGATTGATTAGACCGGAGGCGACTGACACGCCTTAGAAAACGGACAAGCGCAAGACATGGCAAATGCTCTGCAAGCAGCGCACCGCGCTTTATTCGCAGGCTCACGAAGCCAACTGCGTTGTCTTCGCCCATTCGGGTTTCAATCGCTTTCGCAAGAAAATATGGATGCAAATTTAGGGCAGGGGTCTTAACCCCTCACGGCGCAAGGGTCTTCGATGAACGGCGCAGGCCGTATCCCCATGCTTCCGCGCAAGTGCTTGTGCAGCATGGGTGATACCCCTCGGCCTGCGCCGCCCTTGCGCCGCACACCCCGCTCGCGCTCGCCGCTTGGCGTTCGGGTTTCATGCGAAACCCGTAAATCCAAGAAGGAAGTAGAACATGAAAACGCAAACGCAAACGAACTGGAATGGCCTGACCATCGAAATCAGCGCAGAGCCAAACCGCTTTCTTTCCCGTATCCAAGGGGAAGAAATCATCAGCCTGAAAGTGACTAGCCGCGCAATCGCTACACCCATCATGAATGAGGCTTTCGCCGCATCCATTATCGAGCAAGCAGGGGGAGCCGAGAACTTTGTGGATGTGATGCTCTCCGCAGAACAACGCGCAGCGTGAGGGGGAAGCCATGCAGGAACAACCACAGAAAAATGCCGAGTTTTGGAAGCGGAAGATTGGCGAGGACTTCAACTATAACGCCGCCGATTTCAACACTTGGTTGATTAAACGCTGGGAAAAGGAGTGAAGCCATGAACGACCGCAAAGACGTTTACACGCGAGTCACGGAGCGCATTGTTGCCGACCTTGAGAAAGGAGTCCGCAGCTGGATGAAGCCATGGAACGCAGGACATACGGCGGGGAAAATTACCCGCCCCCTGCGGCACAACGGCACACCATATCAGGGTATCAATATCCTGATGCTATGGGGCGAAGCTTTGGACAAGGGTTACTCCGCGCCTATCTGGATGACCTACAATCAGGCGCAGGAATTGGGGGCGCATGTTCGCAAGGGGCAGCAAGGTTCTCTTGTGGTCTATGCCAACAAGATAACCCGCACCGAGACAGGCGAAGGCGGCGAGGAAATTGAAAAGCAGATTCCTTTTATGAAGGGCTATTCTATCTTCAATGTCGAGCAGATTGAGGGATTGCCAGCGCATTACTACGGCAAGCCTGAAAACCCGCTGCCATTAGCGGAGCGCCTTGACCATGCGGAAAAGTTCATAGCCAACACGGGCGCGGTTATCGGCCACGGCGGAGATAAAGCTTACTATGCCCCTGCGCGGGATATTGTGCAGATGCCGCCCTTTGAAGCCTTCAAGGATAAAGAAAGCTATTACGCGACTATCTTGCATGAGTTGACCCACTGGACGAGCCACAAGACCCGCCTAGACCGCAGCTTTAACGCCAAGCGTTTTGGGGATAACGGGTATGCGCGGGAGGAACTTGTAGCCGAACTCGGCGCCGCCTTCCTATCTGCTGACCTCGGCATAACACCGGAAATCAGGGAAGACCATGTGGCATACTTGGCGCATTGGCTGAAAGCATTGAAGGAGGACAGCCGCGCCATATTCAGTGCGGCAGCCCACGCGCAACGCGCAGCCGACTTCCTGCAAGGCTTGCAGCGCAGGGAGGAGGCGGTAGCGGCATAAGCTGCTGACAGACGAAGGCCGCCGCCGGCAGAAACCGGCGGCGGCCTTCGTTGTTTTAAAATTTTCGTCGCAGCCATGAGGCTGCGACGTTATGGATTTTAGGGGTTGGTTGAGATAGTATTTCGAGATAGTGGGTAGATGAAACAACGAAGCGTTGGGGAGAGGATTTTGAGCAAGAAGAAAACGAGAGTTGCGATGTTAGAAAAACTTAAAATCGACTCTAAGATTTTGGAGAAGATAGGAGCAATCGTGGTCTTATCAGGGATAATGGAGTTCGTAACTGAGAGGGCGGTATGGAGCATTTCAGGGGAAGACCCAACGGGAAAGCATCCATCTACAGATGGAAAGAAGTTCAGTGATCTATTAAAGATAATGAAGGCGGAAGGCCAAAAGTCTTCCCAGCCAAGCTACAGGAAAATTATTACTCTATGGGTTGATGTCGCAGATTATACCTTCAGATGCAGAAATACAATTTTTCATGGGCTGATCGACCCCTTCGAGGGCGCTGAGAGATTCTTCGTTAAAAATACACAATGGGGGCAGGTCAAAAGAAAGTTTCCTAGCTCAACCTTTCATGCAACAGAAAATACCCTCAACTTGTTGCTCGAAGTTATGGAGGGTTTATTAGAACTTGCTGTGAAATTTACACCCAAAGAAAAACCCTTCAGAGGTCATGAGAAGTTCGAAGACGCTCTCAAGCGTTCAAATTCTATTATCCATGAGATTGAAAATTTAACTGCCGCTATAAATAGTGAAAAATATTAATTTAAGTTCCGGGTTTCAGAAGCGCGGAGCGTACATCTTCCTCGCTCCAATGGAGTCGCTCGGGGTGGCCGCGAAGAAGCGTGGAGCGCTTCTTCATGATCGTCGTGCCAACTTTATGTGGCCTCAATTCTGAGCCGATTATATTTTCTATGACGGATGCTTTTAGCACCGTCAGCTTGACGAAATCGCCGTCGATATGGGCGATTTGTGCCACAACCTTCTGCTTGCCCCACGGCTTGCTTTTGCCGCGTTTGTATTTCTTGGGCGACCATATCGCCTCTACCCATTCAACAACGTCGGATTCAAGGAACTCGCTCGATTTTTCCCAAGTCATGATTTTTCCCCTTCACCTTTTCGCGTTGAACTTGATGGATGCCCGCGCCGACGGCGCCGCCGTGGTCATGCGGATAGTGGCGGGCGCGACCGCGCTAATGCCACCGCCTCGCGGCGGTTTGATGCCAGCCCGCAATAGCGTCTCCTGAACCTCAAGCACGTTTCGGCGGAGGTTCGGCACAGCCATTTTCGGGTCGATGGGCGGGCGTTTTGATACTTGGCTTTCATTCTCCGGTGACTTGAACACACGGTCTAGCAACTGGTCATCGTTGCGCTTTCGCACAATGGTATGAATATACGCGGTTTCGTCAAGTTGCCGTTCCGGTGGCGGCGACATGATAAATACGTTCCAGCGTGGCAGACCGTTCAGCGAATAACTCATATTCGTGATAAGCGACATAAAGGAATTGTTCGCCTCGATACGCCGCGCTTCGGCTTCCTGCTTTATCTGGGTTTCGACATAACGCCGCACTAGTTCGTTCAATTCAGCTTGCTTCGTCTGAATCTCGCGCCGCTCTATTCGCTCCTGCTTTTCATCTTCGACTTTGGCAATGGCCTTCAGCTGTAGATTCTCCAAGGTCTTCTCAATCACGCGCCGGATACGCGCGCGCATTTCGTCAGAGAGGCGGTTATCTTCAAGGGAGGCTTGCAGGATGGACAAGTCACCCGCCAGCAGCGCAATACGGGCTTCTGTTTGCGCCAACTGAGCCGCAAGCGGCACTTTTTCGACCGCAGCAACGCTATCCGCTTTTGCGGCGGTCGGCTGCGACGGCTCTGTTTGTGTGGCGACATAGCGGGCGATTTCCTGCCGCAGCCGCGCAATCTCTATCTTGTGTTCCTCCCGATAGACGGTGACGGACTTTTGCAAATCCTGCCGCATGAGAAGCTGGCTGCGGATGAGGGTTTGCAGCTCCTTCCGGTCGCGTTGTATCGCGGCTTTTGTTTCGACCTCGTTGATTGCCCTGATTTTCTGGTATTCGCCTGTGACGCGCTGCCATACGCCAGCGACACCGGAGGCAAGGCGCGAAGACCTGATTTTGGTTTCTGCCGTCCACCGCGCCTGCTGAAAGGCGAGCAGATCGCGCCGCTCTGCGCGATGCTGCGCCGTCAGGGTGCGAATTTCCTGCACCAAGGGGAGCCGCCGTGCGGCGGCAGTATTCTTGGCCTCCGCCACGAACCTTTGCAGGTTCTCCGTCATGCGGGAGGCCAGGAATAGTTTTGCCTGCTCGATAGCAGGCAATTCTTCAGGCTTGCCAAGCCGCGCCTTCAGATCCCTTGTGCCAAGGTCGAGCCAGCGCGTGAGCGAATAGATGCCGCCCTTCACATCGAGGGCGACAAAGCCGCGCTTGTCGCCCCGCGCCAGCAGGAACCCGCGTTCCTGCAAGGCGGCGGCGAAGGTTTGTTTACTGTCCGACCGCTCCCATGTTTCTTTAAACATGGCTTTAAGCGCGGTCGGGTCTTCGGACAGGCGCACGGCCTGTCGATGCTCCTCCCGCGAGAGGTGGAGGGCTTCGCGTTTCTGGCCTTTCTCCATCCCTTTCGGCATCTTCCAGCCGTATTTCAGGAATAGCCCACGGGAGACTTCCATGAGCTTGTACTTGAAATGGCTCATGTGGACGGCAATCAGTTTTTCCGCCTGTATCCGCGACCAGACCGTATGGCAATGCCGCCTGCCGTACTTCTCATGGAAGACGATAATCCGGGGCTGCCCGAGCAGCCCTAATTTTTTCTCCACTTCCTCAATTGCGGCCTCAAAATCTTCAATCGAAACGTCGGCATCTTCCGGCGGGCTGAGGGACAGCGAAAAGAGGTATTTGCTGCACCTCGTTCCCCGCGAAACGGCATAGGCTTCGCGGAGGGCTTCAAGGAGGGTTTCAGCCACAAAACCCCTAATCTCGTGGACAGTCACATGCTCGTTATCCTCCCCGTTCAGGAGGTGCTTCGCCAGTTCCGAATACCGCGCCCGTTGGGAAGCTTTCAGGATCACTTGCCACCCCCTTTCGGGGGTTCATCGGGCAGGCCAAGAGCCTGCACGAGATGCCCGCCCATCTCCTGCACCGTGGCGCAGGCCGCACGGATAGCGGCCTCGGTTTCGGGGCTAACAGGCAGGGAGCCGCTGTGGACGGCCTTGGCAAGCTGGTTAAGGTTTGAGGACAGGCGGGAGCTGCCAAGGGCTGCCAAGACCTCCCCTAAAGCTTGCTCGTCCTGCACAGGCCGTCGATACGGGCGGCGGGGTGTGGGAGCATCAAAGAGGCGGGTACGGATGTAGGCTGCGAGTGGAAGGGAGCCAGCGTCAGCGTCAAGGCGCAGCCGCTCGGCCTTGCTGAAGCGCATCGAATACGGCGCGAAATTTTCTTTCTCATCCGTCATGCGCTCCCCCGAGACGCGATAGCGGTAACAGGGAGCGCGGCAAAGGCAGTGGGCGAATTTAAAAGTTAAGAGGTCAGAAAATAACCTAGTTGAAGGCTGCCCAATAATGCCTTGAAGACGAGTCTCTTTTCGCTCTCCTGATACCTTTAAGCGTATCAAGCGATCATTAATCAGGATTTAAAAAGCATTGATATGCAGTGCAACAAATCCGGCGAAAACCACCCCGTTTCGTTGACGAATGAACGCCGCTGGTCTATGACTGTTGGCATGATAAGCGCGTGACTCCACAAGCGGATTTACCAGGGCAGCAGCCCCATCTTGGGGCGAAGCCGACCCCGCCGAAGGCGGGTAATAAAATTGCAGAAAATTTTTGCATCGAAGAAGCCGCGTCGAAGGCGCGGCAGGCAAGCTGTGCTTTGTACTACAAAAACACTCCGGTTTTCGTCGTCCAAAGCCTAGCTTGGCAAGGGAGGGAAATGCCGCAGCGTACCCGCCGCCTGTTTTCCCTCCCGTTGCATCCCTCCCTGTAGTCGCCGACCGCTGGCGCGTCGGCGAGGCATGACGGCTAGGACGATTAGGCAGACAATTCGCCTGACGGCGCAATGTCTCCTCGTCCTGGCATCATGCCCTTGGCACCTTTCGCACCGAAGACCAGACCTCCCCATTACCAAGGGGGAGGTGTGCTTGTTTCTCTCATGCCAGCGGCGGTCGCCCGTCAAGTCGCGCCGCCGAGAAGTGTGGCTACCGCCACGCACCGTTCCAGCCGATGCAATGAGCCGTTCAGGGGAGCATTCAAGCTGCCCCCGAAACCCCCATGACCGTAAGGAGAAGTTAGCTCCCCTTCTGGCTACCCATTAATCCATGTTAATGGACGGAAACTCCAGACAGTTGCGGCCAAGAAGTGGCTCCAAAATCTAACGTTGCCAGAATGGGCAAGTTTGGTTTTCTCTATTCGACATACACTCGTGTGTTCTCAACACATAAAAGTTTTACATAGCGGCAGTCGGTGCATATGAACAAATTGAATTAACGAGGTCTACCACCGTCAGATTGTTAAAGGTTGAAATGTAGCTTATCGTTGGTCAATTAGTGCAATTATTAATAGTGAAGTTCAGGGCAAACATGACAAAACCTATTTCCATTACCGATGATTTAGTTAACTGGAGTAACGACAAACTTGAAGATTGGCAGAAGGATGCGCTTAGACGATTAGCAACTAATGATGAACTGACAGACGAGGACATTATCGCTTTATCAGCAATGATAAAACACTCAGTTGGGATCATAGTAACGTCACCGCCGGGCAAACCTATACCGCTAGATAAATCGCATTTAGGCGGTGCTGGGCCAGCCAATATACTTAAAATTAAATCAATAGAAGGTGTAAAAGGGGTTGGCGCATTATCAAGTGTTCCGGTCTTAACTTTCAATCCGGGCGGCTTGACAGTCATTTACGGCCCTAATGGCAGTGGTAAAACGAGTTACATTAGAATATTACGTCATGCATGCCGCACTCGAATTTCCGACCCGAAAAAGTTAAAAATTCTTGGCAATGTTTACGGCACCCAAGAACCTGCTGAAGCCAAAATCAAAGTAGAGCTTGCAGGCACCGTTAAAGATTTTATCTGGAAGCCGGAAACTGCGGCTATAAGCGAAATGCAACAGGCTGCGGTATTCGACCGCACAGCAGCGGAACTATATGTTGATGAAGGCAACGAAATTAGGTTTTTACCTTTTGGCCTAGCGCTACCACATAAACTTAATGAGACGTGTTTAACAATTAGAAACTCGTTAGAAAAAGAACAAACCTCCGTTCAACAACGAGTGTTAAATCTCACAATTAATTTTTCTGAGGTCAGGGAAACCAAGGCACAGAAATTTTATGCTGCGGTAAACCACTTAACGAGCGATAAAGAAATTGATGACGTCGCTAAATTTGATGAAATGGATGAAGAACGATTAAAGGATCTTTCAGGCCGCTTGTTCGGCACATTGGCACAGTCAAAAGACCTCAGAGCGTTAGCTACATGGATTGATAATTTTACGGGAAGTATGGAACAGTTATCCAAAGCGCTTTCTCAGTCAGAATTACAAAAATATATCCAATTAGCAGCAGACCACAAAAATGCACAACAGGCTGTAGATTTGGTCGCGAAAGAATTTGCAGCGGAGCCAATAAGTGGGGTTGGCAGTGATCCTTGGAGACAACTTTGGCTTGCCGCAAAAGCATTTTCTGAAGAAATAGCTTACCCCAGTTCAAAATATCCCGTCATTGCCCCGGATAAGGACCCAGCTTGTGTTCTTTGTCAGCAACCGCTTGTAGAAAAGTCATTAGACAGGATGTCTCGATTTGCCGAATTCATGGAAAATAAATTGAATGACAAACTTTTACAGGCAAAGACAGCGGTGGAGGAATGTCTTGCTGCCCTTGCGAAGCTTCCAATGAAACTGCCCGATAACTTCAACGAAAAGATGGAGCAAATTACGTCTCGGGACAATAAAATTGCACCGGCCATAAAAGATGATTTATTAACATTGAGCACTGGATATGATCTGGCTTGCGTAATATTGAAGAACGAGAACAAAGGCGAGGTTTTAGTATCCGCTCTTACAAGTATGGAAGCCCTCAAAGGGTTATCCAAAGCCCTCAGCGAAGAGGCTTTAAAATTAGAGACAGCAATCGATCCCGAACAACGAAAACTGTTAGTGATTGAGAACAATGAACTTGTTGACATGAAGTTGTTATTTGCAGGAAAAGATACGGTTATAAAAAGAAGAAACGCATTAAAAGAAATAACAAATTTTGCAAAGGCAATAGAAAAAACACAGACAAAGGCCATCACCGCCGCTGCGAACAAGTTTTTAGATGACCACTTAACCAAAGATGTACTTGGAAAATTCGAAACCGAACGAGAGAATTTCGGCATTAAGCATTTAAAAATTGCTCTTGCGCGAGCAAGTGGCAAAACAGAGGCCGTGTTCGAAACGAAGACAAACGCAAAACTTGCACGGCTATCTTCTGATATTTTAAGTGAAGGAGAGCAGCGGGCGCTAGCTCTTTCCGCATACCTAACTGAAACAAGTGTGGTTGCTCCGAGTGGACCTCTTATAGTAGATGACCCCGTATCTTCGTTGGATCGTGAGCGCTGTGTAAAAGTAGCTGTCAGACTTGCTGATGAAGTGAAGAACAGACAAGTGATTGTTTTTACGCATGATTTAATATTTTGCAACGAGCTTTGCAATGCGGCTGAGAAGCTGGGATTTGAGCCTGTCGTCTTTAGCATGATTAGAAATCAAAATGGTTCAGGAGTTATTGATCCATCTGGGCTTCCGTGGATGGGGCAGCCAATTCAAAAACGCATTAACAAAATTAAAGCGGACTTTGCTCCGATTAAAAAATTGCATCACAGCGAACCCGGAGAATACAGCTATCAAATTAAAAATCTGTATTCAAGGTTGAGAGATGCCTATGAACGGCTTGTTGAGGAAAAAATATTTTCTAACGTCGTTACGCGTGGTTCAGATCGCATCGAAACTAAAAAGTTACGATATGTGCATTTAACCGATGCACTTGCGATTAAATTTTATGATGGCATGACGAAGGCGAACACTTTTAGTCATGACAATCCATCTTCAAACGCCTCGCCAATTCCCGAGCCGTTGGAAGTAGACAGCGATCTAAAGAATATTCAAGACTTGTTAGATGAACTGGAAAAGTCCAATTCGGATGCTGAATTCAGACGCCCTTCAATGAAGGGATAAGGAAAACCAAAAAATGGATTCATTCTTGTCTCTCCCAGAGGGAAAGTGCATATTACTCCATCCTCAACGATGAGTTTTAAGCCACTCTTCCATATCGGCAATTTCTTTCTTCTGAGCTGAAATAATTTTCTCAGCCATCGAACGTGCTTCCGCATCCTTGCCGTCTTTCAGCTGCTTCTCCGCCATGTCGAGCGCCATCTTGTGGTGGGGGATCATGTTGCGGATAAAATCCGCATCCTGATTTCCGGTCTTTACCATCGGCATACATTCTTTATGCGTCATCTCTGCTGCCCGAGCGGCTGAGCCAGTGAGCAGTAAGGCGAGGGCGGCAGCGCCGATAAATGCGTTCTTCATGGTCGTTCTCCTTTTATTCATAATCCGAGTAGGGAAATCTACAACTCAAATGCAAAACTGGTGGGAGAGGTTCCCAAAGAGCGAATAAAAACAGCCTTGTAGCGGTATAACTGGAAAAGCCTTAACCGGAAGGTTATATAATGAGGGTATGAAAGTGGGAATCGTAAAATTCCTGGCCGTTGTTCTAGCCCTTGGGTTCATGTTCGTCATGCCCAAGACGGCAGAGGCTCATCCCGCGAAGTTCCACGCATCCACCCAAGAGAAAAGCGCACCTGCTGCGGTGAAGACTGAAATTTCCGCGCAGGCTGTTGCCGTCCTATCCGGCTCGAATGAAGACGACGGCTGTGAAGGTGGCTGCTGCACGATGACGGCGGCCTGCTGCTCGCCTGCCGCGCTGATGCAGCACCAGTTCGAGCTTGTTCCTGTTCAAGCGGCCTTCGATTTTGTTTACCATACCGAAGTTATGCCGCAAGGCCCGCCTTATACGCTGTTGCGCCCCCCGAAATTCTCCGCCTGACATTGCCAGTGACCGTATTCGCTATTGGGGATAATTGTGTCCTCGTGGCTACGGCATGAACAATCGCTCATGTGGAGTTTATTCCAATGCTCACGATACGCTCGTATTCTATCTGCGCCGCTTTGGTGCTTGCCGCCCTTGTTATATCCGCCCCAGTTCAGGCGCATGAAGGACATGATGACACCGCCGCGCTCACCGGAGAGGCTGCGCCCGAAGGCGCACCCCTCACCCTTAGCCCCGAGACAATCGCCAATCTGGATGTAAAGACTGCCACGGCGGCAATGAAGCCATTGCCGGATACATTATCCATGCCGGCCACTGTTTCTCTCCTGCCGGAACGGCAAGCGCAGGTTACGACCCGCTTTGACGGACGAATACAGGAAATCAAGGTCAAGATCGGGCAGGACGTTCAAAAAGGACAAGAGCTGATCATCGTTGAGCCTGTGCAAATCGGCACGAATGTCATCACATACAGGTCGCCCATGACAGGGCGCGTGATGCAACAGAATGTCGTAGTGGGGCAGGCTGTGACATTCCAGACCTCGCTTATTGACTTGGCCGACATTAGCCAAGTGTTGCTCAAGGGAGCGGTCTACGAAACCCCCGACCTTGCACGGCTGAAGGTAGGCCAGACAGTTAAGGCGAATCTCGGCATTTACCCCAACCAGACTTTTGAAGGCAAAATAGAGAAGATAGACGCGGGGCCAGCGGCAGACAGCCGCGCACTCCATGTTTACGCCTTGTTCGATAACGCGGCGGGGCTGTTGAAGCCAAACCTGCGCGGGACGATGGTTGTTACCCTCAATGACAAGGACGATAAACCAACCGTTGTCATTCCGCTTGCAGCCGTACTTGAAAATAACGGCGTGTCCTTTGTCTTTGTGAAGGAAGGTCAGACATTCGAGCGGCGGGAAGTTCAGCTCGGCAGCAAGACGAGTTCGGAAGTCGAGGTTATCAGCGGCGTATTGCCTGACGAGGAAGTGGTGACGCAGGGAAATTACCAGCTTCAGTATTTGAAGCCGACACCTGCGAAATCGAAGGAGCATTAAGCATGTTCGACAAACTCATAGGCTTTTCGCTGTCTAACCGCCTGTTTGTGGTGGCCTTCGCCTGCGCGGTCATGGCCTACGGCCTGCTGACACTGCGCCAGCTTCCGGTCGATGTCTTTCCTGACCTTAACCGCCCGACCGTCACGATATTCAGTGAAGCCGAAGGGCTTGCGCCCGAAGAAGTCGAAACGCTCGTTACCCTGCCCATCGAAACCGTTATGAACGGCGCGAATGGCGTGCTGCGGGTGCGTTCGGCTTCTGCAATCGGTCTTTCAATTGTATGGGTTGAATTTGACTGGAACATGGATGTTTATAAGGCACGCCAGATCGTCACCGAGAAACTGGCGCAATCATCGGCGGTGCTGCCAAGCACCGTCCGGCCAGTCCTTGGCCCAATTTCCTCCATCATGGGCGAGATCATGCTCGTCGGTCTTACCTCGGATAACAAGGTCGTAAGCCCGATGGATTTGCGGAGCCTTGCAGACTGGACGATACGCCCGCGCCTGCTTGCCGTTCCGGGATTGGCACAGGTCACAGTAATCGGGGGCGAGAAGAAACAGTATCAGGTGTTGCTCGACCCCGAGAAGATGATTTATCACAGCGTCACTTTCGAGGAAGTCAGGACTGCCCTCGAAAATTCCAATGTCAACTCCACGGGCGGTTTCCTGTTCGAGCCATATCAGGAAAGGCTTATCCGTAATATCGCAAGGGTCAAAGACCTGAATGATATACGGCAAGCTGTGCTGCCGAAGCAGGTAGAGAAAGACGCGCCGCCGCTCACCATCGGCGACGTCGGCCAAGTCAGGCTGGGCGGACCCCTCGGCAAGCGCGGGGACGCTGGCATAGGCGGCAAGGCTGGCATTATCCTCTCCGTCCAGAAACAGCCAAATGCCGATACCATCGGCCTGACCAAGAAGATTGAAGTCGAACTTGCCGCCATCGGAAAGACGCTGCCGGAAGGGGTCAAACTGCATCTGGAGATATTCGAACAGGCGCGGTTTATTGACAGGGCAATTAACAACGTGCTTCACGCCCTGCGGGATGGCTCCATTCTTGTTGTCGTCGTCCTGTTTATCTTCCTGCTGAACATTCGCACGACATTTATCACCCTTACCGCCATTCCGCTGTCCCTGATTATCACCGCGCTTGTCTTCAAGTTCTTCGGACTGTCTATCAACACTATGACGTTGGGCGGTTTGGCGGTGGCGGTCGGAGAGCTTGTGGACGATGCAATCGTTGACGTTGAGAACGTCTATCGACGCTTGCGGGAGAACCGCCAGCTTGCAAATCCACGTCCTGCGGTCGAGGTGATCCGCGAGGCTTCAGTCGAAGTCAGAAGCTCCATCGTATTTGCCACCATCATCGTCATTCTTGTTTTCGTGCCGCTCTTTGCGATGGGCGGCATCGAGGGGCGGATATTCATGCCGCTGGGCGTTGCTTATATCGTATCCATTCTGGCTTCGCTGTTCGTTGCCGTGACGGTCACGCCAGCTCTTTGCTCCTATCTGCTGCCGCAGATGTCAAAGCTAGGCCACAAAGGGGATGGCCTGATCGTCAGGATGTTAAAGGCGTTCCAGCGAGTCGGCCTTGCAATAGCCCTTAAACTGCGCTGGCTTGTCTTGGCCGGAGCCTTTGCCGCGTTTCTCTGGGCTGCAGCATTGTCGCTGACTTTCGGCAAGGAGTTCCTGCCGCCTTTCAATGAAGGCAGCGCAACGATCAATCTGCTGTCGGTGCCTGGCACTTCGCTTGCGGAGAGCAATCGCATCGGGACGATAGCGGAAAAACTTATCATGGAAGTTCCAGAAGTTGCCCTGACCGGACGCAGGACAGGACGGGCAGAGCTGGACGACCACGCCGAGGGCGTCCACTCAACTGAAATCGAAGTCGAGTTGAAGGAAGGCGGGAGAGGAAAGAAGGAAGTCATGGACGATATTCGCGCCAAACTTTCCACAATTCCCGGAATTGTCGTAAATATCGGGCAGCCGATTTCACACCGGATAGACCATATCCTGTCAGGGGTGCGCGCGCAGGTTGCTATCAAGATATTTGGCGACGATCTCGCTATATTGAGAAGCCTTGCCGATGAAACCCAAAACGCCATGTCCGGTGTGAAAGGTGTTGTAGACCTGCAAGTGGAAAAGCAGGTCTTGGTTCCACAACTCCATATCCGCATAGACCGGAGCAAAGCTTTAGCTCAGGGGGTCATGGCGGGCGAAATCGCGGATATGAGCGAACTCGCCTTGCAGGGAAAAACCGTCAGTCAGGTCATAGAAGGCCAGCGCATCTATGACCTCGTTGTAAGGCTCAACGAGGACGACCGCGCCAACGCGACTGATATTTCCCGTATCCCGATGGATACTGTACGCGGCACGACAACGCCTCTCGGCCTCGTCGCCAATATCGAGAAGGGAGAAGGCCCGAACATCATCAACCGTGAAGATGTGCATCGGCGAATAGTCGTTTCTGCAAACGTGGCAGGCCGCGACCTTGTGAGCGCGGTCGGAGAAATCAAGCAAGTTCTGGAGCAGAAAGTGCATCTGCCCCAAGGATATTACTTTGTCTATGGCGGGCAGTTCGAGGCGCAGGCTTCCGCATCCAGAATGCTCGCTATTCTCGGGATGGTTTCGCTGCTTGGTATATTCGTTGTGTTGTATAGCCATTTCAACAGCGTAAATCTCGCCCTGCAAATCATGATCGGAATACCCTTGGCCTTCATAGGCGCGGTCGCGGGCGTATGGGCGACCGGAGGCGTATTCTCTGTCGCAACGCTCGTCGGGTTCATTACCCTGACAGGTATCGCGGCGCGAAACGGCATCATGATGATTGCCCATTACCTTCACCTGATGAAGTCCGAAGGGGAGAAATTCACCCTTCAGATGCTTTATCGGGGGTCGCAGGAAAGGCTTGTGCCTGTCCTCATGACCGCCTTGACCGCGCTAATGGCGCTCGTCCCGCTGATAATGGCCGCTGACGAACCCGGCAAGGAAATCCTCCATCCGGTCGCGGTCGTCATCTTTTATGGCCTGCTCACAAGCACAATACTTAACCTGATCGTCACACCTCTGGTTTTCTGGATGTTCGGTGAGAAGACGGTAAGGCGATTAGTCCCGACAGCTTTTTAATATTTAACACAGGAGAACCTTATGAAGACTCAAATCTACGCAATGGCACTGGCGGCAATGCTCGTTTCAACACCCGTATGGGCGCATGGGGACGAACACGACGCCCATCATGAAACCGCTGCGCCAGCGGCAGGTAGCGAAATGAAGACCTTGGAAGACGGCCTTGCGGTATTGCAAACTGCCGTCAAGGAAAAGGCGTTCGATAAAATTCATGAAGTCGTCGAAACTATGGAGCCAGCCCTGAAAGCCATAGGCGAGGCGCATAACGATGAAACCGGTATAACCGGAACAACCGCCCAGCTTGGAAAGGCTCTAAATGCTTTGCATACCTCTGGCGATGCAAAGGATGCGGAGGCCACGGCTGCGGCGTTAAAAAAGCTCGAAGGCGGCATCAAGCTCCTGAAAAGCAGGTTGTCCGGTACCGAATCTAAGCATGACCAGCATTCGGACAGCGGCGGCAAAGCTGGTAGTGAAATCTCGATACAGGTAACGAGCGCCGCGCCTTTGGTTGCAGACAAGGAGGACACACTTGCCGTTAAGCTGGCTGACAGTAACGGCCATCCTTTAACGCTCGACAAGCTGAAGGAAGTGCATACCCAAAAAGTACACCTTTTGGTAGCTGATGAAACTTTGGGCGACTATCACCATCTGCATCCCGTTACGGGAAAGAATGACGGTGAATATGTCGCTACTTTTATCCCCAAAAAGGCAACTTCCTATAAAGTCTGGGCTGACATAACCCCTGTGAATGGAAGCCAGAAATTCGTTTCGGCTCTGGTCAAGGGGAATGATCCATGTGCCGCTTCTTGCGTTCAAAAGGACTTAACGTCCAGCGCGAAAGAAGCAGGGCTGAAGGCGAATCTTTCTTTTGAAGGGAAGCTGACTACCGGAACTGCCGTCATGGGTTCATTGACTATCGAGGATGAAAAGGGAAATCCGGTGAAAGACCTCCAGCCTGTTATGGGCGCGTTCGCCCATATCGTGGGCTTTTATGAAGATTTTAACTCGGTTGCGCATATCCACCCGATGGGAGAGGAGCCGACCAAGGCCGAACAGCGCGGCGGGCCGGATTTGAAATTCCACTTTGAACCGGAGCGCAAAGGCTTTGTTAAACTGTATGCCCAAGTCAGACGGAATGATAAGGATATCTTCATTCCGTTCGGCATTGAAGTTGAATAACCCGAAAAAGTAATCACCAGCCAATTTATGGAGCCAGCAATGTTTAAGTCTATATTATGTGTCCTCTCGATTTTAATTTTGACAGCCTGCGCCGGACAGTCCCGCCCGCCCGTGGAATCGCTTGTCACCGGAAAGGAATCGAGAGTGGAAAGAATTTCGGTTCTTGCCAAGGAATGTGAGCGGGAAGTGTTGTATGGACATCTTCAGCTCTGCCCGCCGCGCAATCTTTGTGCCAAGGATTTTAGGCATAAGGCAGCTACGCGTTCCGTCTGTCAAACCTTGGCCGTCGCTGTTTCCTCGGGCGGTACTTCGGAGATTGGACAGGCACGGCAAGCATGTCTGGCAGAGGCGACGAGGGGAAAAGGGATTAATAATCCGGCCAGACGGGAACACGCACAACGCCAAACGGCTTTGTGTGAAGCACTCTACAACGAACGCAGAAAGTAAATAGACATGACCTCAATTGAAATCCAAGGTATGACCTGCCAGAACTGCGTCAGGAAAATAACGGCTGCCTTTCAGGAAGCCGGAATAGCGGGGAAGGTAACGCTTGATCCGCCAGCGGTAACATTCGAAGGGAATGCCCCAGACCGCGCGGCATTAAGCGCCGCCTTGGCAAAGGCGGGCGACCATTACCACCTCAAGGAAGGAGGGGGGTCACCAGAGCCAGCCGCAGAGCCGCATAAGAGCTGGCTGGAAATTTATTATCCGTTGCTCCTCATTGTCGGTTTTATCTCCGTGGTTTCATTCAAGGGAGCCGATACCTGGCACGACTGGATGCTTCACTTCATGGCGGGCTTCTTCCTCGTATTCTCCTTTTTCAAGTTCCTGAGCCTGACCGGATTTAAAGACGCATATTCGACTTATGATTTGCTGGCCAAGAAATGGAACGGGTATGGCTATCTTTACCCGTTTCTGGAGTTGGGACTTGGCCTTGCCTTCCTCTTTGGCATCTATCTGCATCAGGCTTTGTGGTTCTCGATTGTGCTGATGGGTTTCAGCAGCTTGGGGGTTATTAAGGCTCTTTCGGAGAAGAAGAAAATCCGCTGTGCCTGCCTCGGTACGGTATTGAACCTGCCTATGTCTACCCTGACGCTGGTTGAAGACCTTGGAATGGTGGCGATGTCCATTGCTATGCTGGCTTTCTAAATAGGAATCTAACCCTCCTGAACCAAATAGGCCGATTACTCGTTAGCCTCTTTGGTAGAAATCTGTATCAGGAGGCTTCCATGAAATCCGGTATGGCACATCACGGGCATGAGCAGCACGGCCACAGCCCATACGGGCAGTTGGGTGTTATGGCGTTGCTATCGTTTATCGCCATGTATGTCCTTATGTACGCGATGGTGGATTCAACCGAGAACGTCTATCCGAATTTTAACCAGTTCTATATGGCTTCCCTGATGACCGCGCCAATGGTCATAATAGAACTGCTTGTGATGCGGGGCATGTATAAGAACAAAAAGCTCAATGCCGCAATACTGGCTGGTAGCGCGGTAGTAGCCACTCTTGCGTTCTTTTTTATCCAGCAACAGACGCTAATTACGGACGAGCAGTTTTTAAAGTCGATGATACCGCACCATGCGGCGGCTGTTTTGATGTGCGAAAAGGCACCGATCAAGGATGCCGAAATAAAGCAGCTCTGTGACAACATCCTCTCCAGCCAGCAGGCCGAAATTAAGCAGATGAAGAAGAAGTTGAATGACATAAAGTAGATGGGGGCTCTATAAAATGTCTTCAAAACTTACATAATCTCTTACAAAATCCAAGAAAGCCTGACGAATTATCACTTTAATTCAATTGGTTGAGTTCCTTGCGCTGACTTCAAGTTTTGCCTTCTTCACCGAATAAATTAAATTTGATTTGTGAAATTTCGCCAACCTATGCAATGCTGCGCTTATGAGACTGTTGCTTATCATCGCCCTGATCGTCGCTTCTTTATCCTTCACTGGCTCAGTGAAGGCGGCGGATTTTTGCGCGGATCATGACTGCCAGCAGGAGATGAGCGTCGCGCAAGATGACGCGCCAAGCCAAGCGCCCGATGTACCTTGCAACGATTGCTGCCTGCATCATTGCGGGCATATGGTTTTCTCCGGCAAAGTCCAGAACGTACAATTGCCGTTGGTTCTAACCAAATATAGCCGCGTCGAGCCGCCTTCATTGCAAGGCCGCGAGCCCGCAGGCCTTTTCCGTCCTCCCCAAACCGCTTAACTTCCCAAGTCCTTGAAATAGTCTAGGCGTATCACGCCATGACTCCGTTTCAAGGCTCGTTTTTTGTTGGGTCAAGTTATGTGGTATCACTATGCGTTATCAATCATTGTTCCTGTCTGCGGGGTTAATCCTGTTCCTTGCAGCGCCCGCTTACGCGGAAGTCACCAAGGGAATAACCCTTGAGGAAGCCACCAGCCAAGCCTTGCGGTTTTCCCCAAAACTGAAATCGGGCGTTGAAGCCGTGGGCGCAAGCAAGGGCGACCGCCGACAAAGCTCCCTTGCGCCAAACCCCGAACTGGCGTTCGAGGCCGAAAATATGCTCGGCACCGGAACCAAAAGCGGGTTCAAGGAGGCCGAGTTTACGCTAGGCATTGCCCAGCCCGTCGAAATGGGCGGCAAACGCGGGGCGAGGGTCAAGGCCGCCAACCACCAGCTTGGTATCGCGAAGCTGGATTTGCAGTCCGTCGCGCTCGATGTCGTGCGCGATACGACGGCAGCCTGGGCGGAAGTTATCGGAACCGCCGAAGAAGCAAAACTGGCAGAGGAGCAAAGGAAGCTGGCGGGCGATGTGCTGGCAAGCGTCAGGAAGCGTGTTGAAGCCGCCGCAGAGCCTGCCATCCAAAAGAGCAAAGCGGAGGTTGAAGTCGCCAGCACCAAGATTGCGGTGCAGAAGGCGGAGCGGGCGCATTTAGCTGCGCTCCAGCATTTTGCACAGGTTATTGGCCTTGATGACCTGCGGCCTGCCGTTTCGACTGAAGGATTCTTCGACCTGCAACAGCTGGATACAACCGCCACGCTGGAACAGAACCCCGATTACAAGAAACTGGAAGCGGGAATACAACTTGCAAGCGCCAATCTCGCGCTTGAGAGGACGAACGCTGTTCCCGACGTGACGTTTGAAGTTGGTGTCAGAAACTCCCGCGACACGGATGACCAGTCGTTCCTCGCAGGCGTATCCGTGCCGTTTCCGGTTTTCAACCGGAACCAAGGCGCGATCATGCGGGCAGGGCACGAAGTGACGAAGGCCAATCATGACAAACTAGCAAGCGTCAACGACATGCAGATTGCCCTCGTGCGGGCACAGAACAACCTTGAAACGACCTATGCCGAGGCCGCCAGTCTGAAAAAATCCGTGCTGTCGTCGGCTGAAAAAGCCTTCCGGCAGGCACGGGAAGGCTATCAAGCGGGCAAGTTCAGCTATCTCGAAGTGCTGGACGCGCAGCGGACATTGTTCGACGTAAAGGCGCAGCGTATCGCCGCGCTGAAAGAATATCACGCCGCCAAAGCCGAATATGAACGGCTGACGGCGAAACATATCGGGCTGATCGAAGTCCAAGGAGAAAAGAAATGAAAAACTATCGTGTAAAACTACTGTCTCTGGCTCTGGTTGCGATGCTGTGTATGGCCGGAGCGTCCTACGCATCGCAAGGGCATGACGACCATGCCGGCGATGACCATAAAGAAGCCAAAGAAGAAAGCCGCGGCGGGCATGACCACGCCGAGGACGCGCCTGCCGCCAAGAAGCCGGAAGAAAAGCACGAACATGAGGAAGGCGAGAAGGAACACTCCGAAGAGGAAGGACCTGAGCATAAAGAAGGCGAAGGCCATAAGGACGAGCATGGTCATAACGAAGAAGAAGGCAAGCTGAACATCGAAAGAGCGGCAGCAGACGCGATGAAGATTGAAGTTATCGTAGCTGGCCCTGCGACTGTGCGCGTGTCTATCCCTGTGACCGGAAAAGTCGCCTTGAATAAAAACACCATCGCCCAAGTGCGGGCGCGGTTTGACGGCGTGGTAAAGACCGTCAGCAAGACCCAAGGCGAAATGGTGCAGGCGGGCGAAACGCTGGCGACCGTGGAGAGCAATGAGAGCCTACAAGCCTATCCGGTCAAATCGCCTATTGGCGGGATGATACTCGACCGCAACACGAATGTCGGTCATGTGACAGGCGACGAAAACCTGTTCGAGGTGGCAGACCTTTCGACGCTGTGGGTGCAGTTCCATGTTTTCCCGAAGGACATGCCCCATGTGGAGCAGGGGCAGAAGGTGCGCGTGGCTGCCGTGGGCGGCAACCTGTCGGTTGAAACCGCCCTTGCCTCCATCCTGCCTGTCGCGGACAGCGCCAGCCAGACCGTCGTGGCGCGTGGAGAAATCCAGAACAGTGAAGGTAAGTGGCGGCCTGGCATGTCCGTTCACGGTGAAATCTTCGTGAACGAGAAGAAAGCCGCTGTGGCAATCAAAGCAGGCGCGGTGCAGCGGATGGAAGGCAAAACGGTCATCTATGTGCAGGAAGGCGAAAGCTATGAAGCCCGCCCTGTGCGTCTTGGTTTACAGGATGGCGAGTGGGCGGAAGTTCTGGAAGGATTGAAAGCAGGGGAGCGGTATGTCGCGTCCAACAGCTTTGTTCTGAAAGCCCATGCCGGAAAATCCGAAGCGGAACACGTTCACTAAGGAAGTACCATGTTCGAACGCATTATCGCCTTTTCCCTCCATCATCGTTACATGATCGCCTTGCTGACGCTGGCGGTTGCGGCTATCGGCTTTTACTCGCTCAGAAGCCTGCCCATTGACGCGGTGCCGGATATTACTAACAAACAGGTGCAGATTAACACCCTCGCACCCGCCTTTTCTCCCTTGGAGGTGGAAAAGCAGGTGACGTTCCCCATCGAAACGGCCTTGTCCGGCATACCCGGCTTGGAAAGTACACGTTCGATATCGCGCAACGGTTTCTCGCAGATTACCGCTGTGTTCAAGGATAGCGTGGATATTTACTTCGCACGGCAGCAAGTCAGCGAACGCATGACGGAGGCTAAGGAAAGCTTGCCGGATGGTGTGGAGCCTGCAATGGGCGCTATTACTACAGGCCTTGGCGAAATCTATATGTGGACGGTCGAATACGAGCATCCCGAAGGGAAGGGCGCGACCGCCAAGGACGGTACGGCAGGCTGGCAGACAGATGGCAGTTATCTCACGGCTGAAGGCCAGAAGCTGAAGAAGGATTACGAACTCGCGTCCTATCTTCGCACCGTGCAGGACTGGATTATCCGTCCGCAATTGAAATCCGTGCCGAATGTGGCGGGCATTGACGCAATCGGTGGCTATGTGAAGCAGTATCACATTATGCCCTATCCCGAAAAGCTTGTAACTTTCGGCCTCAGCTTCTCGGAAGTCATCGAGGTCATCGAGAACAACAACGCCAGCATTGGCGCAGGCTATATCGAAAACAACGGCGAAGCCTATGTCGTGCGCTCGGACGGGCGCATCGAGAACACCGAGCAGATCGGCAGCATCGTAGTCGCCAATCGCAAAGGTATTCCTGTTTATTTGCGAGATATTGCTGATGTCGGTATTGGCAAGGAGCTTCGCACAGGCTCAGCCAGTGAAAACGGGCATGAGGTAGTGGTAGGAACTGCCCTCATGCTGATCGGCGCGAACAGCCGCACCGTTTCAGACGCGGTGGATACAAAACTTGCGGAAGTCGCCAAATCGCTTCCGGCGGGTATTAAGGTCAAGCCCGTCCTGAACCGGACGAAACTGGTGGATGCGACCATCAAGACGGTTCAGGTCAACCTGACGGAAGGCGCATTGCTGGTTATCGCAGTCTTGTTCTGGATGCTGGGCAATTTTCGCGCCGCGCTGATTACGGCTTTTGTCATTCCCGTTTCCATGCTGATGACGGCAATCGGCATGGTGAAAGGAGGAATCAGCGGCAACCTTATGAGCCTTGGTGCGCTCGATTTTGGCCTGATTGTCGATGGCTCTATCATCATTACCGAGAACTGCCTGAAAAAACTGGCAGAGCGGCAGCATCATGAAGGCCGTGGCTTGACGCTATCGGAGCGGTTGCATGAAACCATGCAGGCCGCCAAGGAAATGATTCAGCCAACCGTTTTCGGGCAGATCATTATCATCATGGTTTACATTCCCATGCTGACCTTTACGGGCGTGGAAGGAAAAATGTTCGAGCCGATGGCGATTACAGTCATCCTCGCGCTGGCTGCTGCGCTTGTCTTGTCTCTGACCTTCGTTCCCGCCATGATTGCCATTTTCGTGAAGGGAAAAGTAAGTGAGAAGGAAAGTCGCCTGATTTCCGTCGCCAAGAGGGGCTATATGCCCGCATTGCGCGGCGCGGTAGCGCATCCGTTGAAAGTCGCTTTTATCGCTTTTGCAGCGTTTGTGGCGGCGGGCTTTGTCTTCATGTCGCTTGGGCGCGAGTTTATCCCGACGCTCGATGAAAAAGACATTGCCATGCACGCCATGCGCATACCAAGCACCTCATTAAGCCAATCCCAAACGATGCAAAAAGAGGTGGAACGCACAGTCAGCAGCTTCCCCGAAGTCGCGTTCGTCTTCTCGAAGACCGGAACGGCGGAAATGGCATCCGACCCGATGCCGCCAAACGTTTCGGACACTTTCATTATCTTGAAACCGCAAGAGGAGTGGCCTGACAAGAAGCTGGCAAAGGCAAAGCTGATTCAACGGCTGGAAGAAGCCGTGAACAAGGTTCCTGGCAACAACTACGAATTTACCCAGCCTATCCAGATGCGTTTTAACGAACTTATCTCGGGGGTCCGAAGCGATGTAGCGGTCAAAATCTACGGCGACGAGTTTGCCGTGATGGAAAAGACCGCCAACGAAATCGCCGCTGCCCTGAAAGCGACCCAAGGCGCGGCGGATGTGAAGGTTGAACAAACCTCCGGCCTGCCCATGCTGGAAATCAAACTGGATAAACCTGCCATTGCGCGTTACGGCCTGAATGTCAGTGATGTTCTGGACGTTATCTCCATCGCCGTGGGCGGGCGCGAAGCTGGCCTCGTGTTCCAAGGCGACAGGCGTTTTGATATCATCGTGCGCCTGCCGGAACAGTTGCGGCAGGATATGAAAGCCATTCAGAACCTTCCTGTTCTTATTGAAAGCCAAGGCGACGAGACCCACGACGACGATCCCGCCTATGTTCCCTTGCGCGAACTGGCGACGCTCGAAGTGGTAGACGGCCCGAACCAGATCAGCCGTGAAAACGGCAAACGCCGCGTCGTCATTCAGGCGAACGTGCGCGGGCGCGACATTGGCAGCTTCGTGACGGATGCACAAGCAGCCATCGACAGCAAAGTGAAAGTTCCCGCCGGATACTGGCTGGAATGGGGCGGTCAGTTCGAGAATCTGAAAGCGGCCTCCGAACGGCTCGCGCTCGTCGTGCCAGCCTGCTTCTTCGCGATCTTCCTGCTGCTGTTTGCTGCGCTTAACTCCGTCAAGCATGCCGTGCTGGTGTTCAGCGGGATTCCGCTGGCCTTGATTGGCGGCATTATGACGCTCTGGCTGTTCCAAATGCCGTTTTCTATCTCGGCGGCAGTCGGGTTTATCTCGCTTTCCGGTATCGCCGTCTTGAACGGCCTTATCATGGTGACGAGCATTAACCAGCATGTCAGCCAAGGAAAAAAAATCGGGGAAGCCGTGATGCAGGGTGCAGCCGACAAGCTGCGGCCTATGCTGATGGCGGCAATCGTGCCGTCGCTGGGCTATGTGCCGATGGCGATTTCCTCGGGCGCGGGCGCGGAAGTTCAAAGGCCGCTGGCAATGGTAGTTATCGGCGGCCTGATCGTTTCGACCATGCTGACGCTGTTCGTCGTGCCAGCCCTCTACAAGAGATTTACGACTATAGAAGACACTACGGAAGAAGCACTCTAAAAAATCACCGAAACAAAATCTTCAGGAGAAGAAAAAATGAAGAAGATATTCCCGATATTACTTTTATCCTTGGCCTTGTCGGCTTGCGCCGCAGAGCCGCAAGCAACTATCCACCAGCAGCTTGCCGGAAAGAGCAAGCAGGAGAGGGTGGCAACGCTTGCCGCCGCCTGTGAGCAGGAATTTGGCAAGAGCCATGTGACGAGAGATAACAGTGTAAGATACGGGAAAACCCGTTACAGACCCCACACTAAGGAAACGAAAGCCGTCTGTGGTGCTATGACACAGGCCGCAAGCGGTTCGAGAGGCGTTTCGGCAGACCAGCTTTTGAACCAATGCTTGAACGAACAAGTTATTGGCGGCAGGCTTAACAAGAACCGCAATAAAGCGCATATTGAGCGGATAAACAACATTTGCCGCGCCTTCCGCGCTGAAATGTAAACTCAGAAAGAGAACTGGTCATGAGCAATGCGCACGCCGATAACGAAGATAAGTGCTGCGGCACGAAACCTGAAACTCAGGGTTCGCCGGAGCATGGCGGGCATGCTCATGACCATTCCGGCGGGGAACATGCCGCTCCCGTCAAATCCCGCCGCATCTTCAAGATTTCCGGCATGGATTGCATCGAGGAAGTGACCATCTTGCGGAAAGTACTCAGCCCGATCGTAGGAAACGAAGACAAGTTGTCCTTTGACGTACTCAACGGGCGCATGGGCGTAAATGACGACAAGGTGAGCGATGCCGACATTATCAAGGCGGTATCGCGCACCGGAATGAAGGCCGAAGTCGTCACGGCGGGCAAGGAGCCCCAAGACGCAGGCTCCTACCGCAAATATGCGACCATGCTTATGGTCGTGAGCGGGCTATTCACGACGGCGGGCTTTCTGGTTGACGCATACACCAAAGGCAGCTTAATGGCGGCCTTTCAGGAAGGCGGCAAGATGCCCGCTGCCGCGATAGGGCTTTATATCGCAGCAATTACCGCGGGCGGCTGGTTTGTCATGCCGAAGGCGATTTACGCCCTGCGCGGTATGCGCCCCGATATGAACCTGCTGATGGTTATTGCCGTGCTGGGCGCAGCTGGGATTGGCGAATGGTTCGAGGCCGCGACCGTCACTTTCCTGTTCTCGTTATCTCTGTCTTTGGAAGCATGGAGTATCGGCAGGGCGAGGAGGGCGATTGCCGCCCTTATGAGCCTCGCGCCGGAAACCGCCCGCCTGAAGCAGGATGGCGGTGAAAAGGAAGTTCCGGCTGGCGAAGTGAAAGTCGGTGATACCTTTATCGTCCTTGGCGGCGAACGTATCCCTCTAGATGGCAAGGTGACGCGGGGCGAAAGCCATGTAAACCAAGCACCGATTACAGGCGAAAGCGTGCCTGTGCGGAAGGAAGTTGCCGCGGAAGTCTTCGCAGGAACGATCAATGGGGATTCCACGCTCGAAATTGCCGCCACAAAAACGTCGGATAACACGACGCTGGCGAATATCATTCGTCTTGTCGGTGAAGCGCAGAACAAACGCGCCCCCTCGGAGCAATGGGTCGAGAAATTCGCCCGCATTTACACGCCTGCCGTGATACTGCTGGCGGTCGCCGTTTTTGTCATTCCCGTCATTATGGGGCTATCGGCAAGCGCATGGTTCTACAAAGCCCTTGTTCTGCTGGTTATTGCCTGTCCCTGTGCGCTTGTTATCTCTACGCCCGTTAGTATCGTTTCATCCCTGACGGCGGCTGCGAAAGCTGGCGTATTAATCAAGGGCGGGGTGCATGTTGAAACGCCGGGGCGATTGAAGGCACTGGCTTTGGATAAAACCGGCACGATTACCGAAGGCAGGCCGACCGTCGCGGAAGTTATCGCCCTGTCAGGTCATAGCGAAGAAGAACTCATGGCGCGCGCCAGTGCATTGGAGGCGCGAAGCACCCATCCTCTTGCGACCGCCGTTATAGAATATGCCCAAAAGAAAAACGTAAAAGTGGAGTCCGCCGAGGATGTTGCCATTATTCCTGGCAAGGGCGTGACGGGGCATTTCCAAGGCAAGGTTTATTGGCTTGGCTCCGAGCGATATTTGCAGGAGCGCAAACAGGAAACACCTGAAGTAAAAGCCATGATCGCTAAAATCAGCGGCGCAGGCCGCACGGTTATTGTTATCGGCAATGATACGCATGTATGCGGTCTGGTGGCGGTGGTCGATGCCATCCGGCCTGCCGCAAAAGCGGCCTTGGCGCGTTTGCGGGAGTTGGGCATAGAGAATCTTGTAATGCTGTCGGGCGACAACAAGGCGACGGCGGAAAGCATCGCCAAATCCGTCGGCATTGATGAAGTCCATGCCGAATTGCTGCCGCAAGACAAAGTGACCGCCATCGACGGCCTCGTGAAAAAGTATCAGAGCGTCGGCATGATCGGCGACGGCGTGAACGACGCGCCTGCAATGGGTAGGGCAAGCCTCGGTATCGCAATGGGCGCGGTCGGCAGCGATGCGGCTATCGAGAGCGCGGATATTGCCCTGATGGCGGACGACCTGTCCAAGCTGCCTTGGCTGATTTCCCATTCTCGGCGCACGTTAAGAATTATCAAGCAGAACATCGCTCTGTCGCTGCTGACGAAGGGCGCATTTATCGTTTTGAACTTGGCTGGACTGAGTACCTTGTGGATAGCGATTGCGGCAGACATGGGAACGACGCTTGTCGTTATCATGAACAGCCTGCGGCTGTTGTCCACATCGGAGAAAACAACGTAACGAGGTGGGCAGATGAGGGCATTACAGACCACGACCGCGATTATTCTGGCGATGGCGATTTCCGGCGCGGCATGGGCGGAAGCGCCTACGGCAGCGGCGGAGAAGGAAGCCAGCCCCTTGGATGGATTTTCTATAACGATTGATGCTGTTACCGATTACCGCGACCGTGGCCTGTCCTTGAGCGACGACAGCCCCGCGCTGCAAGGAAGCCTAGATTGGGAACATGATAGCGGCCTGTATCTCGGCGTATGGGCAACCAACGTCGATTTCAACGACGGCGGGGAGGCCAAATACGAGCTGGACGTATATGGCGGATATACCTTCGCATGGGCGGACTGGGATTGGGACTTTATGGTGAACGGGATTTTCTACCCCGGTGCTTCGGATGCTCTGGATTACGATCTTGTGGAGTTCAGCCTGTCGGCAGAGCATACCTTCGGCATCCTCAAGACAAAGCCTTCTATTACCTTCAGCCCCGACAACTTCGGGGATAGCGGCGTAGCCTTTTATCCCCAACTGGAACTTGAAGCGCCTATCGCCGAGACAGGCTTCGCCGCGACAGCTTCATATGGTTTCCAGAGCATTGACGATAAAGCCCGCTATGGATTCGGCGATTATAGCGACTGGTCAGCGGGGATTAAGTACACATGGAACGACGTCGAATTTGCCCTCCAATATATAGACACCAATTTGAGCAATGCCCAATGCCCCGACGGCTGCGACGCCACGGCGGTCTTTTCGATCAGCCACACCTTTGGCGGAAGTGACGGTTAGGGGCTTTGACAGCCCGAAAAAGAAGGGCTATTTTGATGAAGAGTTACTCAATCGGGTGCCATCCGGTTAGCACACATTCTAGCACACTGATTTCGAGACCCCTAAATAGGCTAATAAATACAGTACCTTACGGCAGCCTAAGTTAGACTCAAAATCAGGTACCGAGAGGTGTGTTGGTTGGAGTCCGACCAGGGGCACCAGTTTTTTGATTTTTCTTTATTTACCGCAAACGCTAAACACGCATGGCGGCTGTTGCCACCGGAGCAGGCGATTTTTTTTCCACAGTGCCAGCCTTATTGAACACCATCTTCGCCAGCTCCACTGCCGATAAAACGCCATTTGACTCTATGATGCCGAAATCGCTGAATATCCTGCCGTCGACGCGCATGGAAGCAGGCAGCGACTTCAGGTTGCTGTTAACGATATGCAGGTCGCCCCTGATATGGACGTTTTCGCCAAATCGGATATTTTTGCCTTTGTTAAGAAGAACACCGCCCCCGATATCGACATTGTCACCGATGTCGATATCGGTTCCACCCTCGAGGCGCAGGTTGCCGCCGATTTTAGTTCCGCTGCCGATGCTCCGAAAATTTTGGGCTCCGGTCACGTCTAGCGTTCCCTCAATCTGGCTGTTCGGCTTGATGCCTGTCATACCCGAGTTACGGGCCTTGATATTGAATCCGGATGACAGGCCATCGGGAAGCTGAGTCAACGTGCGATCATCATTGAATTGCGCCGTTTTTAGCGGCCGCCTGGGAAAGAGGGGATCTTCGGCAGCCGGCTCAGCTGTAACAGGGGTTTTATTCACGCATGCATTGGCGATTTCAACGGCAGTTAAATTGTACTGCGCGCGAAATTGCCCCCAATTTGTATAGATAAAAGCCTCAGGATCTAGCATTTTCAGGGATGAGGGCAGTTCGCTTATCTTCGTGCCATAGACGTTGAGCGCGCCACCCACGGTGATATTTTCACCGAGCCGCGATAAATTGCGACATTGCAAAGCATTCAGGTCCCCAGCAGTGCTCACATTGTCGCCGATACTCTCGAGCGCTTCAGAGCCCTTGATAGTTAAGTTTCCACCCACTCTGACGTTGCTGCCGACCGATTTAAGGGCGGTACTGTATCCCGCGCTGATCTCCCCGGAGACATGTGTGTTATCAGCAATATTGATCAATCCAGAGCGCGCAGCGAGGATGCTGGTATTCGGCGGGAATACCCCCGATAATTCCTTGAATTCAGGATCATTTCGAAAATCCAGAACACTTTTTCCCTTTGTGCGGGTTTTGGTCTGGTCTTCGCCATGAATGTCATCTGTGTTCATAGATATCTCCTGTTACAATGCATTCTATCAAGAATAGGTAACAAGATTATGAATTGTGCCGATTCAAGCTATTATTTCAATGGGCTGCAATATTTTTTAGCAAAGGCAGTGTTGCTTACTGCGCGTAGCCGGCTGCCGCGTTTTGCGGAAAAATATTCACTTCCGGCGGTTTGACGTTTCTTGCTGTGTTTCTGATGGTGGCGAGAGCCGCAGCTTTTTGTGCGATCTCGTCATGCGACGGCGCAAGCGCACTGTCGTTAAAGGGCAATGTGATTGTAAGAATATGGTTCACTCCCAAGGTAATGTGTCCCCCCATTTCCAGGCGATGCTTAATGCCCTCCAGTCGATGTTCGTCGCCCTCGTCTAGCAGCACATCGAATGCGACGCGGCGAACGGGAATATTGCTCTTCCCCGATTTTATAGGCACGACTTTCGCCGCCAGCAGGCGTTCATAGGGTACGAACAAGCTTTCTTGCGTAAGCCACAAGCCGTCGTCATGCATTTCAACAATCGCGGGATTTTCCTTGAATGCCTTGTTCTGCATATAAGCCGCGAAGATGGCCAGAGGTATCCATCCTAAAAAAGCGCCAAGGGCAAGGGACAGGCATATATCGACAAACCCTTGCGGCGTGTGGAAAACCATCGCGTATATGAACCCAGCAGTCACCACGGCATATATCGAGGCATAAGCTAGCAGATCCCTGTTGCGGCGGTCGATGTCAGCGACCGTGCCCTCAAAGCGTTTGCCGCACTTGTCAGGCGGAGTAAAGCCCAGGGGCGGCAGCGCAGCGTCTATTCCCCGTGCCTGCGCCAGTATTTCTGGCGTGCTCGGCGGCGTCCAACCGCCTTCCCGGCGGCGGGTTTTCCGCGCCTCATTTACAATTGATAGCGCGAAGACGACGCCCAAAACGATCAGGATAAAAAGTGCTACATTGCTGTCTGACATAAAGTGAATTTCACCCCTTGTTGTTTTCAGGACGGGTACTTTCGAATGATAGCATCCTATAATAAAACGGCGAAACGCATGGGATGTGCTCCAGTTATCTGTCGTCTAATTCTGGCATTTTATGCATTATAAGCTCTTGAAAACTTACACAGTTTCTTACACAGCACCCCTAGACATGGGAAATCACAACGAAAGATCAATGGGTTAGGCATCTCAGGGCTCACTCAAAATCAGGTACCGAGAGGTGTGTTGGTTCGAGTCCGACCAGGGGCACCATTAATTCCCAACTTTGATTTTTCTATTCAAAAGTGTTTAGTTTGCGCTGGTAAGTGAGCGTGTGACGATGCGTCGTGCAGGTCCAAATGCAGCACCTGCCCGCATCAGTGTTCTGCGTGCGATCGCCGACAGAGGTGACGTCTTGGTATAAATCTGCACCAGCAGATTTGTGGCAAGGTATAAGGGCAAAGTGGCTGCACGATGCTTATTCTCGTATTCTCTCAAGCATTCTTCGCTTCCGATGTCGCCACCCAGACGCGCGGTTTCCTGCACGCGACGGGCAAGGGTAGAAGCCCCTTTCAAGCCTAAATTGAAACCATGCGCTGTAACGGGGTGCATGCCTACGGCTGCATCCCCCAATAACGCAAGGCGTTCATGGCTGAACTTTCTCGCATAGACGCCAACGAGGGGGTAGGGGTGCAACCCGCTATCCAGCGTCATAGTGCCGAATTTACCCTCCGTCCATTCAGTCATTTCCTGGCTGAAACGTGCCGCATCAAGGCCAAGTATTTCTTCGGCCTGAACCGGTTCCAGTGTAAGCACCACAGAGCATTTATTTTCGTTCATGGGCAGTACTGCAAGTGTGCGCTCATCGATGAAATATTCACGCGCGGTTGAACCATGTTCGCCGCTGATGCTCATGCGGCAGACAATGCAAATCCTGCCGAAATCGCGCTGCGAGGTGGTAATACCAGCAATACGCCGCGTTTGTGAAAATCTTCCGTCGGCAGCGACGGCAAGGCGTGCCGTCAGCTTCCTGCCATTTTGCAAATGTACGGCGACATGCCGGGCGGCGTAGGAAACATCAGCGACGGACGTTTTGTCACGCAGCGTGACATTAACGCATACCGAGGCAGCTTCGTAGGCGGCCTTGGCGATCAGGTGATTGGACACCAGGAAGCCGAGCCTGTCCCGCCCGGTGCCTTCTGGGTTAAACCGGATAACATCTCCCGAAAGCCCATTGATTGCTTCCGCACGCTTGATAGAGGAAATCGCTTTCGGTGTGATGCGCTGCCATATACCCGCTCTCTCGGTCAGCTGCCGGGAAAGATGCGTCAGCGCAATCTCACGGCCGTCATAGGCTGGCTCTGCCCATGTCTTCTTATCGCGTTGCTCCAGGACACAAACCGAAAGCCCTGAATCCGCCATAAGTGCGGCAAAGCATAGCCCCGCCGGGCCGCCGCCGATAACGATGATATCAAAATCCGTTCTCATGCGGCCTGCACGTGCTTGCCAACGAGGCCAGTGAAATAGGCGTCAAAGCGCGCCGCGACAACGCGCACGGCCTGCCTCATATTTTGCGATACACGGATAACGCCTTGATCAACGCTAACAAGACCGTCGGACACCATTTCTGCCATACCGGCGACCGTTTCGTCGAAAGCAGTTTCGGGCCAGCCGTGTTGACGCAGAATTGCCGGAATATCGGCCTCGAAGTAACACATAAGCGTGCTGATAATCTCTGCGCGCAGCTTGTCTTCGGTGGTCAGGCGGTGGCCGCGGAAAGCAGGCAGCGTCCCTGCCAGCACAGCGGCAGAATATTCGGTGATGTTGGAATAGTTTTGCACGTAAGCGTCTTCCAGCTGTGAAATCGATGACATGCCGAGGCCAAGAAGCGTCCGGGCGTTATCAGTAGTGTAGCCCTGGAAGTTCCGCGCCAGCGTGCGCGTCTGCAACGCTTTATGCATTTCATCGCCGATGCGTACAAAATGGTCAAGCCCCACGGGCACCATGCCGACCGAGCAAAGCAGGGATTCACCCCGGGCGAACTGTTCGATGCGCGCCGATGCATCCGGCAGGTCTTCGTCCTTGATAAGGCGCATGTGTTTTTTCATCCAGGGTACATGCGCATAGCCGAAGAAAGCAATACGGTCAGGGCTGAACTGTAATGAGCGGTAAATAGTCTCTTCAACGTTTTTAACTGTCTGGCGGGGGAGGCCGTACATCAGATCAAAATTAAACCTTTCAATGCCGAAACCCCGCAACAAGCCAAGGGCTTTTTCGACGACGGCAGGACTTTGGACACGGTTGATGGCGGCCTGTACCTGATGTGAGAAATCCTGAATGCCGAAACTCATGCGGTTGACACCGCAACGCGCATAGGTTTCCGCCTTGTCGTGCGTGATGCCGCGTGGGTCGGCTTCGATGCAGATTTCCGTACCTGCCATGAATTCGAAACGTTCCCGCAACGTATCCATGATCCGGTTGAAGTCATCGGGCTGTAGCATGGTTGGCGAACCGCCGCCGAAGTGCAGGTGAGCCACTTTCAGTTTACCGGGCAATTTTTCGGCCAGTATTTCAACTTCACGCAGCAAAAGCGTCGTGTAGTCCTCGACAGGCGCGTATTTTCGCGTCGCAAGCGTATGGCAGCCGCAGTACCAGCACATTTCTTTGCAATAAGGGACATGGACGTAAACCGATACAGGCTCCTCCGCAGGCAAATGGGCAAGTGACGAGGCAACGCCACCCTCGGTCACTGGCTTGAAATGCGGCGCCGTCGGGTAACTGGTATACCTCGGCACGTTCCCGTTGTATTTAAGCAGAAGGTTTTGGGTCATAACGTCTTATCCTCTTGTTAATTAAAGTCTAACAAGAGGCTGGACGTTTCAAATTGACCTGCGTCAAGGTAGGCCGAGGACATTTTTCTTGTTTTTGACAAGCCCCGCCAAATCAATTAAGTTAAACCCGAAATCTGATAGTTATCTTGGCTGGCACTTCTGAAACGACCCCAAAAAGGGTTGAATTGACTTTAAAATCAATGTTTTAGGTTATTGGAAGGCAAATGGGCCACTCGCACGATCACTCTCATTCCCATACGCAGGAGAGCGATACGCCGCTAGGCAAGAAACACGCCCGCGTCCTTAAAGCTGTTTTCGCAATCAATGCCACCATGGCAGTAATCGAAGGCGTGACGGGTTACATGGCCGGATCGAAGGCCATGGTCGCCGATACGCTGGACATGGCAGGCGACGCGCTGTCGTCGGGCAGCAGCATTGTGGTGCAGAACAAATCCCGCAAATGGCAGGCTGGCGTCGCGCTGACAAAGGCTGCCGTAATGGGCGTGATGGGAGCAGGAGTCCTCATTGCCGCAGGTGTAGCAATTTTCAATCCGGTTATGCCGGTCATGGCGGCAATGGGTATCGTTGGCGCACTCGCATTGGCGGCCAATACGGCGTCTTATGCATTGCTGTACCCGTACCGCAACGACAACATCAATATGAAGTCGACGATCGCCTGCATGAAGAATGACATGATTTCTAACGTCGGCGTACTTGCGGCGGCTGGTATCGGGCGCCTGTTGATGTCACCCATTCCTGATATCGTTGTCGGTGTCGTTATCTCTGGTCTCTTCCTCAAAACCGCAGTCGAAATCGGCGGCGAAGCGATCAAGATTTTGAGCGAGGAAAGCAAGAAGGACAAAAAGGACGCCCCCGCACCTGCAAAGCCGCAGCTCAAGCATGCGCCGAAGCATGCCTTCAGCCTGAAAAAAGCCGTCAGCCGCGTCTTCAATCTCGAGGCCTCGAACGACAACGCCAAGGCTGCACCTGTACCCAAAGCGGATAACAAACCCGCAGCACCCGCCCCCAAGAACGGCTGATCATGCCAAAAAAAACCAAAGAACTTTCCTATAAAACCTACCTTGACCTGTCCACATTGCTTGATGCGCAAAAGCCGCTCAGCCCAGCACATGACGAAATGATGTTCGTGGTGCTGCACCAGACATATGAACTGTGGTTCAAGTTGATCCTGTTTGAGCTCGACCGCATCCAGAAAGTGTTCGGCCAGAAAGTCGTTACCGACCAGGCGCTGCGACTTGTCGCCGCCAGCCTCGGACGCGCGACCTCGATTCTGCGACTGTTGGTGGGGCAGCTGGATATCATGGAAACCATGACGCCGCTCGACTTCCTCGATTTCCGGCACGTGTTCCGCTCGGCCTCCGGCTTCCAGAGCCTGCAGTTCCGCGAGCTTGAAATACGTCTCGGACTCCAGCACGAAGCGCGCGTGGGCTATGACGGCAAGTCATACGAAAGCTTCCTGCCCGATGAAGACCGCGCACACCTGGCAAAGCTGATGAAAAAGTCCTCGCTGATCGAGCAGCTGGACAAATGGCTCTCGCGTACGCCGTTTATCGAGATGAACGATTTTTCCTTCTGGAAGTCGTACCGTAAGGCCGTGGGCGACATGATCGACGGCGACCGCGCCGCGATTGCCAAGAACCGGATGATCAACGCGCAAGGCCGTTCCATGGAGTTGAAAAAACTCGACGGGATGCAGGCGCAGTTCGACCAGCTGTTCGGCAAGGAAGGCGGCGAACAGCTGCCCTGGCGCCTGTCAAAACAGGCGCTGCAGGCTGCTCTGTTCATCACCGCTTACCGCGACCAGCCCGCGCTGCAAATTCCGTTTAAGGTTTTAAGCGACCTGATGGACCTCGACGAACTGCTGGCCCTCTGGCGTTACCGCCATGCATTGATGGCGCAGCGCATGCTGGGCACGAAAATGGGCAGCGGCGGCTCGACCGGCCATGATTACCTCGCCGCGACGGCCAGCAAGCACCGCATCTTCAAAGACCTCTTCGCGCTCTCGACTTTCCTGATCCCGCGCTCCAAACTACCCAAGCTGCCGAAGCACGTGGAAGAGCGCATGGGATTCAAATACTGGGATAAAACCGCCTGACTACTCGACCTGTCATTCATTGGTTCCGAAACGACCTGCGCCTCGGCGACAACCCGGCGCTGGCTGCCGCGCATGACACGGGCCAGTCCGTTATCGCAGTCTATATTCTTGACGACATTAACCCTGGCATCTGGAAGCAGGGCGGCGCCAGCCGCTGGTGGCTGCACCAAAGCTTGAAAGCGCTATCGGAAAAAATCCCGCTGGTGTTCCTCAAGGGCGATGCGGCCAAGGAGATGCCCAATTTTGTCGAGAAAACCAAAGCAGAAGCCGTATTCTGGAACCGCCGCTACGAACCCTGGGCCATGGAACGCGACAAGGGCATCAAGGAAAACCTGAAAGAGAACGGTGTCGAGGCGCACAGCTTTAACGGTTCCCTTCTGTTCGAGCCTTGGGAAATAAAAAACAAGACCGGGCTATCTTATAAAGTCTTTACGCCTTATTCGCGCGCCTGCCATGAACGCGGCGGCATTCGCCCGCCGACGGGCACAAAGAAAGTCAATTTCACCAAAGCCGAAGGTTTGACGCTGGACGACCTGAAACTGATGCCCTCCATCAAATGGTACGGTGGCATGGATGATTTCTGGAAGCCAGGCGAGGAGGGGGGCAAGGCGCGGCTGAAACGCTTTGCCGCCGATGCCGCAGCGAAGTACAAGGCGCAACGCGATTTCCCTGCCATCGATGGTGTCTCGCGCCTGTCGCCCTACCTGCATTTCGGGGAACTAAGCCCGCACCAGATATGGGACGCCATCAGCGGCAAGGTCGACCGCGCGCATGATTACCTGCGTCAGCTGTTGTGGCGCGAATTTTCGTGGCATCTTCTCTATCACGCGCCCGATTTCCCGGAAAAACCCTGGGACGCCAAGTTCACCAAATTTCCGTGGAAAAAAGACAAGAAACTGCTGCGCCTCTGGCAGAAGGGCCTGACCGGTTATCCTATCGTCGATGCCGGGATGCGGCAACTGTGGGAAACCGGATGGATGCACAACCGCGTGCGCATGATCGTGGGCAGTTTTCTTGTAAAAAACCTGCTGCTTAACTGGCGCGATGGCGAGGACTGGTTCTGGGATACGCTGGTTGATGCCGACCTTGGCAATAATGCGGCGGGCTGGCAGTGGATTGCGGGTTGCGGCGCTGATGCCGCGCCATACTTCCGCATTTTCAATCCAGTTCTTCAAAGCCGGAAATTCGACCCAGCGGGCGAATACATCAAAAAATATATCCCCGAGTTGAAAAAACTGCCCGCTAACCTAGTTCATGCCCCGTGGGAAGCCTCGCCGCTTGAACTATCGGCGGCGGGCGTCACGCTTGGTAAAACCTATCCCGCGCCCGTGGTAGATCTTGCTGAATCGCGCGACCGGGCGCTGAAGGCATACAATGTCGCAAAAAACGCCTGACGCTTTCCTTTCAGACCGCCGTATGATCCGGGTCGCGGGGCCGGATGCAGAGAAGTTTTTGCAGGATATCATTACCAACGATATGCGCCGCCTGACGGACGGCTTGCTCTACGCCTGCCTGCTCAGCCCGCAGGGGCAGTTCCTGCATGACTTCTTCATCTTCCGCGACGGCGACAGTTTCATCCTCGACACCGAAGCCGCCCGCACCGATGACCTCCTGCGCCGCATGGCGATTTTCAAGCTGCGCGCAAAGGTGGAATTTTCGGAGACGGGTTTAAAGGTTTACGCAAGTGAACAAGGTCTGGCAGATCCGCGTCACCCGACGCTCGAAAGCCGTCATTATACCCCTGAAACTTTACCGGCCTATGAAGTATACGTTTACCACGCACTATGCATTGCACTCGGCATCCCCTGCGGCAGCCTCGCTATTCGCCCCGAGAAAGAAACCATGTCCGACGTGAACCTTGATTTGCTGAACGCAGTTGCATGGGATAAAGGCTGTTTCATAGGGCAGGAAGTAGCGGCGCGCATGCATAACAAATCAATCGCCAAGCGCCGCCTGTTTATCCTGACAGGAAAAAACCTGTCGTTTGGCACTAAACTGATGCAAGGGGAGATTGAAGCCGGTGAAGTGCGCCATTGTGGACACGATGGAACGACGGCAGTCGCCGTAATCAAGGTACCCAACGCCACTGCAGCCCTCACTTGTGACTGCGCGCCTGTTGAGGTGATCGTTCCCGATTATCTCAAGCTGCCTTAAGCAACGTCACTCAACCGTGCCAGCGTCTCTTCCTTGCCCAAAATCTCCGCCACATGGAAAACAGAGGGCGAATTGGTCGTGCCGGTAATCGCAGCGCGCAGCGGCATGGCGACTTTGCCGAGTTTCAACTCTTTCTTGGTCGAGAACTCTTTCAGCGCGGTTTCGATCTTGTCGTGCTTGAATTCCGGCAGGCTGTCCAGCACCTGCTTCATTTCGCCAACAAGCGCGCGGGTCGGCTGGTCGAGCACCTTGGCGGCGTCTTCGGTCAGTGGCAGGGGGCGGGGGCGCAGGTAGAACGCGCCGGCCTTGGCGAGATCGATCAGGGTCTGCGCGCGTTCTTTCAGGTCGTGCAGGCCGCGTTTCATGCGCTGCAGGCCGACTTCGTCGGGCTTTGCGCCCAGTTCTTTTTCAAGATAGGGCAGCAGCAAGCCCATCAGACGGTCGTCGTCGCATTGTTTCATGTAATGCGCATTGACGTTCGCGAGCTTGGCGAAATCCATGCGGCTGGGCGACTGGCCGATGTCGGACAGTTCGAAAATTTTCGCCGCTTCCTCGCTGGTGATAATCTCGATATCGCCATGGCCCCAGCCAAGGCGCAGCAGGTAGTTGCGCATCGCTTCGGGCAGGTAGCCCATCTCGGCGTAAGCTTCCACCGCCAGCGCGCCGTGGCGCTTCGACAGCTTCGCACCGTCGGGGCCGTGGATGAGGGGAATATGGGAGAAGTTCGGCACATTCCAGTCCATCGCGTCATATATCATGCGCTGGCGGAAGGCGTTGGTCAGGTGGTCGTCGCCGCGGATGATGTGCGTGATGCCCATATCGTGGTCGTCGACGACAACGGACAGCATATAGGTAGGCGTGCCGTCGGAGCGCAGCATGATCATATCGTCCAGCTGCGTATAAGGCACTTTCACGATGCCCTGCACTGAATCCTTGATTTCCATTTCGCTGTTCTGCTGCGCGGGGGCCTTGATGCGCACGGCGGCCTTCGCGTCGGGCGAGGGCGCGCCGGCTTCAGCGCGTTTGCGCAGGATCGGGCCGAGCGGCGTATGCTCGCCGTGTTCCTTTCGCAGCTCTTCCAGCTCCGCCGGCGTGGTATAGTCGAGGTATGCCTTGCCGCGCTTCACAAGCTCATGGGCAATTTCGGCATGGCGGTTCATACGGGCGAACTGGAAGATCGGTTCGCCGTCGAAATCGATGCCCAGCCAGTTAAGGCCGTTAAAGATCGCCTTCACCGCAGCATCTGTCGAACGCGCGCGGTCGGTATCCTCGATGCGCAGCAGGAACTTGCCGCCGTAATGGCGGGTGAAGAGCCAGTTAAATAGCGCCGTGCGGGCCCCGCCGATATGCAGGTAGCCGGTGGGCGAGGGGGCAAAACGGGTGATGATCTCGGACATAAAGCCTCGTAATTCCTTAATAGTTCAAGTAATGTACGGCCTTTAGGGCATGAAATCAATTCGCGGAATGAATAAATATATCAACATTTTGCGCAATAACCTGTTCGCCCAGCGCGACCGCTGGGTGCTCTGGCTGCCGGTGCCGCTGGGGCTGGGCATCGCGTTCTATTTCAGCCTGAAAAGCGAACCGCCCGTCATGGCGGGGGCGGCCGTACTGGGATTGATGGGGCTTGTTGCCGCTGCCTTCCACAAAAACAAGACCTTCATGCTGGTGCTACTGCCGTTGGTTTTGCTGGTTGTGGGGTTCACCGCGGCTCAGTTCCGCACCGTTGCCGTCGACGCGCCGGTATTGAAACGCAAGACATATTACCCGATTACGTTGACGGGCAGGATTGCAGAAGTGACACCGCTACCCAAAACCTTCCGTATCGTGCTCGAGGATTTCACGGTCGAATGGGGCAAGACCTGGGTTCAGGAACTGCCCCGGCGCGTACGCATCAAACTGAAAGGCACAGACCCGACCGAGCCGATTGCCGGCGATATCGTTTCAATCAAGGCAGTATTGCTGCCGCTGTCGCCGCCTGTTTATCCGGGCGCTTTCGATTTCCAGCGGTATGCGTTTTTTGACAAACTGGGGGCGACGGGCTATGCGGTGAGCGACCTCGAGGTTGTTCAGCATGTCGAAACAGGTTTTATCTTCGCCCGCCTGCGCAAATACATCCGCGACCGGATCGAGGCAAATATTTCCGACAAGGAACACGCGGCCGTTATCACTGCCTTCATGATCGGCGAGAGCAAGGCCATACCGGAAACCGTCTGGACGGTCGCGCGTGAGTCCGGTATTGCGCACCTGATCGCCATTTCGGGTTCGCATTTCGTGCTGATTGCAGGCTTCCCGTTCTTCTTCGTGCGCGCATTGCTGGCGGCAATACCCTTCGTGGCGCTGCGCTGGCCGATTAAGAAAATTGCGGCGGGCGCGGGCATCGCGGCTTCGGTCTTCTACATGATGCTGATCGGCGCGCCCATTCCTGCGCAACGTGCGGTGCTGTCGGTCTGTGTGGTGATGGGCGCGATTATTATCGACCGTGACCCGTTTACACTGAGATTGGCCGCCTTTGCCTCGCTGGTGATTTTGCTGCTGGAGCCCGAAAGCCTGCTGGGCGCTAGTTTCCAGCTGTCGTTTGCAGCTATCGTTGCGCTTATAGCCTTCTATGAAATGACGCGCCGCTGGTGGCTGGAAAACTGGCGTGATGAAAATATCGCCAAGCGCTGGGTGTTCTACCTGCTCGGCTGCTGCCTGTCGAGCATAGTGGCAAGCGCGGCGACCGCGCCTTTTGCCCTGTACCATTTCGCACGGGTTCCGTTGCTGGCGGGACTGGCGGCCAATATGATTGCGGTGCCGGTATCGACCTTTATCACATTTCCATCGGGTCTGTTTGCCTGCCTGATGATGCCCTTCGGACTGGAGAAATATCCGCTCTGGGTGACGGAGCAGAGTCTGGAGTTGACCATGCGTGTGGCGCGCGCGGTTATCGACTGGCCACTGTCTTCTTATACCGGCGGCGCGGCGCCGGGGTGGTTCCTGCTGCCTGTAACACTAGGCGGGCTGTGGTTGTGCCTGTGGAAGGGACGAATGCGGTTTTTCGGAATTCTTCCTATCGTGGTCGCCTGTGCCTGCCTGCCGTTCACCCAGCGGCCGGATGTCATCGCTGCAGATACCGGACTGCTTTTCGCAGTCAGGGACGACTCAGGCGCATTATGGTTTTCGAATTCCCAGATAGACAAATTCGCGCGCGAGGAATGGATGGAACGCGACGGCACCCTGAAACCGCTCTACTGGGATTCCGAGGGCGAGTTTGCGGGTGGCAAAATGTTCTGCGAGGAAAGCCATTGCCTCTATCACCATAAGAGGCAGAAGGTGACGTTCATTTCCGACGCGACCAAACAGGCGCTTGAAGCCTGCCAGGGATCAAAACTGGTATTCAGCCAAGTGGATATGAACCGGAATGATTGCGGGCGTGATACGCTGCTGCGTGACGTCAAAAATCTCAAATATTTTGGGGCGCATAGCGTATTTATTGGAGAAAACGGTTTAATAATCGAGACTGTGCGAGAGACACGTGGCATCCGCCCGTGGACGGATGGCGCGCCAGTTAATCCTGTTTATCAGGAACACTACCGGAATTATTGATTTTAGAGGCTTCCATTGCCGTAGCTATGTGGCAACCATGACCGGCATGGGCATGCCAGGTTTCTTTGTCGAATTCGGGATGGTTTTTGCCCCACTTGTCCCAGGCTTTTTCATGCAGGAAGAAGCCGAAGATCTGGAAGGCAGGTTCGACCAGCGAAATGCCGAGCGCAATTGCCAGATGCCCGCTGACCAGCCATGCTGCACAGAAGGCAATGATCATGTGGAGCAGACCATAGGTGGCTGTCTTGGCAACGGTGGGAAACTTGATCTTGGGCATTTTGCGAACGATTCTTACTTGTTTAATGCAACCTAGTGTCGAATGAGCGGAAAATCAATGAAAACCGGTGCTATTTAAGACAAAAAACCGCCCGAAAACAGGGAATTGCATAAATACTCTGGAAAATCATGGCCGTTGCTGGTATTCTGCCTGCCAGCAGGAGAGCCATGGGTATCAAGCGTAAATTCCCGAAAACCGATCCCGGCGACGATGTTGTGTCGCTGATGGAGCCCCGCGAAGACGGCGGCAAGGAATGGAAGTATCGCGGCAAGCTGCACCGTGGTGGCGATCTACCCGCCATGGAAACACCCGATTATTCAGCATGGTACCGCCACGGATTGATGCATCGCGAGAACGGTGCGGCCTATGTCTCTAAAGACGGCAAAGAGCAGCGCTACTTCAAAATGGGCAAGAAGCATCGCGAGGGCGGCCAGCCGGCGGTCTACCGCCGTGACGGCGGCCTTGAGTGGTTCGAGAACGACAAGCGTCACTGCGAAAACGGGCCTGCCGTCCTGAATCCTGACGGCAGCCAGCAGTTCTGGCTCCGCGGCCAGCAGCTATCATTGGAAGAATTCCTCCAGCACCAGATGGTCGTGCAACAGAAACTGACGGTCAAGAAGCCCATCAAGCTCAAACGCGGCCCTGCTTCCGCTTAATCCGGAATCTAGTAAGTCCGGAATAAGCTCCTGAGTTTGCCTTGGATTCTGACACGGCCCGGCGGGTAGCGCATAGGTTGGTAGGCGTCGTTTTCGGGCATCAGCAGCACCGAGCCGATTTCACGGCGCAGACGTTTCAAGGTAACTTCCTCGTCATCCACCAGCGCCACGACGATATCGCCGTCGTTGGCGCGGTCGCATTTTTCGATGATCACGATGTCGCCGTCCATAATGCCGGCCTTCATCATTGAATCGCCTTCGATGGTCAGGGCGTAGCAGGCCTGCGCACCCAGCATGCTCATGGGCACGGGGATGGTTTCGACTTCATGGCGGATGGCGTCAATCGGCGTACCGGCCGCAATTTTGCCATGCAGAGGAATTTCAACGACTTCGTTCATATTGGCCGTCGCGGGACGGGTGCCGCCCGAGGCTTTGCGCGGCGCCATCTGCACGACGTTCTCGGGCAGCTTCTTCACTTCGAGGGCGCGCGCCTTGTTCGGCAGGCGTTCAAGGAAGCCTCGCTCGACAAGCGCGTTGATTAGGCGGTGGATGCCGGATTTAGATTTCAGGTCCAGGCCAGTCTTCATTTCCTCGAACGAGGGAGAAAGGCCGGTCTTCTGGATGTAATCGTTGATGAAAAGCAGTAAATCGCGCTGTTTCTTGGTGAGCATTGCAAAAACCCCTTCTGCGTAAACTCATTCTTCTTTTGTTCTAATTTAGTTCTCGTTAAAAGTCAACACCCTTTCAAAAGGGTGATTGAAAATGCTGGAAATTTCTCTGGCGGACGCCTCCCGAAACCGTCATGATGGAAATGGCTTTTTGGGGAATTTAGCCATGAAATCTGGATACGCATTACTGTTAGCCGCGCTTGTCGCCTTGCCCGTTTCCGCCCGTGCGGCGGATGGCACTATATGGAGCGAGCCGCTCGATCCGATCATCGTCACCGCCACCAATTCGGCCGCCCAGCACGGCGAGGCCATGTCTCCCGGCGTGCAGAACGTTATCGACAACGAGCCGCTGCCCCAAGACATGCGTGCCGAACGCCCGCTTATCGCCATCGTTATCGACGACATGGGCCTCGACCGCGCACGCAACCCGATGGTCGTGAACCTGCCGAAGGAAGTGACGTTATCTTACCTGCCTTACAGCCCCAACGTGCGGTGGCAGACCGAAAACGCGATTAATAAAGGCCATGAATTGCTGCTCCACATGCCGATGGAGCCAGAGCGTAAAACAGCCAACCCGGGCCCAAATTACCTGGGCGCAAACATGAACCCTCTGGAACTGCAGGACAGGCTGACCAAAAACCTGTCTGCCTTTACTGGTTTTGTCGGCATCAACAACCATATGGGCAGCAAGCTCACCTGCGCCCGCGATGCGCTCGCGGTCGTGATGGCAGAATTGAAGGAGAGGGGGCTCAGCTTCCTCGACAGCCGAACGGGTAATTGCGCCACGGCTGAAACCGTCGCGCGCCAGTATGGCTTAAAGACGACCCACCGTGATATCTTTATCGATCATACCGATAATGCGACGGCGGTTGCTGCAGCGCTTGCCGGTATAGAAAGCGCTGCGCGCCGCACCGGCAGCGCTATCGCCATAGGTCATCCGAAAGACAACACCATCGCAGGCCTCGCCCGCTGGTTGCCGACGCTGGAAGGCAAGGGATTCAAACTGGTGCCAGTCAGCAAGGTCATCGAGCTGCGCAGCCGCATTAAGCCGAGTACCGCCTTTGTCACGGCACCGAAAAAACAAGGCCCTGTCATCGCCCGCGCTGCCGTGCCGGAACCTGTACCTGCGATCGAGCCTATCCGGCTGGTCGAGCCGGAAGAGGTTGAAAACGTCACGGAAACCATCGCCGCCTCCGCCCCCGACGGCGCCTCGGCCATTCCCGTCACGCCGGTACTTGCGCACGTGACGTCAGATGAAATGGCGGTGACTGCGCCTGTTGTGGTTGAAAAACCTGCTATCGAGGCTACTCAGGAAATTGCCGCTATCCCGACGCCCGTTCCCGCTGAAGAACCGGTGACTGCCGTTATCGAGAATATGGATGAGAACGGCAATATCATCGCGCCGCCTGCGCTCAAGCCCTCGCCGCGCTTCGCAGGACTGTCTTATAAAACAGATGCAACGCCGCTCGAGACCGCGAGCACGGTAACCGGTATAACCCGTGAAGAGGCCGTGGAAGCGGCAGAGACGCATGCACTAAAACCTTCGCCACGTATCGAAGGGCTTTCCTACGAAACGGGCAAGCCTCTTAATAATTGATATTTAGCGCTGCAGCGCACGGCGCTGGCGTATCCATTCGACGACGTCGGTAACGTTTTCCTGTATCTTGTCGGTGGATGCGGGCTTGATGATGTAAGACGTTGCACCCGCACGCAGGGCGAGGATGATGTTTTCCGGCTCCGACTTTGCGGTCACCATGACGAAAGCCGTGTAATCGAATTTTGAATCACCTCGCAAGCGGCGCAGCATATCGACGCCGCTTTCCTTGCCGGGCAGGGCCCAGTCGAGAAAGATAATATCGTAGTGTTTCGATGCCGCCATGAATTCGGCTTCAGTCACGGTCGGCGCCTCGTCCACCACAGGGCAACCCATATTTTTCAGCAGCAATTTGAGGTGCGCGCGCTCGGTGAAGTGGTCGTCGACCACGAGGGCTTTGAGTTCTGTGATGGAGAGTTTTTGCAATTCCATGGGCAGGCTTCCTGTTTTTCGTACTCCAAGATGTAGGGCGCAGCAGGGGGCAAATCAACCGTCTTCATAAATGCAGTATTTACAATGAGTTAAATGTTATATATTTCCATATTATTTCCATTGATCCCTGTAAATTATTATGTATAATACTTCAAATTTGAAAAAATCATAAAAAGGGTGCCCCATGTGGAATTATCGTCGTAGCAAAGAAGCAGCAAACCAGGATCTTCTCTCTTTCGTGCTCCATAGCAGGGGAATGGGCGAACTTTATAGCGAAGGCTACCACAAGCAAAATTATGCCCCGGGTTACAGCTACGGCTATGACAGGGAACGCAACTGGTACGGCCATCAGGCCAGCATGTACATTTCCGATTTCATTCATAACGGCGCGGATATCAACTGCCGCGACGGCATGGGCAATACGCCACTGATCCACGCCGCATCCGCGCGCGACCCCGAGCTTGCCTCTCTGCTGGTCAACAAGTTCAGAGCGGACATCAACGCCCAGAACACCTATGGCGATACGCCGCTGACCGTCGCCATCATCACGGGACATACCACCCTTGCGCAGGAACTTCTTCTCGCAGGTGCAAAAACCGATCCGAAGAATGCGAAGGGCGAGACCGCCGCCTCGCTTGCAGCAAAAAGCCCGGTGAAGGAAATCCAGGAACTTGCGCCGTATATTAAAGGCGAAAAGCCGTTGTCGGACATCACGAAGCTGCAAAAACAGCAAGAACTCAACAGATCACTTTTCCGCGCAGCGTCGGGGGGTAATCCGAAAGAAGTAACTTTCGCCATCGAGCAGGGCGCTGATCCGAACGCCACCGACTCGAAAGGCTGTACGCCGCTGATGCTCGCCTACGGCAACGATGCTGCAGCAGAACTGCTTGCAAAAGGCGCAAAAATCGACGCGCAGAATAACGAGGGCAAGACCGCGCTGCATTTCGCCGCAGAGCAAAGCAAACCGCAGAAGGCTGAAGCGCTGCTGAAAGCAGGCGCCGATCCTTCGATCGCCGATAAATCCGGCAAAACGGCTGCAGATTGCGCCGGAGACAGCAAAACCGGCGACCTGATCGAAGATGAAATTCTGAAGCGCGGCGGAAATACGCCCGAACTCATCGCCGCACGCGACAAAAAACGCGCAACGCGTGCGCTTTTCGAGGCCCTGAACCGCGGCGAATTCCTCGACGTTCCCGCGCTGCTGAAAAACGGCGCCGACCCCTATGCAGCCACCTGGAAAGGCCATAACGCGCTGACGGCATCCATAGCGGCGCAGACGCCTTCGGGCACGGCTGTGCTGCTTGCAGCTGGCATTGACCCGAACAAAGCAAACAGCAACGGCGATACGCCGCTCTATGTCGCCTTCCGCGAGGGCCGCTACCGCACAGCGGCTGCACTGGTCAAAAATGGCGCGTCGCCCGATGTGACGCTGGCCGACGGTGAAACACTGCTCAACACTGCTATTTCGCAACGAAACTCGGAGTTCGCGGCCATGCTGATCGAGAACAAGGCCGATATCACCAAGCCGAACCAAAAAGGCGAAACGCCGCTCGATGCCGCGTTCAAGGCGGGCGATATGGGCGAAACCATCAAGGCACTGGCAAAGGCCGGTGCGCCCATCAATGCGCAGGATGCGGATGGCAATACGCTGCTGATGAAAGCGCTCAACGACAACCGCGAACGCACCGCCTGGGGGCTGATCGAAGCGGGTGCGGATGTCACGGCCAAGAACGCCAAGGGCGAAAGCGCAGCCGACATTGCCGGCCGTTACGGCAGCACCCGCCTATACCATGAAATCAAGAAACGCGAAGAGGCGGCACGCGACGCGCGTATCGCACAGCTTGAAGAACAGGTGAAGCAGCTGGGCGGCGATGTGACGAAACCGGCAACGGTCATCGTCGCTGCCGCTGCCAAGGCGCCAGTACCCGCCCGCAAGCCCTGATTTTTTGACATCTGATATCCATGACGGGCGGTCGGACATAACACGGCCGCCCGTCTGCTATCTTGGATGGAAATCCGCTGTGAGGGCGGCCAATGTTCCGCCTAATAGACAAGCTTCTGCTGCTACGGAGGAAAAGGAGCGGGGGCAGGGGTATTTGTTGCACTGCACACTGCCTTTGAGGACAATAGGTTCAGGATTTCAACGAACAACCCTTTGAAGGAGTTACTGAAATGTCGAACGCCGCTATGAACATGCCCATGATGGGAATGCCGATGATGAACATGATGCCCGGCATGAACATGCCCAACATGCAAATGATGAATATGCCGATGATGAACATGATGGGCATGGGTATGCCGATGAACATGATGAACATGGGCATGATGAATATGCCCATGATGCCGATGATGATGTGCAAAATGAAATGTACCATGACTGCTACCGGCATGACCTGCGAAATGATGCCCATGGAAGGCATGTCCAAAGAGATGTTCATGGAATGCTGCAAGCGCATGGCCATGATGATGGGCAACGGCATGCCCATGATGATGGGCTGCGGCGGCATGATGATGTGCTGCACGATGGCCTGATCTAGAGCCCTCCGCCAGAAATAAACGGAGCCGGCCTGCGGGAAAACCTGCGGCCGGCTCCGGTCTTTTGTGTGTGGAAGTGTAGTCTATCCGTTAATGGCTTCTGCGTAGGTCATGACAAGGTAAAGTACGGCCTCGGTCGTAGCAAGGTTCCTGTAATGATGCTTAACGTCGGCGCGAAAAAGGATGGCGTCACCCTCGCGCAGCACCAGAGGGACTTCGTTTTCGAGCGCAATTTCGACCAGACCCTTTGAAATGAAAAGGTTTTCATAGGTGCCTGCGGCATGCGCCTCGGCGGCCTCGGTATGGCCGGGATGGATTTTTAATTCATAGAACTCCACCTTCCGCTCTTCGTCGAAGGGGAAGAGCGCGCGGGAGCTGAATTTGCCGTCGCTTGATTCCAGTATCTTGGCGTCTTCCTTTTTCAACACGACCGGTCCCGCGCTTTCGCTGACGGCCATCAGGGTCGCAAAGGGTACCTGCAGGGCGGAAGCGATCTTCCAGAGCACACTGATGCTGGGTACGCTCTTCGCGTTTTCTATCTGGCCCAGCATGGCGCGGCTGACGCCCGAAAGGTTTGCAAGGCGTTCCAGTGACAGGCCACGCTTGGTGCGCAGGCGGCGCAGGTTGCGGCCCACGATAACGGACAGCTCGTCGTCGGAGCCTTCGGCCTCGCGCGGCTGTACGTCAGGGGATTTTTCTGGCTGGCTCATACACCGACAACCCCGGGCCAAAAGACCACCGGCTGGCACGGCCAGTAATAGAGGCAATAAGCAGGCACAGCTGCAAGCGGCCACATGGCGGGCTGTATGCTCACAGAATCAACTGAAGCAACGGCGCGAGAGGCGCGAAATTGTTCGAAATCGATGATTTTTGCTGTGTTTTGAGCCATTTAACTGATTCCTGTGCGGGAAAGAACGTCTGTCTTAACGACTATATATCCAATATAACAGACAAGATTATGGATGTAAAGCTGCTATAGCAGACGTCCCGCAACAGACTGGGAAATCTGGTTTATTTAAGGCTTAAACCTTCGGTGCCTTATTCGCTGCGGGCTTTTTTGCCTCCGGCCGTTCGCCAAGGTAGCGGGCCTTAAGGTGCTCCTTCAGGAATTTGGCGTCCAGGTGTTCGCCTGTCGCCTGTTTCATCAGTTCCTGCGCGGTTATCAGGCTGCCCTTGCTGTGGACATTGTCGGTCAGCCAGTCTTTCAGCGGCTTCAGGTTGCCCTGCTCGATTTTATTCAGCAAGTCAGGGTCGGCCTTTTTAGCTGAATCGAAGAGCTGCACGGCACCCATATAGCCCAGTGCATAGCTGGGGAAGTAACCCCAGAGGCCGCAGAACCAGTGGACGTCCTGCATGCAGCCTTCGGCGTTGTCTTTGGGTTTGCGGCCGAACATGTCTTCGGACATCTTGCCCCAGGCTTCTGGCAGGTCTTTGGGTTCCAGCTCGCCGTTGATCATCTGCTTTTCTAATTTATAACGCATGATGATGTGCAGCAGGTAGGTGACCTCGCTCGTCTCCATCGAGATGCGGACAAGGCCGGGGGTGACGCGCTGGTTTTCTTTTTGCAGGTTGGCTGCGGAAAGCTCGGGGTCGTTCTCGCGGCCGAAAATTTCCTGCGCGCGGGAGGCGATGAACTTGTTGAACTCCGGCGACTTGCCGACGACGAATTCCCAGATCAGGGACTGTGATTCATGAATGTCCATGCCGAGCGACGATCCCGCGGGCTGGAAAGCCCATTTCTTCGGCGTGTTCTGGTCATACAAGCCATGTCCCAGTTCATGGATCATGTCATAGAGAGGGCGCAGGAAACTATCAGGATCGGGCCTGCCCGCCGCGCGCACGTCGTTCAGCGTGCCGCCCGCGCAGGGGTGGTCGGGAATGAAATACAAAACGCCGCGCGTTTCATCGAAGCCCATGCGCTTGGCGACGTCGCGGCTGAGCACTTCTTCCTTCGCAACGTCAAACGGGCCGTTGATCGGCTGCACGGGCGTTTCCGCCGCCTGCTTCGCCATCACCTGCGGGAGCAGTTTTTTCAGGAAGGGCTCCAGCTCGCCGAACAGCTTGTCGTAGTCGGCGGTCGTCCAGCCGGGGCTGTAGTTGTTGAGCAGCGCGTCGTAAATCGTGGCCGCGCCTGTCGCCTGCTGCAAAATCGCGCCCTGCTGCCGCTGCAGGTCAAGCTGCTTCTCGAAAAACGGTACAACCTTGCTCCAGTCGCCGCCGTCTTTTTCCTGTCCGTGGATGCGCTCGCCTTCGCTCTCGGCCTGTTTCAAGGCGCCGGCGAGGGAGGTGGGGAGGCCCGCCGACAGCAAATGTGCGCGCTGCATCATCTTCAGGTTCGCTTTTTCCTCGTCATCCAGCGACGCGATATTTTTCTGCGCTTCATCCAGCCATGTTTTCACGCGCGGGTCGGTGATTTTCTCGTGCGCGATTTCGGACAGCGCGACGACTTCGCGGTCATGATCCTCCGCGCCGCCCTTGGGCAGGGTGGTCTGCATATCGCGGAACAACCTGTTCTGCACACCACCCAATGCGGCCAGCTGGTTAAACAGGCGTGTCAGGCTGTCGTAGGCAGTGCGGGGCGCTTTTCCGGCGTCGGGCATCGGGTATCCATCTGTTTGAGTTTGTATGATTGTTGCTGATGTTATGAATATAAAAGCGGATGCGCAAGAGGTTTCGGATAGCCTCCCTTATTTTCAAACAAAGAGGCAATATTATGGTAAATAATAGGGATTCAATTTGACATAACTATAAAAAATTGCGATGGATATATATATCAAAGGAGAGCGTGATCCGATGTCACTAACCGTCACCTTCAACAGAAAATACAAGGCAACGAAAGAGAATGATTTCGTTCTGCGCGTTTCATGCGGCCTTCAATACAACACCTACGATTTCCTGACCCGCGTTATGACGACCACCACGACGCACAGCGGCGTGACGGCAGTGCCTTTCGCGCAGCTGGATGCTGAATCGCTCGAGGCCTTCCGCGAGAAGTTGAAAGAGCAGGGCGGCAATCCCCCCGCCGCCGGCACGAAGGTTGACCTCGGCGAGAATTACGAAGTGAAGAAAGAAAACGACTCCGTGCTGCGGGTTATCGGTGGTGGCGGCATGTACTACTACGACTTCGCCGCGCGCATAGCCACAGCCGTCGGTTGGGGCGGCATGCCACCCTCGGCTTCTGTCGTGCCATTCTCGCAGATCGACCGGCAGGCGCTTGAAGCATTTCGTGACAAGCTCGTAGAGCTTAAAGGCGCGCCGCCTGAATTGCCGAAAGTGACATCTTCGGTATCGAGCTTGAAACTCGCCAATTAGTAAGCGCTCACCTCATTCAATTTCTTCAGCTCTTCTGGCTGCAAATTAACCCGCGCCGCTTTCATTATGTCTTCCAGCTGCGCAGCCGTGGTCGCGCTCGCAATCGGGGCGGTGACGGAGGGGCGGGCGATGAGCCAGGCGAGGGAGATTTGCGCGGGGGTGCTGTGTTTTTTCTCGGACAGTTCATCTAATGCGGCCAGAATTTTGTAGCCCCGGTCGTTGAGATAGGTCGCGACAGCTTTTTCGCCGCGGGGACTTTTGCCGGCGTCGGCGGGGCTGCGGTATTTGCCCGACAAAAATCCACGGGCAAGGGAGTAGTAGCCGATCACGCCGATATTGTTATCGACGCAGATTTTCTCCAGTTCTGTTTCGTATTTGGCACGGTCGTAGAGGTTGTACTCGGGTTGCAGGCTCTGGTATGTCGGCAGGCCGTGTTTCTTTGCGGTGTCGAGCGACTGCTGCAGCCGTGCCGCGCTGAAGTTGGAAGCACCAATGGCGCGCACCTTGCCTGCTTTAATCAGCTGCTGATAGGCCTCGAGCGTTTCATCCTGCGCCACCGTTTCGTCGTCGGTATGCGACTGGTAAAGGTCGATGTAATCGGTCTGGAGGCGCTTCAGCGATTCATCGCAGGACGCGAGGACATGTTTTTTCGACAAGCCTTTTTTATCAGGCCCCATTTCGAAGCCGCATTTGCTTGCGAGCACGACTTTTACGCGGTTGCCCGTGGCTTTGAACCATTTGCCGATGATCGTTTCGGATTCACCACCGTGATTACCGGGTATCCAGCGGGTATAGACATCCGCCGTGTCGACGAAATTGAAGCCGTTCGCCTTAAAGGCATCGAGCAATCCAAACGACGTCTTTTCATCAGCCGTCCAGCCGAAAACGTTGCCGCCGAAACAGACCGGATAAACTTCCAGTCCGGAATTTCCGAGCTTACGTTTTTGCATGTGAGGGGCCTTACTTCAGCAGTTTAAGATCTATCGCCGAAATTTTTCCGTCCTTGGAGAGAATTTCGTAGCTGAGACGCTGGCCGGGAACGACTTTATCAATGCCAGCCGCCTGCAGGGCGGAAATGTGGACATACACGTTGTCGCCGCCATCCTGTGGGCGCAGGAACCCGTATCCCCGGTCTTCCTTGAAAGAGATGATGCTTCCTGTCGGCATGATTCACCCTGCGTTTATGGCTTCGTGCGGAGTCAGCATACCATTATCAACATCTTGATTTATCATCTAATTTTAATTCGATTTGACAAACAGCAGAAAAGGGTATTAACTGAGAATGATTATCAATATCGAGTAACGGGCACTGTGGGAACTAGCCCGTATCTCAACCGAGATCTTCGTCGTGTAAGTGAAGATCCCCTGCCGCAGCGGCGTATTTCAACCGATACGCTGTTGCGGCAGGCGCGGTTGAGGGGCGGTGAACTAACTGGGGAATATTTTCATAATAGTCTGGTTAAGTAATTTATATTCCAGAATGATGCAATTGGTCTGGAATGTAGGTTATTTTTCTGACAAACTCTTGGGGCTCCAAACAGGCGGGAAGAATGACGTTCACTGAACTCAAAAAGCAGGCAGTCGAGACTATCCGCCGCAGTTATAACCTGCTGTCGAAAGAGCAAAACCTGTCGCCGTCAAACGCCTTCGTGAACGAGCAGCTGACCCAGCTGGTGCGCACACTGACCAGCTGCCAGGACGCCGATGTTACCGATTACCTGCTGACCAATCCGGATTTGAAAACCGAACGCGAGCGCCTGCCGGGTCTCTGCGGACAGGCCGAATGCGAAATGGAAAAATTCTGGGCGCGCAAGCTTATATCGCGTTCCGAATGCCAGCTCGAAGATTTCTGGTACTACCCTGAATACCAGGAACTGTGCCGCGCCGAAGAAGAACTGTTCCGTAAACGCTCCTTCAACAACATCAGCTTCCTTGGCTCGGGCGCGCTGCCGCTAACCGCTTTCCTGCTGGCGCATGACATGCCTGATGCGCATATCACCTGCGTCGACTTTGACAAGGAAGCATGCGACCTCGCTGCGCAATTGTGCAAGAAGCTTGGCATTTCGGCGCAGGTTGAAATCAAATGCATGAACGCGCTTGAATATGCGCCCAAGGACGATGAGCTTGTGATCTGCGCCAGCCTGCTGCAGGGCAGGGAAGAACTGTACAAGAAGCTGCAGGGCACCCATACCGGTGCGCTGATGATCCGCGATTCAGAAGGCGCCTACCAGTTCCTTTATAAAGCGGCGGAACTGCCCTCGACCGGTTTCCACGAGGTCGCAAAGACTACCGTGAACCCGCGCCGCATCAACACCAGTCGTTATTTCGAACGCGATGCAGCCGCCTGACAAAACGCCCGAAGACGCGACGATCAAACTGGCACAGGAACTGGTAAAGGTTCCCAGCGTCACGCCTGTTGATAAAAAGGATTATCCCAACGCACAGAAAAGCATCGATGTCGCAGCCGAAGCCGCCCAAGCCTCCGGCGCGACCGTTACGCGCCTCGACTATGAAGGCGGTCATGCGAAATGGGGGTACAAGGTCGAAAATCTCGTGCTGGAATGGAGCTTCGGCGAACCCGAAAAACATATCTGTTACATCGGCCATCTCGACGTCGTCCCGCCGGGCGATACGAAAAAATGGACGGATGATCCCTATAGCGGCACATTGAAAGACGGCTTCCTGTACGGTCGCGGGGTCACCGACATGAAGGGCAGCGTCGCCGCCTTTATCACCTCGATCGAAGAAAAACTCGAAGACCTGAAAAAGCAGGGCAACGTCAAAGTCACCATGATTTTGACGACCGACGAGGAATGGGCGGCCGTCAACGGCACGTCAAAAGTTCTGCAGTGGATGAAGGCGAGGGGTGATGAACCCGATGCCTTCATCGTCGGCGAACCTTCATCCACAGACGAACTCGGCAGCCATATCAAAATCGGCCGCCGCGGCAGCCTTGTCGGTACATTTAACGTCAAAGGCGTACAAGGCCATGCCGCCTATCAGGAATTGTTCGAAAACCCGAACAGGGCGCTGGCGCTGGCCGTATCCATCCTGAATAGCCATGAATGGAAAGACGGCAACAGCAATTTCCCCAACACGAATTTCGAGGCCGTGGCCGTGAAATCCGGCGACTTCAACGCCAGTGCGATTATCCCGGGCGAGGCGCAGATGCTCTGGAATATCCGCTTCACGCCGGAACAGACGCCCGACAGCCTCGAAAAATGGATAAACGACAAACTGGCCAATCCGCCGCAATGGGCCAAGGACCATCCCGACTTCCACCTGCTGAAAAATATCGAGGTGAAGGCAAATAAAGACACCGCCTCGGTGCCTTATTACAGCGAGCCCGGCGCACTTGCCAAAACCGCCCTGCAATCCGTGAAAGATATCCTCGGTACCGATGCCAAGCTTGATGGCAGCGGCGGCACCACCGACGGACGTTTCGTGAAGCAGGTCTTCCCGAACGCCGAAATCATCGAGCTGGGATTGCCCGAGCGCGGCGGCATCGTCTGCGGCCACAAGGATGAACATTACCTTGCCAAGGGTGGCATGCACCAGATCGACGAACGCGCTGCGGTCGCCGACCTTGTCAGCCTGCGCAAGATATTCGGCCAGACAGTGTTGAATTACAAACCCGCACCAGTACAAGGGCCAGATGCAAAACAACAACGCGATCATAAAACCCATCGTCCCGGCTGACGGGCCGCAGCTGCGCGCACTCTACAGCCTCTCGCTGTCGAAGAATCGTGCGGGTTTCGTGCAGGATCCGTCGTTCCACGGCGACATTGTCGAACGTGCCGCTAAATATCAAAGCGAAGGCGGGGAGATGCTCGGCATTTTCGAGAACGACCGCCTGATCGGCTTCGGCGGCTTGAAACAGAAAGAAAACGGCCGCGTCGAGCTTTGCAACCTGCATCTCCATCCCGATTACCATGGCCAAGGGCTTGGCAAAAGGCTCTCATATGCGCTTATCGACGATGCACGAGAATTGGACTATGAAACCATCGAGTTGCACGTAACTGTCACACAGGATTCAGCCATCGGTCTCTACAAACGCCTCGGCTTCGTGGAAACAAAGCGACAGGTTTATGATGTCGCCGGCAATTCCTACGACACTGTGTTCATGGAAATGAAACTGTAACGTTAAACGTCGACGGTGCCGCCATTCGGATCGGCCATGACCATGCCTTTGTCCAGCAGGTAAAAAATTTCAGCCACAGTACGTTGGTAATGAGGCTGGTTGCGTGGCGCCTTGACATTGACGGTCGAATATTTGACCTTGGCTTCTTCGTTTCGCGGGAAAGAACAAACCATGTCATGTCCCAGCAGCACGACGAAATCATCACCGCCAAACCTGTAAACGCGATCAGGCCCGTAAGCGCCAATCAGTGCGCCGGCAAGGCTCCGCAGGTAATCCTGGGCCGTATTGGTGCCGTGCTTCTCGACAAAGGTCCTGAACTGGTGGATATCGACGCAAAGGAACCGTTCCTCGTAAAAGCTGTCCGGCGGGTATTCGCCATGCACGGCAGCCTCGATATAGGCATTAAGCGCGGCGCGCGTCTTGGCGCCTGTAAAAGGATCGCGGTCGTAGCCCGGCGCAACCATGCGGCGCAGTTCGCGCAGTAACAATTGTGTGACAGCCGTATTCAGCTCGACATTCTGTTTGCCTTGCTGCTCCAGTATCTTTTTGTAATCGGCTGCGACTTTATCGGGAATGGATATATCCATGTACTTGATAGTATCACGGCGAAATTCAACGGCAAGCGAAGCCCAATGGAAAGCCGTTGAATATCATGCCCGTATGCACAATTTGAATCCCCGCTTCAATTTCCATAATACATATTATCACTCATTCATGGGATCAGAGCGGGATACCCCCATCAAGCAGTTTGCTGCCTTTGGAACGTCCATATTTTCTTTCGCCATAGCGAGTTTAAAGCTAATCTGCCGCCCATGACAGTGAATTTCAAAATCCATCAATTGACCGAGGCGAATTACGACGCCAAGAAGCTCGCGCCGCTGCTCAAGAAAAGCCAGTCCGAAGGTTTCAACCTGGTCCTGCGACTGATCGAGAACTGGGATAACGGCAAGAATCGTTTCAACCAGCCCGGCGAGGCCTTTTATATTGCCGAGCATGAAGGCCGTTACCTTGGCTGCGGCGGCCGGTCGATCGACCCTTATTCGAACGACCCCGAGGTTATTCGTATCCGCCACGTCTATGTGCTCACGGACTGGCGCCGTTTCGGCATCGCGTCTGCTATCATGAAACGTATCATGCATATGCCGCCGGGCATGTTCAAAAAGGCAACCTTGCGCACCTTGAATCCGGCCGCCCGCAAGTTCTATGAAACGCTAGGCTTTACGTATATAGGCGAGGGCGATGTGACCCACGAAATGGTCCTGCCGCTGGAACAGAACAAAGAAGCCGAAGGAGCAGGGCGATGACAATCACGGGCACGAAACGCGTCCCCTCCTCTGCCGCCAAGCCTATCGACAGGCTGCTGGAAATCATGGCGCATCTGCGCGCGCATGAAGACGGCTGCGCCTGGACGAAAGACCAGACTCATAAGTCACTGGTGCCGTATCTGATCGAAGAGTCATACGAAACGGCCGACATTATTGATCAGGGCCAGCATGGCGAACAACTGCGCGATGAACTGGGCGATGTGCTGCTGCAAATCGTTTTCCACGCAGAAATCGCGAATGAACGGAAAGCATTTAATTTCGACGATGTGGCGCAGGCGATTGTTGACAAGCTTGAACGCCGCTACCCGACCATCCTCGGTGACGAACCCAATACGCTTAAGACGCCTGAAGAAATCGACCGCCGCTGGGAAGAAATCAAGGCTTTGGAGCGCGCGAAAAAAGGCATCAAAAAGGACGCCAGCATCCTCGATGAAATTTCCCACGCCCTGCCCGCCCTGCTCCGTTCTTCCAAGCTGAAAGGCCGCGCGGCCAAGGCCGGATGGGAATGGCCGGACACCGGCATGCTGCTCGATAAGATTTCCGAGGAAGTCGGCGAATTGAAAGCCGAACTCGATGCGCCGGAACATGATAAACAAAAGATCGGCGCGGAACTTGGCGACCTGATGTTCATGCTGGTCGATTTCGGCCGCTACCATGGCATCGACGCTGAAGACGCACTGCGCGAAACAAATAACCGCTTCGAACGCCGCTTCCGCCACATGGAGAAGCGCATCCTTGAGCAGGGCAAGGAAATCAAAACCACACCCGTGACCGAGCGCCGAGCGTTATGGGAAGAAGCGAAGCGTCTGGAAAAGCAGAAGTAATCCCGCACCGCAACATATAGTGGGTTCTTTAACGCTGGTTCACAAGCAATTGAAAAGCATGAAATTTTTCTAAAACGGCTTGCAATTACCCACAGGCAGGCCTAAAAACGGTGCTTCCGGCGTATTACCGTCGGCAAAAAATCATAAAGGGTGAGTACTACAGATGACGACCATTTCGAAACAATCCATGGAAAAAGCCGTGTCGGACGCGCTCAGCATCCCCGGCGAAAAAGAATTGCAGCAACTGGAAGATTTCGTGCGCCCGCTGGGCGCGCGCGGCTTTGAATTCCGCGGCGGCGATACCTTTGGCCAGGAAGTCCTGTCGATCTACGTCAACGACAAGCTGGACGAATACATCATGCTGCGCTTCAACCGCGTCGCCGGCCCGCCGCTGATCCGCAAAGGCCCGATGTCTGAACTCGACCAGCCCATGGACAACCTCGACAGCCTTAAATTCCAGCCACTGGACGAATTCAACAAGGCCGCAGCGCGCAACACCTACAACCCCCTGCCCGCGCCCCTGTCGTTGCTGGGTTCACTGCCGAAACCGCAGGCGCCGCGTCAATAATTATACGGCCTTTAAAAAAGCTATTCCCGCGAAAGCCAAAATGCCTTCGCGGGAATAAACTTTTATAACGTCAGAGTGAGTTAAATGACGTTAAAGAGATAAAGAAGGATGATGATGGGAATGGGTAGACCCACAAGCCAAAGAATGACACCTTTCATGGCACTTTCCTTTCTTTTTGTTAATCCTGTGACGTCAGGCCTTCATTGGTGTCGTTGCCGGCAGGCACAACATACAATCCATGGCGCACCTTTTCCTGCACCAGTTCGTTGACAACGCGCTGGAGCTCGGGCGCGATATCGACCGCCTCCTTCTGGTTGTCCAGACCGGTAATGAACGCCGCCAGCCAGTACTTGCCACTGGTCGTCATCCCGACTTCAATGAAAACTTCGCCTTTCATAACCTTACAAACACGAGGCCGAAAGGCTTGGTTCCCTTGCACCGCGCATACGCCATGGTGACAAAGGGGATTTTCTTTTTAAATTTAGTGGATTAAGCGCTTTTCTTCTTCATCAGTGCGGGATAGAGCGCAGCGCTGAGCGCTTCCCAGCGCGGTCGGTCGGCAGCGGCAACCAGCATGCAGGGACGGTGCATGTTAGGCGTAAAGGGGATGTCATCCTGCGCGAGCCGGACGTAAGCGCCACATTCCTCGGCCAACAGCACTGTAGCGGCGTGGTCCCAGGGGGTGACTTTATTGATATGAACGACGAAATCGGCCTCGCCTGCCGCCAGCGTCAGGAAATCGTGCAGCGAGGAGCGTACGTTGATGACGTCCTGAACGATTTCTTTCACAGGCTCGAAGTGCCAGGCCTGCCCGCCGCCGCCCATGCCGACCATGTCGGAAAGTTTCTTGGCACTAGTGCGGATATGCGCGGGCTTGCCGTTGATGGTGGCACCCTTGCCCTTTTGCGCGATCGCCATGCGGTCCCCGGGCGCATCGAATACCCAGCCGTATTGCGTGACGTTATTCTGCACTAGCGCGACCAATATACCGAACTTACTGCGGCCATGGGCGAAGTTATAGGTGCCGTCGATGGGGTCGACAACCCAGATAGGATTGTCACTGGCCAGTTTCTCGAGGACTTTCGCGTCTTTCGATACCGCTTCCTCGCCCACTACGTCCGAACCCGGCAGGTATTCGCGCAGCATCGCACTCAGCATTTTTTCGGAAGCTTCATCGGCCACCGTCACAAAATCGCCGGGATTTTTTTCGCGTACATCGCCTTTTGCAAGGTTGTTGAAACGCGGCATAACTTCGACGCTCGAGACGTGGCGAAGGATATCGGCGACTTTGTTGACATCTATTTGCATAATAATTTCACCTCTGTATTACCTAGCATTTTTACCAGTAAAACAGGTGTTCATGCTAACGCTATTGTGAATTTCTTGACAGCGTTCAGATATGCCCTACACTATTCACGTAACTACCGACTATAAACCATAAACAGCAACATAGAGGAAGCACACGATGTCTCTCGATCCCCGCACCTGGCCTGTCCTGAAGAAACTCTTCGGCGGCGCCGCTGAAGCCCCCAAAGCCGAAGCTCCCAAGGCACCTGAAGCTGCAGCACCTGCTGCTCCCGCTGCAGAAGCCCCCAAAGCCGAAGCTCCCAAAGTGGAAGCTCCGAAAGCTCCGGGCGCTTAATTAGCGTAATTTAAAACTCCGGTTTCCGGCCGAACGGCGCTTACGCCTTCTTCCGGGACCGGGGTTTTTTATTGCCCAGTTTATAGGGGAACTGGCTGGTAAAGCGGTCGACATCTTCGGGTTCCAGCGAAACTTTCAGGCTGACCCTCTTTTCGGTGTCCTTGCGCTCCAGCACCTCGCCGCGGCGGTATAGCCACGATACGGCCTTGCCATCGGCGATATCGATATCCACGAAGAATTCCTCGCGCTGCTCGCCCAGCTTGTCGTCGATAAGCCCCAGCAAGCGGTCTATACCCTCGCCCGTCAGCGCGGACACGGCGGCGAGGCGGTCTTTGTTCTTCACCTGACGCATTAAATCGTCGTGCTCGTCACGTGGCAGGTTATCGACCTTGTTCATCACCTCGATGATGCGCTGGTCGGTTTCCGTTTCGATGCCAAGGCCCTTCAGGATAGATAGCACGTCTTCTTTCTCGGCGTCGGTATTGGGTTGGCTAATGTCGCGTACGTGCAGGATGACGGATGCCTCCTGAACCTCCTCCAGCGTCGCGCGGAAAGAGGCCACAAGGTGCGTGGGCAATTCCGAAATAAATCCGACGGTATCCGAAAGGATCGCTTTCTTGCCCGAGGGCAGCTCCAACCCGCGCATGGTAGTGTCGAGCGTAGCGAAGAGCAGGTTTTTCACGAACACTTCCGCGCCGGTCAGGCGGTTGAAAAGCGTCGATTTGCCGGCGTTGGTATAACCCACGATGGCGATGATGGGGTAAGGTTCCTTCTTGCGCGACTCCCGCTGCAGCTTGCGGTTGGCGCGGACATGTTCCAACTCGTCCTTCAGTCTGCGGATGCGCTCGTCAATCAGGCGCCTGTCGATTTCAATCTGCGTTTCGCCGGGGCCGCCCATGAAGCCGAAGCCGCCGCGCTGGCGTTCAAGGTGCGTCCAGGAACGCACGAGACGCGAGCGTTGGTAGCCGAGCGCTGCAAGTTCTACCTGCAACTGGCCTTCTTTGGTGCGGGCGCGCGCGCCGAAAATCTCCAGAATAAGGCCGGTGCGGTCGATGACCTTGCAGTTCCAGGCCTTTTCAAGGTTGCGCTGCTGGACGGGGCTGAGCGAATGGTCGACAAAGACAAGCCCGGCCTCATGCTCTTCCACAATTTCCTTGAAACGTTCTACTGTGCCGGAACCAATAAGGGTCGCGGGAGTGACTTTTTTCAGGAAGACGGTTTCGTGATGCACTACCTTCAGCGAAATGGCGTCGGCAAGGCTTACCGCCTCGGCCTCTGATGCTTCGGGTGTACGCGCGGTTTTCTTGTCATCCCCTCCATGCGTCAGCAGCTCGGGATGCAATACGATTGTTTTCTCGGTCATTGTGTCCTGTTAGGCGGGCTCTGTCGCGGCCGCTGCACCGGCAGGCATATCGTCGGTATCGTCATCATGCAGGCGCACCGGAGATGCGGGCATGATGGTCGAGATCGCGTGCTTGTAGATCAGCTGCGAGTGTGAATCGCGGCGCAACAGCATCGAGAAGTTGTCGAACCACGTTATGATGCCCTGAAGCTTCACGCCGTTCACGAGGAAGACCGTGACCGACATTTTCTCTTTACGGATTTTGTTGAGGAATTTGTCCTGCAGGTTCTGGCTTTTATCGGACATTGTTTTTATCCCGCCTTTAAATAGATAGTTTTGAAAGGGCACTTGATCTATGCCACCACTGAAAATATTAGGTGGTGCAATAGATTTTAACAAGAAAAATCAATAGCTTTCGCGGTGATTTTAGGCGAAATACTCGCTCACGTATTCCATAAGCTCCCCATGAGTACGGAAGCGGGCCGCCGGCGGATTTTTGATCAGGAGATCGGCGGGCGGCGGTTTCGTCTCGAGCAGGACAGCCGTGCAGCCCGCGCTAATCGCGCACATCATGTCTGTATGGCTGTCGCCGAGATACCACACATGCGGCCCGGGTTCGATGCCCGTGCCTTCAAGCGCCATGAGCAGCGGCGCGGGGCTGGGCTTGTCGGCCGAAGCCTCCCCTGCCCCGACGACCTTGGGGAAATACTTGTCAAAACCAAGGTGTTTGACTTCGCGCCCTAGCAGGGGGTTGCGCTTATTGCTCACGACCGCCATGAAAATGCCGTTGTCATGCAGCAATTTTAGAAAATTTTCCGCGTTCTCGTGCAGTTTTACGTTCTGCTCAACGAGTGCGCAAAAAGTATCGTAATAAACCTTGTCCGCTTCCTTCCAGCGGTCGGCGCCGAACAGGCTGGTGAACAGGTCGCGTGCCGAGGGGCCGGAGCGGCGACGCGCTTCATCAGCCGTCCAGCCTTGCGCGCCCATATGGGTCAGCGCCGTATTCAGTGCCTTGAATGCCGTTTCGAAATTGTCGACGAGCGTGTCATCCCAGTCGAAGATGATCGCCCGGGGCTTTTCCAGCTTCGTCATGCCGGCGTCCAGACATGCTGGTCGGCGGCATTATCCTTGGCGTAGTTCATATACCATTCAAGGATTTTGAGCGTGAGGGGTCCTGGTTTGCCGGAGCCGATCTTTTTACCGTCCATTTCGACGATGGGCATAATCAACGCAACAGCGGCGGATGAAAACGCCTCCTGTGCCTCGTAAACCTCCTTGGGCGTAAAGGCGCGCTCGACGATTTTCACGCCCTCTTTCTTCAGGAGTGCCTGCATGGCGTTGCGGGTCACGCCCTTCAGGATGGAATTGTTTGCGGTCGGACGCGTGACAAGGTTGCCTTTTTTATCGACAATCCAGGCGTTGGTCGAGGAACCTTCGGTAATATAACCGTCGTCATCCACCATCCATGCCTCATATCCGCCCTTGTCGATAGCAGATTGCTTGGACAGCACCTGCGCCAGTAGCGCGGTCGATTTAATGTCGCGGCGTTTCCAGCGGATATCCGGGGTAGTATATGCCTTACGCGCTACCGTCTTGCGGTTTTCCAGGTTGAAAGTCGCGGGATAAATAGTCATCACGAAGCTGTAATCCGGCGCATCGGGAAACTTGAAATCGCGTGCCGCGACGCCGCGCGTCACCTGCATGTATACCGAAGCATTCTTAAGCTTGTTGCGACGGATGAATTCGCGGATGACCAGTTTCATCGCATTTCGCGGCATGGGCATTTCCATGCGTAGTTCTTTCAGCGAGCGTTCGAGGCGGTCAAGGTGCCCCTGCTCGTCCGCCAGACGGCCATCCATGCAGGCGATGACTTCGTACACGCTGTCTGCGAACTGGAAGCCGCGGTCCTCGATATGGACGGCGGCGTCTTTGTGCGGCACATACTGGCCGTTGACGTAGGCGAAACGGGGCATCAGAAATACTCGGGGCGGACGGCGAACATCTGCTCGACTTTTTTAACCTGGTCGTGCGCCGCAAGGATGATGACGCGGTCGTCTGGCTTGATGATCGTATCGGGCTTTGGCGTCATGATTTTGTCCCCCCGAACGATCAGGCCGAAGATCATATTCTTGGGCTGCTTGATTTCGCGGATGGGCGTGTTGACGATGGCCGAGGTATCAAGCGCCTCGACCTCAAGGATTTCCGCAAAGCCATCACGCAGCGAATGCGCCGCCTTGATACGGCCGCGGCGAACGTGTTGCAGGATGGTCGATACCGTAATTGCGCGCGGGTTGACGATAGCATCGAAACCGAGATTGGTTGCAAGGTGCGTAAATGACTGGTTATTGATCAGCGTAATCGCGCGCTCACCGCCATGCTGCTTCGCCAGCATCGAGACGAGGATGTTACTTTCGTCATGGTTCATCACCGCGATAACGGCTTCGGTCTTGGAAATTTGCGCTTCTTCGAGAATTTCACGCGAAAGGCCGTCACCATGCACGACCTCTACGCCCGACAGGCCTTCGGCAGCTCGTTGTGCCTTGTCGTAGTCTGCATCGATGATACGCACGGAGACGCTGGGCATCGTGTCGCGGATATCAGCTGCGAGACGTGTGCCGATTTTGCCTGCCCCGACAATCAGCACGCGGCGGGTCTGCTGGTCTTCATAGCCGAATGCGCCCATCGCACGCTGCAAGTGATCGGTAGAGCAGACGAAATAAACCTCGTCTCCTGGGAAGATTTCATCGTCCGATTTCGGGATGATTTTATGGTCGTTGCGGATAATTGCGACCACTTCAATGGTCAGGTCGGGGAAAAGCGAAGTCAGGTGCTTCAGGGGTGTATGCACCACAGGGCAGTTCGCCTTGCAGATGACGCTTACCATCTGGACGCGGCCATCGGCCATGGGGATGATGTTGAAGGCGCCCGGAACGCGGATGCGGTTGGCAATCGATTTTGCCACCTCTATTTCCGGCGAAATCAACACGTCAATCGGCATGCTGTCGCGGCCATAGAGCGCGGAAGCCGCGTATGACAGGTAGCTTTGTTCGCGGATACGCGCGATTTTAACGGGCACCTTGAAGATCGAATGCGCAACCTGGCAGGCGACCATGTTCACTTCGTCCGAATGGGTCGCCGCGATAAGCATTTCGGCGTCTGCGGCGCCCGCACGCTCCAGCGTATCCGGCAGAGACGCGTGGCCAACGATGCCGCGCACCTCGAGGTTATCATTAACCTCGGCAATCAGCTCCGGATCGCGATCGATGATGGTGACGTTGTTGCCTTCTTCGGAAAGATAGGCAGCGATGGCCGTGCCGACCTGGCCTGCCCCGCAGATGACGACTTTCATTTATTTTAACCCTCTGCCGCCCTGTCCTTGTCATTGGCCTGGATGCCGAGCGACTTCAGCTTGCGGTGAAGGGCCGAGCGTTCCATGCCGATGAATCCGGCGGTTTTCGATATGTTACCCCCGAAGCGGTTGACCTGCGACAGCAGGTATTCCCGCTCGAAAATCTCGCGTGCTTCACGCAGCGGCTTCGACATCAGCTCGACGCCATCACGGCCGCGGATCATCTCCACCACCTGCTGTTGCAGGTCGGGCGGCAGCATGTCGGCCGTGATCGGTTCAGACGCCGCACCTGGCGCCATGATCAGCAGCCATTCGATGACGTTTTTCAGCTGTCGCACGTTGCCGGGCCAGTCGTAAGACTGCATCAGCGCCATTGCATCGGGCGCAAAGGTGCGCGGCGTCGCGTTCGCAGCGCGCGCGGCGAGGTCCATAAAGAACTTTGCCAGCACGGGGATATCTTCGAGGCGTTCCTCAAGCGCGGGAATATCAATCGGCACAACGTTCAGGCGGTAGTACAAGTCCTGCCTGAACTTGCCCTGCGTCATTAATTCCTGCAGCTTCTGGTTGGTCGAAGCGACGATACGCACATCCACATCAACACGCTCCGTCCCGCCGATGCGGGTGAAATGCTGATCCTGCAAGACGCGCACGATTTTGGCCTGCGTTTCAAGCGGCATATCGGCCACTTCATCGAGGAACAACGTACCGCCGTGCGCCTGTTCAAGAACGCCCGCCTTGCGGCCGCCTGCGCCGTCGGAGCCAAATAACTCGAGTTCGATGCGGTCAGGCGCCATGATGGCGCAATTGAGCACGACGTAGTTTTTGTCGGCACGTTTGGAATTCATATGAATCATGCGCGCGGCCACGTTCTTGCCGGTGCCAGGCGCGCCGGTGATGAGTACGCGGCTATTGGTCGGCGCCACGCGCTCGATACCCTGGCGGATCTGTTGCATGGCGGTCGACTGGCCGTGCAGTTCGGAGACGCTACCAAGGGCTGTCAGACGCAGTTCCTGGTTCTCTTTCTTCAGGGTCGCTGCCTCGATGGCGCGGCGCGCCAGCACCAGAAGCTTATCGGCCTTGAAGGGCTTCTCGATGAAGTCATAGGCGCCGACCTGAATGGCATTAACAGCCGTTTCAATATTGCCGTGTCCACTGATCATGATGACGGGCATATCGGCATTCGATTTAACCAGCTTTTTCAGCATTTCCATGCCGTCCATGTCGCTGTTCTCGAGCCAGATGTCGAGGACGAGCAGCTGCGGCTCTTTTTCCGCAATCATCTTCATGGCCGTCTGGCTGTCCTTGGCAGAGCGGGTTTTGAAACCCTCGTCCTGTAGGATGCCTTCAATCAGCGAACGGATGTCATCCTGATCGTCGACGATGAGTATGTCTGCATGTTGTTGCTGTTGCATGATTACACTACCTCGTTGCTCTATTACAACTTACACGTCTCGCGCGAAAACGAGAACTGCTTTCGCGCCTGTTTTTGTTTCTTGTACATAATTGTCCTCAATCGCAATCGATCCATCATGGTCTTCCATAATCTTTTTCACGATCGCGAGGCCGAGGCCCGAGCCTTTTTTCTTGGTGGTCACATAGGGTTCCAAAATCTGGTCTTTCACCTTTTCAGGCAGGCCAATACCGTTGTCTTCAACCGAAATCAGGATGTTGGAGCCCTTGTACTCGATCACAATTTTGATACGCCCGTCGCCTGGCTTCTGTTGCTGCCGCTCGTGGATTGAATCAATTGCGTTGTTCAGTAGGTTAGTCATAACCTGGTTCAGCTGCGCGCGATCGCAATTAGCGCGCATCTCGTTCTCCGCCGCGATAAAGCCGAAACCTATATCCGGATGCGCCTGACGCTGCAGGATAAGCGCTTCCTGACAGACCTGAACGACGTTCTCCACCTGCTTCATCGGTTCCGGCATGCGCGCGAAGGCCGAGAATTCGCCGACCATATGACCGATGTCGTTCACCTGACGGATAATAGTGTCCGTGCATTTCTCGAAGGTTTCGGGGTCTTCCACGATTTGCGGCAGGTATTTGCGCTTGAGGCGCTCGGCCGAGAGCTGGATGGGCGTCAACGGGTTCTTGATTTCATGCGCGATACGGCGGGCAACATCCGACCATGCAGCTTTGCGCTGCGCAGAGACAAGCGTCGAAATGTCGTCAAGCGTAGCAACGGCCGCCTGCCCGCCCTGCTCTGCAATGATACGGACAAGCACGGTCTTGCGCGGGCCATCGCCAGCCGCATATTCCAGCTGCATCTGCCATGCACGGTCGTTGTGCGCCAGAGCCTTTTGCAGGGTTTCATTCGATTGCGGAAGGATATCGCCAAGTTTCTTGCCTGTCAGCGACATGCCGACAGCGCCCAGCAACAGCTCTTCCGCCGTTTCGTTGGCCAGCGTAATCGTGCCGCCGGCATCGAGGCCCAGCACGCCTGATGAAGCGCCTGCCAAGACGGCCTCGGTAAAGCGGCGGCGTTCGTCGAGCATCCGGTTAACGGCGAGCAGTTTTTCCTGCTGGTCCTGCAACTGGCTTGTCATGCGGTTGAAGGCACGGTTCAAGATGCCCAGCTCGTCATCCTCCTGCGTATCCGGTACGCGGGCGGCAAGGTCGCCTTCCCTCACCCGCTCTGCAGCCAAAATCAGCGCACTGATCGGCGCGACAAGCTTGCCGGCAAAAGCAAGGCCGAACCAGACAGCCGCCATCAGCAACAGCAGCGACACCGCCACGAACATCGCGGTAGTCATCAGCTGCATCTGCGATTTGCGGCCTTCAAGTGTCGTATATTCCTGCACGGCGGCCTGCGCGGTTTTCATGTGCTGCAGCACCTTGGCATCAACCATGCGTCCGACATACAAATAAGCATCCAGAAAGCGGTCAAGTTTCACAAGGGCACGAATGCGGTCACTGTCATCGCTATCTGTCATCAGCAGGACGTCGCTGTCCGCCTCTGCCAGAGTCTTTTGAGGCAGATGTTCCATTTCCAGCGTGAAGGACAAGCGCGAACGCGCCAGTATCTGGCCATCGGCGCGGAAGACAATCGCCTCCGACAAGTTGCGCAGCATCGACTGGGTCTGCATCATCTGGTTGAACGCGACGGGGTTGCTCGCCAGCTCGCCTGCCTCGCGGTTCAGGTCGTTCGCCATGGCCAGTACGTCCGCGCGCATCACCTGCTGGTGTTCTTTTAAATACGCCTGCGCAACGGCCAGGGATTCATTGACGGCTGTGCTAACTCGGTCGTTAAACCATGCATGCACGCCGAAATAAAGGAAGACGGTGGAGAAAATGGCCATCATAATAGCCGGCGTCGCCGCCAAGACCGCGAATATAGCGACAAGACGGACGTGAAGCTTGGCGCCTGCGATGCCGCGTTTGCGTTCTGCCCAGATGTTGACGATAGCGCGCGACAGAACGGCGCCCAGTAATAGCAGCAGGACAAGGTCGAGGTTCAGCAGCCAGTAGGCGGTGTTGATGTTGCCAGTACGCTGCGTCATCACCACATAGGTCGCGATGCACGAGAGGATGGCGCCGATTGTCAGCCAGACCGTCGTATGGCGTGACAACAGCATGCGCGCCAGACGGCGCGTGAGGGGTTGGGGCTGCTGGAGCGCGGTATCGGCCATCACGCCTTCCTCACTTCCACGCCCAATTCGCGGATTTTCTTGCGCAGCGTGTTGCGGTTGAGGCCGAGGATTTCAGCCGCCTTGATCTGGTTGCCCTTGGTGATTTTCAATACACGCTCTATCAGCGGCTTTTCGATTTCGTTGATCAGCGGCTCGTAAATTGTGCCGGCGGGGAGCGCCGCGAAATAATCCTGCATCAGCATTGTAATAATCTCGGCACGCGAATGCGACGTCGTTTTAGCAGAAGCAAAGCGTGACAATTCAGACGAAACCGTTTCCGCGCCGATGATATCTTGCGAGCAGAGCGCGGCGACACGGCGGGTGAAGTTTTCCAGTTCCCGGATATTGCCCGTCCAGCGGTGTTGCTGCATCGATTTCATCGCGGCAGGCTCGAAGACTTTCGATGCGCCTGCTTGCGTCAAAAAGTGCTGCACCAGCGAGGGGATGTCCTCGGCTCGCTCGCGCAGCGCCGGAATATGGATCGGCACGACGTTCAGACGATAATAAAGGTCTTCGCGGAATTTTCCCGTGCGCACCAGTTCCTGCATGTTGCGGTGAGTGGCGGCAACGATGCGCAGGCGGGTTTTCACGGCGCGGCGTCCGCCAACCGGCGTGAATTCGCCTTCCTGTATCACGCGCAGCAGGCGCGTTTGGGCCTCGTAAGGCATGTCTCCGATTTCATCGAGGAAAAGGGTGCCGCCCTGCGCCTGCTCGAAACGGCCCAGCGTTTTCTGGGTGGCGCCTGTAAACGCGCCCTTTTCATGGCCGAACAATTCCGATTCAATCAGCTCGCGCGGGATAGCGGCCATGTTCAGTGCAACGAAGGGGCCTTCTTTCCAGCGGCTATAGCCGTGTAGCGCGCGCGCAATAACTTCCTTGCCGGTGCCGGACTCACCCGTCATCAGGACGGTCAGGTCAGAGGTGCGCAGGCGCGCGATGGTACGGTAGATTTCCTGCATAGCTCGGCTCTGGCCGAGGACAAAAGATTTATCCATCGCCGCCGCCGTGTCGAAGTTGTCCTGACCGGTTTCAACCGTTTTCAGGAAAGCACTGTTGACAGTCTGCAACAGCGCGTCGATATCGAAAGGTTTGGGCATAAAGTCCATCGCGCCGCGCTCAGATGCGGCCACTGCGGTGGTCAGCGCATTTTGCGCACTCATCACGATCACTTTCATGTCGGGGCGCTTCTGGCGGATGCGCGGCAGCAGGTCGAGGCCGTTTTCACCCGGCATCATCACGTCGGTGATGACGAGATCGCCGCGGCCTTCCAGCACCCATTGATAGAGCGTCGCGCCGTTGTCGGTGGCGTTCACGTCGTACCCGGCGCGCTTCAATGCCTGCGTCAGCACCGTGCGGATCGAAACGTCGTCGTCTGCGATCAATACTGTCTTGGCATTCATGCGTCACCTTTGGGGAAGCTGATTTTGAAAACGGTCTTGCCGGGGATGCTGGTTACATCCACCGCGCCGCCGTGGTCGTCGATGATTTTGGAAACGATGGAAAGGCCGAGGCCTTCGCCTTGCGGCTTGGTTGTCTGGTATGGCTCGAACAACCGACCCAGCATATCAGGCGCAATACCGCGGCCAGTATCTTCCACAGATACGCAAACAGGCAGGCGCGCATGAGTTTCGGGGTGATAGCCGGGCGCAGCATCATAATATGTGCGGATGGTTACATCGCCGCCCGCCTCCACCGCGTTCTTGACGAGGTTCAGGAAAGCCTGCACCAGCCTGTCGGCATGGCCGTGAATGTGCGGTAATGACGGGTCGTACTGCGTCAACACTTTCGCGCCGAAACCCGACTGCGCCAGTCGTATCACCTGCCCCAACACTTCGTGGATGTTGATCGAGGCATATTGATGGTGGGGCGCGTCGTCGAAAACATTGACCTTGTCGATCAGGCGCATGACACGTTGGGTTTCATTTTCGATCAGCACAGCCAGTTCGCGGTCATCGGCTTTCAAATCCGACGACGCCAACAACTGCGCTGCGCCGCGGATACCCGTCAACGGGTTCTTGATTTCATGGGCCAGCATGCGGGCAAGATGCTGGGCGGGTTTCAGCGCTCGCTTGACCCTGGCCGCCCATTCGGTCTTCACGGGCACAGCATCGGTGCGCAACACGATGACCGAAAGGTCATCCATAGGCACCGCCGACAGACTGCTGACAGCTTTACCGTTGATAACAAGGTCATGCGCGGTGAGCGCTTGCCCTGGCATGACGCCTGTAAACGGATTGGAAGCACCCAGCAACTCGGCCAGGCTGCGGGCGGAAAGCGCCTTCTCCCCCATGCCGAAAAATTCCTGCGCCGCGAGGTTCGCAAAGACGACAGCGCCCGCACCATCCGCCACGATCACGGCATCGGGAATGGCGTCGATGAGTTTCCTCATATCCATTTGCGTCGCCCCGGCCAGCGGGACGATTTTGGCGCTGTTATTTATAGTCTTCATCGGGGCGTCAGCTTTTTATTTTGTTTTTGCTGCCTATTATTTGTGCATTTCAGGTTACCGCCTAAAATTTATGCACGGGCGTATATTTGCCCTATTTTGTGAAAAATAACAAGCTTTGACAGCCTTAGACGGCGGTTTTAAAGTCGTTACAGGCAAAAACGCTTTTACAGTATTATGGATAATAAAAAACCCAATATTATCGCCCTGATAGTCGCCGCCGGCTCCGGCGAGCGTTTCGGCGGCGCATTGCCAAAACAATACCTGCCCCTGCTCGGCCGCCCTGTTTGGGGCTGGAGCCTCGATATCTACGGGAATCATCCTGATATTTCAGCCGTGCGCGTCGTCATCCATCCCGATCATGTTGGCATCGCGGATATCCCCGATGCCATTCATGGCGGCGCGACGCGTCAGCAAAGTGTGCTGAAAGGGCTCGAAGCTATTGCGCCACTCAACCCCGATTACGTCCTCATCCACGACGCCGCCCGCCCCGGAATTACGCCTGAACTCATCTCGCGTGTTGTTACTGCCTTGAAAGCCAGTGACGCTGTAGTGCCCGGCCTGCCCGTCGCCGATACGCTGCGCCGTGCGGTCGACGGCAAAACCAAAACCGAAAGCCGCGACAACCTCTATGCCATACAGACGCCGCAGGCTTTCAAGTTCAAAGCCATCCTCGACCTGCACCGGCAGCATAAGGACCAATCACTGACCGATGACGCCGCGCTCTGCGAAGCATCTAACATCCCCGTCACCATCGTCGCGGGTGACCGGGGCAATTTCAAGGTGACGGTGGCCGATGATTTCGCGCTAATGGAACAAACCCTGTCGTCACGCTGCGCCGACCTGCGCACAGGACAAGGGTACGATGTCCACAAGCTCGTCGCGCCAGCGAATGACGTCCGCAAACTTAAGCTCTGCGGCATCACAGTGCCACATGACAAAGTGCTCGAAGGACATTCCGACGCCGACGTCGCGTTACATGCGATTACCGATGCCTTGCTGGCGACCATATGCGACGGCGATATCGGCATGCATTTCAGCCCGAAAGACGCCCGCTGGAGAAATGCCGACAGCTCGAAATTCCTCCAGCACGCAGGCAGCCTTATCGCCGCGCGCGGCGGACTTATCACGCACGTCGATGTCACCATCATCTGCGAGGCGCCAAAGGTGGGGCCGCACCGCGAAAAAATGCGTGAAAGTATCGCAAACATCCTGTCGCTGCCAATTAACCGCGTCAGCGTCAAGGCAACGACGACAGAAGGCCTCGGCTTCACCGGCCGCGGGGAAGGCATCGCGGCGGAGGCGGTGGCGACAGTGCGCCTGCCCTTTGCCAGACATCAGGCGACACCTGACGAATTGAAAAAATGGGGGACACATGGGTAAATTCAGGATCGAGCCGCTGCCCGAAGGCGCGTCGATGAAACAGTGGGGCATATGGGTCTCGACATGGTTTGGCTCCGGCCGCCTGCGCCCTGCCCCCGGCACCATGGGTTCGCTGGCAGCTATTCCCTTTGGTGTGGCAATACAGTACGCAGGCGGGCCCGGCGCGCTTGCCATGGCGGCGATGGCAATCACCTGCATTGGCGTCGTTGCAGCCAACCGCTATTCGAAAAAATCTGGCGTCGTCGACGACCAGACGATCGTGGTGGACGAAGTGGCCGGCATGTGGATTGCGGGCATCCCTGCCGAAACCAACCCCGAACTCTGGCTCTTCGCATTCCTGCTTTTCCGTCTTTTCGACATCTGGAAACCCTGGCCCTGCTCGTTCTTCGATGACAAAAGCACCAGCGGCGTCGATGTGATGATGGATGACGTCGTTGCGGGCATCTATGCCTTTGTCGGCATTGGCGCGATGGCGTCGCTTTACCTGTAAGGACACCTATGTTTCCCGAACACCTCGCACAACTTGCCGAAGCCGTCCTGGCCGAAGCCCGCAAGAAAGGCCTGCGCATCGCTACGGCTGAATCCTGCACGGGCGGGCTGATTGGCGGCTGCCTGACCGAAATCGCAGGATCTTCTGACGTCGTCGACCGCGGCTTCATCACCTATTCGAACGATGCGAAGGTAAAACTGGTCGGCGTCCAGCAATCGACGCTCGAAAAACACGGCGCCGTCAGCGCCGAAACCGCACTTGAAATGGCACAGGGCGCGCTTAAAAATTCACAGGCGCAGCTGGCCGTATCGGCAACAGGCATCGCTGGCCCCGGCGGCGCGACGGACACAAAGCCTGTCGGCCTTGTCTATATCGGGATCGCGAGCAATAAAAATGCTTTCGCTATCAAGAACCTTTTCGGCGGCAACCGCGCCGCCGTGCGCATGGAGACCATTGAGACGGCCCTGACCGCGCTGCGCAAGGAAATTGAAAGCCTTTGAAATCCTTCTGTATTTGAAGCAGCGGGAACGTTAACCATCCTCCGCCATTGGCTTTTCAAAGCTATACAGGAGGATACCATGAGAACGAATTCAGCGATCAATGTAGTGGTCGCACTCGCATTTACCGTCACCCTCGGGGCCTGCTCCAACATGAGCACCCGTGACCAGCGTATGCTCTCCGGCTCGGCTATCGGTGCTGGCGGCGGCGCCCTTATTGGCGCAGCAACTGGCGGCCATGCCCTGACGGGCGCGGCTATCGGGGCTGGCGCCGGCGCAGTGGGCGGCTACCTCTACGACAAAGACCGCCGCAACTAAGAAGTTTACTAGCGTGAACTGCTTTACGAGCGGGAGGAAGCCTTAGTGCTTCTTCCCCCCGTATAGTTCGAGGGCGCGAGCTTCGAAGGAATTGATCATTTTGACCAGGACGCGGTAAAAGAACTGGTCTACCAGCGTTTCAAACATTTTCGCCTTCATCGAAAATTCGATATAAAAATCCACCTCGCATTGGCCGCCACGGATGTCCTTGAACGTCCATTTGTTCTGAAGGTGCTTCATCGGGCCTTGCTTGTATTCCACTTCGATTGTCTTAGGACGCCTGAAATGGACGGTGGAATTGAATCTCTCACGGAAAACCTTGTATCCGACAATTACGTCGGCATTGAGCTCGTCTTTCTCGCGCGAATTGATGCGCGTGGCCAGACACCAGGGCATGAACTCCGGATATTTCTCGATATCCATTACCAGGTCGAACAGCTGCTCGGATGAGTAAGGCAGGATGCGCTTTTCGGAATGGGCGGGCATTACCGCCCTGCCGCAAGCTTTTCCTCGCGCGCGGCGCGGAGTTTTTCGAAATCGCTGTCGGCGTGATACGACGAACGCGTCAGCGGCGACGCCGACACCATCAGGAAGCCCTTAGCGCGGGCAATCGTCTCGTAGCTCTTGAATTCCTCGGGCGTCACGAAACGGTCGACGGCTGCGTGTTTAGGCGTGGGTTGCAGGTACTGGCCGATCGTCAGGAAGTCCACATCGGCCGCGCGCAAATCGTCCATCACCTGCATGATCTCGATCTTGGTTTCGCCAAGTCCGACCATCAGGCCGGATTTGGTGAAAATGGTGGGGTCGATTTTCTTGACGCGGCTGAGCAGCTCGAGCGAGGTGAAGTAACGTGAACCCGGGCGGATAGTCGGGTAAAGACGCGGCACCGTTTCCATGTTGTGGTTGAACACATCAGGGCGCGCAACGGCAATCGGCTCGATAGCGTTGTTCTTGTCCTTGAAATCGGGCGTCAGGATTTCAATTGTTGTACCGGGCGACAGGCGGCGTATTTCGCTGATGACCTTAACAAACTGCTCTGCCCCGCCGTCGGCAAGGTCGTCGCGGTCGACGGAAGTAATCACCACGTGCTTCAGCCCCAGCTTCTGCACGCCAATCGCGACGCGCGCGGCCTCGAACGGGTCAAGCTTGTCGGGAATGCCCGTCGCCACGTTGCAGAACGAGCAGGCGCGCGTGCAGGTCGCGCCCAAAATCATGAAGGTCGCGTGTTTTTGTTTCCAGCACTCACCGATATTGGGGCAGGCTGCCTCCTCGCACACGGTCGCGAGTTTAAGGTTGCGCATCAGGGTGCGCGTTTCATGGTATTCGGGAGAGACTGGCGCCTTCACGCGGATCCATTCCGGCTTGCGCAAGATGGGCGTATCGGGGCGGTTCCGTTTTTCCGGGTGGCGGAATTCGGATTTCTTTTTTTCGGTGATGTCGGTATCGTCTGACATGTCTTTTACTTAGGCCGCTTCAGGCGTTAAACCACATCTATTTACCGGATTTATGGCGCATAGAGAACACAAATCTAACACACTGATAAATATAGCTTAAATTCTTGGTCACTCGCTTTATATTGACATAATATCGCAAGAAGCGTAAAACTCTCCCATTAATTTTCAAACGAGGACTCTTCGCATGCCGACCACCTTTGCAAAATCCGCCCTGCTGACCGCTGTTTTCGCGGGCGCAGCGCTGACCGCCGGCTGCACACCGCCGCCCCCGCCTCCGCACAACGAATACAACATAACCGTCGACTGCATCGGCAAAAAACCCGAGCGTTTTGAAGCAGTGTCATTGTGGGAAGGCGCGACGCTTTACCACGTACGCAAATACGAAGTGACCGACGGCAACCAGCTGCGCATGGTCTTCGAGAAGAACTTCCGCAAGCTTGGCTGCTCAATGGAACGCGAAGCCGTCGAAAGCAAGGCAGCCGAACAACCCGCAGCCCCGAAACAATAATTTCAACCCCGAGGAGTGTATAAAATGGCCACCAAGAAAGACAAAACCGCTAAAGACGAATTCAAGAAAAAAGCCCCCAAGTCAAAAACGCCGAAGGCGCCCAAGAAAGAGCAGCCCTATACCGGCGGCATCAACTGGTGCGGCACCATGAACCGCAACCGCCGCGGCGGCCGCAGCAACGAAAGCTGGTAATTAGCTGAAAATATGAGGCTTTAAACAGCCCCGCGCCCAACGGCCGGGGCTGTTTTCATGGGGAACCTATGCCCCTGCCTGCCCGTTAGCTTTGAATGAAAGCCGTTTTGAAACATAGGTATACGCAGCGCGCCGCCATTATTATCTCCGCAGTACTTGTTCTGGCGGTAGTGGCAACTGCTTTCATTCCAGATTCCTTCTTCCGCGACAAACTGGGCACTGCTTTCGGCAACCGCTTCGGCCGCGAAGTGACGGTTGCAGGCCCCCTTGAAATCCACTGGCGCTGGGGCGCCACGCGCGTGACCGCCGATAAAGTGCGCATCACCAACGCCGCCGAGTCGCAAGACCCTTACATGTTCGATATCGAACGCGTCGACATGCAGCTTAAAATCCTGCCGCTGCTGATCGGCCGGGTGGATATTGCAGGCATGACGCTTGAAAAACCGCGCATCATTCTGGAGAAATACGCCGACGGCAGCAATAACTGGACATTCATGCCCGCCAGCGGCGCGGCTACGTTGAAGGAAGCGGCCGTGCCCGACAACCGTCGCGAGATGCCTAAAATCGGTTACACCTATATCCGCGACGGCCAGCTGATTTATCGCGACATGCCGCGCAAGCTGAACCTTGACCTGAAAGTCGATATCGCCCGCGCCTATGGGCCTGAAACCTTCACCTTTGAAGGAAAAGGGCAGCTGAACGGCCGCGACCTCGATGTTAAAGGCGAAGGCGGGTCGCTCGATATCCTGCGTAAAACTTCCGCCGATTATCCGCTGAGGCTTGAAATCACGATGGGCGGCACGAAGGCGCTTCTGGACGGCACCTTCCGCGACCCCGTGAAGCTGGCAGGGCTCGACGCCACACTCGACCTCAAAGGCAGGGACATGGCCGAGCTCTTCCAGTTAACCCGAATTCCCCTGCCCCCGACGCCTGCCTACAGCCTGAAAGGCGCCCTGTCGAAATCGGGCGAGAAATGGTGCTTCAGTGACTTCCACGGGAAAGTCGGGAATAGCGACCTTGGCGGTAACCTTGTGTATGACACGTCAGGCGACCGTTCCAAACTGACGGGCAAGCTACAATCAGCGCGGCTTGATGTGGAAGACATGGGCGGCTTCTTTGGTTATGTGCCTGGCAAGCCTCTTCCCGCAGGTAAACTGCTACCCGATGTGCCTCTTGATCTCACCAAATTTCGCGCTACAGATATTGACGTGACGCTCCACGCTGACAAGCTCAATGCCCCCGGCTGGCCGCTTAGCAAGTTTGATGCGCGTTTTGACCTTGATCGTGGTTTGTTGAAGGTCGACCCCCTCGGCTTTGGCGTTGCCGGGGGCACAGTGAACGGCCAAGTGACTGTGAACGGGCGCGATAACAACCCCAACACCGACGTTGACCTGACCCTGAAAAACCTGGGCCTGCGGCAGTTCATGAATGCCGCCAAGCTCGGCGACCTGTCCAGCGGCCAGTTTAGCGGGCGTATCGACCTTAAAGGCAATGGCAAGACGACGGCCGACGTGCTGGCCAGCAGCGACGGCCGCATCACCCTCACCATGGCGGGCGGACGCATCAGCCTGATGGTCGTCGAAGCCGCCGACCTCGACATCGCCGAACTGCTCCCTGTGCTGGGCAGCGACAAGAAAACCGACCTGCGCTGCGCCGCCGGTGATTTCGGCGTGAAAGACGGCCTTCTGCGCTCCCGCGTTTTCGTCATTGATACCGAAGACACGACGTTCAAGGGCGATGCGAGCATCAATCTGCGTAACGAGAAAATGAATATCGCGCTCAACCCACAGCCCAAAGACGGCAGTGTAGCATCACTGCAGACCGACATTGTGGTCGGCGGCACCTTCCGCAATCCGTCTTTCGGCTTTGACCTTGGCAAAGCCGGTGTCCGCGGTGGCGCGGCCGTTGCGCTGGGCGCTGTCAACCCAGTCGCTGCCCTGCTCGCCCTCGTCGAGCCTGCCAGCGGCGACGACGTGAACTGCAGCCGCCTGATTTCAAACACAGTCGGCCCCGTTCCTGCGGAAACTCCTGAGAAACCTTGAGTCAGTACAAACAAACCGCTGATATTACTGGGTTTAGCGTTTGATTTACGGAGTTTTTACGCAACATTGGTAGAATATGCACAGCATCGGCAATTACTCGAGCTAGGGGTCACCTCATGGGCACATCCAGTAAAGATGGCGGCAAAACGACAAAAGGCGGCTTGTCCGCAGCATTCAGCTTTCCCAAGCCCGGCGAACCTTTGTGGGATTTGTACATCGCGGCGGATGACCGGAATCTTCGTGCCATACAAAAAATTTTCTCAGAGCATCCCGACCTTAAAACACGCGATAATCTTGCCATCGTACTGGTCAACGGCATACAGGGTACCCGGCATGACATCATCGATTATGCACTGGCAGAAAAGGCAAACGTGAATTTCGTCGGCATGGGCGGTATGACGCCTTTGGGCATGGCAGCAGATAAAAGCGATAGCGCCGTATTCCTTAAATTGCTCAAGGCAGGAGCAAGTCCCACAGAAACCGACGCCATCAACACCGACAAGCCCCTGCGCCAGCGCGCGATGGACAGGCAGTGCGCAGAAGGTAATTCAATCGCGAAATTGTTGGACAATAAAAATCTTATGGCGCCTTACCAGCACCGTCCGCAAACGAAAAGCCCGAAATAAACGCCATTACATATGGATGACTTTGCCGTAGGCGTCGAGCACGGACTCGTGCATCATTTCGCTGAGCGTCGGATGCGGGAAAATCGTGTGCATTAAATCGATTTCAGTCGTCTCCAACGTCTTGGCGATGCCGTAGCCCTGGATCATTTCCGTCACTTCCGCCCCAATCATATGGGCGCCGAGTAACTCGCCCGTCTTGGCGTCGAAGACGGTTTTAACGAAGCCTTCCGGCTCGCCCAGCGCAATCGCCTTGCCGTTACCGATGAATGGAAATTTGCCGACCTTGACCGTATAGCCTTTTTCCTTCGCCTTCGCTTCAGTCAGGCCGACAGAGGCCACCTGCGGCATGCAATAGGTGCAGCCGGGGATGTTTTCGGTTTTCATCGGGTGGACGTCGTTAAGGCCCTTGATTTTCTCGACGCAAATGACGCCTTCATGCGATGCCTTGTGCGCCAGCCAGGGGCCGGGAACGCAGTCGCCGATGGCATAAACGCCGGGTTCGTCCGTCTGCAGCCACTGGTTGACGACGATTACGCCGCGGTCCAGCTTGATTTTGGTATTCTCCAGGCCGAGATTTTCGGTGTTCGCGACGATACCGACGGCGGAAATCACGCGCTCGACCTTCAGCTTCTCCACCTTGCCGCCGACATCGATTTCAGCCTCGACATCGTTCGCGCCGCGGTTCAGCTTGGCGACTTTCGCGCCCGTGATGATCTTCATGCCTTGCTTTTCAAAGGCCTTTCGCGCGAAGGCCGAGATGTCGGCGTCTTCGACAGGCAAGATGCGGTCCATCAACTCCACAACCGTCACTTCCGCGCCCATGTTTTTATAGAAGCTGGCGAATTCCATGCCGATAGCGCCGGAACCCACCACCAACAACGATTTAGGCATTTCTGCAGGCGTCATCGCCTCTTTATACGTCCAGACCAGCTTGTCCGGCTCCAGCCCCGGCAATACGCGTGCGCGCGCACCGGTAGCGAGGATGATATGCGGTGCTTTCAGCTCGGCGACGGGTTTGCCGTCTTTCGTCACAGTCAGTTTGCCCTTGCCCAGCAGTTTGCCATGGCCATCGAAAACGGTGACGTTGTTTTTCTTCATGAGATGCTTGATGCCGCCCGACAGCTGGCCAGCGACCTTGCGTGACCTGTCGATGATTTTCTTGAAATCGAAACTCACCTTTTCGGCCTTGAAACCAAAGGCGTCGAGGTTGTGCAGCAGATGGTTGATTTCCGAGCAGCGCAGCAGCGCTTTGGTCGGGATACAGCCCCAGTTGAGGCAGATGCCGCCAAGGTGTTCGCGCTCGACAAGCGCTGTCTTGAACCCCAGTTGGGAGGCACGGATCGCCGCCACATAACCGCCCGGGCCGCCGCCCACCACTACGATATCGAATGCCTGTTCCGTCATGTTCATCACCCTTTTGCTCTGCGCCCTAATCTAAACCCGGGCGGCCTGAATGCCAGCAAATAATTGAGCATAATAATCTATAATTTTCAATACCTTATACAGCGCCTGATTCCATATAAACGAATTGGTAATGGGTACTGCCTTATACTGTGATCAATCACAGGAGGCTGCTATGGCTAACAATAAAGACGATGTCTACAAGGAATTGCTCGACAAGATGCGCCCCGACATCGCGGCCCTGTGCGACGGCCTCAAGGCTGTGCTGTCTGCCGATCCGGTGCCGGAAGAAAGAAAAGGCCTGCGCGATGCAGCCCGCGAAAATTTCCGCCGGCCCGGTTTTAGCTTCGATGAACTGAGCGGTTCGATGCAGGCTCCCGGCCTGACCGCAAAGCAACAACTTGAATTGCTGACCATTATGGTCGCCGCCGCCAACAGGGTCGGGATTGAAGTAAACTTCCTGAACTCGCAAGAGATGGAAGCAAAAGTCACCACCTCGGGCCCCAACGTCACCCCTTTCAGGAAGTGATGCGTTAGAGGATCAGGCTCATCGGGCTTTCGATCAGCTTCTTGAACACCTGCAGGTATTCCGCGCCGATTGCTCCGTCGATGCAACGATGGTCTGTCGACATCGTCACGGTCATGACCGTAGCAACCTTCAACTGCCCGTCTTTCACAACTGCACGCTGTTCGCCCGCGCCAATCGCAAGGATTGCGCCCTGCGGCGGGTTGACGATGGCACCGAATTCGCGCACGCCGAACATGCCGAGGTTGGAAACAGAAATGGTGCCCCCCTGGAATTCGGCAGGTTTCAGCTTGCCGTCCTTCGCCTTGGCGGCAAGGTCTTTCATCTCGTTCGAGATATCCTTCAGGCTCTTGTTGGCCGCATCCTTGATGATGGGCGTAATGAGGCCGTTGGGCGTGGCGACCGCGACGGAAACATCAGCACGTTCATATTGAACAAGCGCGTCATCCGTCCACGACACGTTCGCGGCGGGGTATTTCGACAATGCGACACCGGTTGCCTTGATGACGAAATCGTTAACGGAAATCTTGTAGCCCTGCGCCATTTCGTTCAGCTCTTTGCGCACGTTCAGCAGCGCATCGAGTTCGATATCCACCGTTAGGTAGAAATGCGGGATGGTCTGCTTGGCTTCGGTCAGGCGGCGGGCGATAACCTTGCGTACGCCGTTGTTAGGCACCAGTTTATAGGGGATGCCGTAAGCGTCGGCCAGAGCCTTCGCATCCGGGCCGGAAGCCGCCACCGACGCACGCGCGGCAGGAGCGCCCGCCACAGCCATCGGAGCGACAGCGCCCGTTTTAGCCTTCTCAAGGTCGCCCTTCACGATACGGCCGTGGGGGCCTGAGCCCTTGACCGTCGACAGATCGATGCCTTTTTCTTTTGCGATACGTTTTGCCAGCGGAGAAGCGAAGACACGGTCGCCCTGCTTCGCGGCAGGTTGTACCAACGCCATGGTCGGCGCGGGTTTCGTAGCGGCAGCGGTAGGCTGGTTCGCGGGCGTCACTGTTTTCGGCGCGGGCGCGGCGGGAGCTTTCGATGCTGCCGCAGCGTCTTCCCCCTCCTCCAGCAGCACGGCAATAACAGCGTTCACTTTCACGCCTTCGGTGCCCGCGGGAACGAGGATTTTGCCGATAACGCCCTCGTCAACCGCTTCGACTTCCATCGTCGCCTTGTCAGTTTCGATTTCGGCGATAACCTGTCCGGGCTTCACTTTGTCGCCTTCTTTTTTCACCCATTTCGCCAGCTTGCCCTCGGTCATCGTGGGCGAGAGCGCGGGCATCAGCACGTTAAGCGGCATAGGACACCTTCTTCGCGGCTTCGATAATATGCTCGATTTGCGGCAGCGCGAGTTTTTCGAGGTTTGCGGCATAGGGCATCGGCACATCCGCGCCATACACTCTCACAACCGGCGCGTCGAGGTGGTCGAAACACTGCTCCATCATGATGGCCGCAAGCTCCGATCCCATGCCCGCGAAGTGCCAGCCTTCTTCGACCGACACAAGGCGATTGGTTTTCTTGACCGAGTTGACAATCGTTTCGGTATCCAGCGGGCGCAGCGTGCGCAGATTGATAACCTCCGCCGAAATGCCCTGCTCCGCCAGTTTGTCGGCGGCCTGCAGCGCGACGCCGACCATGCGGCTGAAGGCCGTGATGGTGACATCGGAGCCCTCGCGCTCGATCTTCGCCTTGCCAAGCGGCAGGACGAAATCGGGGTCAGCCGGAATTTCGAACGATTGGCCGTACATGATTTCGTTTTCGAGACAGACGACCGGGTTCGGGTTGCGGATTGCCGCTTTCAGCAGGCCTTTCGCATCTGCCGCAGACCACGGCGCAATGACGATAAGTCCCGGACAATGTGAATACCAGCTGGCGAAACACTGCGAGTGCTGCGCGCCCACGCGGCTTGCCGCGCCATTGGGGCCGCGGAAGACGATGGGGCAACCCAACTGTCCGCCCGCCATATACAGCGTCTTGGCGGCCGAGTTGATGATATGGTCGATCGCCTGCATCGCGAAGTTCCAGGTCATGAACTCGACAACGGGTTTGAGGCCAGCGAAAGCAGCGCCCGTGGCGATGCCCGCGAAACCGTATTCGGTGATCGGCGTATCGATAATGCGCTTGTCACCGAATTCCTGCAGCAGGCCCTGGGTAACTTTGTATGCACCTTGGTATTCTGCCACTTCCTCGCCCATCACGAAGACTTCGGGGTCGCGGCGCAGTTCTTCGGCCATGGCGTCGCGCAACGCTTCGCGCACGGTGACGGTTACTTTCGGGCCCGTCCAGTCTTTTTCAGGCGCGGAAGACGACAGGTAAGACGGCGGCGCGGACTGCGGATGGCATGACGGCGCAGGCGCATCGGCAGGCTTGCTGGCCACTTCGGCTTTCGGCTTCGATGCGGTGACGTTATCACCGGCGCTTTCGCCTTCTTCCAGCAGAACGGCGATGGGCGTGTTGACGGCGACGCCTTCGGTGCCGGCAGGCACGAGGATTTTGCCGAGGATGCCCTCGTCAACAGCCTCGACTTCCATCGTCGCCTTGTCGGTTTCGATTTCGGCGATAACCGTGCCGGGCTTGATCTTGTCGCCTTCTTTTTTTACCCACTTGGCAAGCTTGCCTTCGGTCATGGTGGGAGAGAGAGCGGGCATGAGGATTTGCGTGGACATTACTGCTTCTCCTCGATCATGACGTCAGTCCAGAGCTCCGACGGGTCGGGCTCGGGCGATTGCTGCGCGAATTCGGCGGATTCATTCACCACCGCCTTCACTTCTTTTTCAATCTGCTTGAAATTGTCTTCGCTGTATTTGCCCATGTCGAGCAGCACTTTTTTGATGCTCTCGATCGGGTCGTGGTGCTCGCGCATTTCCTCGACTTCTTCCTTGGTGCGGTATTTGCCGGGGTCGGACATCGAATGGCCGCGGTAGCGGTAGGTGCTGAATTCCAGGATCATCGGGCCGTTGCCGCCGCGGATGTAATCGACAGCCTTCAGCGCCGCCTGGCGCACGGCCAGCACGTCCATGCCGTTCACTTTCTCGCCCGGGATGCCATAGGCTTCGCCGCGCTTGTACAGCTCGCCTGCCGCGTGGCGCGTCTGCGACGTGCCCATGCCGTATTTGTTGTTCTCGATGATGAAAAGCACCGGCAGCTTCCACAGCGCCGCCATGTTGTAACCTTCGTAAATCTGGCCCTGGTTGGCAGCACCGTCGCCGTAATAGGCGCAGCTCATCCCGCCGTCGCCGCGATACTTGTGCGCGAACGCAAGCCCCGCGCCCAGCGGGCCCGTGACGCCGACGATGCCGTGGCCGCCGTAGAAACCTTTCTCGCGGCTGAACATGTGCATCGAACCGCCCTTGCCCTTGGAGTAGCCGCCCTTGCGACCCGTCAGCTCCGCCATCACGCCGTTCGCGGACATGCCGCAGGCGAGCATATGCCCGTGGTCGCGGTATGCGGTGATGACCGTGTCGCCCTCTTTCAGCGCCGACTGCACGCCGACCACAACGGCTTCCTGACCGATATAGAGGTGGCAGAAACCGCCGATAAGCCCCATGCCGTACAACTGCCCGGCTTTCTCTTCGAAGCGGCGGATCAGCAGCATGTCTTTATAATACTGGAGCATTTGCTCCGGCGAGGCGACGTTGGACAGCGATTTCACCGTCTCCAGTTTGGCCTTGCCCCCAGAAGCGGAAACAGATGCGGAAGATGACACAGAGCCCTCATAATATCCGTCAAAAATTAACCCACCTTTATTAGGCAAAAGGGGGACGGAATGCAAGGAGGGAGAGATATTATATATTACATAATATCACCACGCGGGCTTGAAGTTACGTTTGCACAGAAAAAAGGACATCTGGATGAAGCTCAAGCACTCTTGGACGTGTTATTCTTCCCACAGCCGGAGGGCTGATCATGAAATCCATATTCCTTACGTTGATTATTGCATTAATCACCCTAACGACACCCCCTGCGCTCGCAGCCGTGCCTGAGGGATATAAATATGCGGCCTTCACGCAAGGCCCGGTGAAGTTGGGGGTCCCTCCTGCCCTCCTCTGCCTTTTGTTGGTTTCACTTTGCGTACGACGTGCGGCTAAACAAGTTCCCGCCTTCCCCGCTGGAATGACAGGCAGCCTTATTAATGCCGCAGTGCTGGGGCTATTTTGCGGGATAACTCTTTGGGCATGTTTTGGCAGTGTACAGATCGGGGTTGAAACAAACTGGCTGGTCGAACTGACAGGCAAGGCACTCACTGTTTTAGGTGCCGTGTCAACGCTTGGAAGCACGGTTTTTATGGTGATAGCTCTTTTACGTCCGCTACCCACAAAACAGAAAAGCTTGGCGCTCTTGAAATTTGCGCTCGTGAGCGGCGTATTGGGTTCTGTTACGTTCTTTATCTTCGGCTTGGTTAATTTCGTCGAGTTTTATTTTATGTGGAATAGAAACCCCTGACACAATTATCGTTATTTACAATTCTGCCCGATATCCGAAAGGTTCTCCCCATGCATCTCGTAATCGAACGCCGATAGTTCCTGATTTTTTAAATCTGTCGGGATACGGCACTCGATCTTTTTCTTGCCGACCGTTTTTGTCATTTTCAGCGTCGAGTAGTTGATGTCCATCACTTCGTCCGGGTATTCCTGCATGGTGTCGACCACAGTCTGGGTTTCGCCGATCATGACGATACGGTTATAGGCCTTGTCGAAGCGCCATTTGGTGGTGATGTCGTACATCTCGCGCGAGCCGCCGGAGTAATCGATAGTCAGGATGCCCTTACCGGTGATGGCGAGCGTGCCCATCGGGTCGGTGAAGGACGCCTTTGGCCCGCCGCAGCCAACGCAGGTAGCACCGCCCGCCTGTGTGTGGATTTTATACGTGCCGCCCTTCTCGCCCAGCAGCACGGCGATCGCCGCCTTGCCGCGGTCGTCGGCGTCTTTGGGTTCGAGGAACATCATGACGGCCGCATCCTTGATGCCGTCGTCGTTCAGGTCGCCCCATGTTTCCTGATAAAGTTTCCATTTTGAAAACCCGTCCTGCAACGCCGCATGCAGCATTTCATGTGCATCGTCGTCTGCCAGCACAGGCATGGAAAACACCGCGCAGAAAACAGCGGCAAATATAAGCAATTTTGTTTTCATGAATGCACCTTTTGCGCCATCCTACTGGCGCGCAGTGCGATTATAAAGCAGAAATTACATCGCTACTTTTGGCGTTGCCGTGCGACGGGTAGCAGCCGCAGGCTCGGGTTGCGTCGCCGGTTGCTCGGCCGAAGTGGAAACCGCCGCCGTGGTGGCAACAAAGGCGCTTTTCTGGGCGGTGGTGTCAGAAGTGTATTTAGCAGCCCTGAAATCGGATTCTACCTTCTTCAGTCGCGTTTCGATGTCTTTCGCTTCGTCGGCAGTGACCCCCGGGTTGTCACGCGTAATCTGGCCATAACGGTTTTCCGACGCTTTCGCGAGTATGTCGATATAATCGACGCCTTCTTTTTTGGGGAAATCCGGCTTATCGGAAGTGCTGTTGGCCAGCCAGAGGTTACCTTGAGCATCAACATAGTTGCCCTTGGCGTCCATGTAGCTGCCGTCAGTCGACTTGAAACCGCCGTACTGGTCGGTATAGTTGCCGTCCTTGTCCCAATAGCCGCCTTGCTTGTCCCAATAGCCGCCTTGCTTGTCGTAGTAGCCGCCCTGGTCATCCCAGACGCCGCCGTCTTTGTCTTTTACCCAGCCTTTGCCCAGGTCGATTTTCTTGGAACCTTCGCCCAGCGCGAATTTCGGCCCGCCCTGGCGCTTCGCGGCAGCCTCCGCAAACGCAGCGCGTTCTGCATCGCTGACTTCCTGGTAGCTGTCGCTGCTGCTGTCGCCAACCGATTTGCTCAATGCATCCCGGCGCTGGAATTGGGAGTTCCAATTGGAAGCACGGTAATCCTTCGCGTTCCCGCGGCGTAACGCGTAGGCGTTACGCGCCGTCTCGATCGCATTGGTCGCCCTCGCTTCCGTCGCAAGAGCTTCGTTGCCGTTCGGGCCCGCATCGGCACGGCCGTGAACGCCTGCGCCAAGGTCTTCCTGGCCGCCGCTGCCGTTGACCGGTTTGCCGTCGGCGCCGACTTCCGCGCTCGTGCCTTCGACCCTGTTCTTGCGGTCCTGGTCGACCTTCTGCATACGCACGCGCGTCTGTTCCATCTCCGCATCCGACTGCGCACGGTTCGTCATGCGCCATTGCTCGAGAATTTGGTCCCTTTCCGCGGCCGTCATTACTTTGCCAGTGCCGTCAGGACCGGGCTCAGCCGGGTTCATGCCGCCTTTGCCGTCAGGACGCATGCGGATGTATCCGTTGGCTTCCTCCGAAAAGATAATCACCTCTCCGGTCTGGTCGTTATAGGCGTCCTTGCCGCTGGTATAAATGCCGCGGCGCAGATCCAATTCACCGCGAGACGTGCGGTAAACGTCGTCAGTGCCCAAAGTATTGCCGAACGAGTCTTTATAATTCCCCTGGCTGTCGTAACCGAAGTCACCATGGTATTTATAGCCATACGGGTCGCAACCGTTAGCATCAAGATATCCGTTGCGCGTAACCACGGGCTGGATCGAGTTCAGTTCGGGAGACGCTGCGCGCTGCGCAAGGTAGCGGCGCATCCATTGCATGAAGTTTTCTTCTTTTTCCTCAAGCTGTTCGGCCTTTTCAACGGCCTGCACGGCTGCCGCCTGCTGCTTGAAATTTTCCTCGGCCTCGCGGCGGGTTTTGACGATCAATGCCATTTCCGCGTCGCTCAGTATACGGTCGCCGCCGAGACGTGCGCGGACGAAGTTTTCATCGCCGGTAGCGACGGCTTCGCGCAGGCGCGCGTCGAATTTCCGGGGGTCCAGGTCACGCACCCTGGGCTTGCGGAATATCGCACTTCCCAGCGCGTCTAAATCGTCGGAAGGTCCCGTTTCGATAACTGGATCGTTAGCCATTCAAACCCCTTAAAGTGTCCCCAAACACCTGTCAGCGCATGCGACGTCGTTAACCTTTTGGCAATAATCGCATAGTGTTATTATAGGGAAAAACGGTAAAGAATATGTAAATGATAAGTTAATTCTGCTTATTCAGATAAAAAATCTGAAATGCGCGATTTCAGGGGAACAAAATCGCACGCCGTCCATACTGTCTATATATGGCGCAGTGCTGTGCAACAGCCGGAAAAGCTAATATCATCAAGGGCAACGATTTAGCGAAGCTTCATGTATTTTTCGATCATAGATCATTTCTTCCTATGGGAGGATAACCCCCTCCTCATCGTCGAGAAGGGCGACTACCATTTCCCGCTGGTCGTCCTGTCATATATTGTCGCCTGCCTTGCCTCCTACATTGCCCTCTCTCTAGCCCAACAGGTGGTAAGCGCGAAAACGATGCGCGAGAAAAATATCCTCTGTGCCGGCGGCGCGCTGGCCATGGGTGCAGGCATCTGGTCGATGCACTTTATCGGCATGCTGTCTTACAAAATGAAGATGGCGATTACCTACGACCCCTCGCTGACTCTCTTGTCCATGCTCGTGGCGATTGCCTTTTCCTACGGCGTGCTGCGCATTATCGCGCGCAAGGAACTCACCTTTCCGCAGATTGCAACGGGTGCGGTATTGCTGGGTTTCGGCATCTGCGGCATGCATTATATCGGCATGGCGGCGATGCAGATGGATGCGGACCTCCGGTATGTCCCCCACCTCTTCGTCCTGTCTGTCGTTATCGCCATGACAGCCTCCGGCGCCGCACTGGCGATTGCCTTCCACCTGCCCCGCCATGCAGGGCGCTTCCGTGACCTGTTACAGCTTTTTGCAGCTATCATCATGGGGGCTGCCATCTGCGGCATGCACTATGTGGGCATGGCGGCCGCGGTCTTCCTGCCCTGGGCCGATTGCCGTTACGATCCCCAGCAGAACTTCGACCTGCTGGCCTTTGCCATCGCCGGCATGACATCGTTAGTGTTGGGCATCGCACTCGTCTTCAGCATATATCGGCGCCGCCAGTCCGACATCCTGCTGCAAAGCAGCGAGATCCGCCTGCGGGCGATGATCGAAAACGCGCAGGATGCCGTTATTGCGTTCGATAAGGACGGCCACGTTACCGAATGGAACAAACAGGCCGAAGCAATATTCGGCTGGTCGCACCGCGAAGCGATCGGCGGCCTGTTGTCCGATATGATCATTCCCCGGCATCTGCGAGAGGCACACAACGCGGGAATGAAGCATTTCATAGAGACAGGTACAGGCCCGATACTCAACACACGCATCGAGGTGCAAGCCGTTAACCGTGCCGGCGCCGTATTCCCTGTGGAATTGACAGTATCCGCACACAAACTGCCGGACGGTTACCATTTCACCGCCTTCGTCCGCGACATTACCGAGCGCAAGAAAGCGGAGGCTCAAATCTCGCGCTATATGCATGAACTCGAGCATAGCAACCAGGAACTGGAAGCCTTTGCCCATATCGCCTCCCACGACCTTAAAGAACCGCTGCGCGGCCTTTACAGCCAGGCGTCATTCATTCTCGAGGATTACAAGGACAAGCTGGACGAAAAAGGCGTCCACCGGCTGCACCGCCTCCATTACCTCGCTAAGCGCATGGAAAGGCTGGTCAGCGACCTGCTCTACTTCTCGCAGCTGGGGCAGATGGAACTGGCGATACAGGAAACAGACCCCAACGCACTGATCCATGAAATCCGCCAAATGCTGGACCTGTTGCTGAAGGAAAAGAACGCGCGCATCGTCGTGCCGCATCTCCTGCCCGTCATCATCTGCGACAAGCCGCGCGTAACGGAAGTATTCCGGAACCTCATTACCAATGCCATCAAGTACAACGACAAGCCCGAACCTGTCGTCGAAATCGGGTTTCTGGACAAAGTAGACACAACGGCCGGCGTCGAGCATAATGTCTTTTACGTGAAGGATAACGGCATCGGCATCGAACCCATGTTCCACGAAGAGATATTCCAGATATTCAAGCGGCTCGACCACGGCGTCGAGGAGAAGGAATCTGGCACCGGCGTCGGCCTTACCTTCGTAAAGAAAATCATCGAGCGTCACCACGGCCGCATCTGGCTGGATTCCGAACAGGGCAAAGGCACGACGTTCTACTTCACGCTGCATCGCGCAGGAGGCGAAGCATGAGCGGCGCAAAATCCCCCCTGATCCTCATCGTCGAAGATAGCGAAGAAGATTACGAAGCAGCTTTGCGTGCCTTTAAAGCAGCGCAGCTGAACAACCCGTTTTTCTGGTGTAAATCAGGCCGCATGGCGATGGATTACCTGAGACGCGAAGGCGCCTTCAAAGGTATCGACACTGCTTCGCCCGGCCTTATCCTGCTTGACCTCAACATGCCCGGCATCGACGGGCACAAAACGCTGCAATTCATCAAGGGCGACCCCCAGTTCAAGGACATTCCGGTCATCATCCTCACGACGTCCGGCCATGAGCGCGATATCACCGCCTGCTATCGCGAAGGCGCGAATTCATACATCCAGAAACCCATAACCTTCGAAGGGCTGAGCGGCGCGATCAAGGGGATGAAGGAAGCCAGCTTCGAAATTTCGCTCGGGTGAGTCAGGGCGCCTTCGGCGGCGGCGTGCGGAAGGTGGAGAACATGCGTTTTTCACCACAGAGTGATTTAGCACGCGCCTCCAGTTGCTCGGCGGTGAAATCCTTATAATCAGCTTCCGCCCTCACTTTTTGACGGTCGTAATCCGGCGGCAACAGTGTCTTTTCAAGACCTGGGGCCCAGATGCGCCCTCCCAGCTCGAAAATACGGTAAGGTACGAATAACGGCTGGTCCGGCAGGCCCAGCGCTTCCCTCATTGTGCGTTCCGCGCTGTTGCTGTTGTAATCCAGCAGGATATAGGGCTTGTTGTCATGGCTGATCTTGTCGGCCATCTGCATGCCGTCAAGGAATTTTTTCAGCACTTCCTCTTTTGTTCCGTAATAAATATCGACATAGGCAACAGGCTTGTCGCGGAAATACTGGCGGTGGTGGTCCTGCACGACGCCAAGGCCTTTCAGAACATAATCGCCATTGAAATACTGGGTGTAGGATTTCTTCTGGCTGTAATCGAGCTGAGCCCAGGTGTGACGTACTTCATCACAGGCGATGCCATGCAACTGGTAAACATCCTGCCGCGACATTTTCTGCGCGTCGGTCTGCTGGTAGGGCGAGAATTCAAGGAAGGTGTGGTAACCGCCCGCACCGATTTCCCATGCACCCACGCGCACGCGCCAGAGGGTCTTCGCCTCTTCCGCGGTCGGCTCCTTCAATTCGGTAATGCGGTATTCTTTCGCAGTCTGCTCTGGTATAGCGGTCGCGTTGTTGAAAACCTGGGTCAGATGCGGCGCAGGCGCAGCCGCATCGGCCGCCTTGTAGACGCCGAAGGCAAGGGCAAAACTGATGCCCAGTTTCGCGAGTAAGCGCCGTTTCTTCACGCTTGGATTTCCTTTTGGATGTGTCCGAGTATATCCGCAACGACGCCTTTCGCAAGGGCATGCGGATGATGCAGCGCAAAATGACAGAATGTTGGAATTTTATAACTGCGGAATGTTTCAGGCTTCCGGCAGCTTCATCGCGATATCGCGCGCTGCGGCGGCTTCGGCAGGCACGATCTGCGCAAGCTTCGCCACGAGGTCGCCCAGGTTGCCATGCTGGCCGTTCAGGCAGTCGTCCTGGATTCGCGACGCAAGACCGCTGGTTTCCTGCATGCCGATCAGGCCGCTGGTGCTTTTCAGGTCGTGCGCGGACTTGCCCAGTTTTTCAAAGTTACCGGCCTTGAATTCTTCCTCGACCTGCCCAAAAAGCTTTTGCACATCGTCAGTGTCGTTGGCGATGGTCTGCTGCAGGTAATCGAGCCCCAGCTCGTTGCGCAATGCGATGAGCACTTCCTCCATCGTCTTTTTGGTCGTCAGCTCCTTCTTCTGGCCGACGACCGTATACCCCGTGGATGTAGGCGCAGGTGCCGCTTGCTGTGGCGCTTTCGCGTCAACGGGTTCAGGCTCGGGCGCCTTCATCACGTTAACCATGGCGCCCAGCAGCGCCTCGGGCGAAAACGGTTTGGCGACATAGGCGTTCATGCCGGCGGCGTAACACTTGCGCACGTACTCGTCGAGAATATTGGCGGTGAGGCCGATAATCGGAATACGGGTAAAAGTGCTGCCCATGGCCCGAATAGCACGCGTCGCGTCGATGCCGTTCATCACCGGCATGTTTACGTCCATCAAAATAAGGCTGTACGGATGGATTTTTACGGCCGACACCGCCGCGCTGCCGTTCTGCACAACGGTCACATGGTGGCCCTTTTGTGTCAGAAGGTGGCTGATGACGCGTGCGTTGATGGCGTTGTCTTCCGCAACAAGGATATTCATCGGCGGCAGTTCGGCGTTCAGTTCACCTGCGTCGGCAGCTGCAAGTTCCTCGTGTGGCGCTTCATAAGGCACCTCGAACCAGAAGGTCGACCCCTTGCCTTCCACACTCGACACGTCGATGCGCCCGCCCATAAGGCCGATCAGGCTTTTCGCAATGGAAAGGCCAAGGCCCGAACCGCCGTAGCGGCGCGAAATGGTGCTGTCCGCCTGCGAAAAGGCGCTGAACAGCTTGCTAATGTTTTCCTGGCTGATACCGATACCCGTATCAATCACCTCGACCTTCAGCATAGGTTTCGCGCCCTGCACAAAGGTCGCGTTGATGGTGACCGAGCCCTGCTGCGTGAATTTCACAGCGTTGTTGACGAGGTTCATCACAACCTGCTGGATACGGTGCGGGTCGCCATAGACGTTTTTCGGCACATCGGGAGCTATGTTGAGCTTCAGCTCCAGCCCCTTGTCTTCTGCAATCTGCGTCAGCACGCGCGCCGAATTTTCAAGCGCGCCATGGAACTGAAAATTGATCTTGCTGATGCCCAGCTTGCCGGATTCAATTTTCGAGAAATCGAGGATATCGTTCAGCGTATTCAGAAGCGTCTTTGAGCATTCGCTGATCGTGAAGACAAAGCTGCGCTGGTCGTCGGTCAGCGGCGTTTCCTTCAGAAAATCGATCATGCCGAAAATACCCGTCATGGGCGTGCGGATTTCGTGCGACATCAGGGCAAGGAAGCTTGATTTCGCGCGGTTGGCCTCGTCCGCCGTGCGGCGCGCCTCGATCAGGCGCATCGTCGACTTGCGCAGGTTATTGCTGATGATAAAGGCGTAACAAACGACGACGAAGATGCCGCCCGCAATGTACTGCACCTCGATCAGGTGCCAGTTCGCCCCCGCCACCGCGATACCGAACAACGCAGGAATACCCACGTCGAAGGCGAGCAGCGGCAGCATGGCCGCAGAGGCCGAGGCATAGGTCGCCGTCACCACAAAGATAAACACATACCCCAGCAGGTGCGGGTAAACATACTGCACCTGCAACGGCTGGAAAAGCAGCGCCAGCCACGGGATCATGTAGATCAGCTTGTTGATGCATATCTGGTTCATATAATGCGCGACATCTACATCGCGCAGCTTACGCCCCTGCGCCAGTATCTTTTTATACAGCCCGATTTGCTGGAAGAGCATGAACAGGCAGAGCGCCACAATGCAGCCCTCCATCGCCCATGCAAAAACGCCCACTGGCAGCCCATACAATTTATGTTTGAGCAGCAAAAACGCCGCCGCCGTGAATAACTGTATATAAAGCGAACCGCGGTGGTTCGTGGCGTAAATCGCCAGCTGGTCGCGGTTGATGAAGGGCGCGCGTTTCGGGGCGGCGCTCGCTTTAGCCATGCACGAAAGCCCCGCTGTCGGCGGATTTGATCAGCGCGGGCGCCTCGGGGTTCGCCTCCACCTTTTTGCGCAGCTGACCCATGTACCACTGCACGGTCTGCTCCTCCGCCCCGGACGTCGCTGACCAGCAGTAAGGGTGCAGATCATGCGCGCCCATTGCTTTCCCTTTATTTTCAGACAGCAGCTTAAGCAGCTTGACGTCGCGGAAATTGAGGTCGATGGATGCCCCAGCCCGCTCCGCACGCAGCTGCCCCGGAAAAACCTTCAGGTCGCCGAAATCGAAACTCTTCGCGAACAGCGCGGTATCGTCGCGGGAAATGCGCCCGGTCGCAATTGCGCGCATGCGCTGAGTCATATCGGCAAGGTCGAAGGGCTTGATCACGTAATCGTTCGCGCCGGCCGCCAGCCCTTCCTCGATATCCACCGGTCGCGATTTCGAGGTGATGAGCAGGATGGTCACCTTGGCGTCTTTCGCGCGGATTTCCTTGCAGACGCTGATGCCCGACATATCTTCCATCACGACGTCGAGGCAGATGATGTCCGGTTTCTCGGCTTCATAAACCTTCAGCGCCTCCGCCCCGCTGGTCGCGGTGACGAGCGTGAAACCGTCTTTTTCAAGGATATGCGATAGAAGCTTTTGCAGCTTCGGATTGTCTTCGACGACGAGGACTTTCATGCCCACCCTGCCCTGTATATAAACCCTGTTATATCATCGCAAAGATGGCGCTTTTTAACAAGTGTTCCGCGGCAGGTTATGGCATCTATTCGAGCTCGTAATTGACGCTCACCTGTGCCGTCACGCTGATCTGGCCGATGGCCAGCTCGCTGCCGCCGTCCTCGCCCTGCGGCGCGCCCGAGGGTGCGGCCTGCTGCATGGCGTTCTGCGCCATGTACTGGTTGTTGCCGCCGCGGGCGCCGTAGCTGGAAGGCCAGTAGTAATAGGAATTATAGTTCTGCAGGCTGATGTTCAGCGGCTTGCCGACCTTCATGCCCAGTTTACCCGCAACCGCCTGCGCCTTTTCCAGCGAAGCCTGCGCCGCCATGTCGCGCGCCTTGTCGCGGTGCTTGCGCAGCTCGGTCGTCACGAACTGGATGTTATCGATGCGTTTGACGCCCAGCGCCAGCGCCTTGGTGATCAGGCCTTCATACTTTGTCAGGTCCTTCAGGCATATCTGGATGCCCTTGCGCACGGTGTAATAGGTAATATCGAGCGGGCTGCATTTGCCCGTCTGCTCGTCGTCGTAATTGCAACTGCGGTATTGCGGCTCGACGCTGACGAAATCGGTTTGCACATGGCGCGCCTCGATGCCGAGGTCCTTGGTCGCGTATTCGACCAGCGCCTTTACCGCAGCGTCGTTCTTGGCCTTGGTTTCGATCAGGTTCACGCCGCGGTCTTCGGCGGTCAGGGAAATCTGCACCTGGTCGGGCACGACTTTAATCTCGGCCTCGCCCGTCACCGATATCGAGCGTTGCTGGAATGGCTTCTCCGCCTCTGCCGCCCAGACGGGCGACGACAGGAAAACAACGAACAGCAGCAGCGACAAAAATCGTGTCATGATAAACTCCCATCTAAGGCACATAGTCTCCCACCCGCGGCGAAAGTTGTCAAATTCCCCATTATAATCAATTACATATCCATAGCGTTTTCTATATTTTACATAATCCATTGACTTTGGGGCGAGGCGGACTTAATATATTCCAATCAAATTTTTCGAAGAAAGCCAAAGCCATGACCGCAACCATGAAACTCGACACCGTGTCCAAGCTGACCCTGATCGGCGTTTACGCAATGCAGAACACGATTGCCGCAACTATGGCGAACGACGATGTCGACCAGAAGAAAACCTCGCCCGACACGCTGGCCGATATCTTCGGCGCGGCTGCGGCGAAAGACCTGCCCGCCTTTGCCGGACGCAATCAAATCGCATGGATGCTGGCCAACATCGCGCGCGACAGCGCGAACCCGGTTGAAGTTTCGCGCCACCTGCTGAAAACGGCGGCGCATGGCGTGAACCTCGTCGGCGTCGATATCCGCCAGACCTTTGATGATTTTGTGAGCGACATGATCAGCGCCCTCAAAAACCCCTCGCCTCTCAAAAACGCGCAGACTGCCGACCACTTCGGCGTCAGCCCCGCGGAATTTGCTGTGATTAAATCATCGCTGGAAACAGCGGGCTTTGCCTTCACCGGCAATACCATCACGGCGCTGCCGACGGTGCAACCGCAAGGCCAGCGTTACAAACAGGCCTTGAGGGCTTAAAAGGGCTTGGGCGCCTTGCGGTGCAGTAGCTCTAATTCTTCCTTCACTTCGAAGCCGATATCGGGCACTTGCAGTGTCGCACCGTATTTCGTTTCCATCTGGTGCACCCAGTCGCCAAGACGGCTGACCTTTTCGGCGTCGAGTTTGCGCGGGTCTGACCAATAGGCCTGATCCGGGAATTGCTCGGCCGAGAGCGCGGGGAAATGGCTTTTCAATACCGGTCGCATCGCTTGTGACAACGTGCACCAGCCGAGGTGGTCGGTAGCCGCGCCCTTCATGCCCGCAATCTCGGGCGCCCTTTCGCGGATCTTGTCGAAGGCCTCGAGCACGCCGATTTTCTCGGCCGCGGCCAGCAGCCCCGGAAACGAATGGATCGCCGCCAGCACTTCGGCAGTTTTGAATGTTTTTGTATCCTGCGTCATTGCCCACCTGTTGGAAGAAACGCTCAATGCTTTAAATCTGCATTATGTTAAATAATAGAACCAGCAAAAGCAAGCTTTTTCAATCCCCCGCCGCCCGTGCAAGAACGTGAATATTTCCTCAATAAAATCAGCATAATATGCACGGCATCTCCGGTTGACATTCCGGTAAACTGGCCTTACCTCTCTGGATAAGTGTTATGAGGAGTTTCCTGTGGCCAGCGCGACCTATACCCACCCCATCAAGCGGCACAAAACGGTGCCCGTGAAAGTCGGCAAGGTGACCGTCGGCGGCGGCGCGCCAATCGTGGTGCAGAGCATGACGAACACCGACACGGTCGACGTCGAAAAAACCTATCAGCAAGTCAGGGAACTCTACGAAGCAGGCTCCGAAATCGTCCGCATCACGGTGAACACCGAGGAAGCCGCCCGCGCCGTCCCCCTCATCCACGACCGGCTGCTGAAAGACGGCCTCGACGTGCCGCTCGTCGGCTGCTTCCATTACAACGGGCACAAGCTGCTGACCGACGTGCCCGATTGCGCCGTGGCGCTGGCGAAATACCGCATCAACCCCGGCAACGTCGGCTTCGGCGAAAAACGCGACCGCCAGTTCGAGATGATGATCGAATGCGCCGTGAAGCATAACAAGCCCGTGCGCATCGGCGTGAATTGGGGCAGCTTGGACCAGCAAGTCCTCGCCCGCCTGATGGACGAAAACGGCCGCAGCGCCGACCCGAAATCAGCCGAAGAAGTCATGCAGGAAGCCCTCGTGCAATCCACCCTGCAAAGCGCGCAGCAGGCGCTCGACATCGGCCTGACGAAGGACAAAATCATCCTCTCGACCAAGGTCAGCCGCGTGCAGGCGCTTATCACCGTCTACCGCGAACTCGCCAAACGCTCCGACTACGCCCTCCACCTCGGCCTGACCGAAGCGGGCATGGGCATGAAGGGCATCGTCGCCACCACCGCCAGCCTCAGCGTGTTGTTACAGGACGGCATCGGCGACACCATCCGCGCCTCCCTCACGCCGCAGATCGGCGAGAGCCGCGTGGTCGAGGTGCAGACCTGCCAGCAGATATTGCAGAGCATGGGGCTGCGCTCCTTCCTGCCGCAGGTCAGCGCCTGCCCCGGCTGCGGCCGCACTACCAGCACCTATTTCCAGGAACTCGCGGGCAAGATTCAAGGCTACATCGCCAAACGTATGCCCGAATGGCGCGCCGAATTCGCGGGTGTCGAGACCATGAACGTTGCCGTCATGGGCTGCATCGTGAATGGCCCCGGCGAAAGCAAGCACGCCAACATCGGCATCTCCCTCCCCGGAACCGGCGAAGCCCCCGTCGCCCCCGTCTTCACCGACGGCAAAAAATCCCACACCCTCCGCGGCGACAAAATCGCCGAAGAGTTTCAGGAGATTTTGGAGGCTTATGTGCGGAAGACTTATGGGGATGGGGTTAAAGAGGTTAAGAGCGCTTGAAAGCTGAGCCTCAAATAGACGACCACTTATACCAAGAATGGATCGAGTTCCTTTTTGATCGTCCGCAATATACTGGCAAAGACACTTGGTATTGGGATATTAACCTCAAAGAAATTGCAGCATCTCCTGAGCAAAAAGTAATGCTCATTGGCACAACTTTTGAACGTTGCGGCAAAGATTTACAGGGATACTCAGACCTGCAAATTGTAAATGGCCTGAACTATATTTTTAATAATGCCGTATCAAATGATATCTATTTAATAATGCAAAAAGGTGTCGATGAAGGCCTTCGCATTGATGCAGTTTTAAAAATGAAGCATCTTTATCGTGATTGCTTTGCGCACCGCTGCAACCCTGTTTTATCTAACATTAACGAGGCAGGGGCTAATCCGCTCAATCAATTCTGTTACATGTTGTGGGATACAAGCCCTTTGAGCAGCTGGAAGGATGTCGTTCTTGATGTAATGGAAGACGCTTTATACCTACCCAATGATGCATGTATCGAAAGTGCCTTGCATGGCCTAGGTCACCGCGCCATGCGACAGGACAAGGAACGCGTTCCAGCAATAATTGACAAATTTTTATCCAAAACTAAACGATTGCGAGGGGAACTGAGGCAATACGCCTTACAAGCCAAAACTGGTAACATCCTATAACCGTTCAGATTGCAATTCTCCACCCCGGTGAAGACCGAGCTTACTACAGTTAACGCGCCGGCCCCGTATGATAAATAATCCGCGTCTTGTTCGGCCCCGCGTCCGTCATTTCGAATGACGCGGTTTCATAGCCGAATTCTTTTTCGAGTTTGGCGGCGAACCATTTGGCGGCGGCTTTGTTGCTGAAGGCGTATTGCATGCGGGCGTTGTCCATGTCGTCCTTGTGCCCGAGCAGGCCGGAGCAGAGATGCGTCGGCGGGATTTCGGCGTTGCACCTGTGCAGCATCTTCTGGATTTCGGTGTTGCGCGGCACGTCCTTGAACGGTTGGTTGGGCAGCACAACGACGAAGGGCCCGCCCTGCCACACGTTGAAGCGGAAGCTGTCTTCGATCATCTTGCGATCACCCTTGAAGAACGGGTCGCGCGCGGCCATGGCGTCGATAAACTCGCCTGCTGTCGCCGCCTTGAACTGCGCACGTGCGCCGCTGGCGTTGAAGGCTGCGGCATTCGATGAAGGTTTTGTCATGGCTGTTCCCCGCTTGTACGAATGGCCGGACACTCCATAAATAGATTTCGAAAAAAACCGTGAAGATCCGGTTTAAAAACTGTGCGTTATGTTAAATAAAAAGCCCAGCCCATGCAAGACTTTCCTGTGAAAAATCGTCTTCCGGCACGCAAAAAATGACCCTCCCTGCAAGAGCTTGATATTGCATCACAATTTCCGTCGTCCAAAACGCGCCGGTTTCGTGTTAAGTACTTGTAAATACTCAACACCTGATGTCATCATTTGCATGGCAACCTGTCTATGCACGGTTTTGAAGCCTCGCAAAGGCAATAGAGCCCGCCAAAGCGATTGTATTGCGGTGCATATCCAGTCAGATCAAGGGCATGGCAGAAAATCCACGCCGCTGATGCACCTCATAATTCGTTTGAGGAAAATTAGGGCTTCTGTTATGCATAATACAAAGCCGGGCGCATCTAACGGGCAGAGCGGTTTTACCTGAAGTGGTATTGTTTCCCGCCTGCCGTCCAACCTACCGCGCTCCCAAAACAACCACGGGCAATTTGTTCGAGGTTGTTTTCATGCCTTCGCTTTCCACCGCAACCCAGGCACCGGCCGAGCCTAGGCCCGGCACCCTCGCCGCACACTGGCGCCGTTTTGCCGATGTGCTGACGGGCTCCTCCCCCGAGCTGCGCATGCACAGGCACAAGGAAGCGGAGGAACTGCGCGCACGGGAAGAGCGGACCCGCGTCCTGATCGAAGAGCTCCATGCCTTCCACAAAAGATACGAAAGGAAAATCGAGGCGCACGACGGGGTCAGCGGCGGCGCGTATGCGGTGCTTTTCGATATCAAAAATTTCGTACAACATCCTGAAGAAGTCGACCGGAAGAAACTCGAAAAAGACTGCGTCGAACAGCTGAAACACATCGAGGACACACGCGATGACTGGCGGAACTTCCTGTCAGAGGTTATGGCCTATTCCAAGACGAACCTGAGGAAGCAGGGCACGCACGACCTTATCATGGACTCCGTGCGCCTTTGCGACGGCATTTCCAAGCGTGAAATAGCGATGAACGAATTTCGCAAGGGCTACGTCAATACAGCGCGCGCCGCCGGTATCCTGCCGCCCGAAGACGATACGAAGACCATGGCTCCCGTCAAAATCCGGCAGCCCCTTAAATTGAAAATGAAACCCGGGGGATGATTACTTCGCCGCCGCGGCCGCCAGCCCGCCCGTGCGCTCGATTTTATTGTCGCGCAGCGCCTTGTCGATGGCGAAGCGGAGGTCGGAGGCGACGACGTTCTTGTCGGTGATATCGCGCACGAAGCAGCGGAGTTCGAATTCAAGCGCGGTCGCGCCGAAGTTGTTGAACAGCACCTGCGGGTCAGGCCGCTTTCGCACCTGCGGGTGTTCCGCCGCAACGTCGAGCAGCAGTTTTTTCACCAGCGCCGTATCGCTGCCATAGGCGACGCCCACGACAACCTCGACCCGCACGCTGCGGCCGCCAAGCGTCCAGTTGACCACCGTCTCGGTAATCAGCTTCGAATTCGGCACGACGATAGAGGCGAACTGCGCCGTTTCCATTTCGGTCGAGCGCACGCGGATTTTCTTGACCAGCCCCTGCTGCCCGCCGACCTCGATCAGGTCGCCGACGCGCACGGGGCGCTCGAACAGCAAAATCAGGCCGGAGACGAAGTTGTTGATCACCGCCTGCAAGCCGAAACCGATACCGACCGACAGCGCGCCCGCGACGATCGCGAGTTTCTGCATGTCGAGGCCGAGCGTACCCAGCGCCGCCAGCGTCGCGATGATAACGCCGGTATAGCCGATCAGCGTATGCACCGCATCCTTCACCCCGCGCTCGAGCCGCGTCTGCGGGAAGAGGCGCTTGGCCAGGAAGGTCTGGAACAGCCGTGTCGCGACATAAAGCACAAAGAACAGCAGCGCCGCCGAGCCTGCGTCCGAGAAATCGAAACGCATGCTGCCGATGGTCACGCCGCCGTTGAAGCGGTCGGCCCAGTCGCGCACGTCGCCGGGCGTCAGCCCCCAGAAACTAGCAGCAAACAGGAACGAGACGAGGGCAAAGGTCGGCTCGAAAATGGCGATGGCGAGGGGCGAGAGCGTTTCTTCCTTGCCCTGCCAGCGCGCAAACCGAGCGTTGACAGTGACAAGGCCGGAGCGCAGCGCGACAAACAGCGCCACCGCTACAAAAGTCGCAAAGATATTAAGCGAGCCATAGGCCGCCACCTGCACATATCCAGCAATCCCCGCCGCGAACAGCGCGAAAACCGTGATGCGCAGCGCCGCGATCAGGAAGTTCAGCAGGCCGATGGGCAGGTTGCCGTCGTCGTCTTCCTTGCCCGGCTCCGGGTCCTTGAACCGCAGGCCGAGGAGGAAAATAAAGAGGCCCAACAGCATCCACGAGGCGCAGACAAGCCGCATGACATCGGCCAGCACCGGCGCATTCGCGTTTAATCCGAATACATCGAATTTATCCGCCAGCAGGCAAAGCGCCGCCGCGGTCATATGCAGGTAAAGGCTGCTGCCCCGCGCGCGGGCGACAAGTGATTCACGCGTGCCGAACCAGTCCTTCAGGCGGCGGCCGGAGCGGTAGGCGTACCAGAACACGATCAGCGACAATAAAATATACCCGCCGCCCTTCAGGTTCGGGCGATAGGCGGCATACCACGCCCTGCCCTCGACCAGCGCGGTCTGCATCACTTCGGGCGTCAGCAGCAGCCCGGATTTCTGCATCAGTTCAATGCGGCGGATTTCCACGCGCTGCTTGTCGAAGCTGGCCGTGATATTGTCGGTGCGCGCCACCAGCAGCGCTGCCTGTTTTATCTGCGCGTCGACCTTGCTGATTTCGGCTGCGATATCGGCGCGCTTTTTCTGGACCTCTTTATCTTCCTTGATGCCCGTCGCCTTGTCGGGCGCGGGGCCGAGGGTGCCCAGCAGGTCGTTCTGGCTTTTCAGCGCGGCCTCTGCCCCCTTCGAGGCATTGGTGATCAGCGAGCGCAGGTCTTTCAGGCGTTCCTTGGTCGTCGCGATCTCGGCGGTTTCCA
>CAZNRN010000006.1:0-154569 GCA_964575605.1 uncultured Micavibrio sp. | reverse complement strand
GTGGGAGTCGGAGTAGGTTCCGGTGTTGGCGTGGGAGTCGGCTCCGGAGTAGGCGTCGGCGTCGGTTCCGGCGTCGGCGTGGGAGTGGGCTCAGGAGTAGGCGTTGGCGTAGGCTCCGGAGTAGGCGTCGGTGTCGGTTCAGGCGTCGGCGTGGGTGTCGGCGCCGGCGGATTGAAAACGTTGTGATGCGCATTGGCGCCAGCCACGGCTATACCCGCTGCCGAGAAGCCTTCAAAGGTATTGTCATGGACCGAGACGTTGCTGCCGCTACCCGCAACCGCTGCAGCACTGGTGCCGCCATCAACGGTGGCAGCGTCAAAAATAATGCCTTCCACCGTGACGTTGGAAGAATTGACGGTCAGGATATTGCCGCCAGTGACATCGCCCGCAAGAACCGGGGCGAGACCGCCCGCGCCGTCGACCGCAAGGTCACCGCTGTCGCCACGCAGCGTGACGCGTTTATTGATGACCACGTTGCCGTAGTAATTCCCAGCGCCGACGTTCACGGTGACAGGCGCAGTCGTCGACGAAGAATTGATCGCCTGCTGGATGCTGGCACCGCTGCTGACAACGTTGACTGTGGTCGCCTGCCCCGAAACGCGTGCGGAGCCCAGCAAATTGCCCGCCGTATCCGTCACCTGGCCGTTGATGTCAAGGCGCGGCGCGTTCAGCACCAGCCTGCCGTTGCCAAGAACGATATTGCCGATGATGTCGATAACCTGGGTCGTCAATGTCAGGTCGAAAACGGTAGGGCCGAAGATTGCACTGCTGGAAAGGTCAATGTCCTCGTCGACGGTGATAGTACTGTCTGCAAGCACGTTCACATGCGTCAGCGCCAGCGTATCGGCGATGGACTGCGCGTTCAGGTAACTGCCGTCCGGCTGGCTGGGGCCGTTGCCCAGCGTAACTGTCGCGGGGTCGATCAGCAGCGTGCCGGTCGTACCTTTTTTGGCGGTCGTATCGACTAGGCCGTTGAATTCGACACCGGCGCCCGTGGACACCTCGACAAAGCCGCCGTTGCCTCCCTTCGCGCCGCCGCGTGCATTCACGCGGCCGTCATATACCGTGCGCGTATTGCCCCAGACGACCACCGTGCCGCCGTTGCCCTTGCCGAGCGAATTGGCGTTGACGACCGAGTTCGCCGAGAATTCCGTGATGGCAGATTCATTGTATCCCAACATCGTGCCATACATGCCGCCGCCAAGGTAAACCTGGCCGCCGTCCTTGGCGCCGGAGACGTCAATCGAACCGCCCTCCAGCGCGATATGGTAGCCCGTCGCCTGCACATATCCGCCGGACATATTGCTGCCGGGCGCGGTCGCATCGATTTTGCCGCTGATCTTTACCTTGCCGCTGGTGCCACCATCAAGCACGATGCGGCCACCAACCTGCTTCACCGTCTGCGCACGTATCGTGCCGCTCATGTTCACGACATCATCGACGATGCCCGCCGCTGCGCGCGCGGTCAGCTGCACGCGCCCGCCATCTGCCTGTATTTTACCCGTGTTTTCAGCCAGCGCGCCCGCGATGCCTTCGTTGACTGTCAGCGAAATCAGCTGGTCGCCGTAAAGGTCGACCGTCGCGGCAGAACCCGCGCCCAGCGCCACACGGCCGGTATTGGCAGTGATGACGCCCGCGTTCACAACATGCGGCGCGACAAAGGCGGCAAGGCCGCCCGCTTTCACGCTGATGGTGCCGAGGTTGACGACGGAACCCTGCGCGGCGTTCGTGATATCCAGCTGGCGGTTGCCGGCCATGAAGGCAGTCGTGTCAACGTCGCCCGTCGATGCGATGATGCCGCCCACGTCAACTTTCGCGCTTTTGCCGAAAATAACGCCATTGGGATCAAGGATGAAAAGGCGGCCGTTCGATTTCAGCGAGCCTAAAATCTGCGAACCTTCCTGCCGGTTGTTGACAACGCGGTTGATGGCGACAGAAGTCGTCTTCGGCTGCTTGAATTCGGTTTTGGCTTTCGATCCGACGTCAAACGAAGACCACTGGAAAACGGCACGGTCAGTCGTCTGTGTGACGGTGAGCGAACCCGGGCGTGTCGAGAAACTGCCCTGCCCCGCAATCACCTGCCCGCCCTGCGGCGTGGCCATGGGGTCGACTGCTTGCGCCTTGGCAGGCGCGCCCCAGGCGAGAATCAGGCAGGCCGTTGTCGATAACAGCCATGGACGCAGAGATGCACGATATACTGTTGTTCCAACCCGTTTCGGCTGACGCGACATCATGAAACTGCCCTGATTTTTTACCCTATTCCTCCATTATAGCTTTTTGCGTTTAACATATTGCAAAGTATGGGTAAAAGTTAGATAAAATTTGCGTCAAATTGTCGTAGAAACTAAATTCCATAGGACTTCCAGAGGCCCTTCCGGGGTTGTTTTCAAAAGGCCGCGATGCTCTTCAATTCCGCCAGTTTCCTGTTCGCTTTTTTGCCGGCCGTGCTGGCGGGATATTTTATTGTCCTGCGGTACTTGGGGAAGCTGCCCTCGCAACTCTGGCTTTTCATGTCCTCGCTGTTTTTTTACGCGTGGTGGAATCCGGCCTATGTGTTCCTGATCATCGGGCTGATGGTGTTCAATTATTACCTTGGCCGTTACCTGTTGCTGAAGGCGGACAGAAAAGCGTTGTTCTTCGGCATCGCGGCCAACCTATCGGTCCTTATCTACTATAAATACACGGCGTTTTTCGTGGCGGCTGTTAATACATCCACTGGCGCGGATTTTTTCGTGCCGCAGATTTTGCTGCCGCTGGGTGTCTCCTTCTTCACCTTCCAGAAAATCGCCTTCCTTGTCGACTGCCAGCGCAGGCTGGCCTCGCCGAACCAGAGTTTGGTCAACTTCGGCCTGTTCGTCTCTTTCTTCCCGCAGCTAATCGCGGGGCCGATCGTGCATCACAAGGAAATGATGCCGCAATTCGCCAAGCCCCTGCCCTTCAGCCCCTATAACTTCGGCGCGGGACTGTCGCTGCTGGCCATCGGCCTGTTCAAGAAAGTGATGATCGCCGACAGCCTTGATGCCTATGCAACGCCGCTGTTCGTCGCGGCCGCCACGCGCGAACTGCACATCGTCGAAGCATGGCTGGCGGCGCTGGCCTATACCTTCCAGATCTATTTCGATTTTTCGGGCTATTCCGATATGGCGCTCGGCCTTGGCAAGATGTTCAACGTGCGCCTGCCGGTCAATTTCTTCTCGCCTTATAAATCCGACAACATCATCGACTTCTGGCGGCGCTGGCACATGACGCTGTCGCGGTTTTTGCGCGACTACCTTTACATTCCCCTGGGCGGCAACCGCAAGGGCAAGGCGCGCCGCCATATCAACCTGTTCATCACCATGCTGCTGGGCGGCTTCTGGCATGGCGCGAACTGGACATTCCTTGTCTGGGGCGCATTGCACGGTACCTATCTTGCTATCAACCATTTCTGGCAGGAAAAAGGCTTCTTCAAAATTCCCCGCCCCGCCGCGCGTCTTATCACCTTCCTTGCCGTGATGGTCGCCTGGATCTTCTTCCGGGCGCCCGACATGAAGACCGCGCTTTCGGTGATCGAGGCGCTAGTGAACGTCAAGAGCCTGACGCATTCCATCTTCGATACGCTCTGGACGCCGAAAAGCCCGCTGCGCGCCGATTTCCCGATCCAGATGGCAAACCTTGCGCTGGCGCTGGTGGCGGGTTGTTTCGTGTTGTGCTGGGCCTTCCCCAACAGCGTCGAGATCATGCGCAAGGCCCGCCCCTGCATAGCGGGCGTGCGCGGCATGAAGCTGGGCCGCAGGGCTTCGGCCAAAATTATCTGGCAGCCCACATTACTTTGGGGCGCTGTCTGCGGCGTTATTTTAAGCCTTTCCCTGCTGCGCGTGATTTACGAGCCCAGCCAGGTTTTCCTCTACTTCCAGTTCTAGGGGCAGTAGATGAAAAAAACACAAATGAAAAACTTCTACCTCGGGCTTCTCCTGCCTGTGCTGTTCAGCGTGGTATTTTTGGGCTTTAACGCGCTGCTGCTGACGCGCGCAGGGGAATACTTGAGCCTTGAAGCCATCCTCGACAAGCAGGAAAAAACCAACGGCGTCTACGGCTCCGGCCTTTACCAGCGTACCTATTACTACAAGCAGAAGATGTTCGATCGTTACACGCCCGAAACGGTCGTTATCGGATCGTCCCGCGTGCTGCAGATGCGGGCGGAGGATTTTTCGGTAGGCTTCGTCAACCTTGGCTCACTCAGCAGCCTCGATGAAGTCTTCGACCTCAGTCATGCGCTCTTTGAAACGGCGTCGCCGGGTTTGCTCATCCTGGGCGTCGATTTCTGGTGGTTCGCAGGTGACGGCAAGGCCGCCGCCTTCACACGCGACCCGCCGCTAAACCACCTGACGCTGGCCGATATTTTCACGCCTTTCTCGTGGTATGCGAAGGGCAAAGTCACGCTGCAAGATATCCGCACCATCCTGTCCGGCACCTCGCCCGATATTGGCGTTTCCGGCATTGTTTCGGGCGACGGACATGACAGGTTCGGCTCGCATTACCAGCCCTCGCTGTGGTCGGGCAAGGTCAAGGCCGAGGATTTCAAATTCAAATCCGACCTCGCCAAGATCAAAACGGGGAAAAAGATTTACGCCTGGGGCGATAAAATCGACCTGCAGCAGTGGGAAAAATTCATCGACCTGCTGGATTTCTTCAAGCAGCGCAATATCCGCGTGATGGTTTTCATGCCGCCCCTTGCACCCACCGTGGTTGCGGCGATGGAAGAAAGCGCTAATTACAAATACATTACTGACCTGCGCCGCAAAATCATCGATACCGGCCGCGCCTACCTTTTCCCTGTTTTCGATTATCACGACCCTGCCACGCTTGGCGCCACCGATTGCGAATTCATGGACGGGCATCATGGCGGGGCAGTAGCCTATAAACGCCTGCTGCTGGATATGGCTGTCAGGGACGAAGACCTGCGTTCGCGCGTGAAACTGGCCGAACTGGGCTATGCCATCGAAACCTTCAAGGGGCAGGCCTCCACCATGCAGGGCGAGGCGGATTTTCTGGGCCTCGGCTGCGTTAAAACCCCGGCCGTCCTGCCCGCCGCACCATAAATCGTTTACATATGCAAAATATAAAGCGGTGGCGCATATCCCGCCCCTGACTTAAAATATGAGTCTGGCCGCCTTGTAAGGGGCGGCATGGTTTTGGGGCATGCTAATGAAGTATTTTCTTCCCGCTGTGATGGCTTTTGCGCTGGCGTTGCCGGTGACGGCCCATGCTGCCGGCGGCCGCGATTGCGGCCCTCACCTGCCCCAGCAGCTGGAGCAAGCGAAGAAATCCGGCGAATATGCGCTCGAACTCGAAAAGGGCCAGCTGGACCAGGCGAAAAAATCTGCCGAGTATGCGCTCGAGCTTGAAAAGGGCCAGTTGGACCAGGCGAAGAAATCCGCTGAATACGAAGTGGAGCTTGCCAAAGGGCAAGCCGACCAGGCCCGCAAGTCAGCCGAATACGCCGTTGAACTCGCCAAAGGCCAGGCCGACCAGGCGAAAAAATCCGCCGAATACGCGGCACAGCTGGACGCCGAGCAGCGCAAGGTACTGCAATACTACGCAAGCCTCTGCGGCGAGCAGACATCGAAATACAGCATCAATATCCCGCCGCCCAAAGTGCGCGAGGCCGCGATGGAAAAACCGCTGAAAGGCTTTACCGGCGGCGACGGCAAACTGCCCCCGCCCCCGCTGCCCGAAACGGCCGGCCTGCCCACCGCGCCCGGCAGCCCGGTGACGGAAAACAACGCCCTGACAGATCCCAAGAAGGAACTGAACAAGGCGCTGGGCGAAATTCAGGGACAATAACGGTTCTAGGAACTGGCGTGCCCGGAGGGACTCGAACCCCCGACCTGATGCTTAGAAGGCACCTGCTCTAATCCAGCTGAGCTACGGGCACTTGGAATTGATTTCTCGTCAACTTACTTTTCTTCGGCTTCCGGCGCGCGGTACTTGAAGTTATCAAGGTAGCTGCGCGGTTTCACCTTGCGCGTATGCTCGGCCTGGAAGCTGTATTCGATGCCGTGCAAATCGGCGAAGGCGACTGCGGCCTCGCGCGTGTCGAATTTCATGCGCACCTGGTTCAGCGTGTCGGCGGAGCTTGTCCAGCCCATCAGCGGTTCCGGCTTGCGCGGGGTTTCCAGTTCGTATTCCAGCAGCCATTCCGCCGAGTTGCCGGCGCGGCCGGACTGCATCGCGTTGCGGGCGGGTTTGTAAATTCTTGCCTTCATATTCCGAACCTCGAATTAAGTGGTCGGAGTGGAGGGATTCGAACCCCCGACATCCAGTTCCCAAAACTGGCGCGCTACCGGACTGCGCTACACTCCGTCGATTGATTTATAAGGGTTTTTTGGCTGTTTTGGCAAGGTTTAAAGCCATAACGCCCGATTCACGCGCTATTTCAGGGGTTTTCAGCCCGTCCGGGCGGGCAGTTTAAAGACCAGCGGACGCCCGACTGCGACTTTTTCCTGCAGTATCGTCGTGGCGCCGGTCAGCGCTTCGTTCTCGGCGCGCTTCTGCGCCGCCTGCGCCTCGCGTCTGGCAAGGGACAGCACGGGATAGGAAACCAGCAATTCGGCCGTATCGCCGTGGGAACCTGTGGCGGCCGCATAAACCGCGCCCTTGCCTTTCAGGTTTTTGGCATCCACATCGCAGCCGCTGTCGATCAGCAGCCTGACGCAGGCATCAGAACCTGCTGCGGCTGCATCGAGCAAGGGCGTTTCGCCGTCGCTGTTGCGGACCTCGATATCCGCGCCACCTTCTATCAGTATTTTCAATACCGTATCGTCTTCATGCATGGCGGCGTAATGGATAGCCGCGCGGCCTGTGGGCGTATTGCGATGGTTAATCTCCGCGCCTTTCTCCAGCAGCAGCTTTGCCACTTCGGCAAGGCCTTTGTCGGCCGCGTGCAGCAGCGCTGTCCAGCCGTTGGGCTGCTTTGCGTTAACATCGACGCCCGCACCAATCAGCTCGATTGCGGCCTCGATATCCCCGAATTGCACGGCATTAATCAGGTCATCGCCGGTCGGCGGCGTTGACGGCTGGGGCGCTGCAGGCGCTTCGAGGCTGAGTTTCATCAGGGCCTCAAGCGTCGAGGGATGCGGCGCAAGAACGGGCGCCTTGCCCTTTTTGGCAGACCCTTTCCAGCTGGCGGTTGAATTTTTCTTGGTCGGCATAGTGCTTCCTCGTACCCTTGAAACGCGCTCAAGTTTACATAACATAGAGCTCAGGCGCAAGAAGTCTCTGAAAAAATTAAGCGTTTATTTTCAGCCGCTTATTCGAAATAAGGATGTTTGACCTTGTCGCCGACGGCAATACCCAAAGCATCGGCCATTCCGCCATTAAGCTCGATCACCCCCGTGACAGGCTCGATAGAGGGAATGGGGGTGAGTGTCAGTGGCTTGGCGTTGCGGTGTATGTTCACAATCCGCCCGTCCTTGGCGACGAAAAGCATGTCGAGGGGGATGTATGTATCCTTCATCCAGAAATTGGCCTCGTGCGGGTCGTCGCGGCCCAGCTGGAAGAGCATGCCGTGGTTCTTGTCCATCGACTTGCGGAACATCAGACCGATCTTGATATCCATCGGCGTGCTGGCGATTTCGACCTCGATCTCGGGCTGGCCGTCCTTGGTCTTGATGGAAATCTTCTCGACCGGCAGCGAGCTTTTGTAATCATCCGCCCCGTTGGCAAGATGCATCGACATATAGGCGCCTGCGCCGATAACAAGCGCCAGCACACCAATGAGCAGCGCATCGCACCAGCCGGCTTTTTTCTTCTGGGACTGTTCCATGGGTTCCTCCTTATACGGGCAAGGCCTCGGAAAGCCCCGGCCCCTGCCGGAACGGCTGTACCTTGGTGCAAAGCCCCGTCTTGCTGTCGATGTCAAAGACAACGCCGCACAGCGTCGCGGCGCCTTCGGCGGGGCGCAGTTTTTCGCCCGGCATCTTGCGGACGAAACGCGCGACCGCCAGGGTTTTATCCATGCCGATGACGCTGTCGTAATTTCCACACATGCCGGCGTCGGTCATATAGCCTGTGCCCTTGGCAAGGATGCGTCCGTCGGCGCTGGGAACGTGCGTATGCGTGCCCACTACAAACGATGCGCGGCCGTCGCAATAATGGCCCATGGCCATTTTCTCGGACGATGCCTCGCCATGCACGTCGAGCAGCAGGCCGTGGATATCCTTGCCAAGGCGGAAAGATTTGCAGATTTTATCGGCTGCATGGAACGGGTCGTCGAGCGCATCCATAAAAAGGCGCGTCATCAGGTTCGCGACTGCCAGCTTTTCGCCGCGCGGCGTTTCTATGATATAGACGCCCTTGCCCGGCGTGCCTTCCGGATAGTTCGCGGGGCGCAATAGCCGCGGGTCTTTCTCGATATATGGGATGATTTCGCGCTGGTCCCAGACATGGTTGCCGGTGGTCAGGCAGTCGACGCCCGCCTTGTAGAAATCATCGCAAATCTGCGGCGTGACGCCGAAGCCGTGCGCCGCGTTCTCGATATTAACGATCACGGCGTCGAGCTTGAATTTCTCGCGGAAGCCCTTCATCTGCGATGTAATCGCGTCGCGCGCATCACGGCCGACGACGTCGCCTAAAAACATCACCCTCATGCCGCCCTCCTGAAGTCGTGGACCTTTTCGTCGGTGACGCACATATCGAGCGGATAGTCGTGCATTTCGCGCGGCACCGTTTCGTAACATTGCTGTTCATAGGCGATGCCGACCGCCTGGAATTTCAGCTTGCCCTTCATCTGCCCGAAAGTCTGGTCATAGTAGCCCGCGCCATAGCCAAGGCGCGTGCCTTCCTTGTCGAAGGCCAGCAGCGGCATCAGGAAGATGTCGGGGATGGAGACGGATGAATGCGCAGGGTCCGGCTCCTCGATGCCATAGATACTGCGGATCATCGGCGTCTTGCGGTCCCATGTGCGGAATTCCAGCAGCGTATGGTTCGGGATCACGCGCGGCATCAGAACAGTAAAGCCCAGTTCGATGAGCGCGTCGAAAAGCGGCAGCGGGCTCATTTCCGATTTCATCGGCACATAGCCCGAAATCAGCGCGCCTTTTTGCAGATGGACGGATTTGAGGAAATTATCGCGCACGCGCTGCGCCGCGCCGTCCCGCACCGGCGGCGGAATGGCGATGCGCCTGGCATAGGCGTCTTCGCGCAATGACTGCTTGGAGTAAAAAGGCAAAGGCTAACTTAATCTCTTTCTAAGGCAAAAAAAATGCCGGGATAGAATAAGTGGAAGACAGCCACCTGCGCCGTGGACGGGGTTATCCGCTAGGCCCTGCGTTAACAGGTCGGGCGCCATATGACTGAACCACGGTCCAGCCAGGGACAGCTCCCTAGCGATGGTTATCGGCCTCTGGGACAGTGCTGTCATCACGAACGCTGCAGCCGCCTTCCGGACAGTAATCTAGGCCGTGTGGAGCTTTTGGGCAATACCGTCGATGCGTTTCGTCAGCTTGTCGAGGAGGCTCACAAGTGCCTGTTCTTCCTCTTTATTTTGCTGGGGAGGCACAGCGGGCGCCGCTTTCGGGGCGGAGCGGGGTGCGCCTTCCTGGATTTCGAAGAGCTCGTCGGCCAGCACAAGGCTGGTCAAAACCAGCAAATGTGCGTCGTTATAGGCAGCGCCGGAGCGTGCGATTTGCGACAGGCGCTGGTCGATATAGGCGGCGAGATCCACGACACGGCCTTCCTGCCCTGCGTCGCAGGCGATTTCATAGGAGCGGCCGTTCAGGTTGATGGTGACTTCAGCCATGTGATTAATCCTCGCTCAGCAGCATTTCAAGGCGGTTGATGGTGTGGTCGAGCTTGGCGGCGATTTTCTTGTTCACTTCGCGCTCGTTGCGATCGAGGGCGAATTGCGGCTCCTCTTTCGACTTCTTGGTCTGCACAAGGCGTTTGTCGACGGCGTTCTCGAGGCGCAGAAGAGCCTTATCCAGATTCTCGAGAGCCGGTTTAATGGCTGCTTTCATTGAGAATATCCCTAACACTTCGCTGATAATGTTTTTGTAATAATCACAGAATAAGATTCCTCAAGAGTCCCGTCAATACAAACGCCTAAGGTTTTGAATCTTTTTGGCCTTTATCCACATTATTGTAAATTGACCCTTTGTTAACGATATGTAAATATAATGCGGTTATGAAACCGGATATCAAAAGCTTGCTGGCCGATGTTGAAGCGATTGCGCGCGGCGCAGGCGACGAGATCATGACGTTCTATGAAGCCGGCGCGACAATATATACAAAGGCCGACGAAAGCCCGGTGACCGAGGCCGATTACGCGGCTGAAAAATACATCCTTCCCCGCCTCGCAGGACTGCTCGACGTGCCCATCGTTTCGGAAGAAGCGGTGTCGCAGGGCTATAAACCCGACGTCAGCAAAGGCACGTTCTGGACGGTCGATCCGCTCGACGGTACGAAAGAATTCATCGACCGCACCGGCGCATTTGTCGTCGCGATTTCGCTGGTCGTCGACAACAAACCTGTATTGGGCGTTATCTATCACCCTGCCCTTGGCATCATGTATTCGGCCGCAGGCCCCGGCACCGCAACGCGAGAAGGACCCGATGGCGAACGCACGGCACTGGGCGCCGGCGTCGGCAGTACGCGCGAGGAAACCATGCGCGTTGTGCTGAACGAAAAAAGCACCGATATGCCGCAGGTGAAAGGTTACCTGTCATCGCAGTTCAATAAAGCCTCGCCGCGCATCGACCCGCAGCCCGGCATTCTGCGCGCCTGCCAGGTGGCAGACAACAGCGCCGATATGTCGGTCATTTTCCCGCAAAAACGCGAAGGCCGTACGAAATGGTGGGATGTCGCGCCCGCGCATGCGATTGTCGAAGCCGCAGGCGGCATCGTGCAGGGCGTCGACGGCCAGCCCATTACATATGACGCGCCCGATTTCATGGTGCCGCCGGTGATTTCAATCAGCCCGAACCGCGCAAGCTCCCTGCCCGGGTCCAAACCTCCCGAAAACAAGCCGTAAAAGAAAAAACCGGCCCTTGCAGAGCCGGCCTTTCCAATCAAACTGGGTATTCATCTAAACGTTATCAGCCACCAAGGCCACCCGGACGGTTGGGCTTGAGGCGGAATTTGTCTTTCATCTGCATCTTCAGCGTCGCCTGCTTGGCCGCCACTTCGCACTGCATGATGTCCACCTGCGTACGGTCATTGACGCGCACGTGGGTGTAGAGGGTTTTCATGTCGTCGACGCGGCCGGCCCAGAGATCGGGCGAGAAGGCAAGAGACAGCTGGTTACGGTCCGCCAGCAGGTTCAAGAGCGAATTGCCGTGCTTGTCCTTCGAGAGGAAGTCATCCAGCGTGACAGGCTGGCCCGATTTGCGCGAGATATCAACGACCTTGTCGAAGTGGCCGAATTTCACGGCGCTCATCAGAACCGTATTGCCCATCTGGCCCGAGGTCGCGCGCAGGTCGGAAACCTGCAGCTTGTCGTTAGCTGCAAGGCGCTTGTCGCATTCGGCGTAGTTTTCCCAGAAGGATTTCAGGCCGAGCGGCAGGATTGGCGTCGGGCCGTCATTCAGCGGGGTCAACAGGTATTGCTTGCCCGTGAAACCCGAAAGGTTCGCGAGTTTCGAGAGTGTACGGCTTTCGGCTTCGGCATAGGACGCGTCGAAATCGCGCGCGGTCATGGTGCCGTTCTTCCAGCCTTCCGGAACGTGGTTCCAGAGCTGCAGCATCTCGGGCAGGCGGCCTTCCCAATGCTCGGCGGTGAAGACCTTGTGCAGGGTTTTCTTTTCGGCCGCGCGCGCGACGATCGACAGGCGCGAGCCGACCTGACGGACGAAATCGGCGACTTCGAATTTCTCGTTATGGGCCTTCATGCCCTTCACGAGGTCGTCGTACTTGTCCCAGGCGCCCTGGTGGATGAAGACGGTGTCGCCGTCGCGGTCGGGCAGCATCAGGTAATCTTTGCGGAAGTAATCGCCCGCCGTCGCAAGCTTGCCGGAGGTGATTTCGAAATTGCCGCGTTCGACAAATGCGTTTTTGATATCGGAAGGCGACAGGCCTGCACGCGCCAGCGCGTCTTCGGGCGCTTCGCGGTTTTCGGCCTGCAGCATCGTGCGCTTGAAGACGGGATCCAGCTGGCCGTCGTTGCGGAAGAGGTCTCGGCGCGAGGGCACCGGCACCTTGAACCACAGGCGTTCCATCTCGTCGTAGCGGCCCTTCCAGACATCCGTCGTGAAGACGGCAGCAAGGCCGCCGTTCTCGCGAGCGCTGTCGAGCAGCGTGCGGTCGTCGCGGCCGATGACTTTTGTGAAGTCTTCCATGGTGAATTTTTCGCCGGCTTTGCTGACGATATCCAGCACTTTGGCGAAGTTCTTCCAGAAGCCGGGCGTATCGGCAAGGCAGCGGCCGTCATCGTCGGGGGAAAGGAAATCAGCCTTTTTTAGCTGGTTCGTTTCCTTGGCGATGGCGTCCATCATCTGCTGCAGGTTATCGCCCGAAAAAGCACGCGTCTTGTACTTTTCCTGGTCCGGATGCTCGACCAGCGCGGCCACAATCGCCTGCTTGATATAACGTCCCCCGCTCATGCTTCCTTCACCTCTTTGAAGAGGGTCTTGGTGACCCCGTTGCGCTGGCAGATTTTCTCGATATCGGCGTCGGTAATGATGGCATCGGCAGTGATGAACACGACCTTGACGTCGGGGTTCCTCAGCGCCGCCTCGAAATCCAGCAGGGTGTCGCAAGCCGTCACGCCCTTGTCGCGGCGGATCATGTTGCTTTCCCAGCCGGACGCGATGCGGAACAGGCGGCAGCCGTGCGGCAGGAACGTGGGGCCGCCATCCATGGCCTTTTGCTGGGCCACGGTAGACGCCACCTTATCTAGAAGTTCCGACGGCATTGGCTGCCTCTGTGCTGCTGCGTCTGTCATTTCACCTTTGCCTTACATCCCGGCTGCTTTTTTCTTGTCGTTCTTGATGACGTATTTCGGGTACATCATCTCGACGTTGCCGTCGATCAGCAGCTCGGTCAGCTTGGGCTCCTTGCCCTGCAGGGCGGGGGAGCTGTCGACATCGTTGCGGTACTTGAACGCATCGACCAGACGTTCCTTCACCGACGGCGTCAGGCCGCGGGTGATTTCGGTCAGCGCCTGCTCGACTTTCGTCGCGGCATTCGCGTCGTTGCGGTCGACATGGATCACGCCGGCTTCCTTGAAGGCGGACAGGAGCTTGGAGGGCGCCTTTTCGGACACCACCAGCGTCTTGTTGCGCGCTTCGTTGCGGACGATATGGATCGACACGGGGCGTTCGCCCTGTTCGTCGGTCCACAGCACCTGCAGGCTGGTCGTAGCGATCTTCTTGTCGGAGCGGTTTTCAGCGATATAGAGCGACTCGTCGTGGTCCATCACCGGGCCTGCGCTGCCGGTTGCGGCGGCGGGAGGCGTGTTGGCGTTGGCCGCGGACTGCTGGCTGCGCATCAGCGGGCGCAGGTTCTGCTCCCAGACGGCGGTCAGGTTCTTGGCGCCCACGGTCGGCATCGCCAGCGAAGCCAGGAAGTCGTCGTGGTGGACAAGGTCGCTCAGGCCGAAATCGATCTCTTTCTTGGCCGCGACATAGGTCGCCGCGTCCTTGATGACCGCCGACACCAGCGGGTTGCCTGCATAGAGCGATTCAGGGTCGCGGTTGGCGACGAAGAGTTCGTTCGTCTTGGCCGTTTCGGCTTTCGAGATCGCGGTGAGCGCGTTCACGAAGGTCTTCGGCGTGACGATTTCGTCGTCGGTCGCCTTGATCTCCGGGTTGCTCTGGCGCAGGTATTCGCAGAAGACGCTGCGCGCCATTTTCGCCTGCTTGTTCAGGTCGCGGTCGTTGAAGGCCGAGATGTTCAGGTCTTCTTCGACCGAGCGCTGTTTCGAGCGCGCGGCCTCTTGCAGCGTGATGTCACGCAGCGCGAATTCCTGCATCGCTTTTTGCAGTTTGTTATAAAGTTTCGGTTTGCCGACGGCACCCGACTTTTCGTAGACCATGCGCTCGAGGAATTCCGTCAGGCGCGTGCCGAAGTTCAGCGACGCGTTTTCGGTGACGGGTTCGCCGAGGCTCGGCACTTTTTCCCAGGCCTTCAGGTCGAGTGCGCGGGGCGCGTCTTCCTTCAGCATGCGGGGGCGGATCGGAATCGCCTCTTCCAGGTGCTGCTTGATCTTGCGGAAGTCGATGCCTTCTTTTTTCGAGTATTCGTCGTCGACTTCCTCGACCAGGTCGGGGTTGCCGTTCGAGGTGATTTTCTCGGCATCCGTCATCTTCTGCCACTTGTCGTAGAAGCGTGCGAGCTTCTCGGACGAGTTGACGACGTTTTTCCAGTTCTGGAGCAGCGTTTCCTGCAGCTCGGGCACCTTGCCGCCTTCGACTTCCGCTTTCGTGCGGCGCAGCCACAGCAGCCATTCGCCGAACTGGTCAGGGTCTTTGTCGGCCTGGTCTTTAAACGTGGTGTAGAGCGTCGACACAGGCAGGCCCACCATCATCTGGCAGATACGGTGCTGCCAGTCGATGACGTCGGGATCAGGCAGCGTCTGGGGAGAAAGACGCGAGTAAACCGACTTGTTGAGCGAGCGGGTCGTGACGCCGTCTTCCTTCTTGTTACCCGTCAGGGTGACGAAGAAGCCGGGCTTCATGTCTTCGCGGCGGAAGGTGAATTCCGAGGGACCGGCGGTCGCGTCCTTGTTCTTCAGCGGGTTTTCGACCGTGCACTCGCGCAATTCGCCGATGCAGAACTGCCAGACAGTCTGCAGGTTGTCGTCGGTGCCTTCGCGTGACTTGTTGTATTCGTCGAGCACGATCTCCTCGCCCGCGAGGAATTTGCGGATGAGGGGGCCGTATTGCGAGTTCATGCCGAGCGCGTTGCCCCCGGCGTTGTCGAGGCCTTCGATTTTCGAGACTTTTTTCAGCGTCTCGAAAACGCCTTCGACCTTGTCGTTGCCGATGGATTTCAGGCCGTTCCAGTCGATCGACTGGACCTGGCCGTCAGCGCTGAGGCTGGTGACTTCGCCGGGCAGCGATTTCAGCAAAGCCTGGGACAGGGGTTCCAAAGTACCCGCCTGCAGGCGTTTGTCGATCGAGCGAGGCAGCGCGTCGCCGGCGCCGAAATCCAGCACCATTTCGAACAGCAGTTCGCGCATGTTCTTGCCCCCGCAGTCGAGGACTTCGACGGGGTCTTTCGAGCGCAGGCGGCCTTGCAGCGCGCCGAGGAAGGATTTACCCGCGCCGGGGTCGCCGATCATCATCTGCGTGCGGTTCGTCGATTCCGGCTTGCGGCGCTCGAGGCCGTCAAAGAACAGTGGCAGCATCGAGGGCGTCGGCATATCGCAATATGCCATCGCGATGACTTCTTTATAGGGACGGTCCGAAAACACCTTCATGGGATAGGTGTCGTCTGCGATGACGGATAAAACCTGCTCGAGGTCGGCGCGGCCGTTGTGCTCGATGCGCTGCGAGCCCCACATCGGGTAGGGACGGTCGGACGTGCCAAGGGGACGTTCCAGGGACTTCACGTCCTCCGGCTTAAGGTCCTTCATGGGTGTCTTCAGGGGCGAGGGTTTTTTGTCATTTTTCATGGCTTTGGATCCATCTTGTTGTGAGCCTTGTTCATGGCCCGGCGTTTCTGGCTGTTCGGCACAGCAGTAAAGCTGCCGGTTTTCTTCACTTTCTCTAGCAGTAGTCCGACGATGCCCATGGGGATTTCCTCGGGATTGCTTCCTAGCGAGACACCCACGTCCTGGAAGCTTTTGTTACCCTTGATCTCCTTGGCCATCCTTTCCATGTTCGTGCCCGGACGGCCGATGATGGCCGTGTCGAACGTGATTTTGTCCGAGTATTCGAACATGGTCTTGATACGCTCTTTCGATTTTTCCGCGTCAAACATGTCGCCGTCGGAAATAATCAGAACGTGCGTAAATCCTGAAAGCGTGCCGCTCTTGCCGCGCTGCTCGCCGATTGTCTTGGCGACTTTCTTGATCGCGGGCGCCAGGTCGGTGCCGGAGTTGAGGCCCTTTTGCGCCTTCGCCATCGCCTTGCCGATTTCGACGCGGTCTGCGCCCGGCGTGATCAGCATCGGCGGGTCGCTGTCGCCCCACATGCCGACGTAGACGTTCATCTTCATGTCCTTGCCCGAGGCGGCTTCGAACATGATGGCGGCGGACTGCAGCGCCGAGAGAAGCGGCGTGCCGTTCATCGAGCCGGAACCGTCGATCATGATGACGATGTCGATTTCGGTCGGCACCATTTTCACCTGGTCGGTGTGGAAGCGCTTGAGATCCTGCTCCTCCACGTTGCCGGTCAGTTTCTTGATCGTCAGGTTCTTGTGCGCTTCCTGGTTGAAGCGGTCCTTCACCTCGCCGTTTTCGGGCAGGATGTCGAGCGTCTGGGACACCGCGCGCTTGCGCTGCAGCTGGCGTTCCTGAACGTCCTTGAACAGTTTCCTTACGCGGCTGATCGGGCCGGCCAGTTCCGCGACGCGTTTCTGGTAGTCGGTCCAATCGAGCTTGGAGAGTTCTTCGAGCGAACGGCCGTCGCCATGGCCAGCCTGCTTGGAAGGCTTGCCGCCTTTTTTGCCCTGCTTGCCCGGCTGGTCGCCGTCCCCGTCGCCATCCTGACCGTCGGCGTCTTCGCCGTCGCCTTCCTGGCCTTTCTCTTTCTTCTTCTTTTTCTTCTCGAGCTCTTTTTCGAGGTCGTCGGCGGTCTGGCCGTCGGCGTCTTCACCGTCGGCATCCTCGCCATCGGCATCTTCACCGTCTGCGTCCTGGCCATCGGCATCTTCACCATCGGCGTCGTTGCCTTCGCCGTTGGGGTCGAGCTCGTCGGAGGGCACTTCGGTAGCGCCTTTGGGGGCGGGCTGGTCGCCGGCGCCTTCGACAGGGACGGTTTCTTCCTCGTCCTGGCCGAGCTTGCCTTCTTTGCCCTTGCCCTTGCCTTTGCCTTGCTGATCGCCATCGGCGTCGGCATCCTGATCGTCGCCATCCTGGCCTTCGCCCTGATCGTCGCCGTCTTGGTCGCCCTTCTCGCCTTTGTCGCCTTTTTCCTTCTTGTCGCCCTTTTTGCCTTTATCTTTCTTGTCGCCTTTTTTGACCTGTTGGCCGTCCTGGTCCTGACCGTCTTGATCCTGGACGTCCTGGTCGTCGCCATCGGAATCGTCAGCGTCGTCCTGGTCGCCCTGCGGCTTGCCGCGCTGTTTCTGGCCCTTCTGGCCTTTTTTGCCCTTCTGGGGCTTGCCTTTGCCTTGGCCCTGCTGGCCGTCCTGACCGTCTTGACCGTCCTGGTCCTGACCGTCATCGCCGTCCTGATCCTGGTCCTGATCGAGGTCCTTGGCGTCCTGCTTCTTCTGGTTTTTCGGGTCTTTCTGGGCCTTGTCGAGGTTTTCGTCGATCTGGTCGTTGGCCATCTTCAGGATTTTCTGAATCAGGTCTTCGGCGTAATCGCGCCAGATTTCATCGATGATCGCCTTGCGCTCTTCATCCGCGCGCTCGACGCGGCTGCGCAGGTTAGACCAGCCGAACAGGCGTTCGTGCTGCTTGGGCTGCAGGTTCTCGAGGCCTTTCGGACCGCCGCAGAGTTCGCGCAGGTGCACGAAATCGGGATGCGCGATCCCGTCTTCGTCGCCTTGCGGGTTCGCCTTCACGGTCGACGACTTGCGCACGAGGTTGGGGTCGATGCCGACCTTGAACCAGCCGGTGTCGGTGTTTTCGAACAGGCCGTTGTTCTGGAAGAAGCTGAGCTGGACCGCGTTGCAGAGGTTCATGTAACGGCGCAGTTCGTCCGAGATGCCGTCCTGCGGCAGGCGCGTCAGGCCGACGCCGCGGTGCGTGACGGCGGTGTTGTTCAGCGACACGCCGTAGTCCTGCAGCATCTGCTGGCCCATATTCGACACGAACTTGTTCGCGACGTTTTCCTCGGCGGCCGAGAAGAGCATGTGGCGCAGCTGCCATTCGGTCGAGAGCAGCGTGAGCTTCTTGTATTCCTCGGGCTTGAGCTTGGGGCCCTTCTTCGCCTGCGCCAGCCGCGATTTTTTCATCAGCGGCTGCATTTCCTTGAAGACTTCCTTCATGCGCTTCGGATAGGTCACCGAGAGCAGCGAGTGGCCGATTTCGCGGTAGACGTCGGCGCGCGCGTGTTCAAAGCCCACGATCATCGACTGCATAAAGTCGATGTTGATGAGGTTCTTGTTGCGGTCGAACGTGAAGCCCGTGCCGGGATCGCCCCAGGCGTATTTGGTGTCCTTGTCGCGCAGCGCCTCGCGCACGTGGTGGGCGTGCGACAGAAGTTCCTGATACGCGTGTTCGGTGCCTGTGACCTGTTTCCACAGGTCGGTGCCGGTCAGCGTGACGCCTTCGGCGGGCGGCTTGGTCCAGGTCTTCATCTGCTCGGGGTTGAGCGAGAGGTAGGCAAGCGCCGCGCCCCAGACGAGCTGTTTTTCAGGCGTGTCGAATTTCGGCTCCTGCGGGGCCTTGCCGGTTGCGGCGGCCTCCAGCACGTTCAGCGCTTCCTGCTTGAACTCTTCCGAGTTGTCGCGGATGCCGCCGATAAATTTCTGCAGGTCCTCGAGCGTGAAAGGCACGGGCTTTTCGTCGTTCTGTGCGGCGCGGATTTTATTGTTCAGAGTCAGGCGCTGGCGCGTGAGGGGCTCGCGCAGCACATTCTCGAAACTCCGTCTGTCTTTCGGGTCGCTCATTTATATGGTCGCTCCGGACATAAAGCCGTTAAACAGTCGTTAAACATTTCCCTTTGATCAACGCGAATCCCCTGCCGGTTTAGTCTCTCGGACGGCTGTTGGAACTAGGCGTTTTTGATCGTTAAGGACGGTAACATTTTTTATAAACGCTACAAAGGGGGAAAAACGAAAGAGACGTAAAATCTTTCGCTGCAAAGCAGCATATTTATTTCAAAAGTTTCACCCCATACGCGCTGTAAATTTCAATCGGTGGGTTGATTATGAAAATCTAATTTTTACCATAAGTGCAGTAGCGAGAAAGGCAATTGCGCAGAGAAAGGCAACAAAAATAAGCATTCTTCCGCGTTTTATGTCGGCGCTGTTAAGACGCGCCGAGGAACCTTCGGGGCCAATCCAGTGTGTTTCCGGAATGCCGGAGCCACGATATTTCGCAGGGCCGCCCAAAGTTACCCCCAGCGACCCCGCCATAGCACCGACCACAATTCCACGCGACAAGCTGGAGAATCGAGCGCCCTGAGTCGCCGCGATTTTGACCGCGCGCAGGCTGTTCGCGCGGCTGACGAAAAGCGACGCGAGCGACAGCATGAATAACGTGAGCAGCGCAGGAATTATATTCAAAAGCTTTTCCGCTGCCCGCGCCCAGCGCGCGAAAGTGAAATGTTCCTGCCGTAGCAGCTCCCAGGCCTCGCCCGCCGCGATCACCACAACATAAAGCGAGAGCCCTGTGGTGCCGAGCGCGAGGAAATAAAAACACGGCGCAACGAAATAGCGCATGAACGAAAGCGCGCCGAATTCAAGCGCCTTGCGGACGACAAGATGCTCTTCGCCCTGTGAGAGATCTTCGGGACGATAGGGCTGCAGCGCGCGCGCAGCCGCGGTGTTTTGTTTTTTCTCGAGACGCGTTGCCACCTCGCGCATCACTTTCACTGGCATCATGCCCGACAGGCTTACCGCCATCAGTGGAAAGGCGTAAAGCCAGCTTTTGCCAGCCATGCGCGCGGCGTCTTTCAACAGAAAATCGAGGCCGAAGCCTGCCAGCCCAAGCAGCGCGAGCGCAACGAAACCGCGGCCGGACAGCTGCCGCTCTTTACGCATGCGCCTGTTGAGCTTCCTGCCAAGCGCGCCCGCAACAGCATGCACCGCCTTCCAGAGCGCGGGCCGGTATTCGCGGCGGTACGGCAGCAGCGCGCCGATCAGCAGGTGCGCGACGAGGAAGGCCAGCAGCAGAAACACGCCGCTAAAAGCAACGCCGCCCTGTTCGGACAGGAGCGGCGTGATTTCAGAAAGGTTGAGGCCGAGCGACTGCAGGCGTTATTCGCGCATATCGCGCTGCGTGCGTTCTTTGCGCTCGTGGCGTTCCTGCGCTTCGAGGGACAGTGTCGCGATCGGGCGCGCCTCGAGGCGTGCGATCGAAATCGGCTCGCCGGTTTCTTCGCAGAAGCCATAGTTGCCGTCCTCGATTTTTTCGAGCGCGGCGTTGATCTTGGAAATCAGCTTGCGTTCACGGTCGCGCGTGCGCAGTTCGAGCGCGTGGTCCGTCTCTGCCGAGGCGCGGTCGGCTATGTCGGGTTTCTGCAGGTTGTCTTCCTGCATCTCCTTGATCGTCTCGGTGGATTCGACCAGCAGTTCGGCGCGCCAGCGCAGCAGCTTCTGGCGGAAGTATTCCAGCATGACCGGGTTCATGAATTTTTCCTTCTCCGACGGTTTGTAGTCGGGAGGAAGGATGGTCGATGATGTTTCGGGCAGTGAACTCATGATCTTTACCTTAAACTGATGCTTGTCCTGCAATTATAAGCCGCTGGCCATCAACAAACAATGCGCGACAGGGCAGATTCTATCCTGATTACCGAAAATAGGGCTGAAATTCCAGTAAAATATGTGGAAATTGGCTATTTCCGGCCGTGTTTGGCCAGCTCGACCTGTACGCGCAGGTCGATTTCATCCAGCACCGACATCAGCAGCGGGTCCATCAGTTTTTCGCGCTGGGAATGAACCATGCGTTCCAACTGCTCGAGCGCGGAAACGGGAATGCCGCCCGTCAGCAGGCCGACGCGGATGCGGTCCAGCTGATCCAGCATATCGACCCCGCGGCGTTTGGCGCGTTTGGTGGATTCAGTGCTGTCGCCCGCTTCCTGAACACTCAAAAGGGCGTCAAGTGCGCTCGTTTGCATAACGCCAGAGGCTGGCCGTGCCGCCTCGGTCTCTTCGCCGGTATCGACCATGCCGCTGAAAGACGTGTCGCCAGCGCCTTTCTTGGCGCCCGTCTTGGATACGCCTTTGGAAGATTGCGATTTATTTGGGCCATCGACTTTCATGTCCTTGCATTATACGCAGCATATGATGCCAAAACCAACGGGCAATATTTGCCCTTTGCCCCCTATCGGGCTGTCTTGACCCCGCCCAAACCCCTGAAAATCAAGGATTTAAACTGGCACGGTTCTCGCATTTAACCTTGTTGGGAAAAACTGACTCTTGGGACGGGTTAACATGAAGACAATATTAAAAGCGCTGATCGTGATGGGAGTGGCCTTCATCCTGGCCAGCCATGCTGCCTTCGCCGATGGCGGGGATTTCGGCACAGAGCCGGGCGCGGGCAATAAAACAGTGAAGGCCGCGCCGGCCGTCACCCCGAAACCCAGCAAGGAAAACACGGGCGGCAGCACCCGCATCAAAGACATCGTCGAATTCGAAGGCGTCCGCGACAACATGCTGGTCGGTTACGGACTCGTCGTGGGCCTACAGGGTTCGGGCGACAGCCTGAACAACGCGCCTTTCACCAAGCAGTCCCTTATCGGTATGCTCGATCGCTTGGGCGTCAACATCCGCGATGAAAAGCTGAACACCAAGAACATCGCAGCCGTGATGGTTACGGCCACCCTGCCCCCCTTCAGCAACCAGGGCACGCGCATCGACGCCACCATTTCGGCGCTTGGCGACGCCAAGAGCCTGCAGGGCGGTACGCTGCTCGTCACGCCGCTCATGGGCGCTGACGGACAGGTCTATGCCGTAGCCCAGGGCCCCGTCGCCGTCGCAGGCTTCACCGCCTCGGGCGACGCAGGCTCGGTCACGCAGAACATCCCGACCACCGGCCGCATCGCCGCCGGCGCGATCGTGGAACGCGAAATCGCCTTCAACATGGAACAGATGCAGCAGACGCGCCTGTCGCTGCGCAACCCCGACTTCACCACCGCGCGCCGCATCGCGACCGCCATCAACAACCACCTCGGCTATCCCGCCGCGCGCGCCGAAAACCCGGCTTCTGTCGCGGTCGTCCTGCCGCCCGGCTATACCACCGGCGTCGTCGGCCTGATTACCGATATCGAACAGCTGCGCATCGCGCCCGACCAGATCGCACGTGTCGTGATTGACGAGCGCTCGGGCGTCATCGTGATGGGCAGGGACGTGCGCATCTCGACCGTGGCGCTGGCGCAGGGCAACCTGACCATCCGCATCAACGAAACGCCGCAGGTATCGCAGCCCAACGCGTTTTCGGAACAGGGCGACACCGTCGTCGTCCCCCGCTCAGACATCCAGGTCACTGCCGACGAAGGCAACAAGATCGCCGTCCTGCCAGAAGGCGTGAGCCTGCAGGCGCTGGTCAGCAGCCTCAACGCCCTTGGCGTCGGCCCCCGCGATATCATCACCATCTTGCAATCCATCAAGGCCGCGGGTGCGCTGCAGGCCGACATCGAGGTGATGTAATGCCCAGCCTTCCCTCAACCCCCGTCTCTGCCGAACTTGCCATGCACCAGGTGCAGGCCCGCGCGCAGGTGCCGAAGGACAAGGCCGCGGCGAAGGAATTCGAAGCCATGTTCCTGTCCGAAATGTTCGGCCACATGTTCGAAGGCGTCGACGTCGACCCCATGTTCGGCGGCGGCAGCGGCGAGAAAATGTTCCGCAGCTTGCTGCTGCAGGAATACGGCAAGAAGATGACCGCCGGCAAAGGCATCGGCATTTCCGACCAGATCCAGAAATTCATGCTTCAAACACAAGAAAAAGCAAAGGGGTTATAATCATGAAAGCAGCCGCCGCGAAACAACCGCTCTCGTCCGAAATCGCCTCCGTCCTCAAGCTGATCGAGGACTTCGGCAGCCTTTTGAAAAAAGAAACCGCCGCGCTGAAAAAAGTCGACTTCAAGGCCGTCGACGCGCTGCAGGAACAAAAGCGCGATTACGCGCAACGCTATCACACGCTGGTCACGGGCCTCAGCGAGCGCAAGGCGGAAATCGCCCAGCTCGACCTGAAATCCCGCGAGCGCCTGATCCTGGCGCGCACCGCATTCACCGAGATCCTCAATGACAACCTGCGTACGCTGGAGGCGGCCAAGGACGGCACGAAACGCCTCGTCGGCAGAATTCTCGACGCGGCGCGCCGTGCTGTCATTGACGATAAGCAAACCAACTATTCAGCGAAAGGACAGACGCAAGCGTACAAGACATCCACGCTTTCCCTCAGCGTGGATAAAAACCTCTAAGTCACTACCCTCCCTCCCAAGAGAGTGGGCCGCCTGGCAGTAGCCGGGCGGCCCGTTGGGCATTTCGCGTTTTGCTTTTCGCCCGCGCGCAAATTTTTTCCCCCTCATGAAAAACTGGCACGCTCCCTGCAAGGATACTCACGGATAATTACGCGAGGTCCATTGTGGATTTGAAGAACAACATATTGGCTATGCAGCTGCCGGGGGCGACACTTCCGCAGCAATCTCAAGGCGCCAATGGTTCTCAGGGCACGCCTTCGGGCGGGTTGCTCGCGTTCCTGCAGACGCTCGGCAATATCAACACAGACCAGAGCGTCGCGGAAAAAATTGCCCAGATCCTGGACAACCAGGGACTGTCACCGCAGGAAAAACTGAAAGCGGTGAAAGACATCCTGCCTAACCTCGGCGCTATTATTTCGCAGAAACAGGCGGATACGGCGAATGCGGCGCTTACCTCGGACCTCTCGGCGAAACTTGCCGCAGGCCTGCAGGGCGAGCAGGAAGTGCTCGACCAGCTTTCCGCACGCTTCAACGAGCTGGGTGCGCAGCCCGATGATGAGACAGTCGCCGAATTCAAATCGGATGCCGTCGACTACTTGCGTAAAATTGGCTGCGACGATGCGACGATCCAGAAATACCTTGTCTCGCTCGCCTCGCTGCTGGGCGACAAATTAACGCTGGCACAATCGGCCGAGATGGCGATGCCGCTGCCGGGACAGAAGCCGCCGGTTGAATTCGCAGCTGTGGAACCCGCGTCCGGCGAAACGCTGGCCGCTACGCCGCAGGAATTCGCCCTTCAGCAATTGTCGCAGGCCGCCAAGGCGCCCGCGAAGCCCACCGTGCCGCAGACAGGCGCCGATCGCGCGCGAAACCCCCTGCCCGCGCCCGTCGATATTAAAGACACGCAAAAACAATCCACAGCCCCCGCGCCGCAGGGCAAGCCCCAGCCCACAAACCCCGCCCTTATCAACATCATGGCGGATGAAAACAGCAGCGGCGGCTTTAACCCGAACGGTTTCGGCCAGCAGGCGCAGGCAAGCTATGGCACGGCCCTGATGCAGGGCCCCGATGCACTGCAGCCGCAGAACTTCGTCAATTATATGTCCTCGGCAAACAACGCCGCGACGACGCAGATGGTCGCGCTGCAGATCCAGCGTAACGCCGCCGCCAAGGTCGACACCTTCACGATGCAGCTGGAGCCCATGAACCTCGGCCGCCTCGAGATCAAGATGAAATTCACGCGCGACGGCGCACTGAAAGCGCAGATGACCGCCGACAAGCCCGAGACGCTTTCCATGCTGCAAAAAGACGCGCCGCAGCTGCAGCGCATTTTGCAGGAAGCGGGCCTCGACGTTGACGACAGCGCGCTCAGCTTCGACCTGCGCCAGCAAGGCCAGGACCAGCAAGGTACAAAAGAATCTTATAACGGCGCGGGCAATAGCCACGGCGCGCCGGCTGCGGCGGGCATTGAACCCGTCTCGGTAAAAATGGCCGTCGAGGCGATGGGATACATCAGCCAGGGCGGCGTCAATATCGTGGTCTAAGGGTTAACAGGAGACAAACATGGCAGTCGATACAGTCAACAGCACAACAACACAAACAGCATCCTCCAAAAGTTCGGCGGCGCTGAACCAGGATTTCGACCAGTTCCTCAAGCTTCTCACCACGCAGCTGCAGAACCAGGACCCGCTGTCGCCGATGGACTCGGCAGAATTCACCAACCAGCTGGTGCAGTTCTCGAACGTCGAACAATCTATCCGCACCAACAGCTACCTCGAAAACCTGCTGACGATGCAGACGCTGAACCTGACAGCGCTCGGCGTCAGCTTCATCGGCAAGGATGTCGAAGTGGCCGGCAAAACTTTCCAGGCAGACGGCACGAACCCCGTTTCGATGTCCTACGAAATGCCCGACGGCGCGACGGAAGGCACGATCAGCATCCTCGATAAAGACGGCAACGTCGTCTACACCGCGACGCCCGACCTCACCTCCGGCCGCCACAGCTTCACCTGGGACGGCAAGGACAAGAATGGCAACCTTGTCGCCGCCGGCAAATACGAACTGCGCATCAGCGCGCAAACAGCGGAAGACGCAGCATTGAACGTCACGACTTTCGTGCCGGGACATGTCAACGCGCTTGAATCCGCGGAAGACGGTTCGCTGCTGCTCAACGTCGACGGCACGCTCGTGCCGATGTCCGATGTGCGCAAGATTTCCGAGGCCAGCGCGTAAAACTGGCACGGGCGTTGCAAGAACACTTTCATGTTTAAAACTTCCGCCGGAAAATTCCCGGCAGCAAATTAAAAAAGGAGACTACAATGAGTGTATTCGGTTCCCTCTTCACTGCCGCCTCCGGCCTTCAGGCGCAAAGCCAGTCGATGGGCATGATCTCCAACAACATCGCCAACGTGTCGACCGTCGGTTACAAGCGCACGGACGCGGCTTTCTCGAGCCTCGTCACCAACGAAACGCGCTCGACGCTTTACAGCCCGGGTTCGGTCCGCGTCTCGCAAAATGCGCGCATCGACCAGCAGGGCATTTTGCAGCAGAGCGCATCGGCAACCGACATCGGCATGTCTGGAGACGGTTTCTTCGTTGTGCGCCGCTCGCCCACCGACCCGAACGCGGAGCCGCTTTACACCCGCGCCGGTTCTTTCTCGGAAGACTCCGCAGGCCGCCTGCGCAACACGTCGGGCTTCTACCTCTTCGGCTGGCCGCTCGACCAGAACGGCGCGCTGCCCGCGAACTCGGCAAATATGTCCTCGCTCGTGCCGGTCGATTTCGGCACCATCCAGAACGCCGTGAACCCCACGACCGATGCGGCGATGTCGCTGAACCTGGCATCGAGCCAGACGATTTCGGCCTACCCCGTCACCCCCGGCAGCTTCACGCCCGACTTCACGCGTGACCTGACCGTGTATGACAGTCTGGGCACCGAACAGGCGCTGACGCTGAACTTCAAGCACGTTGAAAGCCCCGGCGCGATTGCCACCGGCACCGCCGACCTTTCCGGCGTCAACGGCCCCCTGAACGGCCAGCTCGGCTTCACCAACACCGACACCTTTGATATCACCGTCGGCGCAACAGGCCCCACCACCATCACGCTCGATGGCGACATGGGCAAACTGATCAACGACATCAACGCGATTGTCGACGTCAACGGCAACCAGGTCGCCTTCGCGCGGCTTGACGCCAACGGCTTCCTCACCATCAAGGGCCGCAACATCACCGACAACGTCGACCTCGTCGACGGCTCAGGCGGCCCGCTCGCGGGCGGCCTGCAAGTCGCGGCCGCTACCTATACGCCGAACGCGACCGTACCCAACCTGCTCGCAGCGCCTTCCGACCCCAACAACACCGAAGGCTGGTGGCATGTCGACTTCGCCCTGCCCGACGGCACCGTCGTGTCTTCCGGCGAAATCAACTTCGATAGCAACGGCCAGCTGAACGCGACGCCGGACGCCAACGGCCAGGTGCTTTCCTCGATTACCGGCATCAACTGGGGCAACGGTTCCGCCACGCAGGACATCGACTTCGACATGGCCGGGCTGACACAGCTGTCCAACAACTACAACGTCATCTCTTCCTCGCAGAACGGCTCGGCGCTGGGCGAACGCACCGGCATCTCGATCGATGACGACGGCTTCGTCACCGCGCAGTTCAGCAACGGCCAGAGCCAGCGCGTCTATAAACTGGCGCTCGCGACCTTCGCCAACACGAACGGGCTGGACTCGCTGACCGGCAACGTCTTCCGCGAATCCGACACCTCGGGCTCCTTCAACCTGCGCGAGGCCGGCACCGGCGGCGCGGGTGACATCCAGGGGGGCGCGCTCGAACAGGCCAACGTCGACCTGGCCGAGGAATTCTCGAAGATGATCATCACGCAGCGCGCTTACTCTGCGAATACCAAAGTGATTACCACGGCAGACCAGATGACGGCGGAACTGCTGCAGATCAGGTAAGCCTTTCTTCTAACTAAATAATTGATCCTTGAACCGAGGGTCGATTACTCCGGAACCCCGCTGGCAGAAGCCGGCGGGGTTTACCGTTTGAAGCTTGATTTGGCGAGCTTTCTGGTGGAAATTAGCCCGCATGGCAACCACGGCCCCACATATAAAAGACCTTTCCGCAGCGCTGAAGCACGCCCAGGCCCTCGAGCAGGGCGGCAGCCGGGAAGAAGCGCGCGCGGCGCTCGAGGATATCCTCGCTTGGGCGCCGGACTGTGTGCCCGCACTATACAATCTTGGCTTATTCGCCGCGCAGAAGAACCGTTTCCGCGAAGCCGAAAACTATTTTGCGCGCGTGCATGCGCTACAGCCCGCCGACCCCGTCATCATTGCGAACCTCGCCATCGCGCGTGCCGAAACGGGCGACATCGCGGGCGCGGCCGCACTCTCGGATAAAATCCGCGCAGCCGCCCCTCCCGTGCAGGTGCTGGCGCGCCTTGGCGGCATGTTCCGGCATGCCGGGCTGTTCGACATCGCCGAGGCCACCTTCCGCGACGCGCTGCGCGCCGACCCGCATTCGGTTGCCGTATGGTTCGGCCTGCACCGGCTGAAGACATTTACGCAAGGCGACCCCGATATCGCAGCCATGGAAAAAATCCATGCGCGCGCCGCGACGCTGACACCTGACGACCGCATGAAGCTTGAATTCTGCCTCGGCAAGGCCTATCTCGACGCCGGCGATGCCGCCAAAGCTTTCGCGCACCTGGGCCAAGGTAACCGCCTGAAGCGCGAAACGCTGAAAGGTTTTGACGTCGGCATGTTCGAGCGCTATATCGACAGCGCCATCACCTTGTTTGATGAAACCCTTGTCAAAAAAATAGCGGGCAATGGCGTTACCGGCACCGCCCCCATCTTCATCATCGGCATGCCCCGTTCGGGCTCGACACTGGCCGAGCAGATTTTGGCAAGCCACCCGGACGTGACAGGCATCGGCGAGGCTAAATGCCTCGCGCAAAGCATCCCCTACTTCCCGAACGAGGAAGTGCGCGGTTTCTTTGCGCCGCAGCAGGTGAGCATCACGCGAAAGCTGGTCGACAGCCTCGATGCCCCCACCCTTGCCGCAATCGGCACTAAGTACCTGGCTCTCTCGCGCGAACTGGCGCCGGGGGCGAAACGCATCGCCGACAAAATGCTTTTCAACCATTTCTGGGTCGGCATTATTTTCAGCGCCCTGCCGGATGCGAAAGTCGTGCATTGCACGCGCGACCCCGCCGATATCGCTCTCTCGCTCTGGCAGCTGCTTTTCCCAGCGGGCATGCCATGGGTTTACGACCAGCGCGACATCGCGCGTTATTACATCGCGTACAAAAAACTGATGGCGCATTGGGACAAGCTGTTCCCCGGCCGCATCTTCGAGGCTAATTACGAAACCATGGTGCAGGACCAGGAAGGCGAAACCCGCCGCATGCTCGATTATTGCGGCCTGCCCTTCGACGAACGCTGCCTGCAGTTCCACAAAAGCGAGCGGCAGGTCAAAACCGCCAGCGCCACGCAGGTGCGCCAGCCGATCTATAAAACCTCGGTCCGCAAATGGGAAAAGTACCGCGAACATCTGGCCCCACTTCTTGAAACGCTGGAGCAGGGCAAATGAGCACCGCTAACGCCCTGAAGCAGGCCCAGCAGTTCCGCGCACAGGGCCGCGCGGCGGAAGCTGCGCAGATATATATGAGTATCCTTTCCGCCGACCCTGGCCAGAGCGAGGCGCTGTTTCACCTTGGCGTCATGCATCACCAGCGCGGCGACCTGAAAGAAGCCGGCACGCTGCTGACCCGCGCGACAATGAAGGCGCCGCATGACGTCCGCGCCCTTTTCGCGCTTGCAACTATAAAGCTGGAAGAGGGCCTCGCGGAAGACGCCCTCGCCCTTGCCGCACGCGCTATTGCGGCCGAAAAATCCGCGCGCGTTTTGACGCGCGCCGGCGGCATCTATGCCGAAGCAGGGCAAATGGACAAGGCGCGCGAGAGTTATGAAGCGGCGCTTCTTCTCGATCCCGCCTCGGCCGAAGCGTGGCAGGGACTGTCCGGCGTCAGAAAATTCACAGCCCATGACCCCGCTTTTGCACAACTGGCTGCCCACGCGGAAAAATCCGCGGCACTTCCGGCACCGCAACGCATCCGGCTTGAATTCGCGCTGGGCAAGGCGCATTTTGACGCGGGGCTGGCCGATAAGGCCTTCGCCCACTACGCCACTGCCAATAAACTCCAGCGCGCTGAATTCCCGCATTACGATATCGCCAAGTTCGAGAAGTATATCGACAGCGTCATCACCCTGTTCGATGCGGCGCTTGTCGAAAAATTGCGCGGTAAGGGAACGGTTAAAAACGACCGCCCCGTCTTTATCGTCGGCATGCCGCGCTCGGGCTCTACCTTGGCAGACCAGATATTGTCGAGCCATCCGGAGGCCGCCAGCATCGGTGAATCCCGCACGCTGCAGCGCTGCATTCCCGCTTTCGAAAACAAGGAAGTGCCGCGCTATTGCCCCCCGCATGTGCCGAGCATCACGGGGCAGCTGGTGCGCGGATTGACGCCCGAGCGGCTGGACGGCATCGCGCAGCGTTACCTGCAGGTTACCGAACCGCTTGCCCATGGCGCAACACGTCTCGTCGACAAGATGCTGTTCAACTACACATGGGTTGGCATCATCCTGCTGGCCTTGCCCCATGCGAAAATCATCCACTGCACGCGCGACCCGATGGATATGGGGCTTTCCATCTGGCAGACGTTTTTCCAGCAGCCGCTGCCCTGGGCCTATGACCAGGCGGAAACGGGCCGTTATTACCGCGCGTACGAAAAACTCATGGCACATTGGGAAAATCTGTTCCCCGGCGTGATACTGGAAATGAAATACGAGGATATGGTGGCAGCACAGGAAGCCCAGACCCGCCGCCTGCTCGATTTCTGCGGCCTGCCTTTCGACGAACGCTGCCTGAAATTCCATGAAAATACCCGGCAGGTCAAAACCGCCAGCATCGCGCAGGTGCGCCAGCCCATATATAAGGACTCGGCCGGGAAGTGGAAAAAATACGCCCCGCACCTGGCCACGCTATCGGCAGCGGTGAACGGCGCATGAAAGCCAAACAGCAACCGGCCGCGATAAACACCGCCCTCCAGCATGCCGACAAGCTTTTGTCGCAGGGCGATTTCTCCGCCGCGGCAAAAGCTTTCTCAAGTGTGCTGGCCGCAGACCCGCTGAACCGCACCGCCGCCTATAACCTTGGCGTACTGCAGCACCAGAAGGGCGAGCTGGAAAAGGCGGCGGCCAGTTTCAAAATCGTGCTGCAAACCGCGCCGAAAGACGCCGAAACGATGATCGGCCTCGCCTTCGTCGCCATTGACAAAGGCGAAATGGACGGCGCGCAAAAATGGGCGCGTGACGCCTGCGCGATCCAGCCTTCGGCCCGCATCCTGACGAAAGCCGCCACGATCGAGCGGGAAGCCGGCAACCTTGATGCCGCCCGCCAGTTGTTTGAAAAGGCCATCAGGCAGGACCCGTTATATGTCGACGCTTTTTATGGCCTCGGCACCGTGCAAAAGTATAGCGCCGGAGACGAAACATTCAGGCTTTTGAAGCAACTGGCCACGAAGGCGGAAAAACTGCCCGCCACCGCGCGCATCAGGCTGGCGTTCACGCTGGGCAAGGCGCATATGGATACGGGCGATGCAGATACGGCCTTCGCCCACTATGCCGAAGCCAACCGCCTGAAACGTGCGATGTATAAAGTATTCACCATCGAAAAATTCGAAAAATACGCCGACAGCATCATCGCCCTTTTCACGCCGGAGCTGGTTGAAAAACTGAAAGCCGCAGGCAATCCTTCGGCGCGGCCGGTATTTATTGTCGGCATGCCAAGGTCGGGCTCTACGCTGACAGACCAGATCATCTCCAGCCACCCGCAGGCCGCAAGCCTCGGGGAGGCGAATTTCCTCCAGCGCAGCATTCCCGCCTATGCGAATACGGAAGTGCCCGACTTCTTTCCGGCAGGCGTGCCCAGCGTGACGGCGGAATTCACATCAAAACTATCGCCCGCGATGCTTCAGGACATCGCGCAGAAATATCTGTCGCTGACAGAACCCTTTGCGAAGGGCGCCGGACGCCTTGTTGACAAGCTGCTGTTCAACTACCTCTGGACAGGCTTGATACGCCTCGCGCTGCCCGACGCCAAAATCGTCCACTGCACGCGCGACCCGCGCGACATGGGGCTTTCGATCTGGCAGCTGTCGTTCCAGAACAATATCCCCTGGGCCTATGACCAGGCCGAGATCGGCCGGTATTACAAGGCCTATCGCCGCGTCATGGCGCATTGGGAAAAACTTTTCCCCGGCGCTATCCTTGAAATGAACTATGAAACCCTAGTGCAGAACCAGGAGCGCGAAACCCGCCGCCTGCTCGATTTCTGCGGCCTGCCCTTCGATGAAGCCTGCCTGAATTTCCACGAAAAAACCGGCAAGGTCAGCACCGCCAGCGCGGCACAGGTGCGTCAGCCCATGTACCTGAATTCAATCAACAAATGGAAAAAATACGAAAAATACCTGCAGCCGATGATCGACGCACTGGGCCCGCACTCCTGACGTTGGCTTGATTGTTGCACTCAGCCATAGGACTATATCGATGTGGGACAGGGGAGATGCACATGAACAGGAAAGACCGCCGCGCACAGGGCATCGTCGGCAAGAAATCAGGCGAAGCCAATGCCGCGCGCCAGGCCATCAACACCGGCATCAAAACCGCCCGCGAACTCAACAAAAAAGGCATGCATGCCGAGGCGCAGAAGCTCTATGACTCGATCCTCGCCTACGAGCCCGACAACCTCCACGTCCTGATCGACCTCGGCCTCGACGCGCAGGACAAAGGCGATTTCGACCGCGCCGAAGACTATTTCGCCCGTGCGATCCAGTCCGACGGCAACAATCCCGAAGCGCTTGTGGGCATGGCGCTAACCAAGCTGGACCAGGGCGAACTGCGCTATGCGCTGAAACTGGGCGACAAGGCCGCGAAAATGCAGCACAGCCCCTATGTCATGTGCCGCCTCGGCCTTCTTTACCGCGAAGCGGGGAAGCTCGACGCCGCGGAAAAACACCTGACAGCCGCCATCGAACAGCTGCCCGAATATGTGCCGGCTTATTATTCGCTCTACATGGTGCGCAAGTTCGGCGCCGACGCCCCCTATCTCGACAGGCTGCAGGCGGTGGAAAAGAAAAAAGACACGCTCAGCATCGATGACCGCATGAAGCTGGAATTCACGCTGGGCAAGGCGTATTTCGACCTCGGCGAAAGCGACAAGGCCTTCGCGCATTACGCTGAAGGCAATAAAATCAAGCGCGGGTCGATCAACTATCTGCCCGAACTGCACGAAAAATATATCGATTCCGTCATCCGCCTCTTCGACGAAAAAACCGTAAAACAGTTCAAGAACGCCGGCAGCGTGACCAGCGACCGCCCGATTTTCGTGGTCGGCATGATGCGCTCCGGCTCGACCATGGTTGACCAGATCCTGTCCAGCCATCCGCAGTGCGGCAGCATCGGCGAGTCAAAAATCCTGGCGCATTCCATTCCCGCCTACCAGAACGTCGAAGTACCCAACTACGTGAAAAAAGGCCTGCCCAGCATCACGCAGAAATTCATGGACGACATGTCGCCCGCCATGCTCGACGGCATCGGCAACAAATACCTGGAACTGATGGACAGGATCGCGGGCAAGGAACCCCGCATCATCGACAAAATGCTTTACAGCTATATCTGGGCGGGTTTGCTGCGCCTTGCGCTGCCGAACGCGAAGATCATCAACACCTCGCGCGACCCGGTGGATACGGGCCTGTCCATCTGGACGCTGCTGTTCCGCGAAGGCGCCTATTTCGCCTATGACCAGAAGGAAATCGGCCGTTATTACCTGGCCTATAAAAAGCTGATGAACCACTGGAACGCGCTTTTCCCGGGCGAGATCTACGAAGCCTCCTACGAAAAAATGGTGGCCGACCAGGAAACCGAGACCCGCAAGCTGCTCGACTTCTGCAACCTGCCCTTCGACGAACGCTGCCTGCGCTTCCACGAAAGCGAGCGCCAGGTCAAAACGGCCAGCCAGGCCCAGGTGCGCCAGCCTATCTACAAAGATTCGGTCAAGAAGTGGAAAAAATACGAGCAGCACCTGCAGCCGCTGATCGAAACCCTGCAAAAAGGCGGCGCAATGTGATTTGAACAGGTGTTAGACCGTTTAAAATCAAACAGTTGCAGATTTTACCCCCTATAAACCGATTATTAACTACCCGCATGAGAAGATGAGAATACAAGCTGAGGGAGTATCCCTCGGCCGCTACATAACCGCATGAACCTAGGAAAGGAAAATGCAATGGCTGACGTAACCTTGACTGCCGCCCTCCGGACGAACCTTCTGTCCCTTCAGGGCACCCAAAAACTCCTCGACTCAACCCAGCTTCGTCTCGCAACCGGCCTGAAAGTGAACAGCGCGTTGGATAACCCCAATTCGTTCTTCGCCGCTCAATCCGTCAACAACCGCGCTTCTGACCTTGGCCGCCTTCTGGACGGCATTGGCCAGGGCATTCAGGTGCTGAAAGCGGCCGACGAAGGTATCAAGTCGCTGACCAGCTTCCTCGAGCAGGCGCAAGCTATCGCCCAGGAAGCACTCGACCAGGCCAACGCTGCAGGCGGCGCTCCCGCTGACCAGTCGTCGCTGGAAGCCCAGTACACCGAAATCCGCAACCAGATCGACACCCTGGTGGCTGACGCCGGTTACCGCGGTACCAACCTGCTCAACCAAGGCACGCTCTCTGTGACCTTCAACGAAGACGCAACGGCTACGCTGACCGTTTCGGGCGTTGACTTCACCTCGGGCGGCGACCTGGCGCTGAGCCAGACCACCTTCGCTGACGCAACCGAAGCTCAAGACGCGCTCGATGATATCTCGGCCGCCCTTGACACCGTCCGCGCGCAAGCACGTACGTTCGGTAACAACCTGAACATCATCCAAAGCCGTCAGGACTTCACCCAGAACCTGATCAACGTTCTGAAAGAAGGTGCTGACAAGCTCACCGTTGCCGACAAGAACGAGGAAGGCGCGAAACTGCTGTCTCTGCAAACGACCCAGCAGCTCGGCATCACCTCGCTCTCTCTGGCTTCCCAGGCAGAGCAGTCGATCCTCCGCCTCTTCGGCTAAGGATAGGCCAAATACGAAAAAGGGCCGGCGGGTATTCCCCGCCGGTTCTTTTTTTGAACGGTATAAAAGCGCTGTTTTATTAGATTTTTAACGCTTTTTGCCGATAATGGAGATATATTAGCAAGCGGAAGAATTCCGCTGTCATCAAGACCAAGGAGAGAATCTCGTGGCCCTTATCATCGACCTCAAACCGCAAGAACGCATCATCATCGGCAACGCGCTGGTGACCAACGACGCGCACCGCGCCCGCCTGCATATTGAAGGCGACGCCCCCATCATGCGCGAAAAAGACATCATGCGCGAGGAAGAGGCCAACAGCCCCTGCAAGCGCATATATTTCATCATCCAGCTGATGTACCTGGCGAAGGAACCCGCCGACCTGCACCCCGATTATTTCAAGCAGATAAGGGACGTGCAGGACGCCGCCCCGTCGACGACCACTTTCTTTATGAAGATCAGCGATTACATCATGAAGAACCAGTATTACAAGGCGCTGAAAGAGGCGCGGCTGTTGATCGACCATGAAAGGGAGCTGATCGCCAATGTCGGATAACCCGAACCCCTACGCGCAGGCCGCTGCCGCCTATGGCTCGACCACGACGATCACCGACATGCGCACGCTGGAGGCGACGATCCTCTTGAAGGCCGCCAACAAGCTCGAAGACCTCGGCAAGCGCCTGAAGGACGGTCCCAAGCCCAAGCTGGAAGAGATCGGCGACACGCTGGAATACAACCAGAAGCTCTGGCAGTTTTTCATCAACGGCATCAGGGACGAAAGCCACCCCCTGCCCCTCGAGATCAAGAACAACATCGCCACGCTGGGACTTTTCGTGTTCAAACGTACGATGGAACTGCTGATCGAGACGACGCCCGAGAAAATGCAGGCGCTGATCGACATCAACCGAAACATCGCCTCCGGCCTCATGAAAAAGCCCGCGGCCGAGCCTAAAGCGCCCGTGCCGGGCATCCTGAAGGGACAGGATAAAAAGCCGGCGGACGCGAAACAGGCGCCGCCCGCGGATAAAAAATCAACGACAGACAGTCTGGCTTAAACGACCACCGATTGGGTCGACGAAGGAACGCCCGAGGAAACGAAGGCGGTCGACACCTGCGATGCCGCGCTGTTTGCGGCAACGGGCGACTGCGTCCTGGGCGCGGAAGAAGGCGCGGGCTGCGAGGGCGTATCCCCGCCGTCCAGCGTTTGCTCCAGCAGCTGGGCGTTCTGGGCGGCCTTGCGGGCGCTTTCCAGTTCCTGCGCACGTGCAAAGGCGCGCAGCTGGGCTTCGGTCGGGTACTGGCGGATGACCTTGCCGGATTCAGACGAGCGCACTTCGATGATCGCACGGTCGAGCGAGTTGTCGACACGGATGCGCCACGAAGGAAGATTTGCGGAAGTGGAGGTCTCCTGCGCGGCGTACAAAACGCTTGTAACCTGAGACGCATGTCTAAGGTTAGATCCCTGAACCGAAAGTGTGCTTACAGACTCAATCATATTCTATGATCCAAACTGTTGCACGAGTCGCCTGGTAGACTACTCCTACACTTCTTATAGTATACCTGTCGGCCGCAATTTACAAGTAAAAAATCAAGTAATACCAATGTATTACTTAAACGTTTAAAGAAAACTGTCCGTTAATTATTTGTTAATTACTTTATTAAGGAAGTATTAATACTACGCTCTACCATCTTTTTCTTTAATCCTTAAAATGCCCTTAAAAAACAGGGCTTTATTATTACGATATCAATACTATTTCATTACTATGGATAATAGGCGGTTAACCTTTCGACATGGAACTTGCATGTCCGGAAGGGAGCAAACGGCACCCAAATTCACGCCATCTCAAAACGATAGATGGGGGACTTTGGGGTAAATGTTGAAAAAAACCGTGAAACCATCGGGCAAAATTTGCCTAGTGGGCGAAAATTGATTACTGTTAAGGGATGGGGTTTGGGTATTGCTGCTTTCTATATATACGCCCGGATTCCCTCCTTTGAATGGGTTCAAAGTTAGGGGAGATAGACCGTGGATTCACTGATCGAGAGCCTGAGGAACCTGGGGCCTGCGCGCCTCGCCATGATGCTGCTGACGTTCTTCGGCTTGCTCATCTTTTTCATCTTCATCGCGGTCAGGTCTTCGGCCCCTGCGATGTCGCTGCTTTACGGCGACCTCTCCTCAGCCGACGCGACCGAGATTGCGACCAAACTCGACAGCGCAAATATCACCTATACCCTCGGCGAAAACGGCACCAAGGTTTCAGTGATGCACAAGGACGTCGCCAAGGCGCGCCTGCTGCTCGCGCAGGAAGGTCTCCCGCGCAAGGGCAACATGGGCTATGAAATCTTCGACCAGAAGCAGTCCTTTGGCGCGACGTCGTTCCAGCAGAACATCAACGCGCTGCGCGCGCTTGAAGGCGAACTCGCGCGGACCATCGGCGCGATGGAGCAGGTGAAGAACGCCCGTGTCCACCTTGTGCTGCCGCAGCGCGAGCTGTTCAGCCGCGAACGCCAACAGCCCTCCGCCAGCGTCTTCCTGAACCTGCGCAACCCCGCCGGTTTCGGCTCGGAGCAGGTGCAGGCAATCCAGCAGCTGGTGGCGGCTTCCGTACCCCAGCTCAAGGCCACCGCCGTCGCCGTCATCGACCAGAGCGGCGCGCTTCTCGCCCGCGGCGAGGACGACAGCCGGGGCGCCGCCGCGCGCAATTCGGCAGAAATGAAAACGGGCTACGAAACGAAATTGACCCGCGCCGTCGAGGATATGGTGGGCCGCGTGGTGGGCTACGGCAAGGTCCGCGCGAATATCTCGGCCGACATGAACTTCGACGTCGTGACGCGCAATTCCGAAACCTTCGACCCCGAGCAGCAGGTCGTGCGTTCGTCGCAGACGACGTCCGAAGACAGCGAAGACAACACCGCACAGCCCAACAGCCCGGTCAGCGTCCAGAACAACCTGCCCGGCCTGCCCGCCGCCTCCGGCACCTCTGCAACAGCCGGCGTCAAGAGCAACCGCACCGAGGAAACCACCAACTACGACATCGGCAAGACGGTCGAAAGCCTGACGCGCGAAAGCGGCGAGGTGAAAAAACTCTCGATCGCCGTGCTGGTCGACGGCAGCTATGCCCCCGACCCCGCCGCGAAGAAGCCGAAGGACGCCGGCGACGACTGGCAGGCGCCCCGCAAATACACGCCGCGCACCGACCAGGAACTGCAGAAAATCGCAACGCTTGTTAAATCAGCCGTGGGCTTCGATGAAGACCGCGGCGACACCGTCGAGGTCGTGAACATGCAGTTCGCCGAAAACGATTTCGTCGACGGCCCTGTCGCCAACGACAATATCATGGGCTTCCCCAAGGCAAGCCTGCTCGCGACCGCCGAAACGATTGCGCTCAGCGTCGTTGCCGTGCTGATCGTGCTGCTGGTGCTGCGCCCGCTCGCGACACACTTCAGCTCGGGCGGCGGCGCGCGCCGCAACCCCGGCTTCGCCGACAACGACACCTCCATGCTGCCCGGCCAGCAACAGGGCCAGCTGTCGGGCCCCGGCAACATGGGCATGCTGACGGCCGGGGCCGCCGGCAGCCCGTCGGAGCTTGAATCGATGATCGACATGTCCTCCGTCGAGGGCAAGGTGAAGGCGTCGAGCGTGCAGAAAATAAGCGAGCTCGTCACCAACCACCCGAATGAAACCGTTTCCGTCATCCGCACCTGGATGTCGCAAGAAAATTGAGACACCGGGGGTAACGACCCCCCGCGATATATTGATTAGGGAGCTGAAATGCGCATACGCGAAGACTACCGCACCCTGAGCGGCACCGAGAAAGCATCTATCCTGCTTCTCTCGCTGGGCGAGGAATACACAATCAAGATCTTCGAACAGCTGGACGAGGACGAGATCCTCGTGCTCTCGCAGACCATGTCGAACCTCGGCAAGGTCTCCTCCACCGTCATCGAGCGCCTGTTCATCGAATTCGCCGAGAACATGACCTCCACCAACTCGCTCATCGGCACCATGGATTCGACCGAGCGCCTCCTGCAAAAGGTGCTGGGCAAGGACAAGGTTTCCTCCATCATGGAAGAAATCCGCGGCCCCGCCGGCCGCACGATGTGGGAGAAACTCTCGAACGTTTCCGAGGAAATCCTCGCGAACTACCTGCAAAAAGAATACCCGCAGACGGTCGCGGTCGTGCTGTCGAAAATCACGCCCGAACACGCCGCCCGCGTGCTGGCCCTGCTGCCCGAAGGCTTCGCGATGGAAGTCGTCATGCGCATGCTGCGCATGGAAGCGGTGCAAAAAGACGTCCTCGACGACGTCGAGCGCACGCTGCGCACCGAATTCATGACCAACCTCGCGCGCACCAACCGCCGCGACAGCCACGAGATCATGGCCGAGATATTCAACTACCTCGAGCGCACGACCGAAACCAAGTTCATGAACAACCTGGAAGAGCGCAACCCCGACGCCGCCGAGAAGATCCGCAGCCTGATGTTCACCTTCGAGGACCTCGGCCGCCTCGACCCGTCCGCCATCCAGACCGTCATCCGCAGCGCCGACAAGGAAAAACTGCCCATCGCGCTGAAGGGCGCGACCGACGCGATGAAAGACCTGTTCTTCTCGAACATGTCTGAGCGCGCGGCCAAGATCATGAAGGAAGACATGGCCTCGATGGGCCCCGTGCGCCTGAAAGACGTCGAAGAGTCTCAAGGCCACCTCGTAACCGTGGCCAAGGACCTTGCCGAGCGCGGCGAGATCACCATCATCACCTCGAAGGATGAAGATGAGCTCATCTACTGACAACGGCGGCATCAAGAAGTTCCTGTTCGACAAGAACGACTTCGACAAGGACGCGACGGAAGCGGCCAAGCCCGTCTTTACCGAAGAACAGCTGATCGTCGCCAAGATGCAGGCGCAGCAGCAGGGCAAGGTGGAGGGCGCGAAGGAAGCGACGCAGGCGCTGGCCGAACAGGCCAACCGGGCGCTGGCCGCCATCGCCGCCGCTTGCGAGAAACTGGCATCACAGGAGGATGCGCGCGAAGTGCAGCAGATGATGTCCGCCACCAAAATCGCCATGCGCATCGCCCACAAGCTGATGCCGCAATTCGCCGAACGCTATTCGCTGCAGGAAATCGAGCGCGTGATCATGAAGGCTGTAGAGGCGCGCCGCGACGAGCCGCGCATCGCCATCACCGTGCCCACCATGCACCTTGAAACCCTGCGCCTGAATATCGACCAGCTGGCGCACGAGCGCGGCTTTGCCGGCAAGGTGATATTGCTGTCCGACGACAGCATGGCCCCCAGCGACGTGCGCGTCGAATGGGCCGACGGCGGCGCTGAAAGATTATACGAGCGGCTGTTCAGCCAGGTGGAGGCCGAAATCGCCAAGGCCATCGCCGGCATGCAGTCTGCGATGGACGAGACAAAGAAGTAAACCAGATATAACAAAACCGGAGAAAACAGATGGCAGACCCGAAAGACCCGAAAAACCCGCACGTCGTGCTCGAGGAAGTCGAGGAGATGATGCCCGAAATCCACAAAAAGGATATCGACGCCATTTACGACATCCCCGTCCAGATTTCGGCGGTGCTGGGCAAATCCACCATGCAGGTGAGCCAGCTGCTGAAGCTCGGCCGCGGCGCGGTCGTGGAGCTTGACCGCAAGGTCGGCGAGGCGATCGACATTTACGTCAATAACCGCCTGGTCGCGCGCGGCGAAGTGATCGTCGTCGAAGACCGCCTGGGCGTGACGATGACGGAAATCGTGAAATCCGACCGCGGCGGACAATAATATAATCGAGCGAACGGGGAACTAGACGATGCGCCTGATGATCGTTGGCAGCCTTAACGGCCAAATCAGCACCGCCGGCAAACTCGCCATCAGCCGCGGGGCAAAGGTCACGCATACCGAAGACGTCGAGCAGGCTATGGGCGCGCTGCGCGCCGGCAAGGGCGCCGACCTGTTGATGGTCGACGTCAAGCAGGACATCGCTAGCCTTATCGAACAGCTGAAGGCCGAACGCTTCGTCATGCCCGTCGTCGCCTGCGGCATCAGCAACGACACCAGCGCCGCCGTGAAGGCCATCAAGGCGGGCGCGAAGGAATACATCCCCCTGCCCCCGAACGCCGAACTGATCGCAGCCGTGCTGCAGGCCGTCGCCGAAGAAAACAACACCATGATCGCGGGCGACCCGTCGATGAAGGCCGTTCTGCAGATAGCCGACCGCATCGCGCCATCCGACGCCACTGTGCTGATCACGGGCGAAAGCGGCACCGGTAAGGAAGTGATGTCCCGCTACATCCACCAGAAAAGCAAGCGCGCGGCGGGGCCCTTTATCTCGCTCAACTGCGCCGCCATTCCCGAAAGCCTGCTGGAATCGGAATTGTTCGGCCATGAAAAGGGCGCTTTCACCGGCGCCGTCGCAAGGCGCCTCGGCAAGTTCGAGGAAGCGAACGGCGGTACGCTGCTGCTCGACGAGGTGAGCGAAATGCACCCCTCCCTGCAGGCAAAGCTGCTGCGCGCCATCCAGGAACGCGTCATCGACCGCATCGGCGGCAATACGCCTGTCAAGGTCGACATCCGCCTCATCGCCACCTCCAACCGCGACATGGAACAGGCGGTGAAGGAAGGCAAGTTCAGGGAAGATCTTTACTTCCGCCTCAACGTCATCAACCTCGCGCTGCCCGCCTTGCGCGAGCGACCCTCCGACATCGTGCCGCTGGCCCGCATGTTCGCCGACAAATACAGCGAGCAGAACGGCATCGCGCACAAAAAACTGGCCGCCGCGACCGAGGAAAAGCTGAAATCACACCACTGGCAGGGTAACGTGCGCGAGCTGGAAAACACCATGCACCGCGCCATCCTCGTCAGCCAGGACGACGAGATCGAGCCCACGGCCGTGATGCTCGCGGGGCAGAAGGCCGCCACCGCCGCACAGACCGCCGTCGCCGCCGCAAAAACCGCTGAAAAATCGGCGGCCTCTGCCTCCGGCGCGCAGCCTGCGCTCGTCGGCCGCACTGTCGCGGATGTGGAGCGCGAATTGATTTTGAACACGCTTGACCACTGCCTTGGTAACCGCACACATGCGGCCAATATCCTCGGCATTTCAATCCGTACGCTGCGGAACAAGCTTAAAGAATACGGCGACGCCGGCCTTGCCGTGCCGGGCGGGGGCTGACGTAAATGGCCGAGACAGGCACTGAATCAATCGGAGGGGCAAAAGGCGGCATGAGGATAAGAGGCGACATCGTTTTCGCCATCGGCATCATCGGCATCCTGATGGTGCTGGTGCTTCCCATGCCTTCCTGGCTGCTCGACGCCTCTCTCGCGCTCTCGCTCACTTTGTCGGTCCTCATCCTGATGACCACCTTGTTTATCGAGAAACCCCTCGACCTCAGCTCCTTCCCCACTATCCTGCTGGTCGCGACCATGATCCGCCTTGCGCTTAACCTTGCTTCCTCGCGCCTCATTCTGGCGCACGGGCATGAGGGCAAGGATGCGGCGGGCCATGTCATCGAGGCCTTCGGCGGTTTCGTGATGCAGGATAACTTCGTCATCGGCGTGATCGTCTTCGCGATTTTGACAATTGTGAACTTCGTCGTCATCACTAAGGGCGCAGGCCGCATCGCCGAAGTCGCGGCGCGCTTCAGCCTGGACGCCATGCCCGGCAAGCAGATGGCGATCGACGCCGACCTGTCCTCCGGCCTGATCAACGAGAGCGAAGCCCGCCTCCGCCGCAGCCAGCTGGAACAGGAAAGCACCTTCTTCGGCTCCATGGACGGCGCCGCGAAATTCGTGCGCGGCGACGCCATCGCGGGCCTGCTGATCGTCTTTATCAACGTTATCGCCGGCATCATCATCGGCATGGTGCAAAAAGACCTGTCGTTCGAGGACGCGGCAAACTTCTACACCCACCTGACCATCGGCGACGGCCTTGTCACCCAAATCCCGGCGCTCATCGTCTCGGTCGCCTCGGGCCTGCTTGTCTCCAAGGCGGGCGTCTCCGGCTCGACGGAAAAGGCGCTCTTCGCGCAGCTCTCGCGCTTCCCGCAGGCGCTCATCCTGTCATCCGTCCTCATGGCGGCGCTGGCCGTGGTGCCGGGCATCCCGGCCCTGCCCTTCCTGATCATGTCGGCCACCGCCGGTTTCCTGGGCTACCAGACTCTCGCCAGCCGCAAAAAAGTCGAGTTCGACAAGATCGAGGCGGAAAAAACCGCCGCCACGAAGGCGCCCGTCGCGGAAGAGCCGATTTCGAAGGCGCTCGCTATCGACAATATCCGCGTCGAGCTGGGCTACGGCCTGCTGCCGCTGGTCAATAACCCCGAAAAGGGCCGCCTGACCGACCAGATCAAGGGCCTGCGCCGCCAGCTGGCGGAAGACATGGGCTTCATCCTGCCCTCGGTGCGCTTGCAGGATAACCTGCAGCTGCAGGCTAACTCCTACATCGTGCGCATCAAGGAAATCGAGGCCGGCCGCGGCGATATCCGCCCCGACATGCTGCTCTGCATGAACCCCTCGGGCGACAAGATCGAGCTGCCGGGCGAGGCGACGCGCGAGCCGACCTTTGGCCTGCCCGCGATGTGGATCAACCCCGAATACCGCGAGGAAGCGCAGTTCAAGGGCTATACCGTGGTCGACCCCGCCACCGTCATCACCACGCATATCACCGAGATTATCAAAGACAACATGCAGGACCTGCTCTCCTACGCCGAGACGCAGAAGCTGCTGGACGAACTGGCCAAGCCGCACCAGAAACTGGTCTCCGACATCATTCCGTCCAAAATCACCGTCACCGGCCTGCAGCGCGTATTGCAGAACCTGGTCGGCGAGCGCGTTTCCATCCGCGACCTGCCCACCATTCTGGAAGGCGTTGCCGAGGCGACGGGCTTTACCAACAACATCACGCTCATTACAGAACACACGCGCTCCCGCCTCGCCCGCCAGCTCTGCGACCAGCACAGCAACAGGCAGGGCTTCCTGCCGCTTATCACGCTCTCGGGCGACTGGGAACAGGCCTTCGCGGAATCGCTGGTGGGACAGGGCGAAGACAAGCAGCTGGCCATGCCGCCCACGCGCCTGCAGCAGTTCATCCAGTCTGTGCGCGCCACTTATGAAGACATGGCGATGAAGGGCGAAAGCCCCGTCCTGCTGACCAGCCCGGGCATCCGCCCCTATGTGCGCTCGATCATCGAACGCTTCCGCCCGCAGACGACCATCATGTCGCAGAACGAAATCCACCCGCGCGCCAAAATCCGCACCCTTGCCCAGATAAGCTGACAGTAAAACGCTATGCGCCTTAAAACCTTCCAGGCCAAATCGATGACCGACGCCATGCGCCAGATTAAAGAGGCACTGGGCGACGACGCGATTATCGTGAATTCCCGCGAGGTAGCGGGCGGCATCCGCGTGACCGCGGCGGTCGAGCAGCAAAACCCCGATTTCGCCGAGGCGCTGGCGATTGCCGGGCGCGACGACCTCTTCAGCGAGGAAGAGGTGCTGGAGATCATCACCGATACCATGCTGAAACACCGTGTGCCCGGCGTCGTGAGCGAGAAAATCATCTCCAACGCCATCATGGTGGCCAGCAACGATCCGAAAGAGACGCTGGCAAAGGCGCTGAACAAGACCTTCGATTTCGACGACGCCTATGCAGGCGAGGCCCCGCTGATGCTGGTCGGCCCGCCGGGCGCGGGAAAAACGCTGATGGCCGCCAAGCTGGCCGCGCGCGCCGTGATGAACGACGAAAAACCGGCTGTCATCACCACCGATATCGCCCGCGCGGGCGGGGTGGAGCAGCTCTCCGCCTTCCTCGATATCCTCGGGCTGAAATTATTCCAGGCCGAAGACGCAAAAACACTGAAATCCGTCCTCGCCGATGTGGAGGGCCCGGTTATCATCGACACCGGCGGACTCAACCCCTTCGACCCGCAGGAAATGAAGACGCTGGCGCGCCTGATCATGGCGGCCAAGGTCGAAAGCGCGCTGGTGCTGCCCGCGGGCTTCGACGCCGAGGAAAGCGCCGAGATCGCGATGACCTTCGACATCCTTGGCGTCCGCCGCCTGATCCCCACGCGCCTCGATTTCGCGCGCCGTATCGGCGGTATTCTCGCCGCCGCCGACAAGGGCGGATTGAGCTTCGGCGAAGCGAGCCATACGCCGCAGGTGGCCGACGGCATTACCATGATGACGCCCGATATACTCGCGGGTTTCCTGATACCCTACACGCCCAAGAAATCCGCCAAGCCCGCGAAAGCGGAGAAGAGAGGCAAGCGATGACCACCAAAACCGACAAGCCCCCCGTGAAAACCTCCGGCGCCTCGCCCAAGCGCCTGATCGCCGTCGCCTCGGGCAAGGGCGGCGTGGGCAAGACATGGTTTTCGATCACGCTTGCGCAGTCACTCGCCAAACAGGGCAAACGCGTCCTGTTGTTCGACGGCGATTTGGGGCTGGCGAACATCGACGTGCAGCTGGGCCTGATGGCGAAACACGACCTGAACGATGTCATCGAGGGCAACCTGCCCATGGACCGCGTGATCGAGAAATACGAGGACGGCGGTTTCGACGTCGTCGCCGGACGCTCCGGCCATGGTTCGCTCGCGGCGCTCCCCTTGCCAAGACTTTCGGAGCTGGTCGAGCAAATTCGCGGCAGCCTTAAAAACTACGACGTCGCCATCATCGACTTGGGCGCAGGTATCGATCGCACCGTGCGTTTCATGGCGGCCGCGGCCGACACCGCAATTGTCGTCACCACGAACGAGCCCACGTCGCTGACCGACGCCTATGCCTTTATCAAGCTGAGCCACAACGCCGGCCACGGCGACGGCATCCGCGTCGTCGTCAACCAGTCGGACGACCTGAAAGAAGGCGAAGCCACCTATAACAGCATCCTCAAGGCCTGCAAGAACTTCCTGAAACTCTCGCCGCCGCTGCTGGGCATCATCCGTCTCGATAAAAAGGTGCGCGAGGCGATCCGCGCGCAGACGCCCTTCCTGACGCGCTCGCCCACCTCCGAAACCGCGCAGGATGTCGAAAATATCGCGGCGCGGCTGATGGCCGAAGCGCCGAGATAGTGATGGGGGCGGCATGAGCGATTCAAAAATCCCGCCGCCGAAGCCCGTTTCCGTCCTTTCCGTGACGACCACGCAGGGCCAAAAAGGGCAGGCCGGCCCTGTCTCGCCGCCCTCCCCGCTCCGCATGCTGACCGATGCGCCGGTGAAGCAGGCGCCCTCGGGCCTCGAAAAACCACAGAAGCGTGAAAAACTCGAAGGCCACGTTATTTCCTACGACAGCAAGCGACAGGAACTGCGCATCGCCACACAGCGTGGGCAGATAACCGTCAAAACCGACCAGCCTTTGCCGCCCGGCGAAGATGTGGTGGTGGAGCTTTATGCCGACAAGGGCCAGACGCTGGCCACCATTACATTACTGAGGGAAGAACAGGAAGCCCTCGAAACACTACAAAAAATCATCCCGCCGCCCGCACCGCCGCTGAAGGCGGGCGATACCGCCGTCGCCATCCTGCTGGCCGAGGAAACCGCGCCGCCGCCGCAACCTGCCGCGCAGCAGCCGACATTGCAACAGGCCTCACAGGTGCTGGAGCAATTGCAGGTTTACGACCTGCAGCGCCTGCCGCAGCCGCTGCCGCTGCCGCCCGATATCATCATGAAGCTGGCGACGGCGCCCGACCTTTACAGGGCCCTGCAATCCCTGCCGCCCGCGCAGCAGCAGGCCGTGCTTGAATACCTTGCGCGGCCGGATGTGATTACAGCCCTGCCCCAGCCCGCCCAGCGCGTGCTGTTACAGCCGCAGCCCGCCGTTGATCCCGCTGCGACGGCCGAAACCGGAACATCCGAGGCGGAGCTGATCTTGCGCACGTCGCCCGCCCCTGCAAGGCCGCTGGCGGGCGATGGGCCCAGACCTCCATCACCGCAGCAGGTACTGTCGACATTACAGGGCCTGCTGCCCGCGCTCGAGGCGCAGCAGGGCGCCGGATTGCCCGTGGCGGGGCTGATGCGCCTGATGATGGCGGCACAGATGCCGCAGTCTCAATCAGCCGCCTCGCCCTTCGCAGGATTAATGCCGCAAAACCTGCACCAGATAAAAATCATTTCTGTCACGCCGCAGGGCGCGCCTGTTCCGCCGCCGCCGCAGGGCCAACCTGTGCCGCTGCAGGGCGAAGTCGAATCCATCACCGAAAACGGCTTCCCCGTCATCCGCTGGGGCGAAAGCCGCTTTATCATGAAAATGCCCGCCAGCGTCGAGATCGGCAGCACCGTGCTGTTTGAAGCCACGCCCCTGACCGCGCAACAGGCCATGGAAGCGCTGCAGGCAGGCGCGCCGCAGGGCGGCGGGTTCGGCGGCTTCAACTGGCCCGCGCTCGACGAAACGCTGGAGGCGCTGCCCGCCTATTCCGCCGCGGGGCAGGCGCTGCGCAACACCCTGCCATCGCCTGCGCCGCGGCTGGTGCCCACGGCGCTCTTCTTCCTCGCCGCGCTGCGGCAGGGATCGGTCGAAAGCTGGCTGGGCGGCAATATGCTGGATACGCTGCGCAGCAACGGAAAATCGACGCTGGCCGACCGCCTGTCCGGCGATTTCGTCAAGCTGGCCGCGCAGGCCAAGGAAACCGTGGCGGGCGAATGGCGCATGATACAGATGCCCATGCTGCATGATGAAAACCTCAGCCAGCTGCAATTCTTCATCCGCCGCCAGCAGGACGAGCAGGAGAAGGAAGAAAACGCGGGCGGCACGAAACCCTCGACCCGTTTTATCCTCAACCTGCACCTCTCGCGCATGGGTGATTTGCAGCTGGACGGGTTGATGCGCCAGCGCAGGCTCGACCTTATCTTCCGCAGCGGCGAGGCCCTGCCGCTACAAATGCGTCAGGACATGATGCAGGGATTTGCGAAAGGCCTCGAGCAGGCCAATATGCAGGGCGGCATCAGTTTCCAGACGCGGGGGCAGAACTGGGTGACGGTGGAACTGCCACAGCAGGGGACTATTGCATAGCTCGCAACGCGAGAGGGGCCCTTAACGCCAACCCGTTTTCTTCATCCAGGCCTCGGCCTCTTTGCGTTTTCTGGCAGCATCGACGGGCGGTTTTTCGCCTTCCGCAGCGGCATTTCGCTGCATGTCGGCGAGGCGTTCGGCCAGCGGCTTTAATCCCACTTGGGCACGGCGTTTGTCGACATTGGCTTCGTCCTCGATCACACCCGGTGACAGTTTTCCGTTTTCATCCCAGTCGACCTGCGTGCCGTAAAGCTGCGGGCGGCCCTCGAAGCGCCGGATCCTGTCTTCCAGGTGCGCGACCTGTGCGGGCGGCACCGCACCTTCGTTTTCTTTCAGCAGTCCCAGCACGCGCCGCTGGAAATCAGGCAGGCTGATGGCATGCTGTGCGACCAGCCATGCGGCTTCGGCGCCTTCACTGCCCACCACGCCCGCGTGGGGCCAGCCGCCAAGCTCCTCGATGAGGTTTTCAAGCCTGCGGGCATTGGCGATATGCAGCGCTTCCATGTCGGGATGATAGCCGTCGAACAACGTGCCTGCCGTCGCAAGTTCCGCACGCTTGGCAAGGTCGGCTGCGGCCAGATCCTTCAGTTCCTGCGCCAGCCGGTTATTCATCGCCCTTGCGCCTGAAATTCTCGAGGCCGATGGCGTCCATGTTCTGGTTTTCGCGGAAGAGGCGTTCTTCTTCTTCCAGCCGGTCGCGTTCTTCCTGTGTCATCTCGTATTTTTTCAGCTCGCTGAAACTTTCCATCAGGCTGTCCTTGGCCTTGGTGACCAGTTCTTCCAGTTCGGCCTCGGCATTGTCCATTTCCTTGAAGTTCTGCGCCACGGTTTCGGCGTATTGGGCGAAGGTGAAATGTATATCGCCGCCCGCGGATACGGCCTGTTTTTCGGCATCGAAAGCGCGTTCGAGGTCGCGGCGGCGGCGCTCGAGGTCGGCCATGGCGGCATAAAGTTCGCCCAGCGCGCGGCGTTTTTCGTCAAGTTCGTGTTTATGCAGGCGGATAAGCGTGTGGAGGTCGGCCATTTACGCCCCGTTATTTTTTCTTTGGCGGCGGCGCCTTGGGCGGCGCTTTCGGGGGTTCGGCAACGGCCATACCAAGTGCGATGGCCAGCTGTTTATAACCCTCTTCCAGGGATGTCTTCTCCTTCGGCTTCTGCGCCAGGAAGGCCTCGATCTTCGGGTAAAGGTCAATCGCCTCGTCCACCTTGGCGTTGCTGCCGCGGCGGTAGGCGCCGAGGCGGATCAGCTCGGCCATGTCTTCGTAGGTCGACATCACTTCGCGCCCGCGCTGCACCAGCGCCGCCTGCTCCGCCGTCAGGCAGCGCGGCATGGAGCGCGAGACAGAGCGTAAAACGTTGATGGCGGGGTAACGCCCGCGGTCGGCAATCGCGCGTTCCAGCACGACGTGGCCGTCGATGATGCCGCGCACGGCGTCTGAAATCGGCTCGTTGTGGTCGTCGCCTTCCACCAGCACCGAGAAGAAAGCGGTGATATCACCCTTGCCCTTTTCTCCCGGCCCCGCGCGCTCCAGCAGCTTGGCAAGCTCCGAAAAAGTGGTGGGCGGATAACCTTTTGAGGTCGGCGGTTCGCCCGCGGACAGGCCGATTTCGCGCTGCGCCATGGCGAAACGCGTCACGCTGTCCATCATCAGCAGCACCTGTTTGCCCTGGTTGCGGAAGTATTCGGCCACGGCCAGCGTCTGGTAAGCGGCCTGGCGGCGCATCAGCGGCGATTCATCGGATGTCGACACCACGACGACAGCGCGCTTCAGGCCCTCGGGCCCCAGTTCGTCCTCAAGAAATTCCTGCACCTCGCGCCCGCGCTCGCCAATCAGGCCGATAACGCTGATATCGGCTTCGGTATTGCGCGCCAGCATCGACATCAGAATGGACTTCCCCACGCCCGAGCCCGCAAAGATGCCCATGCGCTGCCCGCGCGTGGTAGAAAGGAAGCAGTTGATGGCGCGCACGCCGAGGTCAAGTTTATCACCGAGGCGTTTCCTGTCATGCGCCGCGGGCGGCTTGGCGCGCAGCAGCATATGGTCTTCGCCCTGCATCAGGGGGCCCTTGCCGTCGATGGGTTCGCCAAACGCGTTCACCACGCGGCCGAGCCAGGCGTTCGAGGGATAAACCGCAGGGCGCGCCTGCGCAACTTCGGCGCGGCAGCCTAACCCTACGCGGTCCAGCGGCTTGAACGGCATCACCAGCGCGCGGCCGTCGCGGAAACCCACCACCTCGCAGGGCACCACATCGGCGCCGCGCGGGGTGAGGTTGCAGCGGTCGCCGATGGCGAGTTCTTTCTCGACCCCGCCGATTTCGACCAGCATGCCAAGGATCTTGGTGACGCGGCCGAACAGCTGGTATTCGGCCAGTTCGTCGATGCTGTCGTTAAGATTTTCTATAAAATGATGACTTGAAATCATCTTTCCGGACCCCAGATTTAATATTATCTCAAATTTGTTTAACGCGAACGAAATTTCTTTTCCTTTGATAATATTAGATTTTTTTCGCGTATGGCAAGGGTGGGGTCGCTTTTTTTAATCTTTATTAAGATTAATGGTATACTGTTGAAGAGGATTAAATAGTGATTCAACTCCACTAAGCATTCATTAAGGGGAAACGCGATGAGGGTACTGCTTATTGAAGACGATCAGTCCACGGCCAAGAGCATCGAACTGATGCTGAAATCCGACGGCTATGTGGTGGACACCACCGACATGGGCGAGGACGGCCTCGAGATCGGCAAATTGTACGAGTATGACATCATCATCCTCGACCTGATGCTGCCCGACCTCGACGGTTATGAAGTTTTGAAGCGCCTGCGCGCGGCAAAGGTGGAAACGCCGATTCTCATCCTCTCCGGCCTCTCCGAGCTCGACAGCAAGCTGAAAGGCCTCGGCTTCGGCGCCGACGATTACCTGACCAAGCCTTTCGACAAGCGCGAGCTGCTCGCTCGCATCCAGGCCATCGTCCGCCGCTCCAAGGGCCACTCGCAGTCGGTCATTAAAACGGGCCCGATTACTGTCAACCTCGACGCGCGCACGGTGGAAGTGGACGACAAACAGCTCCACCTCACGTCTAAAGAATACGGCATTATCGAACTGCTCAGCCTGCGCAAGGGCTCGACCCTCACCAAGGAAATGTTCCTCAACCACCTCTACGGCGGCATGGACGAGCCTGAAGTCAAGATCATCGACGTCTTCATCTGCAAGCTGCGCAAGAAGATCGAGAAAATCACGCCTGACGGCGGCGCATGCATTGAAACCGTCTGGGGCCGCGGCTACGTGCTGCGCGACCCGACCGGCGCATCGGCAGGCGGCGGCAAAGAGGCTAACGCATAAAGATAAAGGGTTTCTTCCCGAAAAAGCGGCAGGCGCAAACCTGCCGCTTTTTTCATGGCCGTCGCCTGTTTCTTTGTTACTGCGGCCCGCCTGAATTGAGGTTCGCGGGCGCTTTCACAACAGGCGCAGGCGGGGGTTGCACGACCTTGGGCGGCGTGGGCTCGAGGTCTTTCACACCCACGACGTAGTAATCGGTGCGCGATTTGCATTCGTCGTGGCGCACGACCTGGTTATACTGCAGCGATACCTTGTGCCCGCTGCGCAGGGCGCCCTGCACTTTCTTCACAATGTCGTTGCGGCCCTTGCCGATCGAGAAGGAAAAAGCGTTGGAGCCGTTGGTGACGCCGCCAGCGCCTACTGCATTGTTGGCGACGGTGTTTTCCATCGACAGCTCGCCTTCCCAGTTCTTGCAAAGCTCGAGGTCGTCGCCCTCGAGGCGCTGGGGGCTGCTCTTGAACGAGAATTTGGTAACATGCCCCACGCGTTCGCCGTTCGAGAAGGTACGCTCGTCGGGCTCCGCCGCTTTTTTCTCGGGCTGCGCTGCGGGTGCGGGCAGCACGGGCGCGGCATCCTGCTTCACTGCTGGCGGTACGACCTGCGTTACAGCCACGTCTTGTTTTTCCGGTGCGTTGCTGCCGCCGATGCCAATTTTGTCGCAGCCGGTGAGTGCGACGGCGAATACGGAGCAGAGCATCAGGGCTTTTAGTTTGCGGTTCATCTCGTTATTTGTTCCTCGCTGTTTGTCTTCTGTTTTTTTCTGTGCCTTAGGTCAATTGTTGTCCGGAAAAATGGAAAGTGTCAAATTAACGGCGAAATACAATTTTAATTCAATGGCTTAACTATGACATATCTTGATACCACATATGCTCAAAATTGACATATTTTTGGGGCAATGCTACAAAGGAATCGAGAGTGATGGCAAAAAAGAGAGCTCCGCACCGTTGAAAAACAAACTGAAGACTATCGGCAAAACACTGGCGCTGGCCGCCGCCTTCACCGCAGTCGCCGCCCCCGCCTTCGCACAATCAGAACAACCCGAACCCGCAAAAACCTACGCCAGCCTGCTACAGACCGTCGACCGCCTTGGCGACCAGAGCAAGCAGATCGAGATGACCGTGCATACGCAGGATGTTTTAGGCCTGCCCACGAATACGCCCGAAATCGCACAGCTGCGCCAGCAGCTGAAAAAAGAAATCTCGCGCGAAGCGCCGCGTATCGTGCTGGCCCCCGGCCTCTCGGGCCCGAACGTGCAGTCGCTCATCAACCGTTTCCAGGCGAAGGTGGGCGAACTGCCCGACTACCTTGCCAAAATCGACGGACAGGCGCGTTTCGTGCCCGTCTGCCAGTCGCAACTGGTGACGCCCGAAGACGCCCGCGATATCGCAACCGCCCGCAGCGTCGCCGATTGCGTCGCCGCCAAGCAGGGCGCGGAGGACAAAACCGCCGCCACGCCAGAACAGGCGCCGCCGCCTGTGCAGCAAGCCCAGCCGCAGCAAGCTTTGCCCCAACAAAAATTGCCCCCGCAAAAACTGCCGCAACAAACACAACCCGCGCCGCCCGCACCCGTTGAACAGCCTGCGGCGCAGCAGCCCTCGCTGCTCGACAAAATCCACCTGAAAGACATCGGTGCGAAGGAAGCCGCCATCGGGGGTGGCATCGGGATTGTCGCGCTAGGCGGCATCTTTGCGTTCCGCCGCGCGCGCCGCAAACCGATCGACGCCTATGTAGCGGTGAACCCGACGCCCCCCGAAACGCCGCCCGCGCCCGAAGCGCCTGTAGAAAAAGAGCCTTTCAAGATACGCCTGAAAGGTAACGAGCCCGCGGTCACGAAGGACGACACGCCCTACAAACCGCCCAAGAAATTTTCGATTTAAGGCTTACAGCGCCAGCGTCGTATCGCCACGCAGGAAAACGCCGGGCATGCCATCGACGGGCGTGAAGGCGTCGGTGACGCCCAGCACCGTTTCGGTGCCGCCCAGGAAAAGCGCGCCGTCCTGCCGCAGGATGGATTTCAGGCCCTGCAAGACTTTTTGCTTTGTCGGCACGTCGAAATAGATCAGCACGTTGCGGCAGAAGATAACGTCGAAGACGCCAAGCTTTGCGGGATCGGCCAGCAGGTTCTGCCGCTCGAACCGCACAAGCCCCGCCACTTCCGGCTTCACGCGCCAGCGCTCGCCTTCCTGCGTGAAATGTTTCACCAGCAGGCGCACGGGCAGGCCGCGCTGTACCTCGAACTGGCTGTAGCTTGCGCCGCTGGCATACTCAAGCGCCTCCTGCGACATGTCGGCTGCGACGATATCGCATTTCCAGCCCAGCAGCGCGGGTTCGTCCTTCAGCAGCATGGCCAGCGAATAGGGTTCCTGCCCGGTCGAGCAGGCGGCGGAAAGGATGCGCAGGGTGCGCGATGACGCGCGCGCCGCGACCAGCTTCGGCAGTATCGCCTTGCGCAGGTTTTCGAAGGGCGCCATGTCGCGGAAGAAGGATGTCTCGCCCGTCGCCATCGCCTCGACCACTTCGCGCAGCAGCACGGGGTCGCCCGATTCCTGCAGGCGCTGCGCGATGCCGGAGATGCCCTCGACGCCGTGGCGGCTGGCGACAGGCACAAGGCGCGCCTCGAGCAGATAGATTTTCTCCGGCGTGATGACGAGGCCGGATTCGCGTTTCAGTATCTGCTCGAAAAACTGGTAGACCGGCGTGGTCATGCCGTATTTCCTTCCATGGCACAGCCTCGCACGGCCGCCGCCATTTCCGCAAGGGGCAGGATGCGCGCGCAAAGCCCGGCATGGGCGACCGCGCCCGGCATGCCCCAGACGACGCTGGAGGGTTCGTCCTGCGCAAAAACCTCGCCGCCTGCAACCGCAAGTTTACGGCAGCCGTTCAGCGCGTCGGTGCCCATGCCCGTCAGCACCACCGCCAGCACCCGGCCCTGATAGGCATGCGCGAGGCTCTCCAGCATCGGGTCGGCCGAAGGCCGGCAGAAGTTCACCGGCGCATCGCGCGTCAGGCGGATGCGTTTTGCCGCACCCTCCATCCGCACCGTCATGTGGTAATTTCCGGGCGCGATATAAATCTGCCCGCCCTTCACCTCTTCGCCATCAACCGCTTCCTTGCAGGGCAGGCGCGCGCCGACGGCGATGTTATCGGCCAGCAGCTGCGTGAAAACGGGCGGCATATGCTGGGTCACGAAAACCGGCTGTGGCAGGGGCTTGCCATTCAACCCCTGAAAAAACGCCAGCAGCGCCGCAGGCCCGCCGGTCGACGATGCAATCGCGATTGCTTCCGGATGAAAAGATGTGTCCACCGCCCGCACCACCGGTTTTTGCTCCGGCTGCACGGGTTGCTGTTCAACAGGGCGGCGCAGGGGTTTACCGCGCGCCACCTGCCCCAGCAGTTTTACGCGGTTCACAAGGTCTTCCTTGAATACCTCGGCAAAGGCCATGTCCTGCGCCTGCGGCTTGCCTAAACAATCCGCCGCGCCCAACGTCAGGCATTTCATCGCCAGCGCCGCATTATCATGCGTCAGGGTGGAGGCGACGATCACCTGCACGCGCGGCGCGGCCTTGACCAGTTCGGGCAGCGCCGTCAGCCCGTCCATCACCGGCATTTCGAGGTCGAGGATAATCACGTCGGGCGCAGCTTGCGCCAGCGACTGCAAGGCCTGCTGGCCGTTGGCAACCGATGACACTACGCTGATGCCGGGGTCGCTTTCGAGGAAGCGCGACAAAAACCCGCGCGCCACGCTGGAATCGTCAACAACCATCACGCGGATGGGCCTGCTGTCCGCCGCGATGTCGCCTGCGCCCGCCATGTCAGATGACGCCGACCTGCTGCAGCTTGGCCAGCATGATGTCGCTGTCGAAGGGTTTCATGATGTATTCGTCCGCACCCGCCGCCAGCGCCTGCTGTATCTGGTCCAGCTGGTTGTGCGTGCTGCACAAAATCACTTTCGGCGCGTCGCCGCCCGGCATCTTGCGCAGCTGCGATAAAAATTCGATGCCGTCCATGACGGGCATGTTCCAGTCGAGCAAAATCAGCTGCGGCAGCGATTGTTGACAGGCGTCGAGCGCCTTCTGCCCGTCGTCGGCTTCGGCGCATTCGAAATCCAGCTCTTCCAGCATGATGCGCGCAAGCTTGCGCACCACGCGGCTGTCGTCAACGATAAGGCAAGTTTTCATGGGTTCCCCTGTCCCCGTGCAACTCCCCTATCATAGCCTTGGTATCCAGAATAGCCAAGAGTCCATCATCCATGCGGTAGAGGGATTCAACGGAACCTTTCCACGGCGGCGGCATTGTGGCGGGCGTATCCTGCCGTCTTGCATCATCCAGCTCCACCACCTCGTGCACGGCGTCGACCATCAGGCTGTAAAGCTCTGTGGCGTGCCCCACCACAATGGCCATCCCCTGTTTTTCGGGCAATCCGAAGCGGCGGCGCAGGCAGACGGCCGTCACGATACGGCCGCGCAGGTTCATGATACCGGTGACGGCAGCAGGCGCGCCCGCCACGCGCGTTACATGCAGCTGTCCGCGCAGGACGTCTTGCGCCGCCAGCGCAGGCATGCCGCAGAGTTTTCCACCCAATGTGAAGGTCAGGAACTGGCCCATGACGGCGCCCTCCTTGCGTTCGCAAGCAACTGTATGGTGTCGACGATATCGACAGCCTGTCCCTTGACAATCGCACTGCCCAGCACGCCCGGGCGTGCGCCCAGGTCCTGCAGCGCGATTTTTTCATCGACGATATCGATGATGCCGTCGACCATCAGCCCCAGCATCGTGCCCTTATCGTTCAGCACAATAACCTTGCGGCGGGCGGTATCCTGCAGCGGGGCGGTTTTGACGAGCGGCATCAGCTTGCCGCGGTATTGAACAACATCTGTGCCGCCCGATTTTTCGATCCGCGCAGCTTCGAATTCCTCCAGCCTGTAAACCATGGGCAGGGGCACGGCCTGCGTACCGCCCGCGCCTGCCCGGAACAGCAGCAGCTGTGATTTGTCTTCCGCAACGGGTTTGGCTTTCACGGTTTCCTGCGCGGCGGCAAGGCTGAAGGCATCCGCGCCGATGGTGGCCGCGAGCCCGCCCGCATCCAGCACTGTGACTACGCCGCCATCGCCCAGTATCGCGCTGCCCGAAAAAAGCCGCAGGTGGGAGAGCGCCGCAGGCATGGGTTTGACGACGATTTCCTCGGTACCCAGCACGCCGTCTGCGACAAGGCCGAAGGCCGCATGGCCATCGCCCATCACCACGATAATCCCCTCGCCCCCGCCCGTTTGCGCAAGCTGGCCGAGATGCGCCAGTGGCAATATTACATCGCGCAGGCGCAAAACAGGCCTACCCGCCGTCTCTTCCTCCCGCGCCGCGCCATGGCGCGTATAGCGGATAATTTCGCGCACGCCCGCCTGCGGCAGCGCATATCTTTCGCCGCCCGACGACAGCACCAGCGACTGCACAATGGAAACCGTCAGCGGCAGGCGCAGCGTAAACGATGCGCCCGCGTCCGGCTGGCTGTCCATTTCAACGCTCCCGCCGATGCGGCGTACATTGCCCAGCACGACGTCAAGCCCGACGCCGCGCCCCGACAGTTCCGTCACTTCGGCTGCCGTCGAAAAACCCGGCATATATATGAACTGCAATATCTGTTTCTCGCCCATCTCGCGCAGTTTTTCGGGTGTCACGAGGCCGCGTGCCACGGCCTTTTCGCCGATTGCGCGCGCATCCAGCCCGCGGCCGTCATCCGATACCTGTATCACTACCTTGCCGCCGTCGTGCCAGGCCTTCAGCGTGATTTTGCCCTCGGGATATTTGCCGCGCGCGCGGCGTTCTTCCGGCATTTCGATGCCGTGACCTGCGGCGTTGCGCACCAGATGCGTCAGCGGGTCGCGCACCATGTCGAGCATCTGGCGGTCAAGCTCCGTCTCCGCACCGTGCACTTCCAGCGCGATCTGTTTGCCCAGCGCCGCCGCGACGTCGCGCACCAGCCGCGGCAGGCGGCCGAATAGCTGGCCTACGGGTTGCAGGCGCGCAGTCATCACGCTTTCCTGCACTTCCGTCACTATATGGCTGAGCCTGTGCAGCGGCGCCTGCAACACGCCGCTATCCGCCGTGCGCGCAGCCTGCAATAACTGGTTGCGCGACAGCACCAGTTCGCCCACGCTCGCCATCAGCTTTTCAAGCGTGTCGACCTTGACGCGCAGCGTCGTCTCGGTAATTTCTTCGGTTTCGGCCACAGGCACGGACTGCGGCGCTTTTCCCGCCTGCGACGCGCCGTTGAAGGCGTCATCAAGCTTTGTAATCAGCGCGCTGTCGTCGCCCGCCGGTTCCTGCCCCGCCGCCGCGAGCCCGCCCGTGATGCTGCGGATGCGGTCGAGCGATTCAAGGATCAATGAAACGGTATTCGCCGTCGGCGCGATGCCGCCGTCACGGCATTTGCCCAGCAGGTTTTCGGCATGGTGCGCCACACGCTCCAGCCGCGGCAGGCCTAAAAATCCGCAATTCCCCTTCACCGTATGCACGACGCGGAAGATGCGGCGGAGCAGCTCGGTATCGCCGGGGTTGCGCTCCAGCGTCACAAGGTCGCGGCCCAGCCGCCCGAGGTTCTCGGCGGTTTCGGCCAGAAATTCCTGCAGCAAGTCATCCATGCACGATTGCCTCCATACCTTAAATATGGCTTGAAAACCTTAAGGTTTGGTTGTGCATACATGCGTGTGTTTTTTAGAAGCCCTGGCGGATTTTTATCGGCTTCATCGGCGGGAATGATTCCTGCACCGGCATGCCTTCGGAAATGGCGGCTTTTAAAACCGCCGCTTCTTTCCTGTGGGCAGAAAGGGTATTGAAGGTTTCCGTGACTTTATCAGCAAGTTCGTTCGCGCCGCAGGCGCGGACGAACTCGACGGGGCTTTGCCCGTTGTCGTCCTTGATGTGGATATCCGCACCCATCTCGAGCAACAGGTCTATGCTCTTGTAACTATGCCGGTCCATTGCGTCGTGAAGCGGCGTTTTGCCTTGCGCGCCCCTGTGGTTGATATCCGCGCCGTTTTCGATCATTAGCCGCATCAGGTCCTGCTTGCCCCAAGGCATGATTAGGTTCAGCGCCGAATTTCCGTCCTTGTCCATGATGGCGAGGTCGGCCTTGGGCACAAGCTCCATCATTTTGGCCATGCTGGGTCGCGGCCGCGCGATTTCTTCCAGCAAATCGATGGCGTATTTTATGCGGAGCAATTCAGCCTGAGTCTTGGACATGGTGATGATTTGACAGGTTTTTAGACCCGTCGACATTATCACGATCTCAGTAATTATGTCAATTAAATAGAGAAAGATGCCTTTATTTCAAGGCTTGCGCAACTCGATCTTCTTCATCGGCTGGAAGGCCTCCTGCACCGGCATGCCGTTAGTGATGGCATGTTCGTAGGCGGCTTTTTCCTTTTTCGCAGCGGCGACCTTGTTGAACTTTTCCTGCACTTCCTGCGCGAGGCCCATGTCTTCCCAGCCGCACGCGCAGTCGACGGGCGTCTTGCCGTCGTTGTTGGCGATACCGGCATCGGCGCCGTTGTTGATGAGGAAGGTGATGGTGGACTTGCTGTTGACGGCAACGGCCATATGCAAGGCCGTATTGCCATGCACACAGCGCGCATTTACATCGGCGCCCGCGTCGATCATCTGCTTCATCAGCGCGACGTTGCCCCAGGTGGTCACGAGGTAGAGCGCCGTATTGCCGTGTCGGTCGGTCTGAGACATGTCGGCTTTGCTTTTGAGGAAATCGCGCAGCGTGTCGAAATCGGGATGCTGGTTTGCCAGCTCCTTCAGCAGGTCCTGTCCCAGTTTCTGTTGGTATTCGGACGGCATGCGGCCACGCTCGAGGGTCGTTGAAAACCCCGAAAAACTAGCACGCAATTTTGGTTATGTCAAATCAGCCTTGAAAAGACAGGGTAAATTCGACGCGGCCGAACTCGGGCTGTGCGGCCCAGGCCAGGTTGAAACCGAAATGCGCCGCGAAACGGCCGGTGATATAGGCATGGACCGAGCGCGGGTCGAGGTTGTCGGGCGTGGTCTCGCCGCGCAGTGCGGCCTCCGCGCCGTCGCGGAAACCGGGGTTCTTGCCGGTCACCAGCACCTTGATGCCCTTGTTGCCTTCCAGCGCGCTGACGCTGATTTTGCCTTCGCCGTGGTTGCACTCTTCGCCCAAAATCATCAGGTTCAGCAGCACCATGAAAAAGCCGCGCGGCGGCATGGAGAATTTCACACCGATCTCGGGCTCGAACTCGGCCTGCACGCGTCCTGCTTTCAACAGGTCGCTAAAGGCCTCGCGCACGTCCTTGAAGCCGACGTTCTTGTCGGTGCCCGCCGCGCCGTATGAAAGCCTGAAGGCTTTCAGACGGATGGAGGCCTGCTGCGCTGAATCGGAGATCAATTTCACCGCTTCGTCGCCCGCGTCCTCGCCCAGTTCCTGCATCAGCTCGACGCCGTTATTGACCGCGCCTACGGGGCTGACAAGGTCGTGGCAGATGCGCGAGGCGATCAGTTGGACTACGCGCGGGTGCAGCATCATTTCAGGCATGTTATTCCCCTTAGTTGAACGGCGACGCGATGCCGCTGTGTTTCAGTTGGTCGATCAGCTGGTTTTTCAGGCGGGCGAGGCCTTCGTCAGAAAAGCCCTCGGCGCGGATGGTCAGCACGTCCTCGGTGTTGGAGGGGCGCATCAGCCACCAGCCGTCCGGCGTCGTGACGCGCACGCCGTCGATGTCGTTGACTTCGACACCGGCCGCGTTTTCTTTTTTCAGGCGCTCTTTAATCTCGGGTGCGATCTTGAACTTCCGCTCGGCGGGCACATGGAAGCGCACTTCCGGCGTGTTGTGCATTTTTGGCAGGTGGGCGGTGAGTTCCGCAAGGCCCTTGCCCGCATGGCTCAAGAGGTTCAAAAGCCGCACGGCGCAATAGGGCGCGTCGTCGAAGCCGTAGTATTTATCGGCAAAACAGATATGCCCCGCCAGCTCACCCGCCAGCGGGCTGTTGAGTTCCTGCATCTTCGCCTTGATCAGCGAATGGCCGGTGTTCCACATCACGGGCTTGCCGCCGAGGCGCGTGATTTCATCGAACAACACGCGGCTGCATTTGACGTCGGCGATGATATGCGCGCCGGGGTGTTCCTTAAGGACTTCCGAGGCATAGAGCGCCAGCAGCAGGTCCGCCCAGAGGATATTGCCCTGCCCGTCAACAGCGCCGATGCGGTCGGCATCGCCGTCGAAACCGATGCCCACGTCGGCGCGGTTGACCTTGACGGCTTTCTGAAGATCCACAAGGTTCTTCGCGACCGTCGGGTCGGGGTGGTGGTTGGGGAAGGTGCCGTCGATGTTGTCGTAGAGCAGCGTATGCTCGCCCGGCAGGCGCTTGACCATGCGGCGCAGGATTTCGCCCGCAGCACCATTGCCGTTGTCCCAGACGACTTTCAGGTTTTTCTTGCCCGTGTAATCTTTGACCAAACGGTCGACATAGGCATCTCGCACATCGTCTTCCGATGCCTTGCCAGCGCCGGATTCGAAATCGCCCGCGGCCGCCAGCGTGCCGATTTCCTGCACCATCTTTCCGTAGAAGGGGCCGGTCTTGTAAGCCATCTTGATGCCGTTGTAGGAAAGCGGACTGTGCGAGCCCGTCACCATCACGGCGGCGTCGAAGCCTTTCGACTTCATCGCGAAATAGGTCATGGGCGTGGGGCCGAGGCCGATGTTGGTCACATCCAGCCCGCAGTCGGTCAGGCCCTTGATGACGGCCGCCGCGAAAACCGGCGAGCTTTTGCGCCCGTCGAAGCCGACGACGACGTTCTTGCCCTTCTGGTGGCGCTTGACCATCGTGCCAAAGGCGCGGCCGATGAAATAGCAATCTTCTTCCTTCAGCGTCTCGCCCACCGTGCCGCGGATATCGTATTCGCGCAAAATGCTGGGGTGAAAGCTGTGGGTGGAAGCGGCCGGCTTGGGAGCCGTGTTTTCTGTTTTCATAATTATAACCTTAAACGCCAAAAATATGCCTGATAGTTATACCTTTAAAATGGGCCGCCTGCGAGGGGGAGGATTCTTTTCATATTGCGGCGAAAGTCCGTTCTGCTATGATGTGCCACCCGAAAAGAGGACCCCCGAAATGCCCATGCGCCGCATGACAGAGGTAGAGATCCGCGACGAATTCAACGCGCAGAAAACGCGCTTTGAAAACGACCACGCGAAATCCGGCCTGCTGGAGGCGCTCGAAAACCTCAGCCACTGCCTCGCCGACATCAAGGCGCAGGGCTATGACGTCAGCCTCGAGATTTTCGGCAACCCGTCCGAGCAGGCTTTCGCCATGTTCCCGCGCGGCGGCGGCCTCACCACCCCCGTCAGCGGTATTTTAAAAAGCGGTACCAACCACCGCCTGCTGGCCTTCTCGACCAAGGTCGGCGGCCAGCCAGCGCTGCAGCTGGCGGTCTCCGAATTCGACATCCGCCACCATGGCATGGACGGCAAGCTGAAACTGTCCGGCGACCGCGAAAGCATGACCGGCGAAACCGAAAATTCCGTGCGCGCCAAGATTTACGACCTTAAAAAAGACCCCGAAGCGATGGTAAAGTTCCAGAAGGACGTCTTGTTCCACTGCGCCCGCAACGAAGCTGTAAATGCGCGCGACGTCGCGGGCGCCTTCGACAACGGCCAATCCCTCCGCAAGCTGAAAGCCCCTTCGCTGAAATCATGACTTTCACCGCCTACCTCGCCCCCGACGGCTTTACCGACGACCTTGTGAAGGAACTGGGCGGCGCGCGCGAAATCCACGGGCGCCTGGTGTTTGCGGAAGGCCCGCCGCGCAAGACCATCTGGGCCGAAAACACGTGGTATGAACCCCAAATCATCCAGATCGAGAGCATCGGCGACGCCGCGCGCAAATTAAAGGCCATCCAGCGCAACTGGGCGAATTACGCCTTCGATTTCCACCGCCGCAGTGAACTCATCACCGAAAAACTGCCGCATGTCTCCGCCAAGCCGCTGAAATTCCCCAACCTGCCGCCGCAGGCGCCTTTGGGCTCATGGTGCCTGATCCGCGAAGACCTGATGGTCGCCTCCGCCAGATGCTCGGAACCCGTGCCCAACGGCGCCTATATGTTCCTCGAAGACAAGGTCGGCCCGCCCAGCCGCGCCTACCTGAAACTATGGGAGGCGCTGACCCGCTGCGGTAAAATGCCGAAGCCCGACGAAACCTGCCTCGACCTCGGCGCGGCACCCGGCGGCTGGACATGGGCGCTGAACAGCCTTGCCGTCAATGTGATTGCGGTCGACAAGGCGCCGCTGGCCCCCAACGTCGCGAAACTGCCGCGCGTGAAGTATATCGAGCAAAGCGCCTTCGCCCTCACCCCGGCCGATACAGGTCCTGTCGACTGGCTGTTTTCCGACATCATCTGCTACCCCGAACGGCTTTTGCGGCTCGTCAACATGTGGCGCGACGGAGGGCATGCGCGCAACTTCGTTACTACCATTAAATTTCAAGGGGATACGGATATGGCGGCCGTCAAACCCTTCCTTGACATCGAAGGCTCTTTCGCCTTTCATCTGTACAACAACAAGCACGAAATCACCTGGTTCAAGCTGGAGCAAAATCCATGACCTACAAAGGCGACGAAAACCTGAAAAACCTGCTCACCGTTGCAGGGGAAAAACGCAGCATCGCCGAGGTGAAGGAAACGCTGAAAGGCATCAACGCCGCCCCCGCCGACCTTGGCGAGCCGCTGCGCTGGGTAAAACTTTTCTCGACCGGCGGCAGCGCCGAAATCATCCAGCAGCTCTCCGCGCTGAAGGAACAACTGGCCGCGAACCAGAACGCCGTGCAGCAAAATAAACTGGCAGATCTCCGCGCCGAAATGGCCGCGCGCGGCGTCGAGGGCTTCTTCGTCCCCCGCGCCGACGAATTCCAGGGTGAATATGTGCCGTCGCGCGCCGAGCGCCTCGCCTGGTCGACCAATTTCACCGGCTCGGCCGGTTTTGCCGTCATCCTCAAGGACAAAGCCGCCTTCTTCACCGACGGCCGCTACACGCTGCAGGCAAATACGCAGGTCGATGCGAAAAATTTCGAAATCTGCTCCGTCTCCGAAAAGCAGGACCCCATCCCCACCATCACGCCCACGGAATGGATCGAAAAGAACCTGCCCAAGGGCGCGAAATTCGGCATCGACCCCTGGGTGCATACGCCCAACGACGCGAAACGCATCAAGGACGCGGTCGAAAAAGCAGGCGGCACGCTGGTGCTGCTGGACAGCAACCCGCTGGACGCCGCCTGGAAAGACCAGCCCCCCGCCCCCCTCGCCCCCGTCGTGCCCCAGCCGCTGAAATTCGCGGGCAAATCGTCGGATGACAAGCGCGACGCGCTGGCGGGCGTGCTGCAATCCAAGGGCGTTGATGCGATTGCCATCACGCTGCCCGAAGAGATTTGCTGGCTGCTGAACATCCGCGGCGGCGACGTGCCCTGCACGCCCTTCGCGCTGTCGTATGCGATTGCGCACAAGGACGGCACGGTTGACTGGTTCATCGACCAGCGCAAGGTGCCCGAAGACACGAAACAATGGGTGGGCAGCGACGTGCGCCTGCACGACCTGAACCTTTTCGCCGATACGCTGGGCGACCTCGCATCTGCGGGCAAGAAAATCTGGATCGACCCCGGCTCCGCGCCCGTCAAGGCCGAAGAAATCGTCAAGGCATCGGGCGGCGCTGTGCATGCCGAGAAAAGCCCGCTCCAGCTGATGAAGGCGAAAAAGAACGATGTCGAAATCGCGGGCACCATCGCGGCGCATATCCGCGACGGCGTGGCTGTCACGCGCTTCCTCTCGGCCATCCTCGGCCAGGGCGACGCGGCGAAATACAACGAAATCAGCGCTTCCGACCTGCTGCAGAAAATCCGCGAGGAAGGCGAGAATTTCCGCGGCCTCAGCTTCGATACCATTTCCGGCGCTGGCGGCAACGGCGCAATCGTGCATTACCGTTCCAGCCCCGAAACCTGCAAGCCGTTGCTGGCGGGCCCCGTCTATCTGGTCGATAGCGGCGCGCAATACCTTGACGGCACCACCGATATCACCCGCACCGTCGCGGTCGATAACGTCGACGCCGAAATGAAGGACCGTTTCACCCGCGTGCTGAAAGGCCATATACAGGTGGCGATGAGCGTATTCCCCGAAGGCACCGTCGGCAAGGAACTAGACGACAAGGCGCGCGCGGCATTGAAAGAAGTCGGCCTCGATTATGCCCATGGCACCGGCCATGGCGTCGGCAGCTACCTGTCTGTGCACGAAGGCCCCTGCGGCATTTCGCCCCGTTCGACAACCGTGCCCATGGAACCCGGCATGATCATCTCGAACGAGCCCGGATACTACAAGGAAGGCGCCTACGGCATCCGTATCGAAAACCTCGTCACCGTCATCGACACGGGCGAGAAGGACAAGGACGGCAAAAAACTGCTGGGCTTCAAGACGCTCACCATGGCGCCGATCGACCGCAACCTGATCGAGCCCTCGCTGCTGACTGACGCCGAGCTGAAATGGCTGAACGATTACCACGCGGAAGTAAAAAAGACCCTGATGCCGCTGGTGCAGAAGGTTGATGCGAAGGCGGCATCCTTCCTCGAAAAAGCGACCGAGCCGCTGTCTAAAGGCAATCCGCCGCAGCCCAAAAGCCTGAAGAAGTTCTGCCTGTAAAATGAATTAAGAAAAACCACCCCGTTTTGCAACGGGGTGGTTTTTTTTATGTCCGGTTACTTCTTGAACTTCAGCGGCTTGCTCACCTTCACCGGATCATCGGTGCGCACATCGACCAACGCGGCCAGTTGCTCGTCCGACTGTGTGCGGCGCAGGCCGAACTGTGCAAAGCCCGGGGGATAGGCAGTGAAACCGTCCTCATCGTCAGGGTTCGGGCGCAGGAAACTTCCGGCCTTGGCCTCAAACGGACCGGACTTGAAATCAAAAGTCACATCTTCGGCAAGGATTATGCCCTTGAAGGGCGCGGCGCTTTTTTCCTTCACCACGAGATCTTCATGCGTGCTGCACTTGCTGCCGGCATAATTGAAAGCCGTCGTCAGCCCGTAGTTTGAGAAAAAGATGTTGCCTTCGGGAGCTTTGTAAAGGAAGCCGTCGCATTCGGCGCTTGTCGACAGGGACACACCGACGTTCACGACCATCTGCTTTCCCTTCTTGATGGGCGTCAGGGCAGCAAGATCCTCGGCTGAAATATCCTCGGGCGGCACCGAAAGGAAAAGCTTGCCGGCATCTTCGTACTTCGCCTTGAATTCGTCCGCGGCGATAAAGGTTTCCTCGCATTTTCGCGGGCCGCTATAGGCCTTGAGTTTGTAACCGTCTTCGTCCGCGCTTTGCTGGACGTTGAACAAGCCGTTATTGGCAACCCATGTTTCGCCTTCCTTGCAGGTGACGGCGTTGTAAACCTGGACGTATTCGCGTTCCTTGCCCTGATTGGCGGCATAATATTTGGCGGTATCGACGGCCATTGTTCACACTCCTCGTTTGGTGGGCTTTGCCTTTATGGCTTCAAAAATATTTGCCATAATATTTACTTTGCCGAGATTAGTCAACATGATAAAAATCTTTTTTAATCAATGAATTGCTGCTGTTTTTTGCTTCTACTGGCCCTGAATTTGCCTTTCTCGCGGAAATTTGCCATAGTAACCATATGCAAAAACTTGGGTTCAGGGCCAAACACGGAACGGGAAAACCGCGCTAGATGGCCTTTATCAGTTCGAAGAAGTCCTTCCTCAAGGCCGCCGCTTCCGGCGACATGTCCGAAATCAACGATTGCCTCGGCTATAACTACGACATCAACACGCGCGACGCGAACGGCATCACCGTGCTGTCCCATGCCGCGCGCGGCGGGCATACCGAGATCATGAAGAAACTGCTGGCGCGCGCGCCGGACCTCGAAATTCCCGACAACGACCCCGGTTACGCCGCGCTGCAGGCCGCGATCGAAAACGGGCAGACGCGCGCGGCCCTGCTGCTGATCGCTGCGGGCGCGGACGTGAATGCGCATACGGCCAAATATTACTACCCGATACAATCGGCGGCCTTCCACAGCGACCTCGACGTCGTAAAAGCGCTGATCGACAAGGGCGCAGACCTCAACACCGTCATCCGCACCAACGGCCGCACCGCGCTGCACTGGGCGGTCGACAAGGAATACGGGCCCGTGATCGAGGCGCTGGTGATGGCGGGCGCGCGCGCCGATATCGCCAATAACGAGGGCAAGACCGCGCTCGACATTGCCAGGGACAAAAGCCCGCATACGCTGAAATTCCTGCAGGACGCGCTCGCCCGCCGCGGCACCGCCCCCGCGCCCGCCGCCGCGGTCGAGGATGTCACGACCGACAGCGACGTCGAAGTGATGAAGCCGCTGACGCTTAAAAACGCTGCGCGCGAACAGGACAATGCGCCCAAAGACCCCTCGCAGGACTGGCAGCTGATGGGCGACAATATTGTCGCCAAGGTCGGCACCTTCCCCGCCATGAACCGCAAGCTGACCGAGATTTTCAACTTCGAGAACAAGGAGCGCGTGATTATCTCCGAAAACCTGAAAACCGGCGCCGAAACGCTGGGCCAGCCCGAGAAGTTTTCCGCGCTATCCGACGAAATCGTGGCGAAAGCCGCTGACCAGCTGCAACGCCTCAGCGGCAGCGCGCCGAAGAAGTCTTTCAACTTGTAAATACTCGCTTTTTAAGGGGATTGACCCCGCCCGCTTAACTTGCCATATTTCAGTGTTTCCAATCATTGGCGAGACCCATGGGCCTCTTTTCGACCAGCAAGAACAGCTTTTTGCGCGCGGTGAAACGCGGCGACCTCGATGTCGTGCAAAAATGCATGGCAAGCCCCGACAAGGCCGCCTATCTGGCTGCCATCGACGAACACGGCTACCTGGCGCCGCACCTGGCCGCCATGGAAGGCAATACCGACATTCTGGAAGAGCTGCTGGAGGCAGGCGCGCCCGTCAACGCCCGCACGCATAGCAAGGAAACGCCCCTGCACGTGGCCGCCGGCAGCTATAGCCGCAATACCGCCGTCATCGACCTGCTTGTGCGCAAGGGCGCGGATCTGACCGCCACCGACAACGGCGGCCGCACGCCGCTCTTTTTGGCCGCGCAGAACCATCTGGGCGAGGCTTTTGTGAAAACGCTTCTTGCCGCCGGCGCGCCGCCCGATGCGCGCAGCCTGCTGGCCGCGGCCGAGCGCAGCGAGGAAAGCATGCTCGCGCTCATCCAGAAAGGCGCGAAGCCCGAAGCGGTCGACACTTATGGCCGCAATGCGCTGCATATCGCCGTCTCGCGCAACTACCAGCGCGCGGCGGATTTGATGATCGAACAAGGCGCGGACATTGACGCGCGCGACACCTATTACGGCTATACGACGCTGCACTGGGCGATCAACGGCGGGCACCCGCTGATGGTTGAAAAGCTGCTGGATAAAGGCGCGGATACCGCGCTCCGCAACAACCAGGGCAAGACGGCGCTTGAATACGCCTATGAACGCCAGAACGGCGTCATCGCGCAGATGATCGAACAGCGCACCGCGCCGGCGCCCGCCGCCCCCGCGCTGAAAGACGACGGCGAGCAATGGGTGAAGCTGGGCGAAGACCGCGTCGCCTATGTCGGCACCTTCCCCGCTATCGGCCGCAGGCTCACCGAAATCTTCAACTTCGCGGGGCGCGAGCGCACCAGCATCAGCGAAAACCTGAAAACGGGGCAGGAGACCACCGGGGCGCCGCAAAGCTTCGACCAGCTGGACGAGGCCACGCTGCAGCGCGCAATGGAGGCTTACAAAGCCCTTGGCGGCAAACCCGACGCAACCCACATCTTCGGCAGCCGCCTGGGCAAGAACCTCAAGGCATAATCACCGACGCATCGTCGAACAGCGTAAACGGCGCCTCGATGCCGTCGAAGGCGTCTTTATAGCGCGCGTCGTCGGCACCTTCGGGCGTCACCTTGCGGATATAGATATGCTTCACACGGCCGGGATAGGCGCGCGCGATCTTGCCGTAGATTTCGGGATCTTTCTCGCCGCTGTCGCCGATGAGAATGAACTGCCGCTTGGGAAAATCCTCGAACAGCTTGGCGATACCGGGCGGCTTGGTTTCCTCGGACGATTTCATCACGTTCAGCACGGTTTCGTCCTTCATGCGGAAATCGCGCATGTGGAAGGAGCCCTTGGGGAATCCCGCCTTGTCCATGAAATCGACCAGCGCAGGGTATAACTGCCACGGCGAGGACGAAAGATAGTGAAACGCCACCTGAGACGCCGCAAGACGCTTGTAAGCCTCCGCCATGCCGGGCGCTGCCACATATTCCTTTAAAAACGTGTTTTCCATCAGCTTGCGCTTGTCCAGCACTTCGCTGATTTTGATGGTGTCGTCGATGTCGGAAATCACCGAGACGCCGGTTTCCGGCACCAGTATCGTTTCCGCCTTGAAATCGCGGCCCGGCACATCGGCGGTGTAGTTAAAGACAAAGCCCTCCCATCCGCCGGTAATCGTGGTGGTAATCTCCTTCACCGCGCGCCCGTTCGCGCCCGTTGGCCCCACGTCGTCTGAGCCGAGGCTGGTCTTGAAATACTTGCCGCTTTCATTGTCGACCAGGAACCAGCGCGCCATGCGCGTGAACATGGCGTTGGTTATCTCGTTGTCATCGAGCTCAAGTTCATGCGCCAGCGCCATCACGGCGGCGCTGCGCAGGCCCATGCCCTCCTCCGGCTCGAAAACCCAGGCATGCACGGGGATGATCCATTTATCCGGCTCCGCCGCCTGCCGCGCGGCGGTGCGGAAGAAAATGATTTCCTCGTCCGATTTGATCGGCGACGCAAAAGCCGCGCCGCAAAACACAGCCACCAAAACAAATGCAAAAAGCAAACGCATGAAAAAACCCCGAAAATAAAACCTGCTTCGAGCATAAAACAAAAGGGCCCGGAAATCTCGCGGGCCCTTTCATTATTTGCTAAAAAGCGGTGATCGATAACCTAATCACTCGCCGTCGCGTTCCTTGCGCTTGCGCTCAAGTTTGCGATGGCGGCGGACGGCTTCCGAGCGCTCGCGCGCCTTCTTCACAGAAGGCTTCTCATAGTGGCGGCGCAATTTCATTTCACGGAAGAGACCTTCGCGCTGCATTTTTTTCTTCAATGCGCGCAGGGCCTGGTCGACGTTGTTATCGCGTACGATGACCTGTACGATGGTAATCACCTCTTTCTCGAATATCACTGGGTCTAGATGTTTTGGCCATTATCGGCTCGAGGGTTGTAACATAAGCCAAACGGGTTAGAAAAGCCTTATATTCCAGCCGATGGTGCGGCGCAGCACATTTTTCTTACCTAAAGCCTTGAAAATAAGAAACAATCTGCGCAAAAAATATGAAAATAAAACGTGAAATAATATTGCTCCACATGGTATAGGGTACTACCTTAACTCCTGTGTGTGAATCGGTTGAACTGGGTAGAGGGCTATGCGCAAGACTGTCACGTTAGATGACAAGTACACCGAGACATCGGGCCGTATCTACCTGAACGGGCTTCAGGCCCTTGTGCGCATCCCCATGATGCAGCACGAGCTGGACAAGGCCAAGAACCTTAAAACCGCCACCTTTATCTCGGGCTACCGCGGCTCCCCGCTGGGCGGGCTTGATCAGGCCATCAAGCAGGCCAAGAAATTCGCGGCCGACCACGACATCAAATTCGTCCCCGGCGTCAACGAAGACCTGGGCGCCACCGCCGTCTGGGGCAGCCAGCAGCTGAACGTTTCACCCGCGCAGGGCGGCACGCCTTCGGCGCGCTATGACGGCGTCGTCGGCATCTGGTACGGCAAGGGCCCGGGCGTCGACCGTTCGATCGACGTGCTGAAACACGCCAATGCCTCGGGCTCGTCCAAATACGGCGGCGTGCTGGCGCTGGCGGGCGACGACCATGCCTGCAAATCATCCACCTTCCCGCACCAGTCGGAACACGCCTTTATTCACGCGATGATACCGATGCTCCACCCCGCGGGCATCGAGGACGCCTTAAGCCTCGGCCTGCACGGCATCGCCATGAGCCGTTATTCCGGCGCCTGGACGGGCTTCAAGATCATTTCCGATTTCGCCGACAGCTCGGCCAGCGTGTTCACCGACCCCTTCGCGATCAATTTCAAGACGCCCGAAGATTTCGCGATGCCGAAGGACGGGCTCAACATCCGCTGGTACGACCCGCCCGTGCAGCAGGAAGAGCGCCTTGTTAACTGGAAGCTGCCGGCAGCGCAGGCCTATGCCCGCGCCAACGGCCTCGATTACTTCACGCTGAACCCCGCGCGCAAAAGGTTTGCGATCGTCGCCACCGGCAAGGGCTGGATGGACACGATGCAGGCGCTCGACGACCTCGGCATCACCAAACAGCGCGCCGAGGAAATCGGCCTCTGCGTGTACAAGGTAGCGCTTGTCTGGCCGCTTGAAATCTCCGGCATCATCAAACTGGCCGAAGAAGTCGAAGAAATCCTCGTCGTCGAGGAAAAACGCGGCCTGATCGAGGAACAGATCAAAAAAGCCCTGTTCAACATGCCCGCGCCGAAACGCCCGCGCGTGACCGGCAAGATCGACGACAAGGGCGCACCGCTGCTGCCCGAAACCTACGAACTGTCGCCCGGCCAGATCGCCGACGCGCTGCTGAAGCGCCTGTCGCCCATCATGGATGTGTCGCCCTTCACGCACCGCATGGATATCATCCACAAGAATTTCGACCTCAAGGGCAAACCCGCTCCTGTCGTGCGCATGCCGTGGTTCTGCTCGGGCTGCCCGCACAATACTTCCACCGTCGTGCCCACGGGCTCGCGCGCGCTGGCCGGCATCGGCTGCCATTACATGACGATGTGGATGGACAGGTCCACCGTCATGTTCACGCAGATGGGCGGCGAAGGCGTGCCCTGGATCGGCCAGGCGCCCTTTACCGATGAAAAACACGTCTTCGTCAACCTTGGCGACGGCACCTATTTCCATTCCGGCCTGCTGGCCATCCGCGCCGCACAGGCCGCAAACGTCAATATCACCTATAAAATCCTCTATAACGACGCCGTCGCCATGACGGGCGGACAGGCCGTCGACGGCCAGCTGACCGTGCCCATGGTGGCAGCCCAGGTGCGCGCCGAAGGCATACAGACCATTTACGTCGTGTCGGATGAGCCGTGGAAATACGGCAACGCCAGCTTCCCGCATGGCACCGTTATCGAGCACCGCGACCAGCTGGACGCCGTGCAGCGCAAACTGCGCGACACGCCGGGCGTCACCGTGCTGATTTACGACCAGACCTGCGCCGCCGAAAAACGCCGCCGCCGCAAGCGCGGCCTGATGCCCGACCCCGCCAAGCGCGTGATTATCAACGAACGCGTCTGCGAAGGCTGCGGCGATTGCGGCAAGAAATCGAACTGCCTGTCGGTCGCGCCCGTCGAAACCGAATTCGGCCGCAAGCGCCAGATCGACCAGAGCACCTGCAACAAGGATTTCTCCTGCGTTAAAGGCTTCTGCCCCAGCTTCGTCACAGTCCTTGGCGGCGGGCTGAAGAAGCCCGAGGCCGCTAAGGTCGATAACGAAATCGAATCGTTCTTTAACGCCATGCCCATGCCGCAGGTCGGCACCCTTGAAAAACCCGTCGCTATCCTTGTCAACGGCATCGGCGGCACCGGTATCGTGACGATTGGCGCGATTCTCGCCATGGCCGCGCACCTTGAAGACAAGGGCGCTACCACGATGGACCAGACCGGCCTCGCCCAGAAGGGCGGCGCGGTGACCAGCCACGTGCGCCTTGCGGCCAGCCCCGAAGCCATCAATACAGTGCGCATCGGCATCGCCGGCGCCGATGTCATCATCGGCGCGGACATGCTGGTGACGGCCGACGGCGACTGCCTGTCGAAAATCCGCCAGGGCGAAACCAAGATCATCCTCAACACCCACAAGGCGCAGACGGGCGAATTCACCCGCAAGCCGGACTGGAACATCCCGGGCAACAAAATCCTCTCGTCCGTCGCGGCGCTTTGCGGCGAGAAGAATTTGCACACGCTGGACGCAACGCAGGTCGCCACGCTGCTGTCGGGCGATTCGATTGCCACCAACATGTTCATGCTGGGCTATGCATGGCAGCTGGGCTTTATCCCCATCGGCCATGACGCCATCATGAAGGCGATCGAGCTGAACGGCGTGCAGATACCGATGAACCAGCAGGCCTTCACCTGGGGCCGTAGAGCCGCCTGGAACCTCGACAAGGTGACCGAGATCGCTACGCCCAAGAAATCCGCCGACGGTTCCGACCGCCACCGCCAGATTTCCACGACGCTCGAGGAAACCATCGACCGCCGCATGATGTCCCTCACCGGCTACCAGAACGCGGCCTATGCCGAGAAGTACAAGGAACTGGTCGACGCCGTGCGCATGGCCGATATCAGGCTGAAAGGCAATCCCGGCAAGCTGACCGAGGCTGTCGCCCGTTACTACTACAAGCTCATGGCCTACAAGGACGAATACGAAGTGGCGCGGCTTTACACCGACGGCCAGTTCCTCTCGCAGCTGAAATCGACGTTCGAAGGCGATATCAAGCTCCGCTTCAACCTTGCGCCCCCCATGTTCGCCAAGCGCGACCCGGTGACGGGCGAGCTGAAGAAAATGGAGCTGGGCGGCTGGGTGCTGCCGGTCTTCGCCATATTGGCGCAGATGAAATACCTGCGCGGCACGCCGCTCGACATCTTCGGCTATACGGCCGAGCGCAAGATGGAACGCCAGCTGATCAAGGACTACAAGGCTACGGTTTCCGGCCTGCTCGACAAATTGAACGCGGGTAACTACGACCTCGCGGTGTCAATCGCCGCAATACCCGAAGAAATCCGCGGCTACGGCCACGTGAAGGAAGACCACCTGAAAAAGGCAAAGGAGAAAGAAGCTTCTCTCCTGACCCAGTTCGGCGGTCAGCCGCAGGTAAGCGGGCAGCAAAAAGCCGCCTGACATCATTTTGCGTTTCATGGTTTGCCCTGATTGTATTACCCGGCATTTTAGATAAATGCCTTGGTAAAAATACTACTGGTGTTGCTTGCGGGTCCGGCTATTCAAAGCGAGGCACTCAGGCTTAACGCCCGGCCATCATGCGGACTTTCCATTTCCAATCGTCGCCGACAGCCACGCCGGGTTCTGCTTTCTCGATGCATCTGCCGCAGTTCGCCGAGGCCCTTTCGGGATCGTCGCCAAACACCTGCGTCGCGCCCGTTGCGGCGATAACGACCACCGCGCAGAGAACGATAAGATGCTGTTTAAATTTTAGGGAAGTTTTCATTTGGGGGCTCCTTTTAAAGTATATAGCGATCCCCCCAGATACTTCAAGTATATCACCGATTATGTTAACGTGCGATTAAGCGGCCTCGATGTTGAGCGCCGCGGCAAGCAGAGTTTTCGTATACTCCTCTTTCGGCGCCTCGAAAATTTCTTTCGCAGGCCCGCTTTCCACGACCTTGCCGTTCTTCATCACGATAACATGGTGCGACATTGCGCGCACCACGCGGAGATCATGACTAATAAACATATAAGCGAGCCCATGGTTCCGTTGCAGTTGCCTTAAAAGTTCGACAATTTGCGCCTGCACCGACATATCGAGGGCCGAGGTGGGCTCGTCGAGGATGACGAATTTGGGGTTCAGCACCATGGCGCGGGCGATGGCAATCCTTTGTCTCTGGCCGCCGGAAAACTCGTGCGGATAGCGGAAGCGCGTTTCGGGGTCGAGGCCGACCTCCTTCAGCGCCGCCACGACGCGGTCGTCGCGCTCCTTGGCGGAGAGCGCGGGGAAATGCACCAGCAGCCCCTCGCCGATGATCTGGTCGATCGACAGGCGCGGCGACAGCGAGCCGTAGGGGTCCTGGAAGACCACCTGCATATCGCGGCGCAGCGGGCGCAACACGTCCTGCGGCAGTTTCGTGATGTCCTTGCCGAGGAATGTGACGAGGCCTTCGCATTGCACAAGGCGTAAGAGCGCAAGGCCGAGCGTCGTCTTGCCCGAACCCGACTCCCCCACCACGCCGATGGTCTGGCCGGGGCGGATGGAAAGGTCGATGCCGTCGACTGCGCGCACGTAATCCGTCGTGCGGCGGAAGAAGCCCGTCTTGATGGGGAAGTAAACCTTCACGTTGTCGCCCGTCAGCACCGGTGCCGCTGTCTCGTCGAAGGCCTGCGGCGCGCCTTTCGGCTGCGCGGCCAGCAGCATTTTGGTGTAATCGTGTTGCGGGTGCGCGAAGAGCTGCGCGGTCTCCGCCGTCTCGACAATCTCGCCGCGGTACATCACCGCGACGCGGTTCGCCATCTTCTTGACGATGCTGAGGTCGTGCGTGATCAGCATAATGGCCATGCCCAGTTTCTGCTGCAATTCGCGCAATAATTTGAGCAACTGCGCCTGCACCGTCACGTCGACCGCGGTGGTGGGCTCGTCGGCGATCAGCAGGTCCGGCTCGTTGGCGAGCGCCATGGCGATCATCACGCGCTGCCGCTGCCCGCCCGACAGCTCGTGCGGATAGGCGCCGAGTCGCGTGGTGAGTTTCTGCAGGCCCACCAGCTCCAGCAGCTCGATCACGCGCTTGCGCGCGGCCTCTGGCTGCATTTTCTTGTGGATGAACAGCGCCTCGGCAATCTGCCGCTCGATGGTATGCAGCGGGTTCAGCGAGGTCATGGGCTCCTGGAAGATCATGGCGACCTTGTTGCCGCGCACGGTTTGAAGGACGGCCTGCGGCGCGCCGACCATTTCCTGCCCGTTGAATTTGATGGAGCCGGACGGATGCCGCGCAAGCGGATAGGGCAGCAGCTGCAGGATGGACAGGGCCGTCACCGACTTGCCCGAGCCCGATTCCCCCACCACCGCCAGCGTCTCGCCTTTTTCGATGTTGAATGAAATCCCCTTCACGGCCTGCGTCACCTGTTTGCCGTTCACGAATTCGATGGAGAGGTTTTTAACGTCGAGTAACATGGCTACTCCCTGAAAATCTTGCGCGGGTCGAAGGCGTCGCGCACGCCTTCCCCGATAAAGGTCAAAAGGCTCAGCATCACGGCCAGCGAACAGAAGGCGGTGATGCCCAGCCACGGCGCCTCGAGGTGGTTCTTGCCCTGAGACAGCAGGTCGCCCAGGCTGGGCGAGCCGGGCGGCATGCCGAAGCCGAGGAAGTCGAGGCCGGTCAGCGTCGTGATGGAACCGGTGAGGATAAACGGCATCATCGACAGCGCCGCCACCATCGCGTTCGGCAGCGCATGTTTGAACATAATGACAGGCGTGGTGACGCCCAGCGCCTTGGCCGCGCGGATATAATCGAGGTTCCGCGCCTTCAAAAATTCCGCCCGCACCACGTCGACCAGCGACATCCACGAAAACAACAGCATCAGCCCCAGCAGCGTGAAGAAACCGGGCGCAATCACGCTCGACATGATGATGAGCAAAAACAGCACCGGCATCCCCGACCATATCTCGATAAAACGCTGCGACAGCAGGTCGAACAAGCCGCCAAGGTATCCCTGCGACGACCCCACGATAATGCCGATGACGCTGCCCAGCACGGTCAATACCAGGCCAAACACGACGGAAATGCGGAAGCCGTAGATGAGGCGCGCCATCACGTCGCGCCCCTGATCGTCGGTGCCCAGCCAGTTTTCACCGGTCGGGCGCGAGGGCGCCTGTTCGGTCAGGTTATAGTTGACGGTCTGGTAGGAAAAACGGATGGGCGGCCAGACTTCCCAGCCCTTGGCAGAAATCAACTCCTGCACCACGGGGTCGCGGTAATCGGCCTCGGTCTCGAACTCGCCGCCGAAGGTGGTTTCGGGGTAGGACTTGAACGCCGGGAAATAGAACGCGCCGTCATAGCTCACCAGCAGCGGCTTGTCATTCGCCACAATCTCGGCGAAGAGGCTGATGAAGAACATGGCCAGGAACAGCCACATCGACCAATAGGCGCGGCTGTTGCGGCGGAACTGGTTGTAACGTCTTTGTGCGATGGGCGACAGGGCCATATTACCTCTCCCCCGACGCGCGGAAGTCGATGCGCGGGTCGACCATGGTCATGACGATATCACTGATGATCTTGATGCAAAGCCCCAGCAGCGTGAAGATGTACAGCGTCCCGAACATCACGGGGTAATCGCGGTTCATCGCCGCCTCGAAACCCAGCAACCCCAACCCGTCCAGCGAGAAGATGGTTTCAATCAGCAGCGAACCGGTCAGGAAGATATGCATGAGCGCGCCGGGGAAGCCCGCGATGACAATTAGCATGGCGTTGCGGAACACGTGGTTGTAAAGCACGCGGTGTTCCTCCACCCCCTTGGCGCGGGCGGTCAGCACATATTGCTTGTTAATCTCTTCAAGGAACGAGTTCTTGGTCAGGATAGTCAGCCCCGCAAAGCCCGAAATCACCATGGCGGTGACGGGCAGCGCGATATGCCAGAAATAATCGAGGATGCGGTGCGGCCAGTCCATCTGCGCCCAGTTTTCAGAGGTCAGGCCGCGCAAGGGGAATATGTTGAAATACGTCCCGCCCGCAAAGACGACGATAAGGAAGATGGCAAACAGGAACCCCGGGATGCTGTGCCCCGCCACCACCACGGCCGAGGTCCAGACGTCGAATTTAGAGCCGTCCTTCACGGCCTTGCGGATGCCGAGCGGGATGGAAACAAAATAGATAATCAGCGTCGTCCACAATCCCAGCGTAATCGACACGGGCATTTTCTCGACGATCAGCGTCACCACCTTCTTGCTCTGCCCGTAGCTTTCGCCGAAATCGAACATCAGGTAGTTTTTGAGCATCAGCAGGTAACGCTCGCCCAAAGGCTTGTCGAAACCGAACTGCTTTTCGAGGCTTTTGATGAATTCGGGGTCGAGGCCCTGCGCGCCGCGGTATTTGCCGCTGCCGCCCCCGCCCTGCAGCTGGGTCTGCATCTGCTGCTGGCCGAGGTTGACGTCGCTGCCGCCGCCCGAAAAACGCTGCGTGGCGGAAGTGTTCAGCCCCTGCAGCTTGGCGATGATCTGCTCGACCGGCCCGCCCGGCGCCACCTGCACGATAAAGAAGTTAAGCGTGATGATGCCGAGCAGCGTCGGTATCATCAGCAGCAGGCGGCGGAGGATATAGGCAGGCAAGAAAAATCCCCTTGATTACGGCTTGGCCGTCGAGCCGAGTTTACCAGCCTTTGCGGGGTCATACCACCATGTTTCCAAAACGCCGAGGCCGTATTTGGGCGAGATGGCCGGGCGGCCGAACTTGTTCCAGTAGGCAAGGCGGAAGGCGTCGAAATACCACTGCGGAATCACGTAATGGCCGTGCAGCAGCACACGGTCCAGCGCATGGGTGCGGACGATCAGCTCCTCGCGGTCGGGGGCTGCGATCACTTCGTCGATCAGCCCGTCGACGGCCTTGCTGTTGACGCCCATCAGGTTGCGGCTGCCCTTCACGTTCACCTTGTCCGAGCCCCAGAAATCGCGCTGCTCGTTGCCGGGCGACAGCGACTGGCCGAAGACGCCGGTCGTCATGTCAAAATCGAAATCGTCGCGGCGGTTCTGGTACTGGGTGATGTCGACATGGCGCAGCTTGGCCTCGACGCCCAGTTTTTTCAGGTTGCCCAGCATGGGGCCTATCCAGCGCTCCACCGCCTCGCTTTCAGAGAGGATTTCGAATTTCAGCTGCTCGCCGTCTTTTTCCATGATGCCGTCCTTGCCGATTTTCCATCCGGCCTGCTCCAGCATCTTCTTGCCCTTCACGATGTTCGCGCGCACACCGTTGCCGCTGCCGTCGGTTTTGGGGTTGGTATATTCCAGCGTGAACACCTCGTCGGGGATCTGCCCGCGGTATTTTTCGAGGATTTCAAGCTCGCGCCCCTGCGGCAGGCCGCTGGAGGCAAGTTCGGAATTCTCGAAATAGCTTTTCGTACGCTTGTAGGAACCGAAGGCGAACTGCTTGTTCGACCATTCGAAGTCAAAGGCATAGTTCAGCGCCTCGCGCACTTTCGGGTCGGCGAAAACCTTGCGGCGCGTGTTGAAGACAAAGCCCTGCAGCCCCGCGGGGCGGCTGTGCTTGAGTTCTTCCTTCACGATGTCGCCGGCTTTCACGGGTTTTTTGTCGTCGTACTGGGTGAACCAGTTCTGCGCCACGTTTTCCGTCCTGAAATCGTACTGGCCCGAGAACAGCGCCTGCATCTCCACGGTTTCGTCGCGGTAGATGTCATAGGTGACAGTGTCGAAGTTGTACTGCCCCTTGACGATCGGCAGGTCGGCCGCCCACCAGTCCTTCACGCGCTCGTACACAATACGCCGGCCGGGGTCGACCGATTTCACCTTGTAAGGGCCGGAGCCGAGCGGCGCCTCCAGCGTGGTGTTGGTGAATTTCTTGCCTTCCCAGTAATGCTTGGGCAGCACGGGCATCTGGCCCATGATCAGCGGCAGCTCGCGGTTGTTGGCGGTGTTGAAGCTGAACTTCACGCGCGCCGGGCTTTCGGCCTTTGCCTCTTTCACGTTGGCGTAATAGGCGCGGAAGAAAGGGGCGCCGTCTTTCATCAGCGTGTTGAATGTCCAGACGACATCATCCGCGGTGATCGGTTTGCCGTCGTGCCACTTGGCTTCCTTGCGCAGGTTGAAGGCGACCCAGCTGCGGTCGTCGGGCATCTCGACCGTTTCGGCGATCAGGCCGTATTCGCTGAAGGCCTCGTCCTGCGTTTCGGTCATCAGCGTCAGTTGCGTGAGGCCGATGCCAGGCGCGGCCACGCCCTTGATGATGTAGCCGTTCAGGTTGTCGAAGGTGCCGTTGTCGGCCAGGCGCAGCTCGCCGCCTTTGGGCGCATCGGGGTTGGCGTATTCAAGGTGCTTGAAATCCGCCGGATACTTCACGTCGCCGTGGATGGCAAAGCCGTGCATCGGCGTTGTGTCGGCAAGCGCGGGGGAAGCCAGCAAAAGGCTGGCGGCCAGCAGCAGTATGGCGCGTTTAGACATAAGAATTCCCCTTTAATTACAACGGATTACCGTCAGGCAGTATAGCCGCTGCAAGGGGGCGAGCAAAGCGGAATGATGCGGAAAATTTGCGCAGGGACAAGGGAACAATCAGGCAGCCGCCCGAAACAATCCGCCCAAAACAAAACCGCCGGGTTGTGACACCCGGCGGGATTGTTTGGTTCGGGGCTTTATCAGGCGCCCGCTGCGCCTTTCTTGGCGGCTTCCCTTGCAGCCGCACCCACGTCTTTGCCGAACTTGACGATGTCCTGGCTTGCACCAGCTGCCACACCTTTGGCGCCGACGAAGGATTCCGCCGTACCCTTGGTGAAGTCTGCAGCACCGCCGTCGGAGTCGAACGAGAAGTCGCCCTGCGCACCCGGCATCCAGCGGAAGAGTGCGTTCGGGATGATGTCCAGCATCTTGAAGCTGGCGTTCGCCGCCGAGTAGCAGATCGTCACGTACATCACAGAATAGAACTGTTGGCACAGGATCTGGATGATGACGTTCGACTGGCTGGTCGACTGCATCGCGGCCGCCGCGAAGGCGTTCGTGAAGTAGACAACCCAGGCGTTAAAGATAAGGAACGCACCGATGAAGCCGAAGACCGTCAGGATAGGCCTTGTCAGCACGTTCAGCCACAAGATCCAGCAGTTCTTGGCGGCACCGGCCAACCCGTCACCCTCGGTCGTGAGGTGTGCAAGGCAGGCGATCGGGACCATCACGGTCGCTTCGAAGACCGAGACCATCCAGGTCATGACGGAGAAGGCGACGCGGATCGTCGGCAGCACCGGCACATAGAGTGTCAGCAGCATACCAGTGGTCATCAGCGTATAGGCGCACATCTTCGCAAAGTCGAAGATGATGGAGCCCGCAAGGCCGAGGCCCGGGGGCACGAGGCCGAGCAGCGCCTGGCCGACAGTCGCGCCGATCAGGATACCGCCGCCGGAGACCAGCATCTTGTTGCCGACCACGACCATGTTGACCAGCGGATAGGTGGCGTCGTTGATGTCGCCGACCAGGTTGGTCCACAGGTAGGTACGGGTGTTATCAAGGCCGAAGACGCGGCGGATGATAGCATCCATCACTTTCTGGCTCTGGCCGGTACCAATCCACCACGCCATTTTCATCATGCCGGGGAAGGAAGGCTTGTCGACCTGTTCAGCCTGTTCCTGGCGGATGTCGCCGGTGCCGAGGTAGCGGCCGTTCAGGCCGGCGGTGGCCAGGTTCATGGCGGCGCCTGCGAGCGGCAGGGGCGCCTGGGTCGCGAGTTTTTCGTACCAGGCCTGGTACTGCGCCATCACGAGCGCCGTTTCACGGTCGATAGCCGGCAGTTTGCAGGCCGAGTTCGGGCTCTGGTAGTTCTGCTGGCACTCCGCAGCGCCGCTGGCCAGTTTGCCGGGCACGACAGAGATGTTCGGGGCGGACAGCGCCTGGTGGGTCAGGTTGATGGACGCCAGTTCGTTGAACCAGATGCCCATACCGCCCCAGCCGCGCTGCATCATGTTGTTCATGATGGTGTTGGCGGTGCTGGCGTTACCCGACAGGTAGTTCGAGAAGATGGCGGCCGCCGCGTTGATCGCGTTGGTCACGAGGCCCGTAGTGCCCGACATCAGCAGGTTCATGGCCATGTGGCAGCTCAGGTTCGGCTTGGGCGAAGACGGGGGGCCGGCCGAAATCGCGGTGGAGCAAGGCGCCGCGTTGTTGTTACCGTTGCAAAGCGAGCCGACGGCGCCCATGGTCACGGGCGTCGAGGCACCGACGGTGGGCGCAGCGCCCGCAGTCCAGGTGGTGCCGTTCCACGAGTTGATACCGTTCTGCCAGCCCGGGCCGGTCGCGTTACGCGCACGGTTCACCAGGGCCGCACCCGCCACGGGCGTTGCGGCGCTCATGGCATGGGGCACGAAGGCGCAGGCGAAACGCAGCGCAGGCGGTTCCAGCGTCGGGACGACGTTGGCGCCGACCGCGGCAAGCGCAGCAGCGCGCGCCGTCTGGGCGATGTTCAGGTAGTTGTTGCCGTTACCGAACTGGGTCGCGAGGCTGGCGACCGTCATGATGCGGGTCGCATCGTCGGAGAAGCCGAGGCCCAGCGCGTTGGCGCCCATGGGGATGACGAGCATACCGCACAGGTTACCGTCGTTCTTGTTCGTCCAGGCGCGCTGCAGGCTCTGCCTGTCGGGCGAGATGGAGTTGACGGGGTGGATCAGCACGTTCGGGTTCGGGGTCGCGGTCGAGGTGGTCGTGGTACCGGTCGAGGCCTCGACATAGGTGTTGTAGGCCACGCGGCAGACCTGCGATGCGACGATGCCGTTCACGACGCCGGAGACGTTTTCAGGCGTGGTGGGTGCCAGCAGGTCGTTCACGCCGGTCACGGCCATCACATAGGCGCGCCAGCCGTTGGAACCGAGGTTCGAACCCCATTCAGCCAGTTTCATCACGCAATACTGGCCCGAGGAATAGCCGACGGTGCCCAGCGGGATCATGAGGCCGAGCGCGAAGACGATGCGGATCGGGGCCCAGACCATGTTATGGCGGCCGCCGCCCACGACACCGGTCTTGGCGGTATCGACGACGATCGAGGTGATGATCCAGAAGATCATGACAGCCGCGATGATGGTGATCGCGGTGTTATAGACCTGGAACAGCGCGGTAATACCGTTTTGCAGCGAGCCGCCGGTCTGGGGCGTAGCTGCCGAAGAACGCAGGATTTTATCCAGCATGATCAGCGCGTAGTCGTTGTAGCCGTAAGCGCCGTTCTGCGCGCTCGCGCCGATACGTTTGTCGAACACGGCGCCTGCCGGGGGCGGGCCCATGGTCTGCACGAAACCGATCGAGGTATCGGGGATCAGCGCGTTGCTGAAAAGCTGCGCCTGAGCGACGTTTGCAGCGCCGAAGGCGACGGTGAAGACGAAGTTACCGATAGCGCCGATGAACGCGCCCATCATCACGATGATGGAAGCGAAAACACCCCACTGGTAGGGGGTTGCGCCGCGGCGGTTGCGCAGGTTGTACCAGGCTTCGCCGATCAGCTCGGAAACGCTGTATTTTTTGACGCCCGCAATGCCGTAGCGCGTGGCGGGGTGGTTATGCGGCAGGATGCCCGCTTGCGTGAACATCAGCGCGAGGATTCGCATGAAGACAGGGTAGAGGTGGCTTAACCCCTGGAAGCACAAGTGGAATTGAGGCATGAAAAGGAATGCCGCAACGCTTTTCTTGTTAAGACTCATGGCTTGGACCCCGACACAATAAAATACACACCACAACCTTATTCAGGCTTATTCTTTTATGATACGCCCATTTCTGAAAACGGTCAAATTAATGCACATTTATGCAAAATTTTAAGTAATTTTTAATCCGCAACAAAGCGCTGCAAATAAAGGCTTTTCTGCATTTTTACCAGAAAAACGCATTCAATAAATAAGAAGGCCTGTAAGGATAGCGCGCCAAGAATCCCTGTAACTGAGTCTCATCCGCAGCTTTAAGGTTATCGTCTAACAGCTCGTCCCTGTGGATCCCGCCCGTCACGAGGGCTGAGTCGAGCCCCGCGCCCGTCGCGCCCGCGATATCGGTCGGCATGCCGTCGCCCACGGCCAGCACTTTTTCGACCCCCAGCCCCTCGAGGCAGCGGGTATAGACGGAGCGGTAGGGCTTGCCGAACCATTGCACCTCCCCCTCCAGCCGCTCGTACATATCGGCGAAGGTGCCGGCACAGACGACCAGCTGGTCTTCGACATGCACAACTCTATCCGGATTGGCGCAGAGCATGGGCAGATGGGCCTTGGCGCAGTCGGCCAGTACGCCCGCATACTGCTCGGCCGTATCCTTAAAGTCATGCACGCCGGTCGCCAGCACGAAATTGGCCTCGGACGGCTTATCGACCAGCGTGATATCCAGCTCCGCATAAAGGCTCTTGTCCTTTTCATGGGGGCCGAGGTGGTAGCACTTCTTGCCCCATTCTTTCAGGTAGCGGTCGCGCAGCGCAAGGTACGACGCCTCGCCCGAGGTCATGATGCCGTCATATAAATGCTTGTCGACGCCCATCTCGTTAAGTTTTTGTTCCACCACCGTCGCGCGGCGCGGCGCGTTCGAGAGCATCCAGATGCGGCGCTTCGCCCTTTTCATCTCTTTTAAGGTATCGAGCGTATAGGGCAGCGGCTTGATGCCGTCATGCACCACGCCCCAGAGGTCGAGGATAAACCCCTCGTACAGATGCGCGATGGCGCTGATGCCGTTTATATATTTAGGCAGCGTCATTAGGCTTTGCCCGCGGGCGCAAGGCGGCCGGGCACCGGCTTGCCAAACAGATACCCCTGCCCGTAATCGATGCCGAGGTCGAGCAGGTCGAGCAGCTGTTTATCATGCTCGATATGTGTGACGATCAGGTCGATGCCGCTGGAATCGAGCGCGGATTTCAGGCGCTTCATGCGCGCCATGCCGCCCTGCTGCTTCATTTCCTGCAACAGCAGCGCAGCATCCACCTTCAGGAAGCGGATGTGCCGCGCCTCGAGGTAGGCGATGTCGAAATTGAACGATTTCACCTGGTCCATGGAAAAACGGCAGCCAAGGCGCGACAGGCCTTCCAGTATCGGCAGCACCTCCGGCGACATATGCGCAAGGTCGCGTTGCCCCAGCTCGAACACAAGGCGCGGCGCCAGCGCCCTGCTCTGCGCGATAAACTCCACCAAATCACCCATGAATTTCGGGTCGTTCAGCGTGACGGAAGTGATGTTGCAGAAAAACGCGCCGCCTGCGGCGTCATCGACCTCGCGGATCATCTGCAACCCGCGGAGCAATAATAAATTGTCGATGGCGGGCACCAAATCCTGCCGCATGGCGACCTCGATATAGCGCTCGGCCGGCAGGTAAACATCCGGCTTGATGCGGATGCGGGAGAACATTTCGTAGAACCGCAGTTTGCGCTGCGGCAGCGCCACGATGGGCTGCAAAATCAAATCAATCCTGTCCTGCCTGACGGCGGCGTTCACCACCTGCAAGACCTGCTCGTCCGTGATGATGCGGCCGATGTTTTCCTGCGTCGCCTGCATCAGCGGGCTGTCTTCGGGTATCGCGCCGGTTTCATAGGCGCTGTCCTGCACTTCCATCTCGGGCGCTGCGGCCTCGCCCAGTTTGGAGAGCTGCTCGGCCAGGTGCCGCACCATGCGCTGCTCGACATCGGGCGACTGGCTCCGCCCCTGCTTGGCGGCGGTGGCGCCGGCCTCCGACAATATCTTTTTCAGCTGCGTCACTTCGTTGCGGTTGCGCGCGGTTTCACGCACAAGGCGTTCGTAATCGCCGGTCATGCGCTGCATCTGCTGCATGATGCTGGCCTCCCAGCCGCGGCGCGACGACATTTCCATCAGCATCAGACCGAACAGCCCCAGCAGCGCCGCGAACAAAAACGCGATACGCGCCGAAACGACCGAGCCCAAAAATATCAGGAAGGTCACCACGCCAAGGAAGATAACGATGTTCTTCAGCGACAAATACTTGCCGAAATCCGCGCGCTGCCCCGGCATGGGGCGGCGCAGCTGGGTGAAATCCACGATATTGTCGTCGTCCTGTTTTTGCGGCGAGGCCATGGCGCTACCCTAGCGCTTTCGCGGGATGTTTGCCAGTGGCATGCGCCGCGCCCACGGCCTCGGCTACAGTCTCATACCCGTCGCGTTTCAGCAGGAAGGCCAACCCGTCGAGAATTCTGGGAATGGCCGCAGGGCCTTCATAGATAAGCCCCGTATACATCTGCACCAGCGCCGCACCGGCGCGGATTTTCGCATAGGCGTCCTCGGCCGATGACACCCCGCCCACGCCTACAATCGGCACCACGCCCTGCAGCCGCGCGTAGAAATCATGCAGCACCGCGGTCGAGAGGTCGCGCACCAGCAGGCCCGAGAGCCCGCCCTTTTCTTCTTTCAGTTCCGCTTTCAGCTCCGGCGGCCGCGTGATGGTGGTGTTGGAAACGATCAGGCCGTCGATTTTATATTGCAGCACCAGCTCCGCAATCGCGCCGCGCTGCGCGTCATCGAGGTCGGGCGCGACTTTGAGCAGCAGCGGCGGTTTCTTCGCCCCCGCGTTACGCGCGGCGACAGACGCCTCCAGCAGCAAATCCAGCTCGTCCCGCTTCTGCAAATCGCGCAGGCCCGCGGTATTGGGCGATGAAATATTGATGGTGATATAATCGGCCAGCGGCGCAAGGCGTTCGATGCCCTGCCGGTAATCGTCGATGCGCGACACCGCATCCTTGTTCGCGCCGATATTCACGCCCAGCACGCCTTTACGCGGGCGTTTCAGATATTCCTTCAGGTTGCGTTCGAATACATCCAACCCCCCGCCCGGAAAACCCATGCGGTTGATGACCGATTTGTTGTCGGCGTCGCGGAAGACGCGGGGCTTCGGGTTGCCCTCCTGCGGTTTCGGCGTCACCGTCCCCGCCTCGACAAAGCCGAAGCCCATGTTGAACAGGGGGCCGATCACCTCGGCCTCTTTATCAAACCCCGCGGCAAGCCCCAGCGGATTGGCGAAATCCAGCCCGAAAACCGTTGTGCGCAGCCGCGCGATATCACGTTTCTGGCGTGGCCCCAATCCGGTTTTCAGCAATTTAACCGTCAGCCGGTGCGCCTCCTCGGCGTCCATCTTCATCAGGAAAGGGCGGGCGAGAGGATAGAGGTTCATTTTAGCCCCACTTCTCCGCCATGCCCGCCTTGTGCGGGCATCCAAAAGGCTGTCCAGCCGTCATATGAGTCCGGCTTACAAGACGCGCGGACGCGCTTTTGGACCCCCGCACAAGGCGGGGGTGGACGCCGTTTACGCGCGCCATACAGTTGCCCATTATTTCCTCTTATTCACCCGCATAAAGTCTTTCACCTTCGCCGCATCCTTCTCCAGCGTCGTGCAGCGCTCTTCGCGCGTGTGCAGGTCGGCGAGGTGCGGGGGCAGTGCGGGTTCGATGCCGATGGCGCGTTTTACCGCGTCGGGGAATTTGGCGGGATGCGCGGTCGCCAGCGCGACCACCACGGCATCTCGGTTTTCGTCCAGATGGCGGCGCGCGACGCCGAGGCCGATGGCCGTGTGCGGGTCGACGATGTAATTATATTTATCGTAGATATTTTTAATCGTCGCGATGGTTTCGAGGTCATCCAGCCGCCCGCTGGCGAAGATTTTATGCACGCCCTGCATGATCTGCGGTTCGACGCGGAAGGGGCCGCCCTTGTTGAAATGCTTCATGGTCTGCTCGACCGCCTTCGGCATGCGGCCGAAGAGGTCGAACAATAACCGCTCGAAATTGCTGCTTTGCTGTATATCCATGCTGGGGCTCAGCGTCGGGTTGACGCCTTCCATCTTCATCTGTCCCGTCTGGATAAAGCGGTGCAGAATGTCGTTGCGGTTGGTGGAGACCAGCAGTTTATCGACCGGCAAGCCCATCGACTGCGCCACATAGCCCGCATAGACGTTGCCGAAATTGCCGGACGGCACGGCGAAGCAGGGCGATTTTCCCATGCCGTGATAGATGCGCGCGCCCGCGTAGAAATAATAAACCACCTGCGCAAGGATACGCGCCCAGTTGATGGAATTGATGGCCGAGAGCTGCATCTCGCGCCGGAACACCGGGTCGTTGAACAGTTCCTTTACGATATTCTGGCAGTCGTCGAAGGTGCCTTCGATCGCAATATTGTGCACGTTGCTATCCAGCACCGTCGTCATCTGGCGGCGCTGCACGTCGGAGACGCGGCCCTTGGGGTGTAAAATGAAAATATCCGCGTTGTCCTTGCCGCGGAACGCCTCGATAGCGGCGGAGCCCGTATCGCCCGAGGTCGCGCCGATAATCGTCACGCGCGTTTTTTTCTTGGCCAGCATGTAATCAAATACCTGCCCGAGGAACTGCAGCGCCACATCCTTGAAGGCCAGCGTGGGGCCGTGGAACAGTTCCTGTACATACAGGTTGTTTTCAAGGCGGTGCAGCGGGGTAATTTCCTTGTCATCGAAATTCTTGTAGGCGCGCTGCAGCAGGCGGATAAGGTCTTCCGACGGGATATCGTCGGACACAAAGGGCAGCATCACGCGCCACGCGATTTCAAGGTACCGCTGGCTGTTCATGTTGCCGATTTCGGGCAGTTCTATTTTCGGGCAGAATTCGGGCACATAGAGGCCGCCGTCGTCGGCCAGCCCCGCCAGCATGGTATTGGCAAAGCCGAGGCGCGGGGCCTGTCCCCTTGTGCTGATATAGCTGAACACTTAATCACCCCGCATATTTTTTATTCAGGTACCGTTCCGTCAGGTGCCTTTTGAAGAAATCCGTCGACATTTTCTGCCCCGTGGCGCGCTCCACCAGTTCCATCGGCGGGTAGAGGCATCCCTTCATCTGCACGTTGCCGGTCAGCCAGTTGGTCATGACGGTGAAATTGCCCTTGCGCATTTCGTCGCTGAAGTTCGGGATATCGGTTTTCATCTTGTCGGCATATTGCGCGGCCAAAAACGCGCCCAGCGCATAGGTGGGGAAATAGCCGAAGGCGCCCATGTACCAGTGGATATCCTGCAGGCAGCCGAATTTATCCGACGGCGGCTCGACGCCCACCAGCCCCTTAAATTCGGCGTTCCAGGCGGCGGGCAGGTCTTTCACCTCCAGCTTGCTTTCCACCATGCGTTTTTCAAGGCGGTAGCGCGCGATAACATGCGCGGGGTAGGCAACCTCGTCCGCCTCGACGCGGATAAAGCCGCGGGAAACGGTCGTCACATGGCGGTGGATGTTTTCGGCGGACAGTTCCGGCGCACCCTCCTGCCCGAAGGCCTTTTGCACGTGCGGCGCCATGAAATCCCAGTACTCGCGGGAACGCGCCAATTGCTGGTCGAGCGACAGGCTCTGCGATTCATGGATGGCGAGGCCCATGTGCAGGCTCGCCCCCACCGGCTGGCTGTGCCATTCGCGCGGCGTGTAGCGGTCGTAGAGCCCGTGGCCGACTTCATGCGCCACCGCCTGCATGGCGTTGGTGAAATCTTTTTCGTTGAAGCGCGTGGTGATGCGCACGTCATCGCCGATGCCCATGCTGAACGGGTGGGCGGAGGCGTCAAGGCGGCTCCACTGCGGCTCCATGCCCAGGAATTGCGCCAGCTGCAGGCACAGCTTCTTTTGCGTCTCGACGGGGTAAGGCCCCTTGAGCGGCAGGGCGGGTTTTTGTTTTTCAATGACCTCGTTCAGGAAGCCCGGGATAAATGCCGCCATATCGTCGAAAATCACGTCGACCTCGGCCGATGTCATGCCGGGGGAATAGTTGTCGAAGAGCGCGTCGTATAAGGGTTTATTCAGCTTCCCGGCCTTGGCGCTGGCGAATTCGCGCACGATGTCCAGCAGGCGCTCCAGCTCGTCCCGCACCATCATGAAATCGTCGTTGGCGCGCGCCTTGCGCCAGATCATTTCGGTTTTCGTCTGCTGGTTCATTTTGCGCGCCACCAGCTGCGCGGGCACGGCCGTTGCGTGCGCGTAGAGCCATTCGATGATGCGCACATTGGCGCGCTGCCATTCGGTCAGGTCTTCGTTGACGGCGCTTGAAATCCAGTCGCCGACCTTGGGGTCGGTCTGCATTTCGTGGATCTTGACGTTCAGCACTTCCATCTGGCGCGCGCGCTGCTCGCCGCCCTTTTCGGGCATCATCACGGATTTGTCCCAGTCGATCAGGCTGCTGACCTGTTTCAGCGCCTGTATCTGGCCGAAACGTTCTTCCAGTTGCTTATACGCCTGCATGCCGTTTCCCCTTATTTTGTGCGCGCTGCCAAGTGATATAGATGGCGAGCAGGATGAAGGCCATCGTGAACCAGAAAATCGCGTATTGTTTATGCTCGTTCCTGATTTCGGGCTTGGCGGGCAGCGCTTTCGGCCAGGCGGCGTTACCCTGCGGCGCGGCGACGACGACGAGCGGCGATACGACATCCAGCCCCGCCGCCTGCCCCATGGCCGCCGGCTCGATCCAGTACCACTGGCGCTTGTCGAAGTCGTTGGCGGGATAGGTGCCGCGGTCCGCCATCATCATCGTGCCTGTGACGTTCTGCACGCCTTGCGGCCTGTCGAGCGATGTCAGGTGCGCGTCGTCGACGAACCCGCGGTTGACCATCACCGCGCCCTTGCCGTCCTGATGCTCGAAGGGTGTGACAAGGTAATAGCCGGGGGTGCCGTCCAGCGTGCGCGGGCCGACCAGGAATTCTTTCTTGTGCAGGAAGGTGCCGTAGAGGTTGACGCGGCGGTACTGCCAGTTGCCGATGTTGTTAATCTCATGCGGCATGGTGACGGGTTCGCGCTGCAGGCGCTCTTCCATTTTGGCGATAAGGTCGGTCTTCCACTCCAGCCGCCGCATCTGCCAGCAGCCCAGCAGCACCAGCACCGAAAAGCCGATGATGACCGTCACGAGCGCTTTTTTATCGGTGAATCGCATGCCTTCCCCTTCCAGACCGCCGATTATAAGACGCTGGCCGGAAAACGTATAGAAATGCGGAATTTACAGAAACTTTATTTCTGCGCGAGGGTGATTTTCTTGGCGGGTTTCAGCGGCTGTTTCAGCGCCATCTTCTCGTCATAGCCGTGCAGCGTGTCGACCTCGTTCGGGAACTTGTCGCGCAGGGTCTCGAGGTATTTCTTGCGCTCCTCGGGCTTCATTTCTTCCAGCTTCTCCATCGCGTCGACGAAGATGGTGGGCGTGCCGTCGGGCGTCGTTTCGGGGCGCGGCACGGGCGCGCTCACGGGCGGCGCATAGGTGGCGGGCTGCTGGTAGTTCTGCTGCATCTGCTGCTGCCACTTGCGCTTCTTGTTCCAGCGCATCAGTTTTTTGGTGCCTTTAAAACCGCCATAGCCCATGCCGGGCGCGGCCGCAGCGCCGCCGACGGCAGCCGCGATTGCCAGGCCTTTGGACGCGCCAAGGTGGATGGCCAGCGCATAGGCGCCCCAGGCCCCCAGCGCAGCCGCGCCCACGGCGGCTACACCCGCCATCAGCAGCAGCGTTAAAACGACCCGGCCGAAGTTCTTGTCGAACATTCTCATCTCCTAAAAACAGCCCGTTATAGAACCCCTGCCGGTTTATGTCAATACATGCCATAAACCCCCTTGCTTACGGCATAAACCCCGTCCACAACTAAGGGACATCAAAATTTGAAGAGAGGCTCGAATGCCCGCCCGCCCGCTCACCCCCGGTGAAACCGCGCTTGCCAAAACCGTTTTCGGCAACAGCCTCGATTACAAGAGCATCACGATTTCGGACGAGAAATTCATGGCGCTGTCGATGCTGCCCGAGGGCACGGCCATGGCGCCGAACGGCCACCTCTTCATGCCGGGCTGCTACAAGGATGACTATTCGAAAGAGGACACCTACTGGAAGGCGCTCTTCGTCCACGAAATGACGCATGTCTGGCAGTACCAGAACAAGGTGCTGGCGCCGATGGCCGAGGCCGTGCGCCTCAACCTTTCCCACGGCTTCAACTACGCCGCGGCTTACCCGTACAAGCTCGACGAGAAAAAAGACCTTATCGACTACAACATGGAGCAGCAGGCCAGCATCGTGCAGGATTATTTCGCGATGAAGCAGGAAGGCGGCGCGTACCAGTTCTGGGGCAACTGCAAGGACAGCCACTGCGACGACGCCGAGAAAAAACGCCTCTTCGAAAAAGTGCTGGAAAAGTTCATCGCCGACCCCGCCTATGCGAAACGCGACGCTTTCCCCACCAATCCGAAAAAACCAAAACCGCCCAAAGTCAAATAGCTGGAATCGCAGGCTATTCCCCGCGAACCCTCGCCCAAAAATGCCATCCGTGGTAAAATAACCCTATCAGGGAAAAAGGGGTATGGCGCGTGGGTGACGAGCCTAATATCAAGTACGGCGAAAGCCGCCCGCTGACAAAGGGCGAGATCGAGATGGCCAAAACCGTCTTCGGCAACAGCATCGATTACAGCAAGGTGCGGCTCTACCACAGGCATTACCCGCCCATCGGGCAGGACGACAACACGGCCATGACGCCCGACGGCAACATGTATTACCCCACCGCCATTTATCAGGACGACTATTCGACGGGTTTCCGCCGCAGCCTGTTCATGCACGAAATGACGCACGTCTGGCAGAAGCAGCAGGGCCGCGACCCGCAGCTGGAAGGCCTCGGCCTCGGCATCTCGAGCTTCGGCAATTACGCCTCCACATACGAATTCAAGCTCGACCCGAAAAAGGATTTCAAGGACTATAACCTCGAGCAGCAGGGCCGCCTGATTGAAAAGTATTTCGAATACAAGGAACGCCAGGCCACCCCCGAGGTTTTCACGCCGACGGATTACGCCGCGCTTGAGAAAAACCCCTTCGTCGCGCCCAACCTGATGAAGTTCGAGGTCCTCAGCCGCATGGGCTTCGCCAAACAATTTGTGCAGGACGCGCTGAAAAGCGGCGCCATCACGCTGGACAAGGACGGCCACGCGCACCTTGTGCAGCAGCCCGTCGAAGCCCAGCGCCGTGCCTGGGAAGAAGCGCAGCGCAAGCAGGCGGAAGAAGACAAGCAGCTGCTGGCCGTCATGAAAGAGTTCATCCGCGACCCCAGCTACAAGACCTGCCCCGTCGAATTCCCCAAAACCGAAGAAACCCGCTCCACCGCGCCTGCGAAGCCGAAAACCGGGATGGGCTAAGCCTCTCCCCAAACCCCTGAAAATACTCATTTCCATAGCATCTTGACATAACACACTCGTGCGCCTACCCTTGCCCGATATCAAAAGGACAAGAAATATGGCGCTGTCAGACATGTTCAAAACGAGAAGCGGCCAGATCAACGCCGCCATCTCATCCGATGACCTGAAGGCGATGGAGCAGCTGCTGGCCAGCAAATTCTCCTATTTCGGCCTGATGAACCGCGAGACCTATACGCCCATGTCGGCCCCCATGGCGCAGCTGATGGCCGCCAATATCGACAAAATCGTCACCCACTGGTTCAGGCATGGCATTGACGACATGCCCCGCCTGATGAGCACCTTCATGGTGCCCGCCGCGCTGCAATCCGGCAATGCCGCGGCCGCCGCCGCCTTCATCTACGCTTGCCCCACCTTTGATCGGGGCAACGCGACCGACAACCATGCCGCCATGCTGCTGCTGCGCATGGATATGCCCGAGGATCAGAAAATGCCGTTGCTGCGCAAAATCGCCGCGGGCGGGCTCAGCAATGTCGAGAAAAAGGAAGAACTGCTTTTTGCGGCAACCGATAAAGGCCTCACCACCGCCATCGACATCCTCGCCGCCGCAGGGCTCGACCCGCGCGCGAACGGGGAACAGCTGCTGCGCCGCGCGGCGCTGGCCGGCAACGACGCCGTCTGCCGCCACCTGATCGACAAGCACGGCGCGGATGTCACCAAGGCCGCCTCGTGGGAGCGCTCGCTCGGCAACCTCGACGCCGTGCTGCTGCTGGAGCGCCTCAGGGACTATACCGCCCCGACCGCTCCGCCTAGCATCGAAAGTCTTTCCGCCGAGGTAAAAGAGCTTCGCGCCACGGTGCTCGAGCTCACCTCCCTGCTGCGCGAAAAAAGCATCGACAAAACCCCCGTCACCCCCGTTAAGCGCATCAACACCCGCTACGCGCCGGGGATGGAATAAGCCCAGACAATTACCCGCCCGCTGGACAAGAAAAAGCCGCCCGAAGGCGGCTTTTTCTTTATCCGGCCACGGCGGGGGTGTTGCCCCACCAGTAGATCGCGGCAAACAGGAACAGCCATACCACGTCAACGAAGTGCCAGTACCATGCCGCGGCCTCGAAGCCAAAATGGCTGTTGGGCAGGAAGTGGCCTTTCTTGTTGCGGAAGTAGCAGACGATCAGGAAGATCGTGCCGACCAGCACGTGGAAGCCGTGGAACCCGGTCGCCATATAGAAGGCCGAGGAATAAATCGTGCCGCCGTCCGTATCCTTGAAGCGGAAGGTGGCATGGATGTATTCGAAGCCCTGGAAGAAGGTGAAAGCGCATCCCAGAAGGATGGTAATCAGCAGCGCCTTGGTCGCCTCGTCCCTCTTGCCTTCCAAAATCGCGTGGTGCGCCCAGGTGCAGGTGCAGCCCGAGAGCAGCAGGATCATGGTCATCATGAAGGGCAGCTCGAACGCCTTGATCGGCGTGACGCTTGCGGGCGGCCAGATGCCGCCGATGGCGGCGGTCGGGAACAGCGAGGACGCGAAGAACGCCCAGAAGAAGGCGACGAAGAACATCACCTCGGACGAAATAAACAGCGCCATGCCGTAGCGGAAGCCGATTTTGGTGATGGGCGTGTGCGCCTTTTCGACCACTGCCTCCTTCACCACGTCTTTCCACCAGCCGTACATGACGAGGCCGACGAGGATAAAGCCCAGTATCACGCCTTTCAGGCCAATGGAGAAACCGCCCGGCGCGAATTTGTGCATGTACATCACGGCGCCCGCGGCCAGCGTACCCGCCGCCATCGAGCCGAACAGCGGCCAGGGAGAGGGCTTCACCAGATGATAAGGATGAGGCTTGCCGGATTTGAGGTCGTAATGGATATGTTCGTCTGACATGTTTGTCCCCTTATTTATCCTTTATTCACGGTATCGGCACCGTGCTGTTCGATGAATGTGTTTGTCGCGGCGTCCAGTTCGTCGGACGACGCGCGGTAGAAGGTGTATGACAGCGTGATCGTACCGACATCGGCCATATCGCGGTCCTGCATGATGGCGGGGTCGATATAGAACGACACCGGCATATGCACGGCCTGCCCGGGCGCCAGCAGCTGTTCGGCGAAGCAGAAGCATTCGGTCTTCACGAAGTATTTGCCCGCTTTCAGCGGCGTCACGTTATAGACGGCCGTGCCGGTGATGGGGGCTTCGGTTTTATTGTGCGCGCTGAAGGAGACGAGCTTGTCCTCCCCCACTTTCACGGTCACGGGCCCCTGGTCGGGCTTGAAATCCCAGGCGAGGCGGCGGTCGGCCTGCGCGTCGAAGCGCACGGTGATGTCGCGGTTCTGCACCTCATGCGGCGCGCGCGCGGCGGCGTCCAGCTGTTCCTGCGGCGTGCCGCCCCAGCCCGTGACCTTGCAGGTCAGGCGGTACAGCGGGACGGAAACGAAAGACACCAGCACCATAAAGGCGACAAGGCCCAGCGTGCGGCGCAGGACTTTGCGGTTTTTTTCAGCCAGCTGCTCGGCGGGGGTGGTCATGCCTCACCCGCCCTTCATGCGGATGATGCTGACGGCGAAAATCGTCGCCATGAAGGCCAGCACGGCGATGAATACCGCGATGTTCTTGCCCCGTTTTTGCTTGTGCAGGTCGCTGTGAGGCATGGCTTACACCACCACCCTGTCCAGCATCATCGCGGCAAAGAGCGCGAAGAGGTAGAAAATGGAATAGCCGAACATCAGCCGCGCGAAGCGGTGGCCGGTTTCGTTCAGCACCTTGACGGCCGAGACGATGAATAACCCGTGCAGGATGACGGCGGCGGCAAGGTAGGCCTGCCCCGCGAAGCCCATGAAGTAGGGCGCCACGGCAAAGGGCGTCAGGATCAGGGTGTAGAACAGCATCTGGCGCTTGGTCGCCGCTTCGCCCGCCACGACGGGCAGCATGGGGATGCCGGCCTTTTTGTAGTCATCATTGCGGTAGAGCGCGAGCGCCCAGAAATGCGGCGGGGTCCAGAGGAAGATGAGCATGAAAAGCGCAAGGCCTTCCAGCGTCACATGGTCGGTGACGGCCGCCCAGCCCACCATCGGCGGGAAGGCGCCGGCCGCGCCGCCGATGACGATGTTCTGCGGCGTGATGCGTTTCAGCCAGATGGTATAGATAAAGACGTAAAAGAAGCTCGCAAAGCCCAGCAGCGCCGCCGCCGTCCAGTTGACCGCGAAGCCCATCAGCCCGACGGAGAAAAAGGTCAGCACCGCGCCAAAGCTGAGCGCCTCGGCGGGTTCCACGCGGCCCTGCGGCAGCGGGCGGCTTTTGGTGCGGGACATGATGCTGTCGATGTCCTGCTCGTACCACATGTTGATGGCGCCCGCCGCGCCTGCGGCAATCGCGATGCAGGCGACGGCGACCAGCGCCAGGAAGGGATGCAGGTGGCCGGGTGCAAGCACCACGCCCGCCACGCCCGAGAATACGACCAGCGTCATCACCCGCGGCTTCAGCAGCTCGATAAAATCGGCAACGCGCGCAGTCGAAACTGCGGCGCTACCTGTGCTGCTTGCGGGTTCTAACGCGAAATCGCTCACGATGCCTTCACTACCGGCTGGATATCGAACTGGTGGAAGGGCGGCGGCGACGGCAGGTGCCATTCAAGCGTCTCGGCGCCTTCGCCCCAGGGGTTCGCTTCCGCCTTTTTGCCGCAGAAGATGGTGTAGACGGCAACGCAGAGGAAGAATACCGACGACGCTCCCGAAATGTAAGCGCCGATCGACGAGATATGGTTCCAGCCCGCATAGGCATCCGGATAGTCGGGGATGCGGCGCGGCATGCCGGCGAGGCCAAGGAAGTGCTGGGGGAAGAACAGCAGGTTCACGCCGATAAAGGTCGTGAAGAAGTGCACCTGGCCCGCCCATTCCGGGTACTGGCGGCCGGACATCTTGCCGATCCAGTAATAGAAGCCCGCGAACATCGCGAAGACAGCGCCCAGGCTCAGCACGTAGTGGAAGTGCGCGACCACGTAATAGGTGTCGTGCAGCGTGCTGTCGAGGCCCGCGTTCGCCAGCACGACGCCGGTGACGCCGCCCACGGTGAACAGGAAGATAAAGCCGATCGCCCAGAGCATCGGGGTTTTGAAGGTGATCGAGCCCCCCCACATGGTCGCAATCCACGAGAATATCTTGATGCCGGTCGGCACCGCGATCACGAGGGTTGCGATGGTGAAGTAAGCGCGGGTATCGACCGCCATGCCCACCGTATACATATGGTGCGCCCAGACGACGAAGCCGACGAAACCGATCGCGACCATGGCATAAGCCATGCCGAGGTAGCCGAAGACCGGCTTCTTCGAGAAGGTCGAGACGATCTGCGAGATGATGCCGAAGGCCGGCAAGATCATGATGTAGACCTCGGGGTGGCCGAAGAACCAGAACAGGTGCTGGAACAGCAGCGGGTCGCCGCCGCCGTCGGGCTTGAAGAACGAGGTGCCGAAGTTGCGGTCGGTCAGCAGCATCGTGATCGCGCCGCCGAGCACGGGGATGGCCAGGACCAGCAGGAAGGTCGTCACCAGCAGCGACCAGACGAACAAGGGCATGCGGTGCAGCGTCATGCCGGGTGCCCTCATGTTGAAGATCGTCGTGATGAAGTTGGCGGCGCCCAGGATGGATGACGCGCCCGCCAGGTGCAGGGCGAAAATCGCCATGTCGACCGATGCGCCCGGATGCCCCGGGTTGTTGGAGAGCGGCGGATAGACCGTCCAGCCCGTACCGGCACCCTCGCCCACGAAGGCGGAGCCGACCAGCAGCAGGAAGGCCGGCACGATCAGCCAGAAAGAAATGTTGTTGAGGCGCGGGAAGGCCATATCGGGCGCGCCTATCATCAAGGGCAGGAACCAGTTGCCGAAACCGCCGATCAGCGCCGGCATGACGACGAAGAAGACCATGATAAGCCCGTGCGCCGAAATCAGCACGTTCCACTGCTGGCCCGAGGTCACGAACTGCATGCCGGGTTCGGCAAGTTCCGCGCGCATGATCATCGAGAAACCGCCGCCGACGATGGCCGCGACGACCGAGAAGATCAGGTAGAGCGTGCCGATGTCCTTGTGGTTGGTCGAGCAGAACCAGCGCTGGAAAAAGCCCGGCTTGTGGTCGTGATGATCGTCGTGCGCGTGGTCGTCATGGCCTTGCGCTGCGTGTGCTTTTGCCATTGTTATTCTCCTGTTTTGGGCGCTTCTTGTGCAGCGCCTTCTTTTTCGGGTTCTTGTGCCTGCGCGGCAGGTTCTTGCGCTTGCGCACCGGGTGCGGGCGCTGCGGGCGGGGTCACTTCGGGCATCTTGCCGCCCTTGGACGCGACCCAGGCCGCGAAGTCTTCTTTCGAGACGGCATGGACTTCAATCGGCATGAAGCCGTGGCCCTCGCCGCAAAGCTCGGAACACTGGCCGTAGAAGGTGCCTTTTTTCGTGATGCGCACCCAGGTCTCGTTGGTGCGGCCGGGCACGGCGTCAAGCTTCACGCCAAAGGCCGGCATCGCCCAGGCGTGCAGCACGTCGGTGGCCTTGATGATGAGGCGGATGTTGGTGTCGACCGGCAGCACCACGGGCTCGTCGGTTGCGAGCAGGCGCGGGCGGCCGTTCAGGTCCTTGTCCTTCACCAGGTTCGAGTTGAAGGTGATGTTGCCGTGGTCGGGATATTCATACGACCAGTACCACTGGTTGCCGATCGCGTTCAGCGTCATTTCGGCTTCGTGCGTGCGGTCGGCTTTATAGAGCAGCTTCAGCGACGGCACGGAAATCGCCATCAGGATCAACACCGGCAGGATTGTCCAGATGAATTCGAGCGCGCGGTTGTGCTGGAATTTCGCGGGCACCGGGTTCGCCTTGGCGTTGAAGCGCGCCATGACGAAGAGCAGCAGGAACATCACGAAAGCAGAAATCGCGATGATGGTGGGCACCAGCAGGCTGTCGTGGAACCATTCCATGTCTTCCTTCACCGGCGACGCGGGCTCCTGGAAGCCGAGCTGCCAGTTATGCGCCATGCCGACCACTTCGCCTTCGGCGGCATGCGCCATGAAGGGAAACGCCACAACCGCGAGCGCGGGCAGCCAGGGCAAGAGGCTGCGGAGGAAGGTGCCTGATTTTGTCATTATATTGAATCCGTGTTTGGGGATTTTAAGAGGCAAGGTATTTCAAAAAGATATACACCCGCGCCCTGTTAATGTGAAGAGATGATCAAGAAAAAACGGGTGCCATAACGCACCCTCGCCGGAAGGCTTTTCAAGGCGTTAGGGAATTTTCAGAAGAGCTGCATGATGGGCTTGATGATGCCGCTTGCCTGCAGCATCTCGGCCGCCTCGATCAGCGGGAAGGCCGCAAACCACCAGACGGCGTCGAGCACGCCCTTGTTCAGGAATTTCGGGTGCATCGTCACTTCCTCGGGGAAGTAGACGTTCCTGAAAGACGGGAAGAGGCGCGGCACGCGCTGGCAATAGTCGCGGTAGGGCTGGCCGAACTTCGCCTCGAGGAATTCCTCCTCCCGCGCGATAAGGCCTTGGTAGATAATGAAAAAGCCGGTGAAGATAATGGCAAAGGCCGCGATCGAGGTCGTCATCGTGCCCACGCCCGCCGCGCCGCAGAGCGAAAAGAAGTAAAGCGGGTTGCGGCACATCGAATAAGGCCCCCAGGTTACCAGCTGGGCGTTTTTCTCGCCGCCGATAAAGGCCGTGCAGTAAATCCGCCCGATGGCGCAAATAGTCACGAGGATATAGCCCGTCAGGTCCAGAACCTCGTGCGGGATGGTATCATCGGGAAACATGGTTTTGCAGAAGACACCGGCGGCGATGGTCAAGCCAATCAGGATACGGGTGTCGCGCATGCGCGTTTTATTGAGGCTGCGTGCCATGGATCAATCTCCTGCCCTAAAGGAAGCTTGCCATATCTACGCCCCCGCGTTCAAAAACGCAAGTGGCCATTATTATGGATAATCAACCCGCCATCTCCCGCTCCCGGATCATCGCGGAGATATCGTCCAGCTCGCGGTCGAGCATGCGAACTTTGCGGTAGTCCAGCGGGCACTGGCGCATCAGGCGCGCGCGCTCCACCTGCACTTCCTTGCGGTATTCGACCAGTACGCGCTGGTAAAAATGGCTGAGGTAATCGCGCGTCGCTTTTTCAAACAGGCGTTCGAGGCCCAGCGCGGCGATAAAATGCGCAGTCGCAGTTTCTTTAACCATTCAACCCCGTAACAGGTGGCCGTCGGCAAACAACATCGGTTTTTTGCATTAGGAAAAGTGTAACAGAAGCAGGCTGGCTGTCAAACGGAGGCCCGTTTTAGCGAGCGTTTTCAACAGAGTCGCAAGGGCGCGAGAATCGCGGCGCCTGTTTATTCCGCTGTGCCGGCGGCATTATCCTGGTGCGCCTGCGGGCGCGCGTCGCCGTTCGCATGCCGGTCGCCGTTTACATGCGCCAGGCTTGCGCCATAGGTGCGCGCATAGATGTCGAGGCAGGGCTGGCAGAGCCGGAGCGTGATATAGGGGATCATCTGCACCAGGTAATCGCCCATCGGCGTGTCGCCGCAGGTGGTGCAGACATAGCTGTGGCCTGCGCGTTTGATGAAACGCTTCGTCAGTTCCGCTTGTACGGGATTAAGCATCTGGAAGGCATCCAGCCATTCGGCTGTATGCGGGGTCAGTTTCTGTGGCATCGTATTGGCTTCTTTCGATCGGATTGGCAACCCACCGCAACGTGCGATGTTTTATACCTTGGTTCACGTGAACGGGTATGAGGCTACGCTCGGCAGCGCAGCAATCCGATGAAAGGTCCTAAACTGAAAAAGGGTCGACCTGCGCTGTTACACTTATTATACCACGCAAGGTTGTGATTCCCAAGCCATCGCAACGCAAGGTCAAACCATTGCAATCACTGCCAACTATGCGGTTCAATAGCCTGCGAAAAAAATATTGTTCTGATGGAACTATTTGAAAGTAGCGCCACAAAAAACCAGGGCGCCAGATAAAAAACCGGGAAGGCGGGCCCGCCGTGCCGCGAAACGCAGTCACTGGCAGTCCCGCCTTCCCCGCTGTGGGGCCTTAAGCGCCGTTAAAGGCGCAAAGGCGATCCGTATGTCTTGGAAGTGGCCTTAGAAGTGATAAGCAAGGCCCGCGCGGATATTGTCTTCATCCGGATCCACCGCGCCGTCGTCGCCATAGAACACGTGGGTGTAATCAAGGCGCACGCCGAAGTTGCCCATCGCGACAACTTCCGTGCCGATACCGACCTCGAGGCCGTCGAAATCGTCATCCGTGCCGGCGATGTTGTTCTCGAACTGTGTGCGGCGCCAGCCGACGATGCCGTAAGGCTTCACGACTGAATCTTCGGTCGCAAGGAAAGCAAGGCCGGGCTTGAAGCTGACACCCAGTTCGTGTTCCTTGTCGAAGGTATTGCCCGCGCCCGCGTCATCCGCGCCCGACCAGCCATAGTGCAGTTCGACCGCAGCCGACAGGCCGTGCATCCAGCTCTCGAACAGGCCGGTCATCTCGTAACCGGCAAACAGGCCGTAATCGCCGCCGTTGATATCGTCGCCGCCCGCCACATCCGCGTCGGTCCAGCCATAGCCGCCGTAGGCGCCGATATAAGGCCCGCTCATCGAACCCATCGCGCGCGTATTGTGGCCATATTCCTGCGCCGAAGCCGGTGCAGCCAGCGCCATCGTCGCAATCACGGCCGCCGTGGCCAGCAGTTTCATATTGTTTTTCATGTGTGCATTTCCTTCGCGGTTTTTTCCGTGTTCAACCGCCAAGTCAATGCATGCCGATTATATGTAGTTCCTGTCCCGTGATGCCCCAAAGACATCACCGTTGCCCTTTCGCCACAGCAGAAAATAACGGGGGAACTTTTTTTGAGATGTGACGTAACCCCGGCGAAGGCCGGCGTCTCAGGCAACGGGAACGATTTAGCGGCGGCTCAAACCCCCGCCAAAATCGCCCTCAGCTCGGACAGTCCCGTCTTGTCGTTCGAACTGGTCACGCAAATCTTCGGCACCGCGCCGGGTGTCCCGCGCAGTTCCGCATCAATCCGCGCCACCAGCGCGGCGAGGTCATCTTCGCGGGTTTTATCCGCCTTGGTCAGCACGGCCATGAAGGGCACGCCGGCATAGACCAGCGCCTCCATGGTCAGCTGGTCGGCGACCATGATGCCGTGGCGGGCGTCAATCAATAAACAAACCAGTTTCAGGCTGCGGCGGTTGCGCAGGTAACCGCGGATGAAGTCGTTCCACTTCTCCACCTTTTCCTTCGAGGCCTTGGCATAGCCATAGCCCGGCAGGTCGACAAGGCGTAGCGTGCCCGCCACTTCGAAGAAATTGATCTGCTGCGTGCGGCCGGGGGTTTTCGATGACCTTGCCAGCGCGCGGCGGTTGGTGACGGCGTTGATGAGCGAGGATTTGCCGACGTTCGATCGGCCGGCGAAGGCGATTTCGGGCATGCCGTCGTCTTCGGGCATGTTGTCGGGGCCGATCGCGCCCGCGACGAAATCGATTTCACGCTGGAAAAGTTTCTCCCCCTTTTTCAGCGCGGCGGCGTCGATTTCGAAAATATTCATTTCTTGTGCTTCTTGCCGCCGCCACCATGTTTATCGTCGGTGACCTCAACGGCTTCGGCGTCAATCACCTCGCCCGCCTTATGCTTCACCTTGGGGCCCTTGCGGCGGCCGGCGTGGCCGCGCAGCAGCGAGGTGTCCTCGCCGCTTACCGTGCGCAGGATGTAGTATTGCTGCAGCACGCCCAGCAGGCCCGACCATGTGTAGTAAATGACAAGGCCGGAGGGGAACTGCGCGAACATCACCGTGAACAGGAGCGGCAGGAAGGTCTGCAATTTTTCCTGCGCGGGGTCGGGCATCGGCGGGCTGATATGTTTTTGCATCAGCATCGTGACGCCGAACAGCACCGGCCAGAGGCCCAGCGTATACGGAATCGGCGAGTTGATAGGCAGCAGGCCGAAGAGGTTGAAAATAGTTGTGGGGTCGCCGACCGACAAGTCGGGGATCCAGCCCCAGAACGGCGCGTGGCGCAGCTCGACCGAGAGCATCAGCACCTTGTACAGCGCGAAGAACACGGGGATCTGGATGAAGATGGGGAAGCAGGAGGAGAACGGGTTCACGTCGTACTTCTTGTACAACTCGAACATCTCGGCCTGCAGCTTGTGTTTGTCGTCTTTATATTTCGTCTGCAGTTCCTTCATCATCGGCGTGACGATTTTCATCTTCGCCATCGACTTGAACTGGCGGCTGACGATGGGGAACATCAACCCCCTGATGACAAGGGTCATCAACAGGATGGAGGCCGCGACGTTATACGTGCCGAGGCCGATTTTCGTCGTCAGGTAGAACAGGAACTGCAGCAGGTGGTAAAACGGCTTGGTGATGAAATACCACATGCCGAAATCGATGCTGAGCTCGAGATGGTCAAACCCGCGGTCGCGCTCGTAGCGCTGGATGGATTTCAGGTCTTTTACGCCGGTGAACAGGAAAATCGTGTCCTCGGCCGAAGCGCCGGGCTGCACCGTTTGCGTTTTCTGGACGATGTCGCCCTGGTAGTGCTGCTTGTCGCTGCCCAGCTCGCGGCTGCCGATGACGCGCACGTTGAATTCCTCGTCCGGCTTCGGCAGCATGGCCACCAGCCAGTATTTGTCGGAGATGCCGAGCCAGCCCTTCGCGCCCTCGAGGTTCAGTTTCTCGCCCTTGGCGATGTCCTTGTACTCGGGGTCATAGCTTTTGCCGTTGATGAAGCCGACGAAGCCTTCGTGGTGCGTGAAGATGCCGGCGAAGTCGGGCGGCAGGCTGTTGCGCGACATCGCGTGGTAGCTGTTGAGGTTTACCGCCTTGCCCGTGTTGTTGGTCACGCGCTGCTTGATGGTGAACAGGAAATTGCGGTCGATTTCGTACGAGCGCTCGAAGACAAGGCCCTTGCCGTTATCCCAGCGCAAGACGACGGGCTTGCCGCCGCCTTCCAGTTGAGAGGCGCTGTCGGAAACGCGCGACCAGACGGCATCCGCGCCGGGCAGCGGGTTCGATGCCGCGTCGGTGCCGGCGCCGGCGACCCAGCCGTTCTCGACATAGTAGGCGTGTTTCGTGCCGGCGGGGGACAGCAGCGGCACCTTGTTCTCGCGCTTCAGGTCGTCGAAATGTTCGTCGAGCAGCAGGTCGTCGAGGCGGTTGCCGACCGTGGGGATCGTGCCGTGCATGCGGCCGTTGGAAAATTCGATGCGCTTGCCGCCCGAGGATGCGACAGCGTCGCCGCGCGGCGGCATTGCCTGCGAGGTGGCGGGCGTCGTGTCGTTCGCGGGAATGGCGGGCTTGCCGTCCCCGCCCAGCACCGGGGCTTCGGCCTTCTTGATATCGCCCGTCACTTTTTCATGCGGGAAGCCCTTGGCGTACCAGTTATAGCCCAGCAGCACGAGCAGCGAGAGCGCGATCGCGACCATGATGCGCGCGCGGTCTTCCGGGGTCATCGGGCTGTTGGATTTCATGCCGTGGGTTCTTCCATTTGTTTGCTTGGCGCGGTTCTACCACAGCCTTGCGATAATTTTGAGGGGTATTCTTCAGGGACGGGGTCGTAGCCGCCCTTTGTGAAAGGATGGCAGCGGCACAGGCGTTTTGCGCCCAGCGTAACGCCGCGGGCGGCGCCGAAGCGCTCGATTGATGTCTTCATATAGGCCGAGCAGCTGGGGTAATAGCGGCAGCTTCTTCCCATAAACGGCGAGAGCGTGAGCTGGTAGAGCCTTATAAGAGCGAGGAAAAGTTTTTTCATGCTTTGAGCGCGTCCAGGCCGCGGGCGAAATCATCCGTCATTTCCTTGAAATCGCGCGTCGTTGCGCTTGTATTCGCGATCAGCACGATATCGATCGATTTCAGTGCACGGGTTTTCAGCGTGTGGCGGACCATTTCCCTCAAACGTCTTTTCGCGCGGTTGCGCGTGACGGCATTGCCGACCTTGCGGCTCACCGTGAGTCCGAGGCGGAAATTCTCGTCATCGTTCTTTTTAAGAAGCTGCATCACGAAAGCGGGACCGGCCCACCTTCTGCCCTCGCGCGACACGCGCCTGAATTCTGCGGAAGATTTCAGGGTCATCACGGTCTGCTGCAATAAAAAGGCTTACGCCGACAGGCGCTTGCGGCCCTTCGAGCGGCGGGCGGCAAGAACCTTGCGGCCGTTCTTGGTGGCGAGGCGCGCGCGGAAGCCGTGGCGGCGCTTGCGGACCAGTTTGCTCGGTTGATAAGTGCGTTTCACAGTATTTCTCCATAAAATCCAAGTCCAGATGTATATGCCGCAGCTCCCGCCAGAGTCAATACATAAATGTATTCAAACTGTTAATAGACAGCCTGAATGCGGGGAATTTGTCTAAAATTGCATTAAATATCAACGAAAAAGCAAATTATCAGGGCGTATAATGATAGCAGGGGGGACTTTCTATGGTGAAGAAAGTCAAGATTCTCGACCGCCGCTTTTTCCCCGCCGGGGAAGTGGTCATCGAGCAGGGCAATATCGGAAACCGCGCCTTTCTGATCGAAAGCGGCCGCGTTGAAATTTTCATGCAGGACGAAAAAGGCCATACCGTAAAAATTGCGGAGGCCGGGCCCGGCGCGATTATCGGCGAAATGGCGATGCTCACGGGCGCCCGCCGCTCCGCCAGCATAAAAACCCTTGAAAATTCGATACTTATCGTGATCTCGCAGCGCGACATCGAGGAGAGCATCGGCCAGCCGAACGGGCTTTTCCAGCACGTCATGAAAGCCATGGCCGAGCGCCTGCGCGACACGAACGCGAAATTGATGAGACAAAACATGGAGCTGCAGGAGATCGAGGAAGCCGCCCAGCTGTCCATGAAAAACGTCGCTTACCACGTGCCGGACGACAAACAGGAAGCGTTTCGCCGAGAGATGGTTCCGCTGCTCGACCGGCTCAAAACCACGCTCCAGAAGTACAACGACGCTTAAGCTTCTGGTTTCCCAGGTAAATCCCCGTCTCCCGCCCCCAGCGGGAGCGGGCCGCGGCCAGCAGCAAGATTGACACAACATCAAAAAAGCCTGATATACTTGAGTTATGCGTGCGCCCGTAGCTCAACTGGATAGAGCGTTGCCCTCCGAAGGCAAAGGTTGCGAGTTCGAATCTCACCGGGCGCGCCACTTTCCCCCTCAAAATTACCCTCACTTAGGCCAATAAGGGATAATCGCGGTTTTGCGCACCCGCGCCGCCCTAACCCCTTGATTCCGCGCCTCCAGCGCCGCAGCAGAAGGCCTTCTCCGCCGCGTCTGCGCCGCATGAATGCCGCTATTTCCCGATATTCAATCAATCGATTGACTTAAATCAATCGATTGATTAATATGGAATCATGGGCCCTGCGTTGGGGACAGAGAAAGGCCTTGGGACAGTCATGATCTTATTTTCCATAATTAACAATCTGGGTGATTTTATCAGGATGGCGGCGCAAAGCCGGAAAATCGGCCCCGCCCGCGCCCGCGCGCTCGAGGCGCGATTCATCGGCATGCGCTTTCGCAGCATGTCGCTGCCAGAGCTGCCCCGGCTGCCGCAACGCGTCACAGAAATGCTCCTGCCCGAAACAGAAACACTTCAGCTGCAAGGCGCGCCCGTCCCCGCCCCCGTCCATGGCTACGTCCTGCGCCGCCGCGACACGGCGGGCGCAAGGCCGCTGCTGAGCCGCGGGTAAAGGAAACAAGCGCATGGCAAAGAAGTTTCACTGCATCGGCATCCCCGCCCTTCTCTGCCTGACCTGCCTTTGTGTCTTGCTGCCGGTGGAAGTGTTGGCAAGCCAGACGCCCTATAATAACAGCGGCATCAATAACCTGCGCAACGCCCTCTGCTGGTTCTTAGCTTCCGGTTTTTTTGCAGTGAGCTTAATGTCCTTGAAAGAGTTCAGGCGAAAAAAAATAAGCGCAAAAATCCCCGCAAGCCATTTCTTTACGGCAGCAGCACTTGCCGTACTGCCTTGGCTCAACGCCGCACTTGACCGTTCGCTTTATTGGATGACGGGAATTATTTTGTCTTTAACGGGCGGCTGGCTGGTTTACAAGTTTCTAGGCGGAGTGACCCCCAAACCCTTCGCATATTTTTTTACGCTCTGTTCTGCACTTTTTATAGCGTGGCCGCTTGTTTTTTCAGACTACAAAATTTCACACCCTTCCTGTTGTCCCGCCAGCTATTATGATGGCATTGGCTCCGCTATTGAGGATGCACCAAGCTGCAAATTGTGCGAGGATTCAATAGCCGTGCGGCCGCCGTTGCAGCCCGCTCTCATCGCCTCCGACGAAGTCAGCACAATCGGCAAAAGATATCTGGTCAAGCAGCTGTTTCCTGCCGGTTCGGACGTGAAAAATTTTGAAGATGCGCTTGCAAGGGCAGGCCTGAAAAAAATGCCGCGGCTTTGCGACGCGTCAACCGCCACGAGCCTCCAAAATATCAGTGCGTTCGGCCTGCCCGTGATGTTTGAGTTTGGCATGGGAGGCAGTATCAACGTGCCCTATCTGGCCATCGCAACTCATGACGGGCAGGGTAAAATTCTGGATACATCTTTTACAAGGCTGAACTGGGATTACGCCGGCGGAGATCATGCCGCCCTTGAGAAAACCGCGCAGGAAGGGAATCCGAAAGCGCAGGGTGAATTCGGGGTTGGCTTTATCGACCGGTCAGTCCCCGATTATGCGGAGGGCTATTTCTGGCTTACGCTGGCCTCGCATCACCCCCTTTATGCCTTTCACGCTGCGCCGCAAAACAGGTTGAGGGAAGCAACAAACCAACTTTCGACCATTGAGCGGGAAAAGCTGGACAGGCGCGTGACTGAATGGGAAACCGCTTTTGCTAAAAACCATCCCGACGGTGTCTGCGCCACTGTTTCACGCGACGGCTTATTTGTTCCGGAGGCTATCCCATGACCAGCCGCAAGAAAAAGGCCCCTCCCCTCTCCGGCCGCGAGAAACTGATTCAGGCGGGCATCAAGGTTTTTGGCACTTACGGTTACGAGGGCGCGTCGACGCGCGAGCTGGCGCGCGAGGCGGGCATTAACATCTCGCAGATCCCCTATTATTTCGGCGGCAAGGAAGGCCTGTACGCGGCGGTGCTGGCGCATATCGCGGGCACGGCGCAGGGCGCGATGGGCGAGCGCATCGCGCGCATCAAGCTGGCGATGGCGGAGGGCGCGATACGCTCGGGCGGCCCGCGCTCGCTGAGCGAGGAAGAATGCCGGCGCCACCTGCACGGATTTATCGAAGGGCTGACGCGTTTCTTGCTCAGCGAAAAAGCCTCGCCGCACATGGGGCGCATTTTCATCCGCGAGCAGATGGACCCGACACCGGCCTTTGACCCGCTCTACGACAGCACCATCCGGCCTATGCATGAGATGGTGACGACGCTGGTGACGACAGTGACGGGGCTGCAGGGCGAACAGGCCGTGCTGGCCGCGCAGGCGCTGATCGGCCAGGCGATTATTTTCAAGACCCACCGCGAGGTTGCGCTGCGCCGCACCGGCTGGACGGGTTACGGCGAGGGCGAGACGGAGGCCATCGTGCAGCTGGTGAAGCGGCACACCGACGCCATCCTCGATATGTATGTTGCCAAAAGGAAACCGTCATGAAACCCGGCATCAAACGCCTGCTGTTCATTATCCCCCTGCTCTGGCTCGTCGCCTGCCAGCAGGACGAGGAAAAGCTGCAGGGATATATCGAGGGCGAGTTCGTGATGGTCGCGCCCTCGTCGGACGGCGTGCTGAAGACGCTTGATGTCGAGCGCGGGCAGCAGGTGGCCGCGGGTGCGAAGCTGTTTTCGATCGACCTGACGATGCTGACGGCGCAGCGCGACGCGGCGAAGGCCGAAATCGCCAAGGCCGAGGCCGAACTGGCGGACCTTAAAAAAGGCGAACGCGCGGAAGAGATCGAGATTGTCGTCAAGCAGCGTGAACAGGCCGTGGCGACGCTGGAGCAGGCGGCGGCGGAATATACGCGTTCCATCCCGCTGGTGAAAACCGGCGCGGTCAGCAAGACGGAAATCGACAAATTGAAAATGGCGCAGGATACCGCGACCGCGCGCATACAGGAACTGGACGCGCAGCTGAAAACCAGCGAGCTGGGCGCGCGCATCGACCGCATCGACGCGGCCGCGGCGACCGTCGAGATGGCGAAGCAGAAACTGGCCGAGCAGGAACGCTGGCTGGCCGAGGCCGCACCCGTGGCGACGGCCGCGGCGAAGGTCGAGGATACTTTCTACCGCCCCGGCGAATTTGTGGCGGCGGGCAAGCCCGTTGTCAGTTTATTGCAGCCCGAACACGTCAAGGCGCGGTTCTTCGTGCCGCAATCGGGCATCGCGCAGCTGAAGGAAGGGCAAGCCGTGTCGCTGTCCTGCGACGGCTGCGGCGCGCCGATTGCCGCGAAGATAACCTTCATCGCCGCCGAAGCCGAATTCACCCCGCCGGTGATCTACAGCGTCGAGAGCCGCCAGAAACTGGTGTTTATGGTGGAGGCGAAACCGGATGCTTTTGACAGCCGGTTAAAACTGGGCTTGCCGGTGGATGTGGAGGTGGTGAAGTGAGTGTGGCTTTGAGCACATCACTCTCACCCTGCGCCATGCCGCCGACGGGCGGCATCCGGTGCGGCCGAAAGGCCGCCTTAATGGCTGACGAAAAAACGCAGCTGCGCTGCGTACCGGACCCCGCCCGTCGGCGGGGTGGTATTGATGGCAAGAATTGCACATGACAGAAGAATTCGCCATCGACGTCCGCGGCCTTAAAAAATCCTTCAACGGCAAGAAGGCCGTCGACGGCGTGGATATCCGCGTGCCGAAGGGGAAGATTTACGGGTTCCTGGGGCCGAACGGTTCCGGCAAGACGACCACGATGCGGATGATTTGCGGGCTTCTGACGCCGGATGCGGGCGAAGGCACCTGCCTCGGCTTCGATATCCGCACGCAGTCGGCGGCCATCAAGCGCCGCATCGGCTACATGACGCAGAAATTCAGCTATTGGGAGGACCTCAGCATCCGCGAGAACCTGAATTTCGTGGCGGAGATGTATGGCCTCGATAACATCAAGCAGCGCGTCGACGACACGCTGGCCGGCCTTGGCCTGACCAACCGCCAGAAACAGCTGGCGGGGCAGTTGTCGGGCGGGTGGAAGCAGCGCCTTGCGCTTGCGGCATCCATCCTGCACGAACCGGAATTACTGCTGCTGGACGAACCCACCGCGGGCGTCGACCCCAAGGCGCGGCGCGAATTCTGGGACGAGATCCACCATCTGGCCGCGCGCGGGATTACCGTGCTGGTCAGCACGCATTACATGGACGAGGCCGAACGCTGCCACGCCATCATTTACATGTCCTACGGCAAGCTGGTGACGCAGGGCACCATCAAGGAAGTGCTGTCGGGCGCAGGGCTGCACACCTGGGTGGTGAAAGGCCCGCGCCTGATGGAGCTGGCGAAAAAACTGGAACACGACCCGGCGATCGCCACCGTCGCGCCGTTCGGCGACAGTTTGCACGTGAGCGGCGTGGACGAAGCGAAGCTGGAGGCCGCGCTGCAGCCCTATATGGCGCAGGCCGACATGCAGTGGAAACGCTCGGAGCCGTCGTTCGAGGATGTGTTCATCCATTACATGGCGGGGTCTAAGGATGCGTTTGTCGGGGAGGGCGGGAAGTGAATTTCGGCCTTTGCGCACACTCTCCCCTCACACACCACCCCGCCGACGGGCGGGGTCCGGTACGCAGCGCAGCTGCGTTTTTACGGCAGCCATTAAGGCGGCCTGTCGGCCGCACCGGACCCCGCCCGTCGGCGGGGTGGCGCTTGGGGAAAGGTGGGTGTTAAATGCCTAAACCCGAAGGCTCTGCCGAACGCTTTTCCTTCCGCCGCACCTATGCGGTGTTGAAGAAAGAATTCACGCAGCTGCGGCGCGACCGGATGACGCTGCGCATGATTGTTGTCCTGCCTTTGATGCAATTGCTGCTGTTCGGCTATGCGCTGAACAACGACCCACGCCACCTGCCCGCCGCGATGCTGGTGCAGGACCACGGCAGTTTCGCGCGCAGCGTGGTGGCGGGGCTGAACAATACCTCGTATTTCCACATCGCCTATGAACCCCGGACGGAGGCCGAGGCGATGGACCTTGTGCATTCGGGGCGGGCGCAGTTCATCATCACCATACCTGAAAATTTCGGCCGCGATCTGGTGCGCGGCGACAGGCCGAAGATTCTGGTGCAGGCCGACGCGACCGACCCTGTCGCGACCTCGGGCGCGCTGGCGTCGCTCTCGGGCGCGATCGACCGCGTGGCGCGGCAGGAATTAAGGGGCGCGACGGAAGACCTGAAGCAATCCGCCCCGCCGGTCGAGGTGATTTTGCAGCGCATGTACAACCCGGAAGGCTTCACGCGCTACAACATCGTGCCCGGGCTGATTGCCATCCTGCTGACCATGACGGGCATCATGATGACGGCGATGACGATGACGAAGGAGCGCGAGCGCGGGTCGATGGAAAACCTGCTGGCCATGCCCTGCCGCCCGCTGGAGGTGATGATCGGCAAGATCGCGCCCTATGTCATCATCGGCTACATCCAGGCCTTTATCGTCGTGGTGGTGGCGAAACTGCTGTTCGCGATCCCGATATTGGGCAGCTTGTGGTTATTGTCGGGTGCGTTGTTCGTGTTCATCACCTGCAACATGGCGCTGGGCTTTACCTTATCCGCGGCGGCGCAGAACCAGGCGCAGGCGCTGCAGGCCTCGATGATGATGATGATGCCGTCCTTCATGCTCTCTGGCTTTATCTTCCCCTTCCGCGGCATGCCGGAATGGGCGCAGTGGATCGGCAATATGCTGCCGGCCACGCATTTCATCAATATCTCGCGCGGCATATTGCTGAAGGGCAATGACCTTATCCAGATATGGCCGCACCTCTGGCCGCAGCTGGCGTTTATGGTGGTGATTACCTTTATCGCGATGAAGCGGTACCGGCAGACGCTTGATTGACGCTTGCGCGACAGGCTGGATTAATAAAAAAGCCCGGCATTGCTGCCGGGCTTTTTTAAATCGCTATCTTCTTACCAGTGGCGGACACGTCCGGTATCGACGTGCACGAAGTTGGAGCGTGCGTAATAGCCGACGCCGCCAGAATTCAGCTTGATCGCCGCGTTGCGCACCGACGACAGGCTCGTGCCGGGCAGGTTGAGGTCGCAGGCCTGGCCGGTCATGTGCAGGCTGTGGCGCGCGACGCCGTGGCTGCCCTTGCGCAGCTTGGCGTTGGTTTTTTCGGAACGGTAGCCCGAGAACACTTCAAACGGCGTGTAGTTGCCGAGGCGGTGCTGCATCACATACATGATGTCCATCAGGCGCGGGTCGATGGGATAGCGCTCGCCCGTGCGGTGGTCTTTCATGACGGATTTGATCTCGCCGAAAGCGTCCGGCAGGTATTTGCCGTTGTACCAGTATTCGCCGGTGAATTTCTCGCCGGTATGGGCGTTGACAAGCTTCATCTCGCGGCCCTTGATCGCCATGCTGGCGGGGGCGGAGGCGAAAGCGAGATCAGGTGTCCAGAAGCCCAAAGCGGCCAGCGCGATGGCGCCGCCCTTCAGGAAGCCGCGGCGGTCGGACTGGAACTGTTCGGCGGCATTGCTGTTCGCGGCCATAAGCGCGGCCGGGTCGATAAAGCGTTTCATGAGTTTACCCCATTTATTCGTTAACACTTCGCTAATCCCCAGTAGAGAATAACAAATAATACGGGCTTTCAAGAATAAATCTCTGTTTTAATTCCATAATTTTGGAATTTATGGATTGATTTTGCCCTTGAGCCGCAAGCTTGTTCCCTGATTGTTGCGGCACCGCATTTTCTGCGCGTTCTAAAAATTTACCATAATGCGAGATTATGGCAGTATTTAGTTTACATAACGCGATTTCAGGGCGGGTCAAGGCGGGATCGGGATTAGGGCGAGGGCGGCTTGTTCCGTGCCGCGGCCTGCTTCGCCTTGAAAGGCTCGCCCGTCACGGCGCGGGTGAAGACCGCCAGCAGCTCCATCGATTTGGGGCTGATCTCGTGCTTCTGCCCCGGCACGATCACGCAGTCGGCGAAGAAGCCCGCTTTATCGAAGGCTTTATGCACTTTCTCCGCATGCGGGGCGCCGGAATAATCCTGCTGCTCCAGCCCGCCCGCGACAAGGCCGATGGGCGGCATCGATTTCACGGGGCCGATATTTTCAAGCTCGAGCGCGCCGCCGGAGAGCGCGTAAACGCCTGCAACAGGCGTATCGCGCTGCAGGGCGGTATAGACCGCCATCGTGCCGCCCATTGAAAAACCTGCAATAATGACGCGGTCTTCCGTGATGCCTTCGCGTTTGATCACTTCATCTATATAGGCGTTCATGTCTTTCGCCGCAGCCGTGGCGCGGCGGCCGATTTCGGCCTTGTCGGGAATTTTGTCGCCGTCGATGAGGTCCTTGATCGGGAACCATGAATAGTACTTGTTCCCCTCCCCGTCCTGCCCCCATTCCATCGGGCCGTCGGGGAAGACCAGCTTTGCCTCCGGCAGCTGCGCCGACAGCAGGCCTCCCGCCCAGCTCTGCATCGACGCGCCGCATGAGCCGAGGCCGTGGAAGAAAATCACCACATACTCGGGCTTTTTGCCGTCTTTCGGTTCGATGGAATAATCTTTCAACATGCGAAGTAGCCTAGCCCGATTGCTTGATTATGTCAATTCTTATCCGCAATACGCATCATCAGGAGCGATGCAAGGCTGACCCCCATAAAACCCAGCGTCACCGGCACCAGCGTCCCGTCGAACATCTGCCCCACGGTGGTGCCGATGCAGAGCGAAATGATGGACGACACCGCCCCCGTCACCGCCGAGGCAATGCCCGCGATATGCCCCATGGGCTCCATCGCAATCGCATTCAAATTGCCGAACATCAGCCCCATCGCAAAGTAAGGCACGGAAACATACAGCACAAACGTCCAGAGCCCCGCCCCCATGGTATACAGCCAGACAAGGTACAGCGCCGAGGTCACCGCAATAGCGACCGCCGCCATACGGCACAATTTGCGCATGCCGAACTTCTTGACGATGCGCGAATTCAAAAGCGACGACGCGCCGAAGATAATCGCGAGGCCGCCGAAGTACGCGCTGAACATCGGCCCTGTGCCGAACATGTCCTGGAAAATCTGGCGCGTCGAGTTCAGGTAGCCGATAAAGCCGCCGAACACCAGGCCCATGCAGACCATATATCCCGCCGTCACGCGCGTCGATAAAACTTCACGAAAACCCGCGCCGATGTCTTTAAGGCGCAAGGGAATGCGCTTTTCAGGCGGCAAGGTTTCTTCAAGCCCGAAGTAAACCCAGACCGTCATCCCCACCGCCACCAGCAGCAGCAGGCCGAAAATATAACGCCACGAGGCATAGAACAAAATCGCCTGCCCCAGCGCGGGCGCGATGGCGGGCACGGCCACGAAGATCATCATCACCAGCGACATCACGCGCGCCATTTCCGCGCCGCTGAACTTGTCGCGCACGATCGCCACGGCACTGACATAAGGCCCCGAGACGCCCAACCCCTGCAACAGCCGCCCCGCCAGCATCACCGGCATCGAGGTCGCAAAAAGGCTGACCACCGCCCCCGCCGCATAAACCGCGAGGCCGCCGTACAAAACCCTTTTACGTCCCTCCGCATCCGACAGCGGCCCGCAGATCAACTGCCCCGCCGCCATGCCAAGGAAGATAAGCACGAGGATAAACTGCGTGTGGTTTGGGTCGGTCACGCCCAGGTCGCGCCCGATATAATCGAGCGCCGGCAGCATGGCATCGATGGAGATGGCAACCGCGGCCATAAAGCTGGCCATCATGACGATAAACATTTTCATGCGCGTCACCGTAAAGGCTTGTAGCCTTTGAGTAAATCGCTAAATGGCGGCTTTCTTGACTCTATCGCCCCGGGAGGCCTAGAGTCGCGACATGTCGACACAGGCGGCACATCGTGAATCGCGGATTTTGACGGCGCTGGCGCTGGCGGCGCTGCTGTTGCTGGCGCAGTTTATTGCGATCCAGCATGCGCCGCTGCACCTTTTCAGCAAGCTGGCGCATGGCCAGCACGAGGACGATTGCGGCATTTCGCAGACCGGCAAGGCCCTGGCCGCCGCTGCGGCGCCCGCGCCCCTCGCCCTGCCCGCCGCGCCGCTGCCCGACGTCCCCGTCCCGCAGCCAGCCGCCACCGCCCTGCGCGGCATCAGCGCAAAACCCTATCTTTCCACCGGCCCCCCTTCCGTCTGCTAAAACCCCGATTTCTTTTTTTTAGCAACGATATGAAGGAGGAGCAGCCATGCTTCTTGAAACACGCGGGATCCGCGTCGTGCGCGGCACGGCGCCGTCGCTTGAATTCCCTGATTTGACGATCAAGGCGGGCGAACGCCTTGCCATCCTGGGCCCTTCCGGCTCGGGCAAAACCACCTTGCTGTCCGTGATGGCGGGGCTGCTGCAGCCCGCCGCGGGCAAGGCGCTGTTCGAGGGAAGCGATATTTACGCCCTGCCGCCCCGCGCGCGCGACACATTGCGCGGGCGCAATTTCGGCTTCGTATTCCAGTCGCTGCACCTGCTGCCCTCGCTCAGCCTGCGGCAGAATGTCGCGCTGGCGGCCGACATGGCGGGCGCGCCGCGGGATGAAAAACGCATCGACGCGCTGCTGGAAAGCCTTGGCCTGGGCGCCAAGGCGCACCGCAGGCCCGATGCCCTGAGCCAGGGCGAACAGCAGCGCGGCGCCATCGCCCGCGCGGTGCTGAACCGCCCGAAAGTGCTGGTGGCGGACGAGCCGACCTCGGCGCTCGACGACGCCAATGCGGAGGCCGTCATCCGGCTGCTGACGCAGCAGGCCGAGGACACCAGGGCCGCGCTTGTCGTCGCCACGCATGACGCGCGCATCACCAAAAACTTCACCACCATCATCCGCCTTGACGGGCGGGCAAGCGAGGCCGCATGAACCCCCTTTCCCTTTCCATCGCGTCCATCCGCACGCGCAAGATGCAATCCTTCCTCTGCTTTGCGGCGGCGGCCGCGGGCGTGGCGCTGCTCTGCGCCATTTTCCTGCTGTCGCAATCGGTGAACCGCGGTTTCGCGCGCAACGCCGAGGGCATCGACATCGTGGTGGGCGCCAAAGGCAGCCCGCTGCAGCTGGTGTTGTCGACCATCTACCACGCCGATGTGCCGACCGGTAACATCCATGCCGACGATGCCGATAAAATCGCGCATAACCCGCAGGTAAAAGAGGCGATCCCGCTGGCGCTGGGCGACAATTACCACGGTTTCCGCATTGCGGGCACGACGCCGGAATATATCAGCCTGCTGGGCGGCAGCCTGGCGGAGGGCAAGGTTTTCGATGCCCCCTTCGAAGCCGTGGCGGGCGCCGCGACCGGTCTGAACACCGGCGACAGTTTCGCGGGCGCGCACGGGTTGTCGGCGGAAAGCACCGATATCCACAAGGACCACCTGTATAAAATCACCGGGCGCCTTGCGCCCACCGGCACTGTGCTGGACCGGCTGATCGTGACATCGGTCAAGAGCGTCCAGGAGCTGCATCACCACCATCATCACCATGATGACGGGGATGAAGGCGAGGAGGAGGCGGAAGGCCACCATCATGAGGATGGCGACGACGAGCATGCGCATGAAGACCACGACCATGAAGACCATGACCACGACGAAGCCGCGGAACATCACCATGACGACGGCGATGATGACCATGCGCATGAAGACCACGATCATGATCATGACGAAGGCGAGGCGCCGGAGCATCAAATCACCGCGCTGCTGCTGAAGACGAGGAGCCCCATGGCGGTGATGAGCCTGCCACGGCAGATCAACGCGCAATCGGGCCTGCAGGCGGCAAGCCCCGCCTACGAAGTCGCACGGCTGGCGTCGATGATGGGCATGGGCCGCGATGTGCTGGGCGTGCTTGGCCTGGGCTTTATCGCGCTGTCGGGGCTGATGCTGCTCTCGGCGCTGGCCTCGGGCCTGGCGGCGCGGCGCTATGACCTTGGCGTGCTGCGCGTGCTGGGCGCCTCCCCTGCGGCGCTTTTCGCCACGGTGATGTGCGAGGGTGCGGCGCTGTCGCTGGCGGGGACGGCCGCCGGGATCGTGCTGGGCCATCTTGCGGCCTATACGGTCGCGGTGCAGGTGGAAAGCCTGCGCGGCATCGTCCTGCCTGCCACGCTGCTGCAGCTTTCGTCGCTGGACGCCCTGCTGCTGGCGCTGGGCGCGGGCGTCGGCATCACCGCGGGTGTCGTGCCCGCGCTGTCCGCCGCGCGCACCGATATTGCGGCCTTGCTGGCCAGGGGACGAGGGTAAAGGGGGGCCCATGAAACAGGTTGTTTTTGCCTTACTGCTGCTTTGCTGCGCCACGCCGGCCTTCGCCTTGAAAAAGGAGGAGTACACGTACGAAACCATGACCGTGACCGGCACGGTCGACCTTGGCACCATCGACCTCAGCGGCGGCAACATGTCGCTGAAGGACCTTGCCAAGAACTATGTCGACACGCCAAAAGGCGCGCTCGACTGGCGGGTGCTTGGCGCGACGAAGGAAAAGAACGTCGAGGGCAAGGACAAGGATGGCTATGACTTCCAGTATTTCAAGCCGGGCTTTACCGAGGAGGTAAAGGCGCTTGACGGCAAGGAAGTGACCATCAAGGGTTTCATGTTCCCGCTGGGGGCGGAGGAAAAGCAGAAGGAATTTTTGCTGGGCCCCTTCCCTGTCGGCTGCCCCTTCCATTACCACGTCGCGCCGTCGCTGGTGCTGGAGGTGCATGCGGACAAAAAGCCGGTCGCTTTCTCCTACGACCCCGTGACGCTGAAAGGCAAGCTGGAACTGGTGGTGGAAGACCGCGAGAACAGCACTTTTTACCGGTTGAAGGACGCGGTGGAGGCAGGGAAATGAGCGCACCCGCAAAGAACCGCATGACCCTGAAGGGCGCGCTGCCCGTTGTTTTCCTGGCCCTGATCTTCGTGCTGGGCGTGCGCGACCTTGTCAACCGCAGCCATCCGGCGGCGGGGGTGAAAGATACCATCAGCTGGCCCGTGCTGGCGGCGGCGAAAGTCAAGGACGGCGAAGCCAGCTTTACCGCCGAGGCGCAGGCGGCGGCGGGCAAGAAAATCTGCATCACCGGCTATATGTTCCCGCTGCAGGGCGCGGAGAGCCAGTCGCATTTCATCCTCAGCGCCTACCAGCCGACCTGCCCCTTCTGCCTGCCGGGCGGCTATGCCGAGATGATCGAGGTGACGGACACTGTCGATAAAATCGATTACGCGGTAGGCGCGGTGACACTCTGCGGGGTGTTGCGCCTGCTGAAAACCCGCGCGGAGCGGGAGCACGGGATGCTGTACCAGCTTTCGGGTACGGCGCTGGCGGAGTAACCCTGCGCGGTTTTTCGTAATGCGAAAAATTTCCCTGTAAAAGGAGCGCCAAAACGTGAATAGTGCCCCGATTGAGGTTTTCGATGTCATCATCGCGCAAGAAATCACAGATGGGCTTTACCGACGTGCTGCGGTTTGCGGCGGGGTACTGGAGGCGGCAGCCGCGGCGGCTCGGGCTGGTGCTGGGCTGTTTGCTGGTCAGCGCGCTCATCGAAACATACCTGCCGAACGCGCTGGCGGATTTTCTGGGGGCGATACGGCTGGAGAAAAGCCACGACGCCATCACCCATGCGCTGGTGATGTTCCTGGGTCTGTATTTTTTGCAGGCGCTGGTTTTTGTCTCCACTTTCCGCGTCTACAACGTTTTCGAAACCAATTTATTCAAGCAGGTGCTGGACGACGCCTTCGCGCATGTCTACCGCCTGCCCGAGCCTTATTTCGCCAATACCTTCATGGGCGCGATTATTTCGAAGATCAACCGTGCGCGCACGAAAATCGAGACTTTCGAAGACCAGATTATTTTGCGCATCTTCCCGACCTTTGTCGTCTTGACGGGCACGATTATTTTCCTTGCCATGCGTTTCCCGATGCTGGCGCTGCTGATGACGGTTTACCTGATCATCCTTGCCTGTGCCTCGGCCTACCTTGTGTTCAACGTTTCGGGCCCCGCGCAGGCGGCCTATGCCGAGGCGCAAGATCATTTCGGCGCGCATCTGGCCGACAGCGTCAGCGGCATTTCGACGGCCAAGGCCTATGCGCAGGAAGGCGGCGAATACCGCACCTTTGTCGCCGTGACCGAAGCGCTGCGCGGCAAGAACGCCAGCGCGTATTTGCGCGGCAATACCGCGGCCTTCTGCCAGCGGATGTTATTGACGGGCATGCTGGTGCTGCTGCTGGGCGGCGGCACGTGGTACCTGTTCAACGGGCAGGCGACGGTCGAGAGCATGGCCTATCTTGCCTTTGCCTATAACATCCTGCAGTCCTACATCAAGGATTTGGGCGAGAACATCAAGAACCTGCTGACCTCATCTTACGACCTGCACGCCATCATCGACATTTTGCGCGAGCCGCCCGAAGTGCCGGACGAGCCGAAGCTGCCTGCGCTTGACATCAAAAAAGGTGCGATCACGTTTGAAAACGCGGGCTTCACCTATCCCGGCAAGGACCGCCGCATCTTTGATAAATTCAACATCAGCATCAAGGCGGGCGAGCGCGTGGCGCTGGTGGGGCATTCGGGCAGCGGGAAAACGACTTTCGTGCGCCTGCTGCAGCATATGTATCCGCTGCAGGAGGGGCGCATCACGATTGACGGGCAGGATATCGCCGCAGGCTCGCGCCATTCGCTGCGCAGCGCCATCGCCCTGGTGCCGCAGGACCCGATTTTGTTCCACCGCTCGCTGTCGGACAACATCGCCTATGGCCAGCCGGGCGCATCGATGGCGGCCGTGCAGGAAGCCGCGAAGCAGGCGCATATCCACGATTTCATCATGACGCTGCCGCAGCAGTACGACACGCTGGTGGGCGAGCGTGGCGTGAAGCTCTCGGGCGGCGAGCGGCAAAGGATTGCGATTGCCCGCGCGATACTGGCCGACCGGCCGATTTTGATTCTGGACGAGGCGACCAGCTCGCTCGATTCAGAATCCGAACGCGCGATACAGGATGCGCTGCTCGCGCTCACCCACGGCCGCACCTCGATCATGATCGCGCACCGCCTTTCCACGATACTGGACGCCGACCGCATTATCGTTTTCGACGAGGGCAAAATCGTCGAGGAAGGCACGCACGACGAACTGGTCAACCGCGAACACGGCATTTACGCCGGTTTCTTCCGCCTGCAATCGGGCGGGTTTATCACGGATTAGGCGGGCGTTTTCAAACGCCCTGCCCTCGCCTTTCCCCGCCCGTATCGCCGGGGTTACCTGCCGATGCTGAAGTAGTAGGCAGACATCTGCGCATCCCAGTAGTCGGTGGCGCCGGAACGCTGGACCTGCTTCTTGTAGAGCTGTTCGCCGTTGCGGCTGGTGCCGGCGGGGACGTATTCATAATTGCCCTGCGCCTTTTGCGCGTCGAACGCTTCTTTCAGGCCTTTTTCGATTTGATCGCGTGACCATTCAGGCATGGTTATTCTCCTTCGGTTGAGGAGGGTGCGATCGCGAATGAATGTGTGACGGTACGTTTCACTTTCACAGCCTCCAATGCCGCCCTGGACAGAGGGCAGTTTGCAGGCCGTTTCTCGCCTCGTATGAAATGGCGCACGCGGAAACGACAAAAACCGTGCGCCCGGTGACGAGCCGTAGGGATTTTATATCAACGGGTTTGCGCTATGTCAAATAAAGGCTGATATAGCGTTGTAAATAAACAATTTATGAAACTCTGCGTATAGGATGCCGGACGCCGTCACGGCCCGTAGACGATGGTGCCAAACCATGATCTTTTGGCGTCGAGTTTCACGCGGGGAGACGGCGGAAGGAGTTTGAACTTTTCCGGCGACATGCACACCACAGTGTCAGCCTCTTCCAGCCGCAGGCAGTTCGGGCCTGCGCTGGGGCTTCTGTAAGCTGCGAAGATATCGGTCGTGTTTTTTCCACCCATCCAGGTCGCGCCGCCGCCCAGGCCGCATACCAGCATCGAATAGAGCGCAAAGAACGCAAATGGCGTCAGCAGCGCCGTCCGCATGGGGCGGGAGATGGCCGGCACGCCGGGCTGCGCGCCCTGTATCCACATAACCTTTGCGAAAAGCGCTGTGCCTGCCAAGGCAGTACACAAGCTTATGGTCCACCATTCCTTGCTGGCAATAAAGTCGTGCGAGAAAACGCGCGGCCAGTAGGCCATCATTATCAGAATGAACAGCCAGTGAATGATCCTTCCCCCCCTCCGCGGCGCTTGCGGCAACGGGGCAGGCGAAGGGTTTTGCTCGGTCATGGTATTCTTCTTTAACGAAAAAGTTATGAAAAATTATGCAATAATATCCGGTAGCAGCATGCTCTCGAGTTTCGAGATCTGGTCTTTGAGGAAGAGTTTGCGTTTTTTGAGGCGCTGCATGCGCAGGAAATCGACGGGGACGACATCGCCCAGCTGCTCGATGATAATATCGAGGTCGCGGTGCTCCGTGCGGAGCTCCTCCAGCATTTTATTCAGTTCTTCTTCTTCTTCTTGCATCATGCCGGGGGAATCTATCCTGTCTGGCCTCAAAAAGCGAAAATATATTAGCAGGAAACCCTTGTTTTTTTAAGCTTTATTTGATGCAATGCCGCAACGGCCGACTCAATAAAGATAAACGGCATAGCGAAGGGTAGTGAATATGGGAAAGAAACGTATCGGCATCCTCACCTCCGGCGGCGACTGCGCGGGGCTGAATGCGGTCATCCGCGCGGCGGTGCATGCGGCGGCGGAAAAAGACTGGGAAGTGATCGGGCTCGAGGACGGCACGGCCGGCCTGCTCGACCGTCCCCTGCGCTACAAGGTTTTAAGCCGCGCGATGTTCGACACCACCGTGATGCGCATGGGCGGCACGATTTTGGGCACGACGAACAAGGGCAACCCGTTCAAATTCCCGATGAACGACGGCACCTTCAAGGACCGCACCGGCGAGATCATCGACGGCATCCAGCAGCTGGGATTGGAAGCCGTGATCGGCATCGGCGGCGACGGCTCGATGGCGATATTGCGCGAGCTGGCCGCGCGCGGCAAGTTCGGCCTGGTCTGCGTGCCGAAAACGATTGATAACGACGTGGGCAAAACGGAAATGTCGGTCGGCTTCGAAACCGCGCTCTATGTCGCGACCGAGGCGCTCGACCGCCTGCAGCCCACCGCCGCATCGCACGACCGCGTGATGGTGCTGGAGGTGATGGGCCGCGACGCCGGCAACATCGCCATTTCCACCGGCATCGCAGGCGGGGCGGACGTCATCCTGATCCCCGAAATCCCCTACGACATCAAAAAAGTCGCCGAGAAAATCATCAAGGTGCGCGACAAGGAACAGCGCAACTTCGCCCTCGTCGTCGTGTCGGAGGCCGTGAAGACCATCACCGGCGACGCGAAGCAGATGGAATACAAGGGCGGTGAAAAACGCTTCGGCGGCATCGGCTATTACATCGGCGAGCAGATCGCCGAGCTGACGGGCTTCGAAACCCGCGTCACCGTGCTGGGCCACGTGCAGCGCGGGTCGGCGCCTATCCCTCAGGACCGTCTGGTCGCCGCCGCCTTTGGCGTGCGCGCGGTGGAACTGGTGGCGGAAGGCAAGTTCGACCGCATGGTCGCCTGGTCCAACCGCGGCGTCATCGACGTGCCGATTCAGGAGGCAATCGCTTCCTACCAGCAGGTCGACGTCAACGGCCCTCTGGTGCATACGGCACGGATGCTCGGCATCTGCCTCGGGGACTAAGGCCTTGTCCACACTCGACGACCCCCGCGTTTATTTTGCGGCCGAACGCACGGCGCTGGCCTGGAACCGCACAGCCTTGACGCTGATGGCCTTTGGCCTTGCGATTGCGCGCTTCGGGTTGTTCGACGATGCGCTGACTGACAAGGCGAAAGCAGCGGAAACCTCCGCCTTCTGGTTCGGACTTGTCTTCGTGCTGATGGGCTGCCTTTTTTCGGCAACGGCGGCGAAGCAGTACAAGAAAATCCTTAAAACCCTGAAACCCAATGAAATCCCCGCGCATGTCAACCCGCGCCTTGCCTATTGGGTGAATGCGGCCATCGCGCTGCTCGCGGCGGCGCTGGCGGCCTATCTGGCGGCGCTGCAGTTCGGCTGAGCCGCCCCCCGCAATTTTTTTACATCCCGCGGTAATTTTTTTGCCCTAAAAAGCAATAAAACCGCCGCATCCGGCCTGCGCCCCGTTGCGTAAGAGACAGGAAGGGCTTTTGCCCCGTTGTCATTATTCTCGTGCCATCGAAAGGAGACATGCCATGGGAAAAATCGCAGCAAACCTGAACAGGCCCGCCCCCACCCGGACGCTGGGCGATATCGTATCGACGCGTCCTGCGGCGGAATTCTTCGAAACCGACTACGTAAAAGTCGTGCTGCCGCTGCTGCAGGAAACCGAATGCGGCGCGGCGGGCGTGCTGGACGACGAAGGCAGGCTGACGGGCCTGCTGACCGAGCGTTCCATCCTGCGCCATGTTTTCGCGCGCAGTTGCGACCGGTTGCTCAGCCCCCTCAACCTGCGCAAGTACATCGACGACATGACGGTCGGCGAGGCCATGATCGCGGCGCCCGAAACGCTGCCCGAAAACATGCCGATCGAGGAAGCGGCCGCGCTGATGCTGCGGCGGGGCTACCGCTATATGCCCGTCGTCAGCCGCTTCGACAGCCGCCGGCTGCTCGGCATCGTCAGCGAGCGCGAGCTGGCGCGGCACCTGCAGCTGCAGCTGGAGGAAACCAAGAAAAGCGAAAAGGCGCATAAATCCGTGCTGTCCTTCATGCTGGCCGAACCCTATGGCTGCGCATGGCAGCCGGCGGAGGCCTGAAGCCGCGCTTATCCTTGTCTCCCCGACCGCGCCCGGCGTCACACCCCGCCGGGCGCAATTATTTCATGATTACGACAAGAGGACAGGGCAATGCTTCCACTTTAACCCCGTCTTAACTAAGATATGAAATAACGGTAGACGGGGAAAAGGCTTTATCCCCGCGGCAATATATTAGGGGTGTCACATGCTTTACGTGCAGCAATCGCTCGGGCCCAAGGAAGAGATCCTGATGGCGGCGCGGTTTCACTGGATGTACACGCTGCAGGCGATCTTCTGGATCCTCTTCGGCCTCGCGATGGGCATCATCATCGGCTATTCGATGATCTGGTGGGAAGTGACGCAAGAGATCAGGCAGACCTATGGCGACGTGCCCGACGAAATGTACCACAAGGCCTGGCAGACCATCGTCATCAAGCGCGGCGGTTACCTGAAAATCCTCTGGGGCCTGCACTGGTTCGTGCGCTTCGGCATCCTTGGCATGTTTGCACTCGGCCTCTGGTTCTTCGCGCACATGATGGTGAAGAAGGCGACCACCGAAATCGCGGTCACGACCGAACGCCTGATTTTCAAGACCGGCCTCGTCGCCCGTAACGTGGGTGAATTGAACGTCGACCGTATCGAGGGTGTGTCGGTCCGGCAGGACGTGATGGGCCGTATGTTCGGCTTCGGCCGCGTCTGCGTCCGCGGTATGGGCGTGGGCGAGGTCACCCTGCCCTCCATCGAGGCGCCGATCGAATTCAAGAAAGCCATCCACGAAGCGAAAGAGGCGCGCGAAAAAGCGGGCCTCGGCCAGGAAGCCGGCGTGCGCGGCGGCGGGCGCCGCAACGCGGCGGATGAATATAACTGATATTCCCGCTTAACGTCCGGGTGCGGACTGCGCGGGCCTTGCGGGTGCTGCGCCTTCGATTTTACGCTGGTACAAATCGTTGAAGCGTTTTTGCGCGTCGTCGATGGCCTTGACCTCGGCGGGGTAGAGCGCTTCGTCGGGCACCTGGCCGCCCGATTGCGCCAGCGCGCCCCAGAAACTTGTCTTCTGTTTCATCAGCGCGTCGCAGGCCTTGTGGATTTCCTGTTTCGCCTTCACGAATTCGCGCATCTCGGCCGTCATGCCGGGCGCCTCTTTGTCCGGCACGCTGCGGTAGAATTCGGAGCGTTTTTCCTCCGCCACCGTCGGCATGGGCATGCCGAGAGATTCAAGGATGCTGGAGGGGCGCAGTTCCGCTTCCAGCTGCGCGTTGCCGTTCAGGTATTTTTTCGCCCAGTCCATATAGGACGACTGCACGGCGATTTCGCCGCCGATGAAAGTCGGGTCAAGCACGGTCGCGCCCTGCCCTGCAAGGATCTTTTTGTATTCGTCGACCGCGCCCTTCGGCAGGCGGCCGTCAAGTTCAGCTGCCTCGGCCTTTTCGGTCAGGCCGAGTATTTCCGCCGCGACCACGCCGACGGCGACGACCTTTAAAACCTTGCCGCCAACCTTCGCGCCGCCCTTGATGCCCTTGATAAATCGCCCGCCCCGGCCGGCATTTTCGGCAAGCTCGGCCGCGGCCTTGGCTTCTTTCGCCAGCACATCGGTCTTGCCCGTTTCCTGCAGGAAGCTGTGGCGGAATTCCTCGAACGTCAGGCTCTTGAGCGCTTTTTTCGAGCTGATGGTGACCTTCTCGGGCGTTTCCTTCAGGAAGTTGCTGCGCACCTTGTCGGCGTCTTTGGCGATTTCGCGCGACAGCTTTTCGTAGCCCGCGTGGTCGCCCACGTAAACCAGCACCGGCTGGTGGTCCTTGTTGAAGGTGAAAATGCTGCGGTAACCGTTGTTGAGGTCGACGCCGTAAAAGCCGGCGCCCTTGGGCTCGCTGCGGCCCGCGACGGCCGAGAGGCGCTTGGCAAGATTGTCGTAGACATCCTGCGGCAATTCCTTGCCGGGGCGCGCGGTGAGCACGCGGCGGGCTTCGGGATTGGCGAGGATCTCGACGTCAGGCATGCGTCATACCATCCTGTTCTTGAGTTCCTGCAGCGTGCCGGGGTTTTCCTCCATCACCTTTTCCCATTTTTTGCGATGGATAAGCTCGGCCGCCATGACATGCGCCGCATCGGCGGTGCTGAAGTGCGAGCCGTCAAGCTCGGCCGAAAGCCTGATGATTTCCTTCACATGCGCGGAGCCCGCGGCATAGCCCGTCGCGGCGGGCATCAATTTCAGGAAATCGTCGATGTCCTTGTGCGCCAGTTTCTGGCGCAGCGTTGCCATGGCATCGCGGCAAAAGTCGCTGTCTTCTTTCATGTCGCGCAGCAGGTCGAGCACATGCAGCTGGAACGGCTCGCCTTCGGCTTCGACCAGCCGCGCGAGTTTAAGAAATCCGGATGCCGGGAATTTACCGCTCAAGGATTTGCCCTCCATATCAATGCCCCCTTATCGCCACCCGTCCATTATATCATTTTTCCTAAAGCAGGGGGAGTTGCGGTGGCAAAAACAAGGTAAAACAAGCTTTTAGTATAAAGCAAGGCATGGTTTAATCCCTGTCATGGCAAAAACCGCATCCCTTCCGCACTCTTTCGCCGGCTGGCTGGACCCGCTTATCATCGCGGGCACGGTGGCCGCGCTTTATGCGCTGTTCCGCGACGCGGCGGTGTCGGATGCAGGGCTGGGGCTGATTGTCGCGCTGGGCGTGGCGGCGGTGATGGGCGGCGTGGAGGTCTTTCGCGCGCCCTGGATCAACCGCAAGCCCAAGCCCGAAGAATTCCGCAAGCTGGCGCGCCGTGCGGGGGAAAAAACCGCGGGCGTGATGCTGGGCATTGTCGCCCTGCTGCTCTGCTGGGCGGTTTTGCCCGAATATGCGCAGGCGCAGTACCGGCCGTTCTTCGGCATGATGCCCGCCGTGCTGGGGCTGCTGCCCTTTGTGGTGTTCGGGTTTATCCTGCTGACCGAATGGCGCATCGGCCCCGCGCGCGATGCGGGATGGCATCTGGGCCAGCTGGCGCTGCTGCGCTTTAAAAAACTGGACTGGGCGCAGGTAAAGCAGGCCGCTTTCGGCTGGCTGGTGCGCGGGATTTTCCTGCCGCTGAATTTTTCGGCGCTGGCGTCGTTTATCGCGCAGATACGCGGGCGCGAGGGCGATATCTTTACCGCGCCGTGGCCGGAGGCGGAAAATATCATCATCACCATGCTGATGGCGCTGCTAGCCGCCGCCATCGTGCCGGGATATTTCTTTGCGTCGCGGTTGTTGGGCACCCATATCCGCCGCGTTGATCAAAGCCTGCTCGGCTGGGTGGTGACGTTGAGCTGTTACCCGCCGCTGTATAACGCGGTCTTCCTGCAATGGTTCAACTTCACCGCGCGCGCCGACGGCACCAGCGCCTCGCCCTGGGGCGAGTTGCAGGCCTCGCTGCCGGGATTGTCGGCCGCGGCGGGCGGCGCGATACTGGCCTTTACCCTTATCCATGTCTGGGGCGAGGCGATTTTCGGCCTGCGCGCCTCGAACCTGTCGAACCGCGGCATTATCACCACCGGGCCCTACCGTTTTACCAAGCATCCGGTCTATGTCGCGAAATGCGCGGTCTGGCTGATGCTGTGGATGCCCTTTGTCGCGGGCGATACGGTGTTCGAATGCCTGCGCCTCTCCATCCTCTGGGCCTGCGTCTGTGTTATTTATGCGCTGCGCGCCTATGTGGAAGAAAAGCTGTTGTCCGAAGACGCGGACTACCGCGACTATGCGCTGTGGATCGACACGCACGGGATATTCGCCGCACTGGGGCGCAAATTCCCCGCGCTTAGCTTTGCGTGGCGTCTGAAACGCTGGAAGTAATTATTTTCCGCCGGTCAGCAGGTGTTCGAGGTGCTGGAAGCGCTCGGGCGTAGGCCTGCGCGAGGGCTGCAGCGGGCCGTGCGCGCGGATGGCATGCAGCGCGGTTTCAAGCACATCGTCGGCATCCTGCCCCGCGTTGATCACGCGCCAGTTCATCTCGCCGCGTTCGATGGCGGCCTGTTTCTTGACGATGGCGGCAGGCGCGTCGGAGAAATTCTCGTCACGCTCCATGATGCGTTTTTTCAATACGGCTTGCGGTGCGTCGAGCCAGAGGCCGAGGAAACGTGCGTCGCATTTGCGCGCCAGGCGTTCGATGGCTTCGCGTTCTTCCTGACGTAAAAAAGCTTTCTGCGCGATGACCGTACGGCCGACGACCAGCGCCGAGACGCAGGCGCCGTCAAAACCCGCCTGCACCTTGTCGCGCGCGGCATTGCTGTAGGAACCGTCGGGCGCTTTGGCCGTGGGATGGATGCCCAGCTGCTGTTTCCACAGCACATCGATTTCGACGGAGAGGATATCGTGCTGCAGCGAGATGCCCGAAGCGAGCGTGGATTTGCCGGCGCCCGATGGGCCGCCGACGGCAATAAGGTATCCCTGTTTACGGTTGCGTGGTGCCATCATGACTTTTTACTCCTGCTGTTGTTCAAGTCATACACACGTCACCAGCGGTAAAACCGCGATGGTCAATAATCATCCTGTCGTCGTCGCGTACAGGTGACGGGTATGGCTCTTTTGCAGGTCGTGCGTGACGGGCAGGCGGGAAAGTCTGGCCACCAGAAAACCGCTTTGCCCCGAATATATGCACTCGGCTTGAGTATTATGTATAATGGATTCGCCCCCGCGTCAAAGACTATCGGGATTCATGCGCGTTTTCATGTGGTTAACGTACTAGAACAGCCGGCCCTGTTCCTGCAGGATTTCGCGCACCAGCGGGATGGTGACGGCGCGTTTTTCGGCCAGCGCCTTGCGGTCGATGGCCGTGGCGATGCCCCGCACACTCTCGAAACTGCGCTCGATGCGGGCGACGATGAAGGCGATCACGTCCTGCCCCACGACAAGCTGGCGGTCGGAAAAGAGCTTGGCCAGCACCACCGACATCAGCTGTTCATCGGGCGCGCCGACGGATGCCGCGGGTGCTGCCAGCAGCCGCGATTTCAGGTCGGGCAGCGCGATGCCCCATTCCTTCGGCGCGTCGGTGCCGGTGAGGAGGATATGCGCCCCCTCCTCCTTCGCACGGTTGTAGAAATGGAATAGCGCGGTTTCCATCGCGGCGTCACCCGCCAGCGATTGCGCATCGTCGATGATGGAGGCTTTGGGGAAATCGTTCAGCGCGCCCATGCGCGCGAGGTCGGTGCCCGCAACCGACACGGCGCCGGAGGCTTTCTGCCAGACATGGCAAAGGTGCGTCTTGCCGGACGCCGCCGGGCCGTAGATGACCAGCACGGGCGCGTTCCAGTCGGGATATTTGTCGAGCCAGGCGACCGCGCCCTCGTTGGCGGAAGACACCCAGAGGTCTTCGCGCGCGAAAGCCTCGCGGTGGCCGAGATCAAAAGGCAGCTGCGCGGATCTGGTCATCAGTTCGAGAGCGCGAAGGTATAACCGCCGCCGGGATAGGGGCCGTCCATCGCGATGCCGCGGGCGGCAAGCGCGGAGCGCAGCGCGCCGGGCGGGCCGTCAAAACTGACCGCGAAGGAAGCGCCTGCGCTGGAAAGCGATTTGATATCGATCGCAAGGCCGTTCAGGCGGCGCTGCATTTCCGTCCAGGCCGACAGCTGCTGGAAGCGCATTTCGGCGTCGATCTGCGTGCGCGGGCTGTAGGCGCCGGTGATCGGGTTCACATCGGGCGCGCCTGCAACTGCGGTTGTCAGCACCGGCTGGCGCTGTTCGGCGCTGCCCGGGATATAGGGCTGGTTGGTGACCTGCAGCGAGGGCTGGCCCACCACGCGGCCGCCTGTGCTGTCGATGATGGTCGTGGTGTTGCTGTACTGGCCGACGATGTCGCGGCTGATCTGCTCGACGCGCGGCTGCGCCTGCGCGGTTGGCGGGCGGCGGAGGTATTCCAGCGCGCCGGATAGCGCCTGGTGCCAGCCGCCCGCGACATCCGCGCCCACATAGGGATGGATGGAACCACGGCGCGACAGCTTGCCGTCCTGATAAATATAAACGTCGATGCCCAGCGTTTTTTCAGACTTGGTCGCGACCAGCAGCGCGACCGCGCCTGCGGTATAATTGCGGCGCAGGCGTTCGACCATGGCGTAATCGCCCGACCAGACGCCGTTGGTGGGGCCTGCGGACATGTCATTGGCATCGCCCAGCGGCACGAAGAACTGCGTGCCGTTTTCGGGCATCGGCGGCAGCGCGTTCACCCAGACGTCGCGCCAGGGGTTGGGGTCTTCCCACAAAACAGTCTGCCCTGCGGCGTTTTCAAAGTAGGGGAGCACCAGCACATGGCGCGGCAGCGGGCCCGAGGCCTCGACCAGCGGCGCGGTGACGGCGGCAGCGCTCGCCATGTCGCGTTCGACCTCGCCCGGCAGCACGCCCGTGGCGTCAGCCGCGGCAGTGTCACCCGACGGGGCGACATAGCCCGGCTGGGCGGCGATGATGGTTTCGGGTTCCTTCACCGTGACATAGTTGCGGATGCTGTCACGGAAACGCACCGTGTATTTGCCGACGTAACGGGTGGCCGACATCTGTTCGCCGCTGACCTCGAAATCGGCGACCAGGGCTGCGACGTCCTTGGGCACGGCCACAGTCTTGGCGGCTTCCGGCCCCATATTGGCTTCGACAAACTTCTGGAAAGCGAGTTCGGGAATGGCCTCCAGCGCCTTTTCGCGCGCGACGACCGAATTTTCGGCTTCCTTGTCGATCACCACGCCATCAATGGTAAGGGGATCGGGCGTCTGTGACGGCACACTCGAGACGGGTTTGGGCAGGACAGGGCGCCATGTGTCGCCGTTCTTCGGCCCTACCTCGGCCACGGTGCCGGTGCTAAAACCAAACGAAATCAGGGAGATGATTAAAAATGCATGAAAGGGAAATTTATTTAACATAGCCGGCCAACCCAATGACAGAATCCTTTAAACGAAGATAGCTGCCGCGCCCCATAAAATCCAGATATTCCAGTTACTTTTTGTTAAAAATATCATGCTAATGTTGAGTCTCTGTGCCAAGGTCATTATTCTTTGGTGCAAACGGTTCTTTTAGAGGATTACCAAGATGGCGACTGGAATGGACAAGGAAACGGAAAAGGCCTGGAACAACTGGGTCGTCTTCACACGTTTTGCGACGGTTTCGACCGTGGCGGTCGTTGGGGTGCTTTCCCTGATGGCGCTTATCCTCTTGTAAGGACAGGCACTTCGCGCGGCGGGTTCTCTGCCGCGTTGCTTCACGAAATACGCTGCTGCACTTTGCTCGGATACACTTTGCTCGAATGCTGGGGGTTTGGTTGAGAGCTTATGTCGGATGCCTGTTGGCTGTGCTGGTGCTCGTGACGGGGGGCGTAACGGCGCATGCGCAAAACGCAGCGCCGTCGAAGCCCGCTGCCTCCACGGCCGCCGTGCCGAGCCAGATGCTGGCGCAGGCCGTGACGCAGATGGCGCCCGCGCCCGGCATCGGACAGGCGCCCGTGCAGCAACAGCAGCCCCAGCTGTTCAAACCTATCTACATTTCCAGCAAGGCCTCGGCCTATCCGGTTGCGCCGCAGGCGAAGGTTTTCGAAGATACCACCGGCCAGATGACCTTCCGCGAAATCCTGATGCAATACAAGCAGGGACAGGGCGAAACGCCGAAGGACGGCGACCAGCTTTTCATCGGCTACGGCACGACCACCAAATGGGTGGTCTTCAGCGTTTACAACCGCAACCAGGGCAAGAGCCGCTGGGTGCTTGACCTTGGCTCGCGCATGGGCGGGACGGTCGGCGTCGCGGGCAAGTTCGCCGTCTATTCCGACCTCTACCCCGACATGCCGCTGATGCAGGACGGCCGCAGCGTGAAGAACAAGCTGCACCTGATGGGGCAGGAACGCAACGCGCTGCCCGTCACGCTTGAGCCCGGCAAGACCAAGATCATCGGCATCCAGATCGAACCCTCGGCCGGCATCGCCATATCGTTCAAGCCGGAACTGGTCGAACAGGGCTCCTTCACCAGCGCGCTCGACCAGAGCGGCCTGCAGAATAACGTGCTGAAAATCACGACGATCGTCATCTCCTGCATCTTCCTGATGTTCTGGATCAACTTCCGCAAGGCGGCGCCCTTCCTGCTGATCCTCTACACGGCGACGCAATACTGCATCTTCACGGCCTCCGACGACCTCGTCCCCTATGGCAACAACACGGCGGCGCAATATATCGACCTGCTCTACGCGTTTTCGGCGCTGGTCGCGGCTGCGCTGGCGCGCCATACGCTGATGACGCGCGACAAGAAGGACAAGGTGCGCGTTATCCTCAATATCGTGTCGGTGTCGGTGGCAGTGATCGCCATCTTCTCGCTGATCGAGGCGGTGTCGGGCGTTTCATCGACTATCTTCGTGCGCCTCGGCCCCATCATCTTCCCTGCCGTTTTCCTGGCGCTGGGCGTGATGGCCGTCATGAAAGGCAACCGCCCGCAGGCCATGCCGCTGGCCTTTTCCTGGGCGGTGCTGCTGATCGGCGGCCTTGCGACCGAGCTGACGCTGTCCGGCATCCTCGGCTATTCCTCGGCAACCGCCAACCTTTACTGGATATGCTTTATCCTGCACCTTTCCGTACTGTCCTTCGCCGCACTGCGCCACCTTGCGCTGACCGAGGAAATGACGCGGCAGGAGCAGGCCGAAATGAAGCGCCGCCGCGAAGAGGCGGAAGAGCTGCGCAAGACCAAGGAACTGGCCGACCAGACGCGCCTGCTGGGCATCCTGCAGCGTGAAAAAGAACTGCAGGCCGACCTGAAGAACCGCGAGGCCGAGCGCGCGCAGGCCATGCGCCGCGCCAAGGAAGCGGCCGAGACCGCGAACAAGGCGAAATCGGACTTCCTGGCCGTCATCAGCCACGAGATCCGCACGCCGATGACGGGCATCATGGGCATGATCCGCCTGCTGCTCGACACCACGCTGACCGAAAAGCAAAAAGAATTCGCGCGCACCATACAATACTCGGGCGATGCGCTTTTGGTGATGCTGAACGACATCCTTGACCTCTCGAAGGTCGAGGAAGGCAAGATGACGATCGAGAACATCGACTTCGATCTCGTCCGCCTGGTCGAATCCGTCGTGCTGCTGATGTCGGGCCGCGCCGAGGAAAAGAAAATCTACGTCAAGGCGGAGATGGACCCCGACCTGCCCGCCGCGCTGAAAGGCGACCCGACGCGCCTGCGCCAGATCTTCCTGAACCTGATCGGTAACGCCATCAAGTTCACCGACAAGGGCGGCGTGACGCTGGTCGTGAAGGTGCATGACAAGACGGCGAAAAAACCGCGTATCTATTTCGGCGTGAAGGATACCGGCATCGGCATCACCGAAGACCAGCAGAAAAAACTGTTCCAGCCCTACCAGCAGGCAGACGCCTCGACCGCGCGCAAGTTCGGCGGCACGGGCCTTGGCCTTTCGATTTGCAAACGCCTCGTCGAAGCGATGGGCTCGTCGATCCAGATCGCCTCCAAGCCCGGCGAGGGCACGGTTTTCTATTTCATCCTCGCGCTCGACTACGGCATCACCGAGGCGCAGCAGGCGCAGCAGCGCGTCGAGCAGGGCATCGTGCCGATGAAGATCCTGGTTGTCGACGACAACGTCATCAACCAGCGCGTCGTGGCGGGCCTGCTGGAAAAAGACGGGCACAAGATCATCACCGTCGGCGGCGCGGAACAGGCGCTGGCCGAAATCAAGGAAAAGCCGGTCTTCGACGTCGTGCTGATGGACATGGAGATGCCGCAGATCGACGGCGTAACCGCGACGCAGATGATCCGCCGCCTGCCCGATGCGCAAAAAGCGAAAACCACCGTCTACGCCATGACCGCGAATACGCGCAAGGAAGACATCCAGCGCTGCCGCGACGCGGGCATGGACGATTTCGTGACCAAGCCCGTGAACCCCGAGGCGCTGCGCAAACTGCTGATCGCGCTGGCCAAGAAAAGATACCCGAACGCCGTCCCGCCGCCCCCGCCCGCGCAGCCCGCCGCTGCGGCGCCCGTGGCACCGGCACCGGCGCCCCCGGCGCCCGCTCCGGCTGCACCGCCGGCAGCGCCGGTTGCCCCTGCTGCTCCGGCTCCGGCTCCGGCTCCGGCGCCTGCACCTGCACCAGCCGCCCCCGCGGCAGTTGCCCCCGCACCCGCTGCACCCGCTGCGCCAGCCGCTCCGGCTCCGGCTGCACCTGCACCCGCAGCTGCAGCTGAGCCCGCGCCCGCTGCTCCGGCTACCGCCGCGCCCGCTGCCCCTGCTGCCGCAGCGGCGCCGATGGTATTGACGGCGGAGCAGCAGCGCCTGTTCAGCGCCGATATGCTGGGCGGGTTGAAAGCCAGCCTCGGCAACGACGCGATGAACGAGATGATGGACGGCCTCTACCAGAAGACCGAGGAACTGATCGCCGCCGCCGAGAAAGCGATCGAGGAAAAAGACATGAAGGCCCTGATCGGCCGCGGCCACGACATCAAGGGCATGACCTCCAACTTCGGCCTCACCGGTCTGTCAGACCTTGGCGCAAGGCTCGAGCGTCAGGCGAAGGAAAACTTCCCGCTCGACGCATTGTCGGACATTGTCAAGAAACTGCGCCCCACTTACTACGACACACGCTCGATCGTCGACAAGTGGATGAAGGTTAATTAATAATCCCGCATTTTATGATTTAAGCTGACGTGCGATCTCGCCCGCCGTACGCACCGCGAGCGCCGCAATCGTCAATGTCGGGTTGGCGGCGGAGCTTGACGGGAACAGCGCGCTGCCTGCGATAAAAAGGTTCGCATGGTCGTGGCAGCGCCCGAAGCTGTCGGTGACCGAGGTTTTTTTGTCATCCCCCATCCGCGCCATACCCATCGGGTGGCTGACGGCCGAGAGCGGCGACATCCAGACGATATCGGCATCGAGCGCTTTAGCTGCCTTTTCCAGCTCAGCCTTGGCGTGGGCGTAGCCCTTGCGTTCGTAATCGCTATAGGAATAGGCATGGCGGATGACGGGCTGCCCCGCCGTATCGCGCCTGCCCCAGTCGAGCGTGATGCCGTTGCCAGCATCGGGCAGCTGTTCGAGGCTGGCCGAGAGGCCCACCTGCCGCTGCAGCTGATCGCGGATGCGCCCTTGCAAATCCCGCGGCGCAACACCCTGCGCCAGCAGGCTATCGGTGGTGTTGTGAAAATCCGCCCGGTTGCCGACGCCCAGTATCCAGCCCGCCCTTTCGCGCCGGAATGCACCGTCACGATAGGTATTACTGGCGATAATGGTTTCAGGCCCGCGCCCCGGCCAGACGGGTTCCTTCAGCAGCAGCGAGCAGAAAATCGACGGGTGATCCATGAAATTGCGTCCCACCGCGCCCGAGCTGTTGGCGATGCCCGCAGGCACGCTTTCGCCCGCTGACATCAGCAGCAGGCGCGGCGTTTCGATGCCGTTTGCCGCGACCACGAAGATTTTTGCGGTGATATTCACCTCTGCGCCATCAGGACGGCGGGCGGTGATTTGCGTTGCCCTGTCTTTCGCGACGATGCGGTCGGCGCGCAGGTTGCCGATCACCCTGACCCCCAGCTTTTCCGCGGCCTCGACATGATAGACCGCGCCATATTGCGCGCCGCTGGGGCAAATGGGTGAACAGGTGCCGAAGCCCTGGCATTGCCCGCGCCCGCGGTACGGTTTCGTTGCGCGTGCTGCGGGGCACGTAATGAAATCAAGCCCCATACCCTGCAGTTTTCCGACGATATGCTTGTCGCTGTAGCTGCGCGGCACGGGCGGCAGCGGATATTTGGCGGAGCGCGGCGCGCCCGTATCCTCGCCATCGTCGCCAGCGACGCCCATTTCGGTTTCCGCTTCCGTATAAAAAGGCTCCAGCGCCGTATAGCCGACAGGCCAGTCGACGCCGACGCCGTATTCGCTTTTGAGGCGAAAATCCGCGGGCAGGAAACGCGGCGTGATGCCGCTCCAGTGCCAGGTGGTGCCGCCGACGGCGCGGATATATTCGGTGCGCGCCGCGACCGCGCCGATGTTGTCGATATAGGGCTTGTCTTTATTGTTCCAGTCGGGGCGCGGCGCATGCGCGGTGTTCGGGTAGCCCGCGGAAAAATCGGTAAGCGGCGAAGCTTTAAACCCCTCCACGATATCGCCGCGCTTGATGCGCGGCCCCGCCTCGACCATCACGATGTTTTTGATGCCGAGGCTGGCCAGTTTCCACGCGACCATCGCACCCGCGACGCCGGAGCCGATGATGGCGACTTCAGCGGTGATTTTTTCGGCGCTCATGCGGGTTTTTCCGCCCAGCTGCCAAAGGGCGCGTTTTCGAGGAGCGGCACGGGGATGACGCCGCCGCCCGCGCGGAACATCAGCGCGGTATCATAGGCAAGGCGCAGCGGCGGGCTGCTTTCATGATAATAAATGCCAAGATACCAGATTTTCAGCAGGTGGTCTGCGAACCACGCCTCCCCTTCCGTCAGCTTTTCCGCACCGCCGCCCCGCAACGCGCGCGAGAGTTTGGCGTAAACGGCGGCCATGTAATCCGGCGCGCCAGGTTCCTTCTGAAGCACATCATGGATACGATGCGCGGTCGCGATATCGAGCTTGCCCTGCATGGTGACGAGGGTGGAAAGCACCACAAATGATTCAAACGTGAAAGGCCCTTCGGCCAGCGCCACGCAAACCCTGCCGGCCACGGGCGCAGAAAGAAAAACGCCCCCCGCGCCGAGCGCGAGGAGCGTTTTCAAAAGTTTCCGCCGTGTGACGGAGTATCTTGTCAGGCTTAGAAGCCTTTGCCGAAGGCAAGGCCGCCGTACATGCCGTCGTCGCCCTGGCCGTCGTTGTTGGCATAGCCGACATAAGCGCGTGCGTTGACGAAGCCGAGGTCGACGTCGCCGGCCGAAGCGCCGAAGCGGACCTGGTCCCATTCCTCGTTGCCGAGGAAGCCGATTTCGGGGCCGATGGTGACGGGGCCGAAGTCATAGCCGGCGAAGCCGCGGCTCCAGTAGCTGTCGAAAGCCGTCGAGTAGCTGCCGGCGAGGTCCAGCACGCAGTTCTCGGCGGGATGCGCGTTAAGTTCCAGCTGCGCTTTCACGCCGCCTTCGGTGCCGTCAACGCTGTTGCCGGGATCGTTCGGCGAGGGATCGTGGTTCTGGAACTCGCCACCGGCGTAGAAGCTGAGCGTGTGGGGGCCGAAGTGGTGGCCGTAACCGACCATCAGGTCGCCGCTGAACACGTCGGAGTCAACGTTGCCGCCGGGAACGGCGGGCGTATCGTAATCATAGTTGCCGAAGCCGAGGCTGCCGCGCAGCAGGAAGCCGTCCTGCGTGCGGATGTCCTGGTTTTGCAGGGCGGTCACGCCGCCGAGGTAGAGGAAATAGCTGTCGGGGCCGAAATCGGCGCCGGCCCAGACGCCGGAAGAGTCGGCTTTCGCCGCGGCGGGTGCGAGCAGCATGGCGCCCGCGAGGAGAGTTGCAAGAAATTTGGTTTTCATCTGATGTGCCCTTTCGAAGCTTGGTTCTTATTATACTGGAAAGACCATAATCTATCCGCAGGGCAAGGTTAACGGCTGTCAGGGCTCGTCGCGCAACTCGGAGTGGAAGTGTAGCAATTACGCAACTATTTTAATGGCGTAACGGCGGGGCGTGGCGCCGTCGAGACCCTTCTGGATAAGGGAGGATACCGCCTCTTCTTCCATAATGTCGAAAATGGCGTCCTTTAACCCGCCGGCCGTGAATAACCGTGCCGTCATCCGCGTCCCCGGCGCGAAATAACCGAAAGTCACCAGCGAGCCCCGCCCGGGGTCCTTTTTAAGCGGCGCGGCAATGGCATAGAGTTTTTCGGCGGGGGGATTTCCGGCGGGTATCTCCAGCAGGGCTGCCTGCCATTCTCCGTATTTCACGGTAAAGGGCGATTCCAGCCTGATGCAGGAGAGCAGAACGTCAGACGGCGTGACGAAATAGGCGTTGCGCGTCAGGAATTCGCGGTGCCAATCACAGGAATAAAGCGCGGCGGCCAATTTGTCGCGCTGCGCCTCCCCTTCCCAGGCCAGATGGCCCTCCACCGCGCCGCCGGATATCTTTTCGGCGCGCAATTTCAGAGGCAGCGGCCCCGAGGGCAGGTGGACGGAGACGGCAAGTTCGTCACCCAGCGCGACAGGGCGGCCGGGATAAATATCCATGCGCGCCCAGTCTTCGGCGATGACATTGACGCGGCCAGCGGGCGCGCCGTCGATGCTGGCGGGCAGCGGCAATTTGAAGCGGAAAAAGTCGTGGCTGTTGCGCGCATCCGACCATGTCTTCCACACGAAATAACCTGCGCGGCAGGCGCCATAGATCGCCCAGAAGCCCGCGATGCCGATGAAGTCGAGCGTATAGCCGCCCTTCAGCACCGCATGCACGTCGACGCCCTGCGGGATGTGGCCGGTGAAAATGCCGGCGATATACTGGAACAGCGGGCCGAATTCGTAATGGCCGTCCAGCTTGTAAATGCCCGCAGCGAGCGCAGCGAGGCTTAGCACAATCACCGCCAGCTGCGGCACCATCAGGTGCCAGCCTGTTTTGCCCTTCATGGCTTTCGACGATACGCGGAATGGTATGCGGCGCTGCGTAATGCCCGCCCAGGAGCGCACGAGGATGGGCCAGCGCGCCATGCTGAAAATCTCGTTCGCCCAGTGGCGCGAGAAGCCGCAGCCCATTTCCTGCAGCACGAAATAGGCAAAAATGGGGAATACCGTCACCACCAGCACGTTGAAGATGGTGATGGTGAAGGGCTGCAGGCCGGTCATCAGCGAAATGATGGGAATGCCCAGCAGCAGCATCTGGTGGATGCCTTCCACATAGTAAAGCGCCATGGCGATATATTGCAGGCGCTGGCGGAAGGTAAGCCCCTTGCAGGTGAGGATTTTTTCATGCGCCAGCACGTGCAGGTTGCCATGGCCCCAGCGCAGGCGCGTGGTGGTGAATTCGGCCAGGTCCACGGCCGCGATGCCATAGGCGATGGGCTCGTTCAGGTAGACGGTTTTGTAGCCTTTCAGGTGCAGCTTCAGCGATGTGTGCAGGTCTTCGGTCACGGTGTCTGTCGGGATGCCGCCTGCGTGCTCGAGCGCGCTGCGGCGGTAAACGACGCCCGTGCCGACGCAAGTGGCGCCGTTCACCGCGTCGCCCGTCGGCAGCATGATGCTGTAGAAATACGACTGGTCGTGCCACAGGCCGCCGGTGCGTTTGGCGGGCATGTACTGGAAGGCCTCGGTGTTATAAAAATCCTGCGGCGTCTGCACCAGCGCGACCTTTTCATCCGCGAAAAATCCCAGCGTGACGTCGAGCGCATGCGGCTGCGCGATATGGTCGGCGTCGAAGCTCATGACGAATTCGCCCGTCGAATGCTTCAGCGCGTAATTCAGGTTCCCCGCCTTGGCGTGCAGGTTGTCGGGGCGGCGCAGGTAATGCACGCCCAGCTCCGCCGCAAGGGCTTTCAATTCGTCGCGCTTGCCGTCGTCGAGCAGCCAGGTTTCATGCGGATATGATATCGCCTTCGCTGCCATCACCGTGCGGCGGATGATGTTGATCGGCTCCTTGTACGCCGGCACGAAGACGTCGACGGTCTTGCCCTGCGGCGCGGGTGGCGGTTCGCGGTGGCTGTAATCCCAGACGATGACGATGGAGGTGACGCTGAGCAGGAAGGCCATCACGTCAGTCGCGTAATAAAGGATCGAAAGCGCCAGCGATTGCGGGTTGATGATGGTGAAGCGCCAGCCCAGGTATACGCAGAGCAGGGCGATATAGGCGAAGGAAAGCGTGCGCCGCCATATCTTGCGGTTCTCGAACCTTTCCTGCATCTGTTTCGACACGGATTTGCGGCGCGGCGGCGGAAGATCAGCCGCCACCGGAACCTGCTGTTCCGCGATTTTGAGGTTATGCTTCATGCCCGCCCCTGCTCGGCAGCTTATATACAACAGATTACGGTAAAAGTGCAGGATAAAGTGGCAGAGACGGGTATTTTATTTTACATAACGAAAGAAGCGGGCGTGGCGCTGCGGGTAAGTCACGGCCAGCGCCTATCCCGATGCACGGAATTGCTTACTTGGCCTTGTTTTCGGTCATCACGGCGCAGGCGACGCGGTCGCCGGAATTGCCCGAGGGGTCGGTCGTGTAGTCGTCGGGGCCGGCGTGGATCATGAGGGCGGAACCGTCCTGGTCCTGCATCGTGCGCGCGGCGGATTCGGAATAGTATTCCGCCTTGCCCGCGCCGTCGGCTGCGACCCAGAGGTTCGGCAGGTCGCCGTCATGCGGGCCTTCGTCGCTCAAAAATCCGTGCTTCTGCCCTTCGGCTGCGGCATGGCCGCCCGCTTTCTTGAAATGGCCTTCGTGGTCGGAGCAATCGCCGGTGCCGTGGATATGAACGCCGTGCCAGCCGGGCGTAAGGCCGGTGACGGAGATTGAGAAGAGCCTGCCCTTTTTCGTTTCGGTGATATTGACCGTGCCGGTTTCCTTGCCGGCGTTGTCGAGCAGTTTCGCCTCGGCCTTCACCGGCGCGGGCGTGGGCGTCACCAGCGGCGCCGCTTCCTCCGCACGCGCGGGCGCGGTTGCGAGGAACAGGACGGCGGTGGCGAGAAGGGCTGCTTTTTTCATGGCGGGATTCCTTTTGAAACGGATGCTCATTTATAGCCTTTAATAACGGCTGTGGGAAGGTTTGGTTCGGCACGGTTTCCAAAAGAAAAACCCGCCGGTCGCCCGGCGGGTTTTTAAATCATATCCCTTCAGCCTTAGCCGACGATTTCGGTTTCGGCGAAGAAGAAGTTGATCTCGCGCTTGGCGTTGTCGAGGCTGTCGGAGCCGTGCACCGAGTTCGCTTCGATCGATTCCGCGAATTCCTTGCGGATCGTGCCGGGATCGGCGTTGGCGGGGTTGGTCGCGCCCATGATCTTGCGGTTGGCGGCTACGGCGTCGGCGCCTTCCAGCACCTGCACGACGACAGGGCCGGAGATCATGAAGTTCACGAGGTCCTTGTAGAAGGGACGCTCTTTGTGGACTTCATAGAATTTGCCCGCTTGTTCTTCGGTGAGGTGCAGGCGTTTTTGCGCAACGATGCGCAGGCCGCCGTCTTCGAATTTCGCGTTGATTTTGCCCGTCAGGTTGCGGCGGGTTGCGTCCGGCTTGATGATGGACAGTGTACGTTCTTTGGCTGCGCCCATGGCGTTTCATTCCCTCGGTTTTTCTTGAACAGTCATTTAGTGCATGAATTCTATATAGGCTTTCTTAGGCAAAATCAATTACCTTTAAGCTATTGTAATTATTAGTTTTAAATGAGCTTAACGCGCGGGGGAGGGCTTGGCCTTCGCCGTCACCTTGCCCGCAGTGGCGGGTTTTTGCGTTGCCTGCCAGGCATCCTGCCCGATCGGCCCGATGGCCTGCTCGACAAAGGCACGGCGCTTTGCGCCCTCGTCCGCCTCGATTTCGGGCGGGCGGTCCATGGAATGGCCATAGCCTTTTTCGACATGCAGCAGCGCTTTCACGTCCGGGCAGAGCGCGCGCAGCGCTGCCACGAATTTCAGCGAATGGGCGTAAAGGAAATCGTTTTCCGCGGTATGCACCAGCACCGGCGGGTATTTCGCGCCGGGCGTGATGTTGTGCAGCGGCGAGGTTTTCAGCGCGATGTCGAGGTTGCGCGGGCTGGCGTAGGGGTCGGCGAATTCGTCGCTGCTGACGGTGCGGTCGCGCAGCAGCTGGTCGGTCAGCGGGCAGCCGGCGATCACCGCGCCGTAAAGCGCGGGTTCGCGCTCCATGGCGCCCAGCACCACGAAACCGCCGTGGCTGAACCCCTGCGCCACCAAGCGCTGCGGCGAGGTGTAGCGCTGATCGACGAGGTGCCTTACGCAGGCGTTGAAATCCTCGATGCAGTTTTCCTTGTTTTCGCCGCGGCCGCCGTCATGCCATGCCTTGCCGAGCTCGCTGCCGCCGCGGATATGGGCGACGGCATAAATGCCGCCAGACTTCACGAAGTCGATCACTTCGGGATCGCTGCCCGGGCCCTGCGAGCATCCGGTGCCGCCGTAGCCGGTGATTTTAAGCGCCGCGCTGCCGTCGAGTTGCACGCCTTCGCGGCGGATGACCGTGATCGGCACTTTTGTGCCGTCGGGCGATGTGGCGTGGATCGTCTCGACTATGCAACCGTCCAGCTGCAGGCCCGCCATGCCGGGATCGAGCGGCCTGACCGCGTTGGCATCGGGGTTATAGGCCATGACGCGCGGCGTGCCCGTATAGGTTTCCGCCCTGAACAGCAGTTCGCCCCCTTGCGCAGGCAGGTTGCCGCCCAGCGCAAGGCCGGCGTTTTGCGCATGCCCGAATATCAGGCGCGCATGGCCGGTGTCGACATCGGTGATATGTTCGCCCTGCTTGCTGAAAACGCTGAGCCGGTCGGCGCTGTCGTGCATGTAAACACCGTAGATGCGCCCGCCATGCACGAAAGCATGCTGGAGCGCGTCGTCCTGCGCGGGGATCAGCGTTTGCCAGTTTCCGGGCGCCGGATTTGCGGGGTCGATCAGGACGACCCTGCCCTTTTCCGCCCCCTCGGTCGTCCAGGCGATGATTTTTCCGCTGCCGTTGTCGCCGACCGGGCTGACATCCGCCGTGCCGGGTTCGACCAGCACGCGGAAATAATCGTCGCCGGGCGATTTCATGCTGATGCCGGGCTTCAGGTCGCGCGTGCCGACAGCCATGCCCCAGTAAACCCATTCCTGCGGCCCGTCATAAGCCATGTGGTTGTAATGGAAACCGTAGCCGGGCTGGGCGGTCGGGCCTTCGCGCGTGGTGGCGTCGTAATACGGTTTGTCGGCGGCGCAATCCTGCCCCAGCACATGGTGGCCATAGGTGACGCGGCCGCTTTTGCCGGGTTCGGGGCGGTAGTTGTAGGCGAAGCCCCTGCTGTCCTTGTCCCAGACGATAGTGCCGGCGTCCTTGAACTTTTCATCGAGGGTCTTGCCTGTTTCGACCTCGACGACGCGCACCTCCGACTCCCAGATGTCGGCGCGGCGGATGCGGCAGGCGACATATTTTCCATCGGGGCTGGGATAGGCTTCGACACCCGTCTTGCCGGAAGGGTCGATGGCGAGCGGGTCGATGAGCGTGCGGCCCTCGCCGTCCGGCGTGTCGGAAACCATTACGCGCGCCTGGGCCTCGCCTTTGCCGCGGTAATAGAAAAGATAGTTGTCGCCGGCCTTGACCGGCACGCCCTTCTGCACCTCGTCACGGAAACCGGCGGCGGCCTGCACGAAAGCGGCCTGCCCCTCCGCTGAAACACTCTCCTGAAAGTTTTCTTCTTCCACCCGGACCCAGGCGGCGGAGGTGTTTTTGTTTTCAAGCGGGCGGAAGGGATCGGGGATGCTGCGGCCATGGATATCGATCACGGCTGTACCGTCGCGCGGCGCTATGACCGTCTGCGCTGCCTTCCAACCCTTGATGAGTTTATCACCAGCCATGCCTCTGCCCGCCCATGAGAACAGCTGCATTATTATACTAAATTATGCTTAAGCTTCGCTTAGCGCGAGGCGCGCTAAACGGCTTTTTCAAGCCACATCAAAGGAATAGAGGGCTTAACCCGCCAACGCCGCCTCGATAGCGCCGACGGCGTCATTTGCGAGCTTGCCGTCGGGGCCGCCGGCCTGCGCCATGTCCGGACGGCCGCCGCCGCCCTTGCCGCCGAGCTTTTCAGCGCCGATTTTGACGAGCTTCACCGCGTCGACTTTCGCCGTCAGGTCTTTCGTCACGGCGACGACCAGCGAGGCCTTGCCGTCTTCGGAAACCGAGACAAGCGCGACGACGCCGGAGCCCAGCTTCGCGGTCAACTCGTCGGCCAGCGGTTTCAATTCGCCAGCCGGAATGCCTTCGAGCACGCGGGAGGTGAAATTGATGCCCTTGATAACTTTCGCCTCGGGCGCGGAAGCGGATGATCCGCCGCCTGCCGCGACTTTGCGGCGCAGGTCGGAAACTTCTTTTTCCAGCTTTTTCTTTTCGGCGGCCAAAGCCTCGACACGCGCGACGACGTCGGCGGGCGAGGTTTTGAGGATATCGGCGACCTTGTGGACACGGGATTCTTGTTCATGCAGGTATTGCAGCACGCCCTCACCCGTCACGGCCTCGACGCGGCGGATGCCGGCCGCAAGCGCGCTTTCGCCGACAATCTTGAACGCGCCGATATCGCCCGTGCGGCGCACATGCGTGCCGCCGCAAAGCTCGAGGGAGTAAGGCTTTTTCGCGTCATCCGGGTCGTTGCCGCCCATCGAGAGGACGCGGACTTCCTCGTCATACTTTTCGCCGAACATCGCCATGGCGCCAAGCGCGCGGGCGTCGTCGACGGGCAGCAGGCGAGTCGTCACATCGGCGTTAAGGCGGATGCGGTCGTTGACTTCCTGTTCAATCGTCGCGATCTGTTCTTCGGTCAGTGCCGCGGGCTGCGAGATGTCGAAGCGCAGGCGTTTCGCATCCACGACGGACCCCTTCTGCGTCACGTGCTTGCCGATGTTACGGCGCAGCGCGGCATGCAGCAGGTGCGTGGCCGAGTGGTTGCCGCGGATGGCGTTGCGGCGGCGCGTGTCGATGCTGAGTTCGACGGGGTCGCCGACGGCAACGGGGCCTTCCGTTTTCGCGATATGGACAAAAAGCCCGCCCGCTTTTTTCTGTGTGTCGGTGATGAGGGCCTTCACGCCGCTTTTCAGCGCCAGCAGCGCACCGTGGTCGCCCACCTGACCGCCCGATTCAGCATAGAACGGCGTCTGGTTGACGACGATGCTGACATCGCCTTCGGCCTTCTGCACGGACTTGCCGGTTTTGTCGACCAGCGCGACGATCTGCGCCTCGGCCTTTTCAAGGTCGTAGCCCAAAAATTCGGTCGAGCCTACTTTCTCTTTAATCTCGAACCAGACTTTTTCGTCGGCCGCTTCGCCGGAGCCCTGCCACGATTTGCGGCTGGCTTCTTTCTGTTTTTCCATCGCGGCGTTGAAGCCGGCGGTATCGACTTCGCGTTGCTGGTCGCGCTTCAGCACGTCCTGCGTGAGGTCGAGCGGGAAGCCAAAAGTATCGTAAAGCTGGAAGGCGACGTCGCCCGGCAGTTTCTGGCCGGCGGACAGTTTCGCCGTTTCCTTCGACAGCAGGTCGAGGCCGTTGGCGAGCGTTTTCTTGAAGCGCGTTTCTTCGAGCTTCAGCGTCTCGGAAATCAGCGCTTCGGCCTCTTTCAGCTCGGGGTAGGCCTCGCCCATTTTCGAGACAAGCGTCGGCAGCAGGCGGTACATCAGCGGTTCCTGCGCGCCCAGAATGTGGGCGTAGCGCATACCGCGGCGCATGATACGGCGCAGCACATAGCCGCGGCCTTCGTTCGAGGGCAGCACGCCGTCGGCGATGAGGAAGGACGATGCGCGCAGGTGGTCCGCAATCACGCGGTGCGCGGCTTTGTTCTCGCCATCGGGGTTGGTGTTCGTCATATGCGCGACGGTTTCGATGATGGAGCGCAACAGGTCGATGCTGAAAACATCGTGCTTGCCCTGCAAGACGGTCGCCATGCGCTCGAGGCCCATGCCGGTGTCGATGGAGGGCTTGGGCAGCTTGATACGGCTGCCGTCGGGCAGCGATTCAAACTGCATGAAGACGTTGTTCCAGATTTCGACGTAGCGGTCGCCGTCTTCGTCAGGCGAACCCGGGGGGCCGCCCGCCACCTTGTCGCCGTGGTCGAAGAAGATTTCGGAACAGGGGCCGCAGGGGCCGGTATCGCCCATCATCCAGAAGTTCGCGTTGGTGGCGATGCGGATGATTTTGTCATCGGAAAAACCGGTGACTTTCTTCCAGATGCCATAGGCCTCGTCGTCGTCGTGGTAGATGGTGACGCAGAGGCGTTTCGGGTCGAGCGCGAAATCTTTCGTCAGCAGGTTCCAGGCGAAGGGAATGGCGTCGGACTTGAAATAATCGCCGAAGGAGAAGTTGCCGAGCATCTCGAAGAATGTCAGGTGGCGCGCGGTATAGCCCACGTTTTCAAGGTCGTTGTGCTTGCCGCCGGCGCGCACGCATTTCTGCGCCGTGGTGGCGCGGGTATAGGGGCGCTTTTCCGCGCCGGTGAAGACGTTCTTGAACTGCACCATGCCGGAATTCGCGAACATCAGCGTCGGGTCGTTCTGCGGCACAAGAGGCGACGAGCGCACGACTTCGTGCCCGTTCTTCTTGAAGAAGTCGAGGAAGGTTTTGCGGATATCAGCGACGCTGGTCATGGTGCCCTCTTTTAGAAATTTGCCGTGTTTTAATTTACGCCAAGCTTGTTAATTTTTTAATTCTGCTTTTATGGCGCCAACAAATATAATACTTTTAGCGCGAGAGACGCAAATTATTCATAAAAATATAGGGTTTTTAAGAGGTTTTACCATGGCCAAGCCGCCCGTTTCCCCCGAAATCCTGTCCCTGATGCATCGCCTGGGCGATGCCGCGGCGGGGGTGGTGTCGAAATACTTCCGCACCGGTTTTCATATCGAGGGCAAGCAGGACGACAGCCCAGTGACGATTGCCGACAAAGAGGCCGAACTGGCCATCCGCGCCATCCTTGAAAAGGAACGTGCGGGCGACGGCATCCATGGCGAGGAATTCGGCTCCGACGCGGGCTCGACCGGCTGGGTCTGGATACTCGACCCCATCGACGGCACCAAGGCCTTTGCGACCGGACGCCCGTTGTTCGGCACCTTGATCGGCCTCGCGCACGAGGGCGAGGCGGTGGCGGGGCTGCTCGACCAGCCGATTAACAAGGAACGCTGGATTGGCGCGCGCGGCCACGGGACTACCCTCAACGGCAAGCAGGTGAAATGCCGCCCCTGCAAGGATATCAGCCGCGCCAATGTCAGCACCACCGGCCCCGATATGTTCGAGTTCGAGGATTACCTGAAACTCTATACCTACCTGAAGGAAGAAACCGGCTTCACGCTCTACGGCGGCGATTGCTATTCTTACGGCCAGCTGGCGGGCGGCTGGCTGGACGGCGTGGTGGAGGCGCATATGAAGCTGCACGACTACGCCGCGCTCATCCCCATCGTCGAGAACGCGGGCGGCGTCATTACCAACTGGATGGGCAATCCCCTGCCCCTCGACCTGTCGTTTGAATCGCAGGAGGTTGTCGCCTGCGGCGACAGGCCGCTGCATGACCGCTTGTGTGAAATCCTGTCGGCTTAAATGACGTAGGGAATAATCGCTTTGGTGCGCGCCATATAGGCCGTGTACTGTGCGCCGAATTCCTGCGTCATGATTTTTTCTTCGCGCCTCCATTTTATCCAGTAGGCGGGAATCATGATGGCGACGCCGATAAAGGCCTCGCAGGTGCCCGCGGCCATGGCGCTGCCGAAGGATGCCAGCAATAAACCTGTATAGATGGGATGCCGCACCAGCGCGTAGGGGCCGGTGTCGATGATTTTATGGCCGTGTTTCAGCGCGACCGTGCCGCTCCAGTATTTTCCGAGATGCTTGCGCGCCCAGATGGAAAAGGCGTGCCCGAGGATGGTAACCGCAACGCCCATCCAGCGCAGGATGTCGCTGTCATAGGCCTGCCCCAGCGCGATTTCCGGCACCTGTCCGTTATGAAAGACGGTGACGAGGCCGATAAAGGTCGGCACGGTATGCTGCAGCCGCGCGACCGTTTCGTTCTTTTTCATTTTCAGCGTGAATTGCGCGGTGACGACCCAGATAAAGGCCCAAGCCGCCCACAGCCATGCGCAGGCAAGAAGTGCGGGATGCATCAGCGGGTGAGGACGTTGCCGGCGGAGGCGAAGATGGAGCCGCGGCGGGTGTTATCCTGCGCCACGTAAACCGGCCAGGTGCCTTCCGCCACGCGGTCGAGCGAGATCAGGTCCTGTTTGTATTTCAGGCGGTAGATCCAGTAGTTGGTCAGCACGCGTTCGACGAAGATGCGGGTCTCGGCGGCGGGGATGCTTTCGATGAACAGCAGCGGGTCATCGGGGTAATTGGCTTCCTGTTCCCAGCGCGCGAGCTTGCCGGGGCCGGCGTTATAGGCGACGCAGAGCTTGAACAGGTTGTTGCCCACGACGCCGTTGTTCAGCAGTTCGTGCAGGTATTTCTGGCCGAGGTCGATGTTGAGCATCGGGTCCTGCAGCTTTTCGTGCACGATGTTGTCGCCGTGCGCGCGCGCGACGTGTTTGGCCGTGCCCGGCATCAGCTGCATCAGGCCGGTCGCGCCAGAGGAGCGGTTCGCGGCGGCAGGTTCGAATTTCGATTCCTGACGGATGAAGGCATAGACCAGCGCCTTGTCGACATAGAAGCCTTTCACCGGCTCCCAGGGCGCGTCGGGATAAAGGGCTGCGTCGTAAAGCCTGCCGCCCTTGCCCTTGAAGGATGATCCCATGCGCATGGCGAGCGCGGGCATGCCGTTTTCGGCGGCCATGGCGATCATGGCTTCCTGCAGCACTTCGTTGCCGGCGGGGTTCATCTGGCGGAGTTCCGCCTCGGCGAGGTCGGGGCGCTCGGCGTCAATCAGCGCCATGGCGCGGCGTCCGGCGGGCATGCCTGCCAGCACCTTGACGTGCTTGTCGGTCATCTCGGGCACTTCCCAGTTGAAGCGCGCCTGCTCCATGCCGAGCGCTTTCATGGAAATGATGCCGTAGAAGGTGCGCGGATATTCAGCCGCCTTGCGCAGCCAGTAGCCGACTTTTTGCGGCTCCCGCGCGCGCAGGTGCGAACGCGCAGCCCAGTGGGCGGCGGCGGCCGTCATCCAGGCGGATGAACGCTGCGATTTTGCGGCGGTTTCGAAATGTTTTGCGGCGGCCTTGTAGTCTTTCAGGCGCCAGGCGGCAAGGCCCGCGATCCAGCCTGCCTGCGGCACGTCGGCGCCCGAGCGCAGCGCGGAGGTGGAAGCCAGTTCATAGGCCTTTTCGATCTTGCCGTTGTAGAAGTACGAGGCCGCGATATTGCCTTTCAGCGAGTCATATTCGGCGGCGTCGAAGATGGTTTTCGCTTCGTCTTTTTCGAGGCGTTTCAGCGCCAGCGTCGGGCTGCCCGAAACGACAAGGCTGATGGATTTCATCAGGTCGCGCTCACGCGGGCCCTGGCGCTGTTCGCCCATGTAGGACTGCGCCAGCTGGCCGACGTCGAAGTCGTGCATCGCGTAGACGCCGCGGCTGGATTTCACCGCAACCGGCTGCGCCGCGCCCTTGGGGCGTTTTTTCATGGCGAGGTCGTAGATTTTCTGCGCGCCCGGCAGGTCGGCGAAATTCTTCATCCAGTCGGTCAGCTCGGTATAGCTCGCCGCGTAATCGGCGCTCATGTAGCGCTGCTGCAGCACATGGCCGATGAGGCGCAGGTCGGACAGCTTTTCAATCTCGGTATTGGCGCGGGCAAAATCGCCCACGTCCTGGAAAGCGAAGATATGCGCATAACGGGCCGCGTCGTCGTCGGACAACCGCTTGCCGGGGCCGAAGACGCGGGTCATCAGCGTGGGTTTTTTCTCGAGCAGCACAGACGGCAGGCGCACGGTTTCGCTTTTCGCCTGCTGGCTGGCGGCGGCCTCGGCCTCGCCGGCGGCGATGATGCGCTCGGCCTCGGCCTGTTTGGCGTCTTCGGACAGCGCCATCACCACGTTCTGCTGCTCGGGCTTGGGCAGCGGGCGCGGCAGGTCAACCATCACGACGTCTTTGCCGGCCTGTTGCTGGCCGGGCTTTTTCAGCGGCTGGGGCAGGCTCGACAGGTGCTTGGGCTTGGCGGATTTCTGCGGGGCGATGGCGAGGACGAATTCATCCCCCGCCAGCTCGCCCGAAAGCATGGCCGGTTTCTTCAGCGGCAGCGGCAGTCCCGCAGCGGCAGCCACGCCGACGAAGGCGATGGTTGCAGCAACGGCGCAGATGCCGGGCAGATGTTTCCGAACAGTGCTTTTCAAACTATTGTCTCATCCTCTATGAAGCGTCCCACTCCCTTGGGAGGCCGGAGATGGGGATTCGTAGCCCAAAAATTCCGGCTTGGCAAATATTTCCATAATTCTAAAAAAGGCTCCGGAGTTGCAAGGTCTTATCCACAGCCGGCATTTTTTAATTATGGAAATATCACTCAAAATCACGCTGCGGTGCAAAATATGTGCAGGGCGAGTCGGGTTCCCTCGCCATCACCGCACGGCAGATTTTATGAGCGTGTTTAAGGCGTGAAGCCCGTCTTTATTGTGTTCCCGCGACCCGAAACCGGCAGTCCCTCGCAGAACAATTCGCCGGAACGGTCAACCCATACGGTGCCCTGGTAACGGGCATCCCCTTGCGGTTCAAGCGCATAGCCATGGATGGCGGCTGGCACCTTGCGGCCGTTCAGGAATTCCAGCGCGGGTTTCAGGAAGTCGGCAAGGTAGCGCGCCTCGGGCTTCATGCCCCAGCTGCCCCCCGTTTCGGGCGCCCAGATGCCGGGCACGAAGAAATGGACGCGGCGGGTTTTATCCCCCGCACGCCCGCGGATGACCTGCTCGACGGCGCCTTCACGGCAGCCTTCCTCGATCGCGTAGTGGAACAGGGTATGGGCCTTGGGGTTGTCTATATAACCGGCGATGCAGCCCGAAAGGCCGTAGGTCGCGATGCTCGCCCCCCTCATGCCGGTATGGGAGGCGTTCATGCCCAGCACGATATCGAAGCCCGCGTTCAGTTCTTCACGCAGGCAAGGCTGCGCGCCTGCCACCTGTGCAAAGCTGTCGCCCGTATTCGATATTCTGAAAATACCCATGGCTTCCCCTACCCCACAGTAGCCGCAAAAGTTTGAGATTGGCTTAACATACGGGCAAATAAAGCCGGTTTCCTGCTGATAAATCCGCCCCTTAACGCCCCCTTCGGGCTAGAATGGCGGGGTTGAAACGGGGGGTATTCCATGAACAAGTCATTTATATACGCGTCTATTATATATGTGCTGCTGGCCGCCCCCGCGCTGGCGGAGGAAGCCAAGCCCGCCCCGGAGGCCAAGAAGGGCCCCACCATCAATATCAAGGTCGACCCCAAGGTGTCGGAGCGCAACAAGGCTTACGACGAGGCCGTCAAAAACCTGACGCCCGAGCAAAAGGCCACGCTGGAAAAATTCGACAAGGCCAATGTCCCCGCCATCGACCGCGAGATCGGCGTGATGAAAACCGCGATGGAGGCGAAATTCTGCGCCAACAAATCCGGCACCGCGATCGCGCAGGACAAACCGAAATACCAGGCGGCGCTGGGACTCTATGCCAACAAGGAGCAGGCGGCCGCGCGCGCGATGATGGCCAAGGTCGCGGCCGACCGCACCGCCGAGACGTCATCCTTCATCGACCCCAAACTGGCCGAGGAACATGCGAATTTTTCCAACAACCTGATGCGCACGCTGGCGGGCGAAATGATGAAGCTGGCGGAGCAAAGCAAGGGCTTCGAGAAAACCGATTGCGCGGCAGTGCAAACGAAGCTTGACGCCGCGCTGGCGGAAGCGGGCAGCGAACACGCGGCAGAACCCTCCGCCGCTGATATCGCGGCGCAGGTCGCGCAACTGCAGGCCGCCGCAGACAAGGGCGACCCCGAGGCGGAACTGACCATGGCAAAGCTTTACTTAAGCGGACAGGGTGTCGAGAAAGACGTGGCGAAAGGCCTGGCGCTCCTGCAAAAGGGTGCCGACAAAGGCTATGACCGCGCGCAGTTCATGCTGGGCATCACGCTGGCGACCGACATGGCGGGCGCGCCCGACAAGGAGAAGGCGAAGTACTGGCTGCAGAAATCGGCGGCGCAGGGCAACAAGAAGGCCGAACAGATGCTGGGCATGATCGATAAAATGCCCGCGCCCGAAACCCCCGAACAGGTAAAGAAAAAGGCCGAAGCGGGCGACGCTGGCGCGCAGTATCTGCTCGGCACAAGCTACATGAGCGGCCTCGGCAAATACGAGAAGAAGCCCGAAGAGGGCCTGAAATGGCTGCAGCTGGCCGCAGGCCAAGGCCATCCGCTGGCGCAAGACGACATGGGCAAATACCTGCTGGGCATCGGCAAGGCGGATGAGGGCATCGTCTGGCTGACCAAAGCCGCGCAGAACGGCGTCACCAACGCACAATACCGGCTGGGGCTTATCTACCTCGAGGGCAAGGATACGCCCAAAGACCTGAAACAGGCGGCGCATTGGCTGGGCAAGGCGGCGGAAGCCGGTGATACCCGCGCGATACAGATCCTGAATAAAAAATGATTACACCAGCCCCAGCGCGGCCAGTTTTTCCCTGAATTTCAGCAGGTCCGCCCAGGCGAGGCGCTTTTCGAGCGGCGTGCTGCGCAGGTAATCGGGATGCAGCATCGGCATGACGGGCACGGGAGCCTCGAGGCCTTCGGTTTTATGCTCCGCCCATTTGCCGCGCAGGCGGTTGATGTTGGTGCTGCCCGGCATCAGCATTTTCGTCACGCCGCCGCCCACGAAGATAAGCGCTGCAGGGTTCACCAGCTCGATATGGCGGTGGATGAAAGGCAGGCTCAGCGCGATTTCGGCCTCCGACGGGTTGCGGCTGCCGGGCGGGTACCAGTTGATAATGCTGGTGATATAAACGTTTTCCTCGCGGGAAAGGCCGATTGCGGCCAGCATCTTGTCGAGCAGCTGGCCGGCGGCGCCGACGAAGGGGCGGCCCGCACGGTCTTCGTCGCGGCCGGGCACATCGCCCACCACCATCACACGCGCCTTCGGGTTGCCGTCTGAAAAAACCATGTTCGTGGCGGTGCGTTTCAGCGTCAGCCCCTTGAAACCGTCGAGTGCGGCCTTAAGTTGGTTTATGGACGTCGCTTCAGCCGCGATCAGCCGCGCATCCCCTAATGCCTCGAAAGCACCCGGGGTTGCGGCTATAGAGGCAGGATCGGTGACAGGCGCGGGGATTTGGGGCAAGCCGCCGGACGACTTCTGGTCCGGCTTTTCCACAGAGGACTGCGGGAATGCGGAGACGACCGGCGCGAGTTTCGTGCGGTCGACCGCTTCGTCTGTCATGGCCTCGTCCGCGCCGCAGTCGACATAAAACTGCAGCAGTTCGTACGGGTTCATTTCGGGGGTTACTTCCAGCATGCAGGGAATTTACGCGAGTCGCGCACCCTTGGCAAACAATCAGCCCCCGTGCACGCGCGCCTATGCCGCTGCGCGCTTCCATTTTCCAGATACCGGAAAAACTTCCGCACTACGGAAAACAAGATTGCAGCGAGTGTATGAAAAACCGTGCATTTTAAGCGTTATTTAACACTCGTGCTGTAATACTTTTATTAGAAGGTACTAGTCACATATCCAAGAAATGGAGAGATTCTCATGGCCGTGATCAACGGGACTGCCAACAACGACGCGCTTAACGGCACCACTTCCAACGACACGATCAACGGCCTCGCCGGCACCGACATCATCAACGGTAACGCAGGCAACGACGTCATCGACGGCGGCACCGAAGCCGACATCATGAGCGGCGGACAGGGCAACGACACCTACACCGTCGAAAACGCGGGCGACACCGTCAACGAAAACGCCGGCGAAGGCACCGACCTCGTCAAGGCCTCCATTTCCTACGCGCTCACCGCCAACGTCGAGAACCTCACGCTCACAGGCGCAGCCGCGATCAACGGCACGGGTAACTCTCTTGCCAACACCCTCATCGGTAACACCGCCGTCAACACGCTCGACGGCGGCACGGGCAACGACACGCTGAACGGCGGCGCTGGCGCCGACGTGCTCATCGGCGGCGACGGCAACGACACCTTCGTCATCGACAACGTGGGCGACACGGTCACCGAACTGGGCGGCCAGGGCACCGATACGGTGCAGACGACAGTTTCCTACACGCTCGGCGCGAACGTCGAGAACCTGACGCTGAGCGGCTCGACCGCCATCAACGGCACCGGTAACGCCGACAACAACACCATCATCGGCAACACCGCCGCCAACACGCTGAGCGGCGATGACGGCAACGACTTCCTGAACGGCGGCGCCGGCAACGACACCATGATCGGCGGCGACGGCGACGATACCTATGTCGTCGACAAGGCGACCGACGTCGTGACCGAAGTCGCGGGCGAAGGCACCGACACCGTGCAGGCGCTGGTCACCTACACCATCGCAGACGACATCGAGAACCTGACGCTGATCGGCACCACCGCCATCAACGGCACCGGTAACTCGGTCGCCAACACCATCATCGGCAACAACGCCAATAACGTCATCAACGGCATGGCCGGCGCCGACACCATGATGGGCGGCCTGGGCAACGACACCTATGACGTCGACAACGCGGGCGACGTCGTCACCGAAAACGCCAGCGCCGGCACCGACCTGGTGCGGACCGACACCTCCTATACCCTGGGCGCCAACATCGAAAACCTGACCCTGACGGGCACGGGCAACGTGAACGCGACCGGCAACACGCTGGTCAACGTGCTGACCGGCAACACGGGCAACAACACGCTGGACGGCGGCGCGGGCGCGGACAAGATGTCCGGCGGCCTGGGCGACGACACCTATGTCGTCGACAACACGGGCGACGCCATCACGGAAGCGTCGACCGGCGGCAACGACACTGTGCAGGCAAACGCCACCTATACGCTGGGCACCAACCTCGAGAACCTGGTCCTGAGCGGCGTTGCGAACATCAACGGCACAGGTAACTCGGCCGTGAACACCATCACCGGCAACAGCGGCAACAACACGCTGTCGGGCGGCGCAGGCGCGGATACCATGATCGGCGGCCTCGGCAACGACAGCTACATTGTCGACAACGTGGGCGACACCATCACGGAAGCGGGTGCCGCAGGTACCGACAGCGTTTCCTCCTCCCTCACCTATACGCTCGGCGCGAACGTCGAGAACCTGACGCTGACCGGCTCGGCCGCTATCAGCGGCACGGGTAACGCGGAAAACAACACCATCATCGGCAACAGTGGCATCAACACGCTGACCGGCGACGATGGCAACGACTTCCTGAACGGCCTGGGCGGCAACGACACGCTGATCGGCGGCGACGGCGATGATACCTATGTCGTCGACAAGGCAACCGACGTCGTGACGGAACTTCCCGGCGAAGGCAACGACACGGTCCAGTCGGCCGTAACCTACACGGTTGGCGCAAACATCGAGAACCTGGTGCTGACCGGCACCTCGGCCATCAACGGCACGGGCGCAGCCGGCACCAACACGCTGACCGGTAACTCCGGCGCGAACGTCCTGGACGGCCTGGCTGGCGCAGACACCATGATCGGCGGCCTGGGCAACGACACCTATGTTGTCGATGATGCCGGCGACGTCGTCACCGAAGCATTCAACCAGGGCGTCGACCAGGTCAACGCCTCGGTCGGCTATACGCTGGGCAGCGATGTCGAGAACCTTGTCCTCACCGGCATTGCGAACATCGACGGTACCGGTAACGCGCTGGTCAACTCGCTGACCGGCAACGCGGGCAACAACACGCTCGACGGCGGCGTGGGCGCCGACAAAATGGCGGGCGGCCTGGGCGACGACACCTATATCGTCGACAACATCGCGGACGCCATAACCGAGGCCTCGACGGCCGGCACCGACAGCGTGCAATCCTCTGTCTCCTACACGCTGGCATCCGGCGTCGAAAACCTGACGCTGACCGGCGTCGCGAACATCAACGCGACCGGTAACGCGGGCGTCAACACCCTCACCGGTAACGACGGCAATAACGCCCTTAACGGCGGCACCGGCGCTGACACCATGGTCGGCGGCGACGGCGACGATACCTATACCGTCGACAACGCGGGCGACATCGTGACCGAAGTCGGGGGCGAAGGCACCGACACCGTGAATTCCACGATCACCTATACGCTTGGCGCGGAGGTCGAGAACCTCACGCTGTCCGGCACGGGTGCTACCAATGCGACCGGCAACGCGGTCGTCAACATCCTGACCGGTAACAACGCCAACAACGTGCTGGATGGCGCAGCCGGCGCCGACACCATGGTCGGCGGGCTGGGCAACGACACCTATATCGTCGACAATGCTGCCGACACCGTGACCGAGGCTTCGGGCGCGGGCACCGACCTGGTGCAGACCGACATCACCTATACGCTGGGCGCGAACGTCGAGAACCTGACGCTGACCGGCGTGGGCAACGTCGATGCGACCGGCAACACCCTCACCAACACCCTGACCGGTAACGACGGCAACAACTCGCTGGACGGCGGCACGGGCGCGGACCGCCTGATCGGCGGCGACGGCGATGACACCTATATCGTCGACAACGCAACCGATGTCGTCTCGGAAGTCTCGGGCGAAGGCACCGACACCGTCAGGTCCAGCGTCACTTTCGCGCTGAGCGTGAACGTTGAAAACCTGGTGCTGACCGGCGCCGCTGCCATCAACGGCACGGGTAACACCGACGTCAACACGATCACCGGTAACACGGCCGCCAACACGCTGAACGGCGGCGCGGGCGCCGACACCATGATCGGCGGCGACGGCAACGACACCTACATCGTCGACAACGCGGGCGACATCGTGACCGAAGTCGGGGGCGAAGGCACCGACACC
>CAZNRN010000005.1:0-155028 GCA_964575605.1 uncultured Micavibrio sp. | reverse complement strand
TCGTCTTCGACGAATACGACGCCGGCCGCCCCGACGTGATGTTCGTGATCCAGCGTGTGCTGGAAAGCGAGGGCAAGCTGACCCTGCTCGACCAGAACGAGGTCATCCGCCCCCATTCCGCCTTCCGCATCTTTGCGACAACCAACACGGTCGGCCTTGGCGATACCACGGGCCTCTATCACGGCACGCAGCAGATCAACCAGGGCCAGATGGACCGCTGGAACATCGTCGCGACGCTGAACTATTTGCCCGCCGAACAGGAGATCGATATCGTTCTGGCGCGCGTGCCCGCGTTCAAAACCGACGAAGGCCGCAAGACCATTTCCTCCATGGTGCGCATGGCGAATTTGACCCGTAAAGGCTTCATGGCCGGCGACCTCTCCACCGTCATGTCGCCCCGTACCGTCATCCACTGGGCGGAAAACACGCAGATCCTCGGCGACACCGATTTCGCCTTCACGCTGACCTTCCTGAACAAATGCGACGATTTGGAAAAATCGATTGTTTCGGAATATTACCAGCGGTGCTTTGACCGGGCTTTGGTTAAGGTGAAAGAGGATTAAACACGTATTCTGAGGCCCGCCTTTCATGAAAGACTTTCAGGCAGCCGTAGTTTGCATCGCAGGCCTTCTTGTTCTTGTGCCCGCCTCGTTCTTTGGTTTCTTTATGGCGCTTCTTGTTAATCACGGCAACAGATGGGATGGTGCATTACTGTTAGTCGCAGCTCCCATACTTTCGCTAATTTCTGCCTCGATTGCATCTTATAGAATGTTTAGGCGCCGAACATCTGACCTTAGAGAGCCCACAACAAACATTGTTGTCAAAATTCTCGCTTTTATAACACTTTCGCTCTCATTTTGGCTGCTATCAGTATTTTTATGGTTTGTGTTCTTCGATAAATAGTGAACATTAGAAAGCAGAGAACTCGCTATCATGTCCGACACCAACGACCCCGTAGAGAACTTCAAGCACGCCACGCAGTCGACCGCGCGGGCGCTGTCCGGGCGTGAGGATTTGGAAGTTTCATTTGGCGGGCATATTGTGGAGATGTCGGATAACGCCATCCGCCTGCCCTCGCTGCCGAAGTCGCTGGAGGATGCGGAGGCGACGCTGATCCGCGGGCTGGCCGATACTTTCGCGCTTAAGCTGCATTACCACGACGCGAATCTGCACCAGAAATTCATCCCCGGCGACGCGCGCGCGCGGGCGGCGTATCAGGCACTGGAGGAAGCGCGGATCGAGGCGGTGGGCACCGCCGATTATCCGGGCGTGGCCTCGAACCTCGAAGCGGCGCTGCGCAATGACGCGAAACGCCAAAAGCTGGAAAACGTGCATGGCATGGAGGACGCGCCGCTGGCCGAGGCGCTGCGGTACATGGCGCGCGAAAGCTTTACCGGCCGCAAGCCGCCCAAGGAAGTGCAGAAGGTCATCAAGGTCTGGAAGCAATGGGTACGCGACCATCTGGGCGAGGACGGGCTGGAGACGCTTAAAAAATCGCTGTCCGACCAGGAAGCCTTCGCCAAACTCTCGCACCAGCTGATCGAGAAGATGGAGATGCACTCGACCCCCGCCGAGCCGCCGCCGAACCCCGACAGCGGCGAGAGCAAGGACGAGCAGAAATCCGAAGGGCAGGAAAAGGCGCAGGAAGAAAACGCCGCCAAATCCGCCCCGCCCGTCGGCGTCAGCGAGGAAGAACAGACCGGCGAGATGTCGGAGCAGGACGCCGAGGCCATGGCCGGCCACGACCTCGAGGAACTGCAGGACGGCGAAGACGCGGGCGAGCAGGAAGAGCGCCGCAATTCACGACGCGACAGCGGCAAGGACCAGCTGTTCGCCGAATATAAAATCTACACCCCGCAATTCGATGAAATCGTGAATGCCAAGGACCTCTGCGAGCCGGAGGAATTGGCCAAGCTGCGCAAGATGCTGGATAAACAGCTGACGCATTTGCAGGGCGTGATTACGCGCCTTGCCAACCGTTTGCAGCGCAAATTGATGGCGCAGCAGACGCGGTCGTGGCAGTTCGACCTCGAGGAAGGCATCCTCGATAGCGCCCGCCTCTCCCGCGCCATCGCCAATCCCTACTGGCCGATCAGCTACAAGCAGGAAAGCGAAACCGAATTCCGCGACACGGTGGTGACGTTATTGATTGATAACTCGGGCTCGATGCGCGGCCGCCCGATTACGATTGCGGCGATGAGCACCGATATCCTTGCGCGCACGCTGGAACGTTGCGGCGTGAAGGTGGAAATCCTCGGCTTCACCACGCGCGCGTGGAAGGGCGGCTCGGCACGCGAAAAATGGCTGTCGGACGGCAAGCCCGCTTCACCCGGCCGCCTGAACGACCTGCGCCATATCATATACAAACCCGCCGACAGCCCGTGGCGCCATGCGCGCTCGAACCTCGGCCTGATGCTGCGCGAGGGCCTGCTGAAAGAAAACATCGACGGCGAGGCGCTGCTCTGGGCGCAGGCGCGGCTGATGGCGCGGCCGGAACAGCGCAAGATTTTGATGGTCATTTCCGACGGCGCGCCCGTTGACGACTCCACCCTCTCGGCCAACCAGGGCAATTACCTGGAGGAACACCTGCGCCGCGTGATCGGCTGGATCGAAACCAAGACGCCTATCCAGTTACTGGCCATCGGTATCGGCCATGACGTCACCCGCTACTACCAGCGCGCCTTGACGCTGGTCGACGCCGAGGAACTGGGCGGCGCCATCACCGAAAAACTGGCCGAACTGTTCGCCGAAAAAGGCGACGCGCCGAAGAAAAAGCGGCTGCATTAAATTACCTTATCTTCCGCGGTTAATTTGCAAGCGCTCGACATTGCGGAGCTGCCTGCATTTATTGCCATCGCACACCAGACCAGTCGCCTCGTCAAAAGTCGTGCGAGGCCCGCCATTGATGGTGACTGTATCTACGCCTGCACCGCCATCAATGAAAGGGATACCCTGGATCGGGGCGGGGTTGGTATTCCGGATGGCAATAGTGTTGGGGGGCAATGGTTCTTCAAACTGCGGGTTCGGTACGGGTGCTGCAGCCACCAGTTTTGCGGCGACTTCGGCGGGTGCAAGCCTGTGGCGCTTTACGCCTTCATAAAAGACAATTTCCTCGATGGGGAATGTTTCGCCATTGAACCAGTTCGACACCTTGATAGTGCCGGCCTTCCGCCGGTTGTGGATGAAGAGGTCAATGCCTTTTCGCACGTAAACGATATCTTCCTCGCGTTCGAATATCCTTACCTGGTCAACAGCCGCATCAAGCCCTGAATCGCTGATGGTATCGTCGCTGCCGTCAAAACGCATATCGTAGGCATCCGGCCCTTCCCTGCCGTCGAAATAATTGTTCGCGGGGCCTGACACGATGGTGTCCGGCCCACGTGTGCCAAGGGCGCTTGTCAGGTTCAGCAATTTCGTCGTGCCGGCGTCGCCGCAGGCGCTGTTCTGGCTGAAGTCAGCCCGCGTAGGGCCGCCAGCCGTTCCGAGTTTGTCCATCATTAATGTGCCGCGCGCACTCTGCCCCATCGGCCCCAAGGTGCCCAGATCCGGACTGTCCGGATTGCTGGGTTGACCAATTCTGCCAAGGCTGGTCAGGCATTCCCCAATCGGGTGGGGCACAGGGGGCGGCTCCTGCAGCACACCCGGTTCCGAGAAAATAAAGTTGTAACAGACGGAATCATTGAACGTCAGCATATCCTGGCCGTTCCTGTGCGTCAGCTGATGCCCTGCCCAATAGAGATCTGCGGGGGCAACACCAGGGCCGAAGACGATCGAGCTTTTGAACTTCAATGGCCACGTAGCGGGAACCCCTTTGAAGGTCAGCTCCTTTTCCTTCGTATTCTCCCGGGTGCATTCGCCATTCAGGGTATCCTTACCCCAACCCTTTTCCAGCACGATGACCTTGGTGCCGTGATGGAGTTCCATTTTATCGTTCCCCGTTCCCGGATTGACGATTTTCAAACCGTTAGAATGCTCGATCACATCGTCTCCCCCAAGCGTGACCCAGAAATTGTTGCCAGATGAGCATTGGTATTCGTCGGGCTTGTTATCCCGCCCCAGCAACAGCCGGGACACTCCTTTGGGGCCGCCACGGCAGGTTTTTCTGGGGTCAACGTTTGGCAGGTAAGCGGGCACCAAATCGAATGTTTCCCGATCGATTAGCGGTGCCAGCCGGGCTGACTTCGGCCCCGCATCCTCCACAACCACATACGGCGGAAGCTTCTCCTTCTCCATCAAATCTATCAATATCTTCATCGTGGGACTGGTTTCCGGGGGCAGCTCTGCCATCAGCAGCAAATAATAATCCGCCATCTGCTTTTTTATGTCGGCGGGTTTTTCCGGCGGCGCGCCGCTAGCCGGGCCGGGCGAAGCGCTACCCTGCGTCACTTGCGTCGCCGCCAGCCTTTCGGCGAGGCGCGCGTCCAGCTTGCGCTGGTTCAGGACCAGCATGGCGGTAATTCCCGCGGCCATCAGGCAGCACAGGATGATGAAAATGGCCTGGAACGACAGGTTAGGCATATAAAACGCCCTCAGGTTTTCGGTTTATTTCGAGGCCTTTATTCTTTATCCTCTGCGTTAAGGATATGACATATCCGTTAATCCCCCGTTAGCAGGCAATTCCATATGTCCGACAACAAAGTGTACAAACCGAAACCCGTCAGCGGCTTCCCCGAATGGCTGCCCGAATACCGCGCGGTCGAGCTCGAGTGGCTGGATAAAATCCGCGCCGTGTTTGAAAGCTATGGGTATTGCAGCATCGAAACCCCCGCGATCGAGGAAATCGACGCGCTGACCGCCAAGGGCGGCGAGACGGAAAAGGAAATCTACACCCTTACCCGCCTGCATGCGGAAGAAGGCGACAAGGAAGCGCGCCTTGCCCTCCACTTCGACCTGACCGTGCCCATGGCACGCTACGTGGCGCAGCACTTCGGCGCGCTCACCTTCCCCTTCAAGCGCTACCAGATGCAGAAATCGTGGCGCGGCGAGCGCCCGCAGAAAGGCCGCTACCGCGAGTTCTACCAGTGCGATATCGACGTCGTGAACATCGACGACCTGCCGCTGCACTTCGACGCGGAGCTGCCCGCGGTGCTGTTCGAGGCTTACGAGAAACTCGGCATCCCGCCGGTGGAGCTGCGCATTTCGAACCGCAAGATCATCATGGGATACCTTGCCGGCCTTGGCATCAACGACCCCGGCGTCGTGACTCGCACGCTCGACAAGCTCGATAAAATCGGCCCCGACGGCGTGCTGAAAACGCTGGCCGAAGCAGGCGTCCCCGATACAGTCGCGCAAAAGGCACTAGCCTTTGTGAACATCAAGACCACCGACAGCAGCTTCGCCGAACAGGTGATGGCGCTGGGCGTGACGTCGGACCTGCTGACCGAAGGCGTGAACGAGCTGAAATTCGTGACCGACAACCTCTCGCACCTGCCAAAGGGCGGCGTAGTCGCCGACCTCGGCATCATACGCGGGCTCGATTACTATACGGGCACGGTGCTGGAAGCGCGTTTCCGCGACAGCAAGAACACGATGTCGATCGGCGGCGGCGGCAGGTATGACGACCTTGCCGGATCCTTCACGCACCAGAAGCTGCCCGGCATCGGCGTGTCCATCGGCCTGACGCGCCTCTTTGGCCTGCTGCTTGACCAGGGGCAGATCAAGCCCGGTAAAAAGGCGCCTACAGAAGTGCTGGTGGTCCTGCCCGACGAGGCGCGCCGTGCGGAAGCGACCGCTACCGCCCATACGCTGCGCACCAAGGGCTATAACGTCGAGATGTACCACCGCGACGCCAAGATCAAGAACCAGCTGGCCTATGCCGAAAAGAAAGGCATCCCCTATGTCTGGTTCCCGCCCTTCAAGGACGGCCAGCCTCACGAGGTCAAGAATATGGCAAGCGGCGAGCAGAAACAGGCCGAAGCCGCCTCATGGGTCAAAGATAAAGCCTGATGCAAAAATTAAGGGGTTGGGTGTATAATTAAACCTCAATTCCGGGGGATTACATTCCGATGAAAAAGACATTTATTGCCGCTCTCGCCCTGACCGTAGCACTTGGCCTCGCGCCGAAGCCCGCGCATGCGCTCTACGTCTACATCCACAACGAGGCGGAATACAGCATCGAACTGCCCGACGCACCGCAGGGCCAGACCATCTGGGCCGACCAGGACACAGCCGTCCCCTATCTCGAAAACCCGCCGAAATACGGATCGATCGGCGAAGTAGCAACGCTGAAACGCGTCGACGCGGATTCAGGCGATACCTTTGACGTCAAAATCACCTTCCTGAAAGCCGACCGCGATTTCCTTTTGTCTATGAACAAGGAAAAGATGCTGACGGCGCTGAAAGACCTCTATACCGACAAGCCGCTCGACGACCCGAAAGAAGTTTTCTCGTCCGGTACAGACACGCTGAAATGGGCGACGCTGACGGGTTATACCGTCGACCAGGCGAACGCGCTGCATTATCACACGGCGCATTACCTGACGGGCCTTGATACGATCATGGTCGTGCAGGTTGTCTACAACCTCGAAAACAAGACCTTCCAGAAGTATTACGAGACGCTGGCGAAATCGATCAAGTACGTCGGGAAGTAAACGCCCGCACCACTTCGACCATCGAGAAAAAGCCGTTGCGGCGGTTGGGGCTGATATGCCCTTCCAGGCCCAAATCGCGGAATGTCTTTTCGACATCCACACCCGAAATCTCCTCCGCCGTCTTGCCGGTGAAAAGCGCGGCCAGCACCGCGATCAGCCCGCGGACGATCTGGGCGTCGCTGTCGGCCAGCATGGTCAGCCTTTGATTTGCGTCCCAGCCCAAAATAATCCAGACCTGGCTCATGCAGCCCCTGACCTTCGAGGCCTCGGTTTTCAGGGAATCGTCCATCGGCGGGAGGGTATTTCCCAAATCTATCAGGTACTTATACCTGTCCTCCCAGTCGTCGAGGGCGGCGAAATCTTCTGCTATTGCATTGATAGTCATATTCACGCTAAGTCTTCCTTAACCGGATACCCTGCTAAAATAGGGTCATCAGGGCGAAAAGACTACAAAAATCACTTTATCCACACATAACTTAAGCCCTTGATCAAGAATGGTTGGCAACCAGCGTCGGCTGTTCTATCTTAGGGATTGTGGAGTGCTGGCGGGCACTTGAAATAGAGAAAGAAAAGGAAAACTTGGGATGAGCAAGACCGCATCGGGGGACACCAAAAACACGCTGTACTGCAGCTTCTGCGGCAAGAGCCAGCATGAAGTGCGCAAGCTGATCGCGGGCCCCAACGTATTCATCTGCAACGAATGCGTCGAACTTTGCATGGATATTATCCAGGAAGAGGACAAGACGCAGCTCGTCAAGTCCGGCAAAGGCATCCCCACGCCCAAAGAAATCAAGAAAGTGCTGGATGACTACGTCATCGGCCAGGACCGCGCGAAACGCGTCCTCTCGGTCGCCGTGCACAACCACTACAAGCGCATCGACGAAGGCCTGGCGAAAGGCTCCGAGATCGAACTGTCCAAATCGAACATCCTGCTGATCGGCCCCACCGGCTCGGGTAAAACGCTGCTCGCGCAGACGCTGGCGCGCATCCTCGACGTGCCCTTCACCATGACCGACGCCACGACGCTGACCGAAGCCGGCTACGTCGGCGAAGACGTCGAGAACATCGTGCTGAAGCTGCTGCAGAACTGCGATTACAACATCGAACGCGCGCAGCGCGGCATCGTCTACATCGACGAGGTCGACAAAATCTCGCGCAAGTCGGACAACCCCTCCATCACCCGCGACGTGTCGGGCGAAGGCGTGCAGCAGGCCCTGCTGAAGCTGATGGAAGGCACGCTCGCCTCCGTCCCCCCGCAGGGCGGCCGCAAGCATCCCCAGCAGGAATTCCTGCAGGTGGATACGACCAACATCCTCTTCATCTGCGGCGGCGCGTTCGCCGGCCTCGACAAGATCATCTCGAACCGCGGCCGCAAGAGCTCGATGGGCTTCGGCGCAGAAGTCCAGGGCCCTGACGAGCGCCGCGCTGGCGAAGTGCTGCGCGAAGTGCAGACGGAAGACTTGCTGAAATTCGGCCTGATCCCCGAATTCATCGGCCGCCTCCCCGTCCTCGCCACGCTGGAAGATTTGACGATTGATGCGCTGGTGCAGATCCTGACCGAGCCGAAGAACGCGATGACCAAGCAATACGCGCGCCTCTTCGATATCGAAGGCGTCAAGCTGACCTTCCAGCCTGAATCGCTGGTCGAAGTCGCCAAGAAGGCCATCGAGCGCAATACCGGCGCCCGCGGCCTGCGCTCCATCCTCGAGAACCTGCTCCTCGACACCATGTTCGAACTGCCGGGCATGGAAGGCGTGGAAGAAGTGGTCGTCAAGGCCGAGCACGTCATCAACAACAGCCCCCCTGTCCTCGTCTATTCCGACAAGAAAAAGACCAAGGACAAGGAAAAGAAAGAAGACAAAGAAGGCAAAAAGAAGAAGGATGATGATGAGGCAGCCGCCGCGTCGTAATCCGGCCTTTCAACCGATACAAAAAAGCCGCCCTGAAAGGGGCGGCTTTTTTCTTGGGGCTCCAAGGGTATAGCTGTTTAAGCAAACCTTAAGCCGGTTTTCGTATAATAAGCAGGACACAAAAACCCGCGGAAAAAATGGACAAAAGGCAAAAAGAAATCATCGGGATGATGGAGCGCGCCTTCGGCATCGACGCGTTGCGCCATATGGAGGCAGGCGACAGCCTGACCGCGCTCTACAACATGGCCGCCCACATGCACACCAAGGTCGAGATCATCAACCCCGACCGCAAAGGCCAAAGCGCCGCCGATACCCACTACCGCATCAAGATAGACCGCATGGACGTGCATGACGGACACGGCGGCATCACGGGTTTTTGCGGCTGGGGCCTGACGCAGCAAGGCGCTGCCGAGAATTACATCACCAGCTGCGCCGACGCCATCGAGAGCAGCCTCGGCATCTACCGCGGCCTGCTCGACAAATACAAGCCCGAGGATTTCAAGGGCACGATGGGCTTTTGCCTGGATACCAGCAAGGACAAACGCTTCGATTTCATCACCACCATGGGCGAAGGGCTGCCCCCGCTTGGGGAAGCCTCTACGGTGCTGCAGAACCCGGTCAAGCCCCTGCCCACCATCAAGCTGCGCAAATAATCTTATCCCAGAATCCGCCGCAACGCCGCTACCACCTGCAAGGGGCCGAAGCCGTCCTTCATGTGAAAGCATCGCTCCAGCATGCCGCTCGCGGCCAGCGCCCCGACCAGTTCCGGCCGGTTGCCGACGACGATGCGGTGCGTCAGCGCGACCGCGCCGAACCCCGCGATATCGTTGCCGCTGTCGCCGGCGAAAACGATGACGTCGCCCTCCGCAGGGCGGATATGGTGTTCGCGCACGAACCAGTCGATGGCGAGGCCCTTGTTGCAGCCCGCGGGCACGATGTCGAGGTATTGCTCCTCGCTGTAGACAAGGTTGACCTTGTGCCCCGCCGCCGTGAAATGCCCGTGCAGCGCGGCCAGGTCTTCCGCCAGAAGTTTGTCGACAAGGTAGGAGATTTTATGCGGCAGCAGCCAGGCGGGGTCGGCCTGCGGTTCGGGCAGCCCGCGCGCGGCGAAGAAAGCGCCCATTTCGGCCTGCACCTGTTCCTGCTGCCAGCCTGCTTCCTCCTGCACGACAAGATGCGCGTGCCATTTCTCGTAAACAGCGCCATGGCCGAAATCGAACATCTGCGTGCCGACGCCGCAAATGGCGAAATCGGGGCGCGGCACTGCCAGCGGTGCAATCTTTTCGACGAAATTCGCGTGGCTGCGGCCGGTGACGTAGCACATGTAGACCTCGACACCCCTGCCCTTCAACTCGCCCAGGTACTCGGTCAGCACGCCGTCATGCTGCGGGTTGTCGGGGTCGTGCGCGGTATAGTCGAAATCTGAAAACAGGATAAGGCGCATGGATTGCCCGAAGTTGAAACGGTTTAATGGCGCCTTAACGGGCGTCCTTTTTACTAAGGGCGAGTTCGTAAAGCGTCCAGTTGTCTTTTAGCCATGGTACACCGGCTGCTTCTTCCTTAGCAATCATCACCGGCCCCAGCGAATCCTCGTCCTTCACGAAGCTGCCCTGCCTGAAATCATTCGACAGGTAGATCAGCTGGAAACTGACGGGATAAGGGTAGCGGTAGATGTCCGGTTTCGCGCCCGTAACGGTGATTTTCTGCACCGCCAGCAGCCTCGCCGCGCCGATCACGGCGCCGGTTTCTTCGGCGGCTTCGCGGCGCATGGCGTCTTCCGGATGTTCGCCCGGGTCGACGTGGCCGCCGGGAATGTCGACGCCGCGATCAAGCTGCGCCATCAGCAGCGCGTCGCCGTGGAAGGCCAGCACATACGCGGAACTGCAAAGCTCCAGCGGCGGCAATTCCTGCGTTTCGAGCAGAACAAGTTCATTTGGCAGAGGCGCGTAGGAAATATTCTGTTCCTGCTTGATGATTTTCATGCGGGCCGGCGATTAAAAATTCGGCTTGCGGGGAAGCGCGAAGGGCTTCAGCTTCAGCGGCTTCATCACCGGCAGGCGCGCTTCCGCCCCGTCGTTGAAGGCTTTGACAAGGCTTTCCTGCCGCAGCACGGTGTATTCCTCGATAAGCTCGGCAACATCGGTCTGGCCGTCTTCGCGCGCATGGTCTGCGGCGGTCTTGCCGGACTTGTCGCGGACAAGGGGATCAGCGCCGCGCTCCAGCAGCACGGGGATCATCTCCCGGTAGCTTTTTTCGTTTTCCCAGTCGTATTTGGCGTGGGAGGCCGCCATGATCAGCGCCGTGCGGCCCTCGTTATCTTGCGCGTCGATCTTCGCGCCGCCGTCCAGCATGGCCTTCAGGTTATCGGCGGCATTCGACTTGCCGCGGGCAAAGTGGCCCTCGGCAATGTTGATCAGCGGCGTCATGCCTTCCTTGTTGCGGTGTTCGATATCCGCGCCATGCCTGATATAATAACGGATCATGACATCGGTATTCGGCCACATCAGGGCGGTGTTGCCCTCCTCGTTCTCCTGGTCGATGCGCGCGCCGTGTTTCAGCAGCAGCGCCGCCATTTTGGGCCGATGCGAGACCATCAGCGGCGTATAACCACGCTTGTCGGCCTTGTTCACGTCGGCGCCGCTTTCGGCCAGGAACTTCACTACGTCGTATTTTTCCGCCCCGGATGCCATGCGTATGGCTGTCTGGCGTTCAATCTTCCATTTCGGCGTATTCCTGGGCAGCCAGTCGGTATCGGTCACGTCGATGGCCTGCTTGCCATGCTTTGCCACAAAGGCCTTCACGGCCTCCAGATCGCCGCGCTTGGCGTCGCCAAGGAACATCGAGCCTTCCTCGTCCGTCACGGGGCTGACGGCGGCGGCATTATATGAGCTTGTGGTGGCACCCTTATTTGACGCCATGCTTCCTGATCCCTGAGACCCGTGTTGAGGTGATATGTTAAATCATATTTCGCCCCCTGATGTCAATGATTCCAACGTCTACATGTATATTTTTCATTTATAAACAATGACTTAACTCAAATCTCTTTTATTTGACATATTATTTACTTCGTGGCATCCTGCCCCCGTCATTCAAGCCATTCAGGTGTCCCATGAAACTCGCCCCCGCTTTCGCGCTTGCTGTCGCAACCCTCGCCGTCGGCGTCGGCATCGCCGATTACAGGCTGCGCAGCCAGCAGAAAACGCCCGAGGAACAAGTTGCCGCCGCCTGCACCACGTACAACAACGGCGCGGATTGCGATGCACAGAAACTGGAACTGATGAAAGCCGTCGCCGGCAGCAAGATTTACCAGCCCGAAGCCGCGCCCACCGACGCCGCGAAAACCGAACCGACAGCGCCCTCCCTGCAGGGTTTCTGGATGGTCTATAACGAAGTCGCCAAAAAATCCGACCTTGAATACAACCGCAAGCTTGAATCTTCCGACGGCAAGCGCGTCTATTCCGTCGCCATCGCCCCCGGCAAGCAGTTCACCGACATGCCTTACGAAAGCCTCGAGGCGCAAAAGCAGCGCAACAAGGCGCTGATGGATTACATGGCGGAATGCGTCGGCACCGACAATACCCGCACCCTCGCCCAGATGGCCGAGGGCAGCATCGTCGTTTACACCACAACTTTCAGCCTCGGCAAGACGATCGAAATCACGCACCTCGACCCCGGGCAGAAAAACTACGTGCGCGACGCGTCCTTCAACTGCAAGGATACGCAGCAGGCCGACGCTGCGGTTGCGATGCTGAAACGCAACCTCCCCGGCTTCGGTTCCTGATTATTTCTTCGGAAACAGCTGCTTGCCCGCCCTGTCGACCAGCGTGACGCGGCCTTGGTCGCCGCTGTCCATCGCCGTCAGTCCCATGAGCGAGCTGTAGACGATGCAGTTGGGGTCAGCCAGTTTGATTTTGGGCAGGTTGTTGAAATAGCGGCTGAGCGGATTGCCCGGCTCCTGCAACTTCGCGAAATCGGCGCGCCCGAAGACTTCATCGGCAAACATGTAAACCTGATAGCCCGAGGAACGGCGGCTGAACTTGATTTCAGCGCCGCCTTCCGCGGGCTGCAGCCTGACCCTGGTCGATTGCTGGAATTCGAAGCCCAGCACGCCGCGGTCGAGTTTGGCGGCCTTCAGCGCCTCTTCAACGCTGGCGCTGGGCACGCGCACAGGCTCGTCGAGGCTGTCGTAGCAGATGGGTACAAGTAACGTGGTTTCGGTGACCGTGCCGGTCACAGCGGTGGCTTTATCGGACATAGCGTGTTTCTCCCTTGATCCGTAACTCTCAAGGCTGTTTTTTCACCGTGCTGCGTTTCCCCAGGCGTGAAACAAAGGCCGTAAAGCCGCTCTGGCGCATATCTGCACGACGCGGTAGCAGAGTACCAAAGCATACTTCTTATGTCAAATAAAATTTAAGGCCCGTTGGGCTCGGCTCTCGCTGCCTTGCGCAGGCGCGTCTTCGCGGCGGTGACTTCATTGGTCTCGTAGGGCCTGTCTTCGGGGTCGGTGTAGTAGATATCCTGCACGCGCTGCAACACTTCCTCGCGCGCGCGGCGGAATTCCTGCTGCGTCAGGCTGGCGGCATTGGCGGCGGTTTTCTCGATCAGGTTCAGCGCCGCCTGTTCCTGCAACGGCAGCGCCTCGGCAAAGCCTGTCAGCAGCGCACGCATCGAGGTGGAAGGCAGGAACCCCTGCCCGTACATCTGCGACATACGGGTGGGTGTAACGGCGTAAATATCGGGCGTATCCTTGATTTTGTCCCGGAATGCCGCTGTATCCTCGGAATTGTTGAAAACACGGCCGTGGCTCAGGAAGAACTTGGCGCTATAGGCGGTCAGGCCCTCGACCATCATCTCGGTGAAAAGGGCGCGGGCGAACTGCTGTTCGTCGCGGAAGCTTTCGGGCGGGTTTTCCAGCAGGAAGCGCCTGCGGCTGGTATAAGGGCCGACGCCGGAGGCTTTCAGGATATGGTTGTAATATTCGGGATTTCCCTTCTTCTTCTCCTGAAACGCCATAACGGCCTCTGCCGTGAAGGCATCGGCCTCCAGCATCAGGGCAAAGGTATGGTTGGCGCCGGCATCCCGCGCGCGGCCGTATGGCACGCCCAGGTCCGGCATATCGATGTTTTGCAGCACATGGCGAAGCTCGTGCCAGAGCGTCACGGCCATGCCGACGGGGTTGCCTGTATTGGCAACGCCGACAACGGGGTTGCCCTTGGAATCCCGATCCAGCACACCTTCCGCGCCGACGTTTTCTTTCGGCACCACATGGATGGAAACGCCTGCCTCTTCGGCGGCCTGCAGCAGCGCCGAGCCGCCTTCCATGGCTTTAACACGCGCGATGATCTCGGCGCGGCGGTCTTCGTGCTGGCCAAGGCGTTTTTGCCGCCACCAGTCGCCTAAACCGCCCGCATGGTAATTGAATACTTCCGCCAGCTGTCCCGCTTTGTCGGGCTTATCTGCCAATAAAAGGCCTCCCCTTGATGCACCTAGATTATATCATGGGGTGCTTTAGGCGGGGTTAATCGCTGATATTTGACAACAAAATCAAAGGAATTACTGCCCGCCCAAGCTTTCGTCGATCACGCGCTTGAGGCGCTCACGGCCCTGATCTGTCAGCACAAACTGCCCTTTTCCGAACCGGTCGGCGAGGCCCATTTTCACCAGTTCGTCGGCGTCGGTGACGTTGAGGAATGCCGCTTTCCCCTCGCTGAGCTTGCCCAAGGCAAGCAGCGCCATCAGTTGCCGTGGTGTCAGATCCATATACGGGCCCTCGTGCGGCGCTAACGCGCACGCAGCTCCTTGGTTCCACTAGAAAAAACCGGAGTCAGAAAGGGAAAATTTCACACGGGACGTTCTAGTTTCTCGCGACGATGACGGCGATACAGGCGGCAAGGCTGTTGCGAAGGCCAATCGAGGCGCCCTTGTCCTGCACCAGTCGCGCGAAGGCGATTTCGGGCGCGGTAATGCCGGCGGCATACGTGACTTTGTGGCCGTTATAGGCGGCGGAATAGGCCTCCGTGGTGCGCGCGTAAACGGCGGCATGGGTATAGTGCCAGATAAAGGCGGCAACCGCCTTGTCGCGTCCCATGGCGGCGGCGGCCGACAAAGGCGTCCAGCCGCTGGAATTCAGGACATCAACCTTCATCCCCGCACTGACCGCCAGTTTTAGCTGGCTTTCGATTTCATCGTCGTTCGACCATTTGGCCATATACTGCGCCAGCGTCGAACCGTGGGAGCCGGAACGGTCATTGAGCTTTTTAGGCCCCTTGCCCTCGAGTGCCAGCCCCAGCCAGTGGTTGGTCAGCAACCGCCCCGTCACAGGCGAATTGGCGGCGGCGATGTTGAAGGGCGTATCCCCCGCGCTATTGGTCTGGTGGGGGTCAGCGCCAGCCTCCAGCAGCAGGCGCACGGTATCTTCGACATCCCTGCCTGCGGCCTCGGCGGCGGCGGCATGGTGGAGCACCGTCCAGCCCTGCGTATCGGCGGAAATACTTTCGCGCGGCTGTACGGCAAGCCAGTCCCCTACATCCAGGAACTCGTGCCGCGCAGCGCGCGCGAGAATATCAGCCGTTGACGGCATTATCAGTGGTGCAGGACGTCGTCGTCACCATCCGCGACCGGTTTCTTGACCTCGGCAGGCTTGTCTTCGACCGGCTTGGGAGGGGAAACGAGGGCCTGGTTCAGGACTTCGGTGATCGTTTCCATCGGCACGATCTCGAGGCCCTTTTTGACGTTATCCGGTATCTCGGCCAGGTCCTTCACGTTCTCTTTCGGGATCAGGACCTTGGTGATGCCGCCACGTAGCGCCGCAAGGAGTTTTTCCTTGAGGCCGCCGATGGGCAGCACCTGTCCCAGCAGGTCGACTTCACCCGTCATCGCCACGTTCTTGCGAACCGCGATGTTGGTGAGGCCGGAGACGATGGAGGTAACCATCGCGATACCCGCCGAGGGGCCGTCCTTGGGCGTCGCGCCTTCGGGCACGTGGACGTGGACGCCCACCGCATCAAGTGCAGCCTGCGTGATACCCAGCGAGGCCGAGCGCGACTTGATGAGCATTTCGGCCACCTGGATCGACTCTTTCATCACGTCACCCAGCTTGCCGGTCATCGAGACTTTGCCTTTGCCGCCCGGGAAGGTCACGGATTCAATCTGCAGCAGCTCGCCGCCGACTTCCGTCCAGGCGAGGCCGGTGACCATGCCGACGCGGTCGTGTTCTTCCGCGACGCCGAAACGGTAACGGGGAACGCCCGCCATCTTCTCGACGTTTTTGGGCGTGACGGCAATCTCGGCCTTTTCACCCAGCATGATTTCCTTGATCGCCTTGCGGCAGAGGTTTGACATCTCGCGTTCCAGGTTACGGACGCCCGCTTCCCGCGTGTAGTGGCGGATGACGTGGCGCAGCGCCTGGTCGGTGATGCTGAATTCGCCTTTCTTCAGGCCGTTGGCTTCCATCTGCTTTTCGATCAGGTGGCGTTTGGCGATTTCTACCTTTTCGTCCTCGGTGTAACCCGAGACGCGGATGATCTCCATACGGTCGAGCAGCGGGCGCGGCAGGTCGAGCGTGTTGGCCGTGCAGACGAACATCACGTCGGAAAGGTCGTAGTCGACTTCCATGTAATGGTCGTTGAACGTGTTGTTCTGCTCGGGGTCCAGCACCTCCAGCAGCGCCGCCGCCGGGTCGCCGCGCCAGTCGTGCGCCAGCTTGTCGATCTCGTCCAGCAGGAAGAGCGGGTTGGAGGATTTCGCCTTTTTCATCCCCTGGATGATGCGTCCGGGCATGGAGCCGATATAGGTGCGGCGGTGGCCGCGGATCTCGGCTTCGTCCCTCACGCCGCCGAGCGACATGCGCACGAAGTTGCGGTTCGTCGCCTTGGCGATGGATTTGCCGAGCGATGTTTTACCGACACCCGGGGGGCCGACGAGGCAGAGGATGGGGCCCTTGACCTTGTTCGCGCGGTTTTGCACGGCAAGGTATTCAAGGATACGTTCCTTCACCTTCTCGAGGCCGTAGTGGTCGGTGTCGAGCACTTCCTGCGCGGCCTTCAGGTCTTTCAAAACCTTCGAGCGCTTGTTCCAGGGGATGCCCAGCATCCAGTCGAGGTAGTTGCGCACGACCGTTGCTTCCGCCGACATCGGCGACATCTGCTTGAGCTTTTTGAGTTCGGCGTTGCACTTGATCTTCGCCTCTTTGCTCATGCGGGCTTTTTTGATCTTGTTCTCGATTTCGGTCATCTCGTCGACGCCGTCCTCGCCCTCGTTGAGCTCTTTCTGGATCGCTTTCATCTGCTCGTTGAGGTAATACTCGCGCTGGGTCTTCTCCATCTGGCGCTTGACGCGGCCGCGGATGCGCTTTTCGACTTCCAGCACCGAAATCTCGCCTTCCATGAAGGCGAATATCTGCTCGAGCCTTTCAGCAACCGTCATGATTTCCAGCAGCTTCTGGCGATCGGGAATTTTCAGCGACAGGTGCGAGGCAACCGTATCCGCCAGCTTGTTCGCGTTGTCGATCGAGCTGATGGACGCGATAATCTCGGGCGGAATTTTCTTGTTCAGCTTCACATACTGGTCGAATTGTGTGACGCAAGCGCGCATCAGGCCTTCGATCGCGTCGCCGGACACGGGCTTTTCATCGACGATGTCGGCGGTGGCTTCGAAATACTCGAGGCGTTCGGTATAGGCCTTGACGGTGGCGCGCTTGTGGCCTTCCACCAGCACCTTGACCGTGCCGTCGGGAAGCTTCAGCAGCTGCAACACGGTTGCGAGCGTGCCGACATTATATAAGTCGCCTGCGGCAGGATCGTCCTGCTGTGCGGATTTTTGCGTGACGAGAAGCACCTGCTTGTTGTCCGCCATCGCGCTTTCGAGCGCCTTGACCGATTTTTCACGGCCGACGAACAGCGGCACAATCATATGCGGGAACACGACGATATCGCGCAGTGGCAGTACCGGGTATTTCGTTCCCGCAGGTTGTTGAGACATCTGACCCCTCTTTCCTAGTTCTTTCCGGATTATGCGCCCTATTGGTTTAAATTTGGCAAACTTGGGCGATTTTCAGGCTGTTTTGGTCTGTTTTTAACTGTTTTTGGCATTTTTAAGGCCTGTTTGGCCTTTATAACACATGAAGTAGAAGAAATTTAAGAATTAACAAGTCCTCCGTGGCATAACTTTATTTCACATATTTCAGCTCGGGTTCTACAGTTAAAAACGCATGACCATCAATCGGAGTTCCGTGCCTTACGGCCACAAAAGAAAAAGGCGCCCCTTTCGGAGCGCCTTTTTTGATGTTTGCGGGGATTAAGCCGCTTTTTTCTCTTCGCCGCCGAAGGGCTGTTTTTCGACGATCTGGTCGATCAGGCCGAAAGCTTTCGCCTCTGCGGGATTCATGAAGCGGTCGCGCTCGAGGGCTTCTTCGATCTGGTTGATCTTCTTGCCCGTGTGCTTCACGTAGATTTCGTTCAGGCGCTGGCGGAGGTTCAGGATTTCTTTCGCCTGGATCTCGATGTCGGTCGCCTGGCCCTGTGCGCCGCCCGAGGGCTGGTGCACCATGATACGCGAGTTGGGCAGCGAGAAGCGCTTGCCGGCAGCGCCCGCGCAAAGCAGCAGCGAGCCCATGGAGCAAGCCTGGCCGATGCAAACCGTTGCGACCTGGGGCTTGATATACTGCATCGTATCGTACATCGCGAGGCCCGACGTCACGACGCCGCCCGGCGAGTTGATGTAGAGATAGATGTCTTTTTTCGGGTTTTCCGATTCAAGGAACAGCAGCTGCGCGCAAACGAGGCTGGAGACCGTGTCGTTCACGGGGCCCGAGAGGAAGATGATGCGCTCTTTCAGCAGGCGCGAATAGATGTCGTATGAACGTTCGCCGCGCGCGGTCTGTTCGATGACCATCGGCACCAGCATGCTGGCTTGTTCGTTGTAGAAACTCATTAGGTAATCCCCCGTTACTGTTACGCCGTTAACCGGCCTTTCAGCCTATGATATAGCCCCCTTCCCGGCATAGAAAATGGGCTGACCACAATTTTGCGGTCAGCCCATCATAGCAAGGTTATCTGGCGAATTTAAGCCCTAAAAAAGGGCCTAAATTCACGTCATTACAGCATGGAGCCGTTCGACTTGGGAGCGGCAGCCGCGGGGGCAGCCGTCTTGTTGTCGTTCGAGGCTGCGGCGGCCTTCTTGGCTTCCGCTGCCTTGCGGGACGGCGTCCAGAACTCTTCGAACTGCGAGAGGGCGGTGACCAGCTCGGGGCGGATCATGGAGCCTTCTGCGGTGTTGATGATGTTCTTGATCTCGTTCGCGGTCTTTGGCACTTTCGCCACGCGGTCGTCGCGCTTGGCCGAGTTGACCGAGAATTCCTCGTGCAGTGTCTTTTTGCGGTCGCCGACGATGATTTCCTCGATGACGCCCATCTTCTTCGCCTGTTCGGCGGTCAGCCAGGTGTCGCGCTCGAGAACGATATCCCAGTATTTGTGGTTCAGGCCCGTGTGGCGGACGTAGATGTCCGTCAGGTCTTCACGGAGGCGGGTGATAAGGTCTGCGTTCAGCAGGATGTCGGTCTGCTGGGTACGCTCGCCGCCGCCCGAGAGGGGCTGGTGGATCATGTATTTCGAGTTGCGGGTCATCTTGCGGTGATCGCCAGCGACCAGCAGGATAGAGCCCATCGACGCCTGCATGCCGTAGCCGATGGTGGTGATTTCCGGCTTGATGGAACGCATGGTGTCATAGATGGCGAGGCCTGCGAGGACCGAACCGCCGGGCGAGTTCACGTGCACGGTGATGGGGTCATCGGGGCGGCCCGAAGCTTCGGATTTGAGGTACAGGAGCGAAGCGCAGGCGATGGAAGCCATAGCGTCATCGACGCCGCCTTCCAGCAGGACCACGCGCTGCTTCATCAGCAGCGAGAAGAGGTCGTAACCGCGCTCGCGGCCGTTGTCGATTTCCGTCACGGTCGGGACCATGCGGTTTGCGGCAGCGCCACCTTCGATCGAAGCTGCTTTTTGTGCGGACGCGGTGAAGCGGCGCAGTGCGTCGAGGCCCGCGACGTCCATGACGTCTTCAAGGGGCTTGCCTTCGCGCTCGGCCTTCATCATCTGGTTGAAGTATTCGCGGCCTTTTTCGGAGATGTATTCCAGTTTGGCGGGATCCACAGACTCACGCAGGCGCGCAAAGTCGTTGTTGTTCTCTTTAGACATATTTGTGTGCCTTTCCTTGCTAAAAGTTTTTTAGTTCACCCAGTTCTATTGCCGTCTGGTTGATCCAGGGGCGTTTTTGGTGATGATACCGCCAGGTTCTTTTTATCTGTTTTGCCCGGCTGGTTTATCTCTTTATTTCGCTAGCCGCGTCGGAAGAGTTTTTTTCTTCCGCGACGGACTAACCTTTTTTCTTGGCCTTCGAACCGGACTTCGCTTTCTTCGGCGGTTCCTGTTCTGATGCCTTGGTTAGTTCATCGATCGTGACTTGACGTTGAGCAATCGTAGACCTTTCCAGAATGAAGTCAACAACTTTATCTTCATAAATCGGGGCCTTGATCGCCTCAATCGCCTGCGGGTTTTTTTGGTAATATTCAAAGACTTGACGCTCTTTGCCGGGATAGCGGCGGGCTTCGTTGATGACAGCCTGCTGCAGTTCCTGGTTCGACACATCGATCTTGTTGATTCGACCGAATTCGGCGAGCACGAGGCCGAGTTTCACGCGGCGGTGCGCGATGTCTTCGTACTCTTCGCGCTCTTCGGGCGTGCCTTTATCTTCTTCGTGGTTGCAGTCGGGGCCGTGCACGTGGTTCGGATCATCGTGCGCGTGGCTATGGCCTTTCACCTGCTGCCAGATGCCCTGGAATTCGGATTCGACCATGCCGGCGGGCACGGGGAAATCGTGTTCTTCGTCCAGTTTGTCGAGCAATTGGCGCTTCAGCGTCATGCGCGCGAGCTGGTCGTATTCGTTCTGGATCTGCTGGCCGACGACTTCTTCGAGCTTCGCGAGGTTTTCGAGGCCGAGTTTTTTCGCGAACTCGTCGTCGATCGCGGGCATCACGGCCTTGCGCAGTTCTTTCACGTTGACCTTGAACTCGGCCTTCACGTTTTGCAGCGCTGCATGGCCGTAGTCTGCGGGGAAAGTGACTTTCACCACGACTTCGTCGCCCGCTTTCGTGCCGATGAGCTGGTCTTCGAAGCCGGGGATGAAGCTGTTGGAGCCAAGTTCGAGCGGCGTGTCAGAGCCTTTCATGCCCGGGAAGGGCTGGCCGTCGACGGTGCCGTCGAAGTCGATGACGACGACGTCGCCCGATTTAGCGGCGACTTTGCCTTCGACTTTTTCGGTGGTCTTGTTGGCTTTCGCGATGCGCTCGAGCGCTTCGGTGATTTCTTTTTTCTCGGGCTTCGCGGCCAGGCGGTCGAGTTTAAGGCCGGCGATGTCCATCAGCTTGATCTCGGGCAGCAGCTCGATCGCCATCGTGTATTCGAGGCCTTTGGCTTCGTCGAAGGTTTTCACTTCGATTTTCGGGCGCATCGCGGGGCGCAGGTTGTTTTCGTTGATCGCCTTCACGGTCGAGTCATTCACGGCGCCTTCCAGCACCTCGCCCATCACGGCCTTGCCGTATTTGGATTTCAGCAGGTTCAGGGGGACCTTGCCGGGGCGGAAGCCAGGCATCTTGATCGTCTTGCCCAGTTCTTCCAGGCGCTCGTTGATCTTCTCGTCGATCTCGGCGGGCGTCATGGTGACGATGAATTCGCGCTTGAGGTCTTCCTGTTTGGTCTGTGTGATCTGCATGGTCTGAAACTCTTCTCTTTCCGTTTTTTAATTCTCGCGCCCTTGGCATGGCGTTTGGGTGGTGCGGGCGGAGGGACTTGAACCCACACGCCTTGCGGCGCTGGAACCTAAATCCAGTGCGTCTGCCAATTCCGCCACGCCCGCATTTATTACGCCGTAAAGTCCATCATAAATAGGAAAAATGGCCGCGCGGCGCAACGTTTTTATTGTCTGCGCCGGCTGCCTTTGGGTGATTTATGTATTAGGGAAAATAACTGCCCTACTTCGCCTGCTCGTGGATCTTCTCGAGCTTGGCGTCGCGGCCGCAGCCGTTGCGGTACATCTTGTAGTGCAGCGACTGCTGGTCGTGGAAATTCTGGTGGTGTTCCTCGGCGGGATAAAACGTGGCGGCGGGCAGGATCAGCGTCGCCACTTTCTTGCCGTATTTTTCCTCGACCTTCTTCAGGCTCTCTTCGGCCAGTTTCTTTTCCTCGTCCGAGCCGTAGAAAATGGCAGCGCGGTATTGTGTGCCCTTGTCGCAGAACTGCCCGTTTTCATCGAAGGGGTCCACGTTCTGCCAGTAAATATCCAGCAGCTGCGCATAGCCCATGGTGGCGGGGTCGTAGGTCACCTGTACCGCCTCGAAATGCCCCGTATCGCCGCCCGAGACTTCGGCATAGCTCGGGTTCACCGTCTTGCCGCCCGTATAGCCCGAAACGACGTCCAGCTTGTAATGCTCGAAATCGCTTTCCATGCACCAGAAACAGCCGCCCGCGAATACGGCGGTTTTCGTTTTAGCCGCATCGGCCGCAAAGGCCGCCCCTGCTATCAAAACAACGGCCAGCATGACAAGCGCGGTACCCAGCATACGAAGCGACATGATGTTCTCCCTTGTACAGGGATATTCGGCGGCGGGAGGCAGACGGTTTCACGCTAAATTACGGATTAATATCAGTACGTTATATATTATTGACATAATATAGAATTTTTAATATGGTAATAGCCTGTTAAAAAGCGAAAGCACCGCCGTGAAAGAAGCCGACGAAAAAACCCGCGAATACATGGTGAAAATCTTCGGCCGCTTCATGCTGGCCGAAATTCCCATGAAAGAAGAAATGCGCGTCGTGCCCTTCGCAGGGCAACAGGTGCAGATAGAAGAAGTGAGCTTCGCCGACCCGAAACACCCCGTGCTGGAAGACCTGCGCAAGACGGCGAAAGAATGCGGGCTGAACCTGCGCGTCTGGTACCCCGGCATGGTGGCGACGATGGAGCTGGATACCAACCGCCTCAACGTCCACATCGAAAAACACAGCGACGGCAAATGGCGCATCGCCGAGCGCATGAACCTCGACGCCTCCCCCGCGATCATGCGCAGCATGGCCGAGATTATCGCCCGCGGCATCGATAGCGCGATGAACGTACGCAAACCCTTGCAGCTGAAACGCGCGCCTTCGCCATGAAGAAACCCGTCACGCCCGACGATATGGACGATGATACGCTCAACCGCGCCCTGGCGCAAAAGCGCGCCTCCGTCGACCGCACCGGCAACTTCGTGCATTACGCCAGCGGCCTGCTGGCGCTGGGCGGGCTTTGCGTTATGGGCATGACCGGCCTGCCTTTCGTGACTGCCGCGATGTTGGTGGGCGGGGCGGTGATTGGCGTCACCCTTGCAGGCGCCCTTGTCGCCCGAAAACGTGTGCAGAGATTGCACGAAGAAGGCATGCCCCTCGCCGCCGAACAATACGACCGCATGACCAACCCCGCCAAACGCCTGCAAAAACTCGGCGAGAAATTCGAACGCGCGATGAAGACAGGGGCGGAAAAAGACATCGTTGTCAAAAAGCCGCTGCAGATTAAAAAGCCGCAGCCGTAACCCATTTCCTTTATACCATGATGTCGCCCCTGCGAAGGCAGGGGCCCAGTACCGTAAGTTATAAAACGCGGCTCACGCCGCAAAAATCAGCGGCAGTTTATTCAAAAACAGCCATCCGTTTTGCATCACCGTACTGCGTTTTTGTAACCACGGTACTAGGCCCCTGCCTTCGCAGGGGCGACATTTGGTCAATGACCTTGATTTCGTTCAATACCCGTTTCGTTGAACCTCCTTTTAAGGCCTCTAATGCCCTCGCGAACCCGAAAAACCGTATCCAACCACCACGCCGTGCATGGCGCGCCAAGGTGAATGTAGAAAATTCAGGAAGTTAGCATTACGCAGGCTTAAAACAGCCCCACTAAATCACCCCACGATATCAATGACTTGCAAAACACGTGATTTTTGCGTGCCCGTGAAGCAAAATTTGGAGTTCAATCCAAACGTGGGAAAGTAACCCGGCCAAAAGCTATCTCGATTTTTCCCTCTGGCCAAAACGACACGATCGCGCGCGGGATTTCGTTATTTAAGCTTAGAGAGAATTCGTAAATCCAAAGCGGCAGCTGAAGGGCATTTATTTCACCTTCCACTAACTGAGCTTGTTCCAAGGTAATCGTTGCAGGTTTTGGCCCCTTGTACTCAGGCAAGCCCTCGAAATTAAAATATATATCGCGGATTTCAAAAATCAGACTCTGGTTATCTGGTTTCCACTCAAGACGTGTGATCGTACAATCATGAAGATTTCCCAGCTCCGATAAAAAATTATCAAGTTCAGCAATCAATTTACTCTGCCCTTTTATCGCTATGCGAACAACCACCAACAATGGTGAATAAAAGCAAGTGCGCCAATAAGTATTTCATTTTCGGTACCGCGCTGGAAAACCGCAGACCACTGCATCTTCGAGGGCCCCATACGTATCCACACTCTTTCCCCGACGCCAGACAGCCCGTAGAAAAGTACAGTGAACAGACGCATGTGAAAGAGCCATGTCTCGCCTGAGCTGATTTTCACTTCGTATTTATTGCGCAGCCAGCCTCGCCGTCTGATACTGCCTGCCGGTTTTCCGTCGTGTACAATTTCGAACAACGCAGGAAAATCACGCTTACGCCTGATGCGCAGTTTTTCCACCCCCTCCACATCAAGCAAAACAAAGTCATCAACCGCTGTAAACCGGCGGAGCAGCGCATTATCGGCTCCCCTTATTTCACCCTCCGCCGCTGCGCCGGGATGGATTTCGAGCAAGTATTTTGCGCCACCCTCGATTTCCGCTTGACTCGGGTTGCGATAGCAGGGGTTTTCGACTTTCAATTTACTCTGACCCCTTTGCTCTCCGCCGTAGCGCAGACTTAGAATAAAGCCACACACCAGCCACTGAAATACAAGCGCTCGCGAATGCCCCCCACTGCATGAAAGTTGGGTTCACGCCACCACCGCTCCACGCGAGTATTAGGTACGAAAAATAGTATCTAAAATCTTCGCCCATGATGAATACATAGGTTGCCGTCCAACCCAAGATATACCCTGCGACTGCTGCGAATATATATTTCACTTCCCAATACAAAAATTCTGGAAGATTTTGTCCATCACGTCTTCGACGTGCACCTTGCCAGTAATCGTGCCGATGGCGCGCAGCGCGAGGCGCATGTCTTCGGCGGCGAGTTCGGGTAGTGGCGCCTGCAGGCTGCGCTCCAGCGCGGTGGCGGCTTCTTCGAGTGACGCGCGGTGGCGGGCGCGGCTGGGCACGGGGCCGGGCTTGGCCTTGAAGGCGGCGGAGACTTTGACCGAGAGGGCTTTCAGGAAATCTTCGAGCCCCTGCCCCGTTTTGGCGGAGATTAAGAACGCGCCTGCGGGTACCTTGAAATCTTTCGGCACAAGGTCGGTCTTGTTGTAGACGACGATGGTGTTTTCATCGACCATTTTCTGGGTCGCGTCATCGGGCGGCTGGGAGGCGTCGAACAGGGCGAGTTTGAAATCGGCCTCGCGCGCGGCGTTTTCGGCGCGGCGGATGCCTTCTTTTTCAACCATGCTTTCGGTTTCGCGCAGGCCTGCGGTATCCGACACGATAACGGGATAGCCGCCGAGGTCGAGATGCACGTCGATCACGTCGCGCGTCGTGCCGGCCTCGGGAGAGACGATGGCCGCGTCGCGGCGGGCGAGCGCGTTCAGCATGCTCGACTTGCCAGCATTCGGCGCGCCGACGATGGCGAGTTTCAACCCATTGCGCAGGCGTTCGCCGCGGCGGCCGTCGTTGAGGTGCGATTTGATGTCTTTCAGCAGCGCCTCGATATCCGGCCGCATTTTATCCGACAGCCCGGTCGGCAGGTCGTCCTCGGGGAATTCGATTTCGGCTTCCTGATGCGCGAGGAAGCCCGAGAGCATATCCGTCCAGGCGCGGTATAGCTGCGAGAGGGAGCCGGTATACTGGTCGAGCGCCTGAATCTTCTGCGCCTCGGTTTCGGCATCGACGATGTCGTTGATCGCTTCGCATTCGGTCAGGTCGAACTTGCCGTTTTCGAAGCCGCGCTTGGTGAATTCGCCGGGCTGTGCATAGCGGCAGCCCTCGATCTGCCCCAGCGCCTTCAGCATGCCCTCGATAATCGCGCGGCCGCCGTGCAGGTGGTATTCGATGACGTCTTCGCCCGTATAGCTGTTGGGGCCGGGGAAAAAGGCCATCATGCCGTGGTCCAGCACCTTGCCCGTCTGCGGGTCGGTGAAGGTCTGGCGGTGCAGGATGCGCGGTTCGCAGTGCGTTTTCCATGCCAGCTGGTTTACGGTCTCCAACGCCTTGGGCCCCGACACGCGGATGACCGCGATCGCGACGCGGTAAAGGCCGGTCGTGAGCGCGAAAATCGTATCCGGTAACTGGGGCTGCTGTTTATCCATGCCTCAATCGTAGTGAAAACAGAGATAAAGGCAATATCCCTGTTTTATCAGGTTTTTTTGCCTTCCTTGGGCTCGAAGGTCAGCGCGACGCCGTTGTTGCAATAGCGCAGGCCGGTCGGCTGCGGGCCGTCGTCGAAAACGTGGCCCTGGTGGCCGCCGCATTTGGCGCAGTGGTATTCGGTGCGTGCGACGCCGATTTTATAATCCGTGCTGGTCTTGACGTGCCCCGGAATAGCCTCGAAGAACGAGGGCCAGCCGGTGCCGCTTTCGAATTTGGAATTGGAGGTGAAAAGGTCAAGCCCGCAGCCCGCACATTTGAACACGCCTTCGCGGTGTTCCTTTAACAACGGGCTGGTGCCGGGATATTCGGTACCGGCGCAGCGCAGGACGTCGTATTGCTCCGACGTCAGCTTTTCTTTCCATTCTTCATCGGACATTTTCAGCTCCTCTATCTCGCCATGGCTGGCGAGCGCCAGTTTTTCCTGCCCCAGCGCCGTCACGACGGCGATAATGGCTATACCTAACATAAACTGGCGGCGCTGCATGGCAAATCCCCTTCTCTCTGTACCTTCTATTCGTACGGATGCGGCCATTGGTTTCATGCGCAACAAAAAACCCCTCCTTGCGGGAGGGGTTTTTGTTAAGTCCTTGAATAACCTTACGGCGTACGGGGGCCCGAGATTGCCGGGTCTTTCGCGTCGAGGCCGAAGTCCGCAGGCTTGGGCGCCGCAATCTTGCCGCCGGACTGTGCCGAGCGGAGTTGCGCGTCCTGATAGGCGCGGACGAGGCGGTCGTGCTGTTGTTCGGGCGTCAGCGCCTGGTTGGCGGCGGGCAGAGCCGCAGCGGGCTTGGTAGCGGGCTGGGTCGTGCTGACCACCGGTTTGCCGGCGTTGCGTTGCGCTTCGATAGCGGCCTTGTACTGCGGCAGGCGTTCGAATTGTGAATCGAGGCGGACGATATAGGTTTCCATCGCCGCTTCCTGCCCCGCGATGTAGCCGTCGGTATTGGCCTTGATGGTGACCTGCTGGGCGTTGTAGTTCGCAAGCGCCGAGTTCTGCTGCGCGGCAAGCGCCTGATAATCGGTCCACTTGGTATTCGGATTTGCGCGCATACGGGCGAGCCATTGGGCTTCGCGCTGCAGTTCAAGCGAGTAACGGGATTGGGCTGCTGCCAGCTGTGCTTTTTCGTTGGCACGCGCCTTCATGATGTTGGCATCAATCGTACGCTGGGTCGCTTCGACCTGACGGACGTAGGAAGGGTCGTTTTCCCAGGGTTTGCGGTATTGGTTCTGGTTTTCGACCTGCATCGAAACCGTAGTGCCGCCATTCACCGGCACCGTCTGCGCATTCGCAGGCGTGGCAACAAAGCCAGTCGCCATTGTTGCTGCCATCACCAGAGGAAGCGTGGCTTTTTTGAATTGGCCCATCAAATAACCCATCTCGACACCCGTATTATCTTAAAGGTTGAACCCTGTAGCCGTTTTATAGAAGGTTGCCGCCCTGAATCCAAGCAGCTGCCCCGGTATTTCTACCCTAAACACTTACATTTAATGTACTCGAAATACCATAAAGCGTCAATTTTTTTAACACAGGTTAATGATTCAGGCTGGCTGGCAGGGTGATATTTTCTTTAAATATCAATATCCTGGACGAATTTCGCATTTTCCTGAATAAATTCGAAACGTGCTTCAGGGTTCTTGCCCATGAGACGGTCGATCAGCTGGGCGGTGCCCCCTTCCGCCTTCTTGAAGGCATCGGTGCTTTTCTCGACTTCGGGCAGGACGACGCGCAGCAGCGTGCGCTTCGACATGTCCATGGTGGTCTCTTTCAGCTGCGCGGCGGGCATCTCGCCAAGGCCTTTGAAGCGGCTGGTGTCGACCTTCTTCTTGGCTTTGAAGACGGTCTTCAGCAGTTCGTCCCTATGCTTGTCGTCGCGCGCATAGTGGCTTTCGCCGCCGGCGGAGAGGCGGTAGAGCGGCGGCAGCGCGAGGTAGAGCGCGCCGTGGTCGATGACCGGGCGCATTTCCTGATAGAACAGGGTTATGAGAAGCGAGGCGATGTGCGCGCCGTCGACGTCGGCGTCGGTCATGATGATGACGCGTTCATACCGGAGTTTATCGATATTGCATTCCTTGCCCGTACCGCAGCCGAGCGCCTGGATAAGGTCGGCAATCTCTTTGTTATCGCGGATCTTCTCGGAGGATGCCGAGGCGACGTTCAGGACCTTGCCGCGCAATGGCAGGATGGCCTGCGTTTCGCGGTTGCGGGCCTGTTTCGCCGAACCGCCTGCCGAGTCACCCTCGACGATAAAGATTTCAGTACCTTCGGAAGATTTCCTCGAGCAATCTGCAAGCTTGCCGGGCAGGCGCAGCTTGCGCGTCGCGGATTTGCGCGACATTTCCTGCTGGTCCTTGGCGCGGCGGCGTTCTTCGGCAATCTCGATAAGGTAATCGAGCAAGTACTTGGAAGCATTGTTATCGCCGGTGAGCCAGTGTTCGAAGTTGTCCTTCACCGCCGTCTCGATCAGGCGGGTGGCGGATGCCGAGGTCAGTTTCTCTTTCGTCTGGCCCTGGAACTGCGGTTCGCGGATGAAGATCGACAGCAGCACCGTGGCCGAGCCGAAAATATCGTCGGGCGTCAGGATGCCCGCCTTTTTATTGTTAATCATATCCGCGTAGCTTTTCAGACCCTTGGACAATGCCGAGCGCAGGCCCTGCACGTGCGTACCGCCTTCGGGCGTCGGCACGGTATTGCAGTAGGAGCTGAGCCAGCCATGCTGTTCTTCTTCCGTCCAGGCGATGGCGAATTCGCAGCGGCCTTCCTCGTCGGGGAATTCGATCGAGCCATAGAAAGGCTTGGGCGTCAGCGAGGTCTTGCCCTCAACCAGCGAGTAAAGGTAATCCAGCACCCCGTTGGGGAACTTGATGATTTCTTCAGACGGCGTGCCGCCGCTGTCTTTCAGCAGGCTTTCGTCGCAGAACCAGGCGATTTCAACGCCGCGATAAAGGTAGGCCTTGGAGCGCGCCAGCTTGTAGACGGTCGAAGGGTTGAATTTGGATGCACTGCCAAAGATATCGAGGTCGGGAACGAAGGTGACCTTTGTCCCCCGCTCCTTCGTCGCGCCGATTTTCTTGATCTTGGAGGTCGTGTGGCCTTTGCTATAGGTCTGCTGGTAAAGCTGGCCGCCGCGCGCGACCTGCACCGTCAGCTCAGTCGAGAGCGCGTTGACGACCGAAGCGCCCACGCCGTGAAGGCCGCCCGAGGTCGCATAGGCCTTGCCGCTGAACTTGCCGCCCGAGTGCAGCATGGAAAAGATGACTTCCAGCGCCGACTTGCCGGGGAACTTGGGGTGGTTGTCGACCGGGATACCGCGGCCGTTGTCGGTAATGGTGACTTCGTTGCCGGGTTTCAGGAAAATCTCGATACGCGTGGCGTGTCCCGCTACCGCCTCGTCCATGGCGTTATCCAGAACTTCGCTGATGAGGTGGTGCATGGCGCGCTCGTCCGAGCCGCCGATATACATGCCGGGGCGCTTGCGGACGGGCTCTAAGCCTTCAAGGACTTCAATGTCCTCGGCCGAATATTCTTTCTTCGATGCCATGGTCTTCTTCACGTTTACCTCATGATTTAGGGGGTAATTTACGCATTTCAGGGGCTTAACGCAACCTTGGACATGCAGGGATTTCGCGTTATATAATACCGAACGGGGAAAAAACCAGATATTTCTAGGGGGGTATATGTCCCGCGAAGAGCCGGATTACGACAGCAGCCCAGCCTTGCGCACCATCGCCATGCCCGCGAACGCCAACGCCAACGGCGATATTTTCGGCGGCTGGCTGCTCTCGCAGATGGACTTGGCGGGCGCGGTACTCGCGACGCAAAAATCGCGCTCCCGCATTGCCACCGTCGCCATCGACGCCATGACCTTCAAGGCGCCCGTCCACGTCGGCGACGAGGTCAGCTGTTATTGCAAGGTCGAGAAAATCGGCCGCACCTCCATCACCATCCACGTCGAAAGCTGGGCGCGCGCCCGCCTCGGCGAGATGCAGGCCATTAAAGTCACCGAAGGAAAATTCACCTACGTTGCGATCGACGAGGACAGGAAGCCTATCCCCGTCATCCGCACGCCAGCATAAGGACCAAGCCATGAAACATTTCGCATCACGCACCATGATCGCGCTGGCCGCCGTGGCCATTGTCGGCATCGCGGCAAGTTCCGCCATGGCGCACCTGATGCCCCCCGTGCAGAACACGCTGGCGGTGAAGGCGTTATTCGGCTTCGGCGAGGACAAGCCCGCAGCCCCCGCGGTGCCGCAGCAGTACCACGTGAACAACGACGAGACCTTCGGCAAGAACACGAAGGTCTTTAGCATGATGCCCTACGACAAGGCCGATTTGGAATTCGAGCTTTCGCTGCCGAACGACTGGACCTCGGAAGAAATGATCACCAGCGCTTCCTTCATCGACGGCGGCACGGCGGTGATGGGCGACGTGGCGCGTTTCAAAAGCCAGATGATCGGCATTTTGCAGGCCAAGGCAGCGGTCGAAGTGCTGAAGATCGAACATGAAATGTCGGCCAAGCATTGGCTGCGCCAATATATGCTGTCATCCGGCTACGGCCTCGACGGCGAGGTGACGGAAACCGGGGAGCGCAGTGCCTCGGCCTCTTACATCATCGTGCGCGACAGCCAGTCGTGGTACGGCTACATGGGCCTGCGCATCTCGGGTAACTTCGCCGAGATCGCGCGCTTCGAAGTGCCGCTGAAACTTAAAAACTACATGGCCTTCGTGCAGAAGAAATCGATAGACAGTTTCCGCCTGCTATACCCCAAGGAAGACAGCATAGAGGACCAGAAGGTTTTCACCGTCGTCGACTGCCTGAAATTCAACTATCCGGAGTCGTGGAGCATCGCCGCCCCCGATTTCAAGGATATGAACCGCCTGTCGGTGACCGTGCAGAACATCAAGCCGCCGAAAGTCGTGCAGGGCTATATCCGTTTTTCCTGCGTCCGCCGCGGGAAATCGACGGACTTCCTGACCGAGGTGGAGACGCTGCGCAAATACCTGACGGATACGACCGGCCTCGGCCTCGACATCAAGAAACTAGTCTCGAGCGAGAAATCGGAAGCCTATGACCGCTTCATCTTCAACCGCTACGAGGTCTATGACGTCCAGAGCAAGCGCAACAAGGCCGCCGCCACGCAGGAACTGCATGCCGTGCTGCTGGGGGACAAGGAATGGTATACCCTGATCTTCCTGTTCACGCCGAAAGAACAGTCGGACCTGTACACCTGGGCGCGCAACCTGCAGACGTTCAAGGTGATTGTCCGGTCGATCAGGTAAGGTTTAAGCCAAATTAAAACGCCCCCGGGAAGGATAACCCGGGGGCGTTTTTTTTATCGGAGGGAAGAAACTCCGGTATTCTTAGACAGAGTAATACATCGCGAACTCGATCGGATGCGGCATCGTTTCATATGCTTTCGATTCCGCATAGCGCAGTTCGAGGTAGCTTTCGATGAAGTCCTTGGTGAACACGCCGCCCTTCAGCAGGAAGTCGTGGTCGTCGCGGAGTGCATCGAGCGCCTCGCGGAGCGAGCCGCAGACCGTGGGGATCTCGGCCAGCTCGTCGGGCGGCAGGTCGTAGAGGTTCTTGTCCATCGCGTCGCCGGGGTGGATTTTCTTCTGGATGCCGTCGAGGCCCGCCATCAGCATCGCTGCGAAGGCGAGGTACGAATTGGCAGCCGGATCGGGGAAGCGGACTTCCACGCGCTTGCCTTTCGGAGATGCCGCAAAGGGAATGCGGCAGGAAGCCGAACGGTTGCGGGCGGAGTATGCCAGCAGCACCGGCGCCTCATAACCCGGCACGAGGCGCTTGTAGCTGTTCGTGGTGGGGTTGGTGATGGCGTTCAGCGCTTTCGCGTGCTTGATGATACCGCCGATGTAGTAGAGGCAGGTATCAGAAAGGTCAGCGTAGCCCGAACCCGCGAAAAGCGGCTTGCCCGCTTTCCACAGCGACTGGTGCACGTGCATGCCCGAGCCGTTGTCGCCGAAGACGGGCTTAGGCAGGAAGGTTGCGGTCTTGCCGTACGAATGCGCGACGTTGTGGACGACATATTTATAGAGCTGCAGGTTGTCGGCCGAGTTCACGAGGGTCGAGAACTTGATGCCCAGTTCGACCTGCGCGGGTGCGACTTCGTGGTGGTGCTTTTCAACGGGCACGCCCATGTTGGCAAGGACGGAAACCATTTCGGCGCGCATGTCGTTGGAGCTGTCGATCGGCTGCACGGGGAAGTAACCGCCCTTGATGCCCGGACGGTGGCCCATGTTGCCGCCTTCGTAAGCGCGGTTGGAGTTATAGGGGCCTTCCATGCTGTCGATTTCATACGACACGCGGTTCATCGACACGTCGATGCGCACATCGTCGAAGATGAAGAATTCAGCCTCGGGGCCGAAGAAGCCGGTGTCGGCGATGCCGGTCGACTTCAGGTATTGCTCGGCCGCGCGCGCGATGGAGCGCGGGTCGCGCGAATAGGGCTGGCCGGTCGAGGGTTCATACACGTCGCAGAAGACATCGAGCGTCGGCGTGGCCGCAAACGGGTCCAGCACCGCGGTCGAGAGGTCGGGGCGCAGGATCATGTCGGATTCGTTGATCGCTTTCCAGCCGGCGATCGACGAGCCGTCAAACATGATGCCGTCTTCCAGCAGGTCTTCATTGACCGTGGAAATGTGTTGCGCGGTGTGCTGCAGCTTGCCGCGCAGGTCGGTGAAGCGGAAGGCAACGTATTCGATGTTGTGTTGCTTGATGAGCTTGAAGAACTCGCCCGTGTTCTGGGTCGCCTTCGGCGCTTTTGCCGAAGATTTCACCGATTTCAGTTTCGCACTTGATTTAGCCATGGTTCTCTCCCTTGTTGGCCGTTTTTTTAAATTAAAGTCAGATAGCTTCTTTCCCGCGTTCCCCGGTCCTTACTCGGATTACGTTCTCCACGGGCATTACAAAAATTTTTCCATCTCCTATGCGGCCGGTGCGGGCCGCCTGCGTGATGGCGTCGATGACATCGTCGACCTGGCCGTTTTCGACCACGACTTCGATTTTCACCTTGGGCAGGAAATCGACCACGTATTCGGCGCCGCGGTAAAGTTCGGTATGGCCTTTCTGGCGGCCGAACCCCCTTACCTCGGTTACCGTCATGCCCTGTACGCCGACCTCGTGAAGGGCTTCCTTCACTTCGTCGAGCTTGAACGGCTTTATAATGGCCTCAATCTTTTTCATGTATGACTGCCCTTTTAGAAGTCGCCCTTCTATCGCAAGTCCTGTGCCAAGTGTGAGGGCTATATAACTATCTGAAATACATTAATATTTCATGAACCACGCCGCGCGCGTATGGCTTGTTTTTATGCAGTTGCACATTTTTTAGGCAATCTGCCATGGTTTCTGTTATATTCTTCCGGAATTATCAAAACTTGACGTGTTATAATCATGTCAGGTACAAAACTCTCTCTTATGGCGGCCGTAGCTCAGTGGTAGAGCGCTTGGTTGTGGTCCAAGATGTCGTGGGTTCAATCCCCATCGGTCGCCCCACTCTTCCTTTTTCCCCCTTCCACTTTCCCTTCCCCCCATACTCTGCAATACTCTCGGTCATGCTTGAAATCCTGACCGCAGATGAAATGAAAAAAGCCGACGCCGCAGCCATTGCCGCAGGCACCCCCGGCATTACCCTGATGGAACAGGCGGGCGCCTCTGTCGCCTCTGTCATCGCACGGCATTTCGAACAGGTGCCTGTGCTGTTCCTGTGCGGCCCCGGCAACAACGGCGGCGACGGTTTTATCGCGGCATCCTTTTTGAAAAAAGCCGGCTGGAATGTGCGCGTCGCCTGCATGGTGAAAAAATCCCTGCTGAAGGGCGATGCCGCCCTGGCCGCGAAGCAGTGGGAAGGCGAAGCGGAAGCGCTGAACTCGAACCTCGGCCTCAAGGACGCGCGGCTTATCGTCGATGCTGTTTTCGGCACGGGTTTTTCAAAGGCGCTCGAGCCCGAACTCGTCACCCTCTTCGACAAAATCCGCGCCAAGAAAATACCCGTCGTTGCGGTTGATGTGCCCTCGGGCCTCGATGCCACAACAGGAAATATCGCTGCCGGCACGCTGAAAGCAGAGATGACGATCACTTTCTGCCGCAAGAAAATCGCGCATATGCTGCTGCCCGGCAAGGATGTCTGCGGGCGCATCAACACATCCTTCATCGGCATCACCGACCAGACGATCGCCGATTTGAAAACCAGCGTCTTCGAAAACGGCCCCGCGCTCTGGCTGCGCGACTTCCCCATTCCGCAGGCCGACGCGCACAAATATACGCGCGGCCATGCCGTGGTATACGGCGGGCCCAAGCGCACGGGCGCTGCCTGCCTTGGCGCCGCCGCCGCGCAGAAAATCGGCTGCGGCCTTGTCACCATCGCCTCAATGCCCGAAAGCGCCGCGATCTACAGCAGCTATCGCGCCAGCCTGATGGTCGATACCTGGAGCAGCGAGGAAGACCTGCGCACCATTTTGCGCGACGAACGCCGTAATGCGATTCTGCTGGGACCCGGCGCGGGACTCGACGCCACGACGAAGGGAATCGCCGAGGTTGTTATTTCCTTCAACAAGCCGGCCGTGCTGGATGCGGATATATTTACCGTATTCAAAGACGACCCCAAGGCGCTGTTTTCCAAGCTTTCCCCTGCCCGCCATGTCCTCACACCGCACGAGGGCGAGTTCGCGCGGCTATTCGGGGAAATGGAAGGCAACAAGCTGGACCGCGCCCGCAAGGCTGCAAAGGCCGCAAATGCCGTCGTCCTGCTGAAAGGCGCTGATACCGTTATCGCCGCCCCCGATGGCGCCGCTGTCATCAATACAAACGCCCCGCCGACCCTTGCGACCGGGGGGTCGGGCGACGTGCTTTCGGGATTCATTATGGGACTCATGGCGCAGGGCATGCAGCCGTTTATGGCCGCCTGCGCCGCCGCATGGCTGCATGGGGAGTGCGCCAGAAACCACGGTCTGGGCCTCACCGCAGAAGACATAATTATTCAGCTTCCCCAAGTGCTTAACAGATTATTCCAGCTGCAAAAAACGGATGCCTAAAATTTTAAATAATTCCCAAGTTCGCCAACCCTGTGGTATTATAGAGGGATAGTAGTTGCCTGAGGGTTCAATGCAGCTGTGGGTTCGGGGGGAGATGACATCTCCTGTTCAGAAATCAGTTTGTTTCGCGGCCAGAATGTTCAAGTTCCTGGCCATCTTGTTCGTCGCGGGCTTCCTGCTCGCGCCGAAAAACGCCCACGCGCAATTCACGTCAGACCTCAGCACCTTGCAACTTGCCATCAACGGCGACGCGGCGGCAATCGCCCAGATCAACGCCGAACTTGGCAACCCGCCCGCCCCGTTTGACGTCACCTGGGTGCTGAACCAGATCACTAACGACCTCGGCGCTGCCGCCCCCGGCGGTTGCGTACCGAGCTGCGTCGCCGCTGCAACCACCGTTATCACCGGCGCAATCGCGCTGAACCCCGCGTCACTCAGCCTGATGCAAAATACCATCGGCGGCCCGTATTTCGAGAACCTCCTCAACTTGCTGGACCCTTTCCAGGCCGTTATCCCGGCCGACATTTACGGCCGCAGGACATATAACTATTCCTTCCTTTTCAACGAAATGCTGCTGGGCAGCGGCGTGCAAGCGCAGATGACAATCGTTGCCTGCTGGAGCGGCGATGCCGGCGCCTGCGCCACGCTGAATACCTATTTCTACAACCCGCCTAACACGATGAACGCGGGTATCTTCCTGAACTCGCTTTGCATCCAGCTGACCACCAACCCCTGCAACACCGCGGCCGCCATCGCCTTGCTGAACCAGAGCATCGCCGGCGACTATAACGCGAACATGCAGGTCAACCTCGCAATTGCGACCATCATTTATAACGGTACGCAGATCGCTCCGCCGCTGTGGAGCCCTATGCTTAATGCCTGGCTGGCAGGCGTGCCTATCACCCCTGTCGGCCTTGGCGACGCCAACGGTAACGGCGTTCCGGACGTGCTCGAGACAGGCTTCCCGCCTGCCCCGCCGCCGCCGCCGCCGCCGCCCGTGCCGCCGCCGCCTCTGCCGCCCGTACCAGGCCTGCCCCCGATTCCGCCGCCTGCAACGCCGCCGCCGCCGGCTCCTGTCACGCCGCCTGCGCCGCCGCCCACGGGTGGAGCACTGCCGACCGAGGACGCTGCCCCTACTAACTCCTGCGGCTCGGCAAGCCCGATCTTCTCTCCGCCCTGGGGTATGGACCCTTGCGAAGAGACCGAGGACAACCTGACCCTTGAAAACGACCCGAAATACTGGGACGTCGCCGGTATGCAGTTCGAAGACCATCTGGACAACTGGTGGACGACCTACGGCCTGCCCGCCTTCAAGGACATGACCGCCCAGCTTTCCGCCGTCCACGTCGACCAGGCCCGCACGATCGGTACGGTCATGGACAGCCGCCAGCTCAGCAAATCGGTCAAGAGCGCCGAGACGAAGGAAGTCGAGGCCAAGAAACGCCTGCAGCCGAACGAAAACTCCTGCGTGCCGGCCTCGCACGGCCCGGCCGAAGTGATGACCGAAGACACCTCGGACGCCCTGGCCGCCGGCTTCAAATATGACGTCATGAACCGCACCGGCGGCGCGCCCGGCCAGCCCAGCGCTCGTAACATGATCGAAGACAAATCCGACCGCTGGGACAAATACTGCCAGTGGTTCCTGGATCCGCAGGTCAACGACGGCCAGAACGCCTGCCCTGCACCCACAACCGCAGGCACCATGCCCAACGGCGATATCGATATCGAGGGCTTCTTGTTCCGCGATACGATCGACCTTGCGCAGCCCGAGCAGTTCATGGCGGCGCAGACCATCCTGACCAACCTTATCCAGCCCGACGTATATGAACGCGTGCCGGAGGACATCGTCAACCTGCCGCAGGCAAAAGAACGCCTGCTGCGCATCGAACACCTGAAATCGATACGTTCGGTCGCGGCTTCGGTTGTCGCGGGCATCATCTCGCGCCGCGCGGCTATCCCGAACACCAACGTCAATAACACGATCCGCGATATCCGCATCGACGCCGGCAAGCCCGCCGCAGCCTTTGGCGGCGGCTGGAACCCTAGCTATAACGAGATCATGCTGGCCCTGTCGAAAGAACGCTTCCTGAGCCCCGCCTATTTCGCCCGCATGGCGAACGACGGCGGCGCGCTGAAGCAGGAACAGGCTTCCATCGCCGCATATACCACGATCATGCTGCAGGACATCTACAAGCTGCAGGAACAGATCAACGCCCTGATGGCTGCCCGCGCCTCGATGCGCATGGACGTTCTGCCTATCCAGCATAACGAACAGGAACGCACGCCGCAGGAATAACGGGCGAGTGGTTTAAGCGATCATCTCTTTTCAGGAATTCAGGTAGCGCCTGGGATCAAGCGTAGATACGCCGCGCCTGACCTCGAAATGCAGCTGCGCGTTCATGACAGCTCCGGTCGAGCCGACGGTGCCAAGCGGCTGGCCCTTGCGCAGCTTGCTGCCCGTTTTCACCGTGACGTTCTGCAGGTGCGCGTAAGCCGTCACCATGCCGTCCGGATGGCGGACAAGGACGAGGTTGCCGTAGCTTTTCAGGCTGTCGCCCACATAGGCGACCGTGCCGTCGGAGGCCGAGAGCACCGGCGTGCCGCGCGGCGCCGCGATATTGATGCCGTCGTTATACAGGCCGCCGTCTTTCGGGCCGTAACCTGAAATCACGCGGCCCTTGACCGGCCAGATAAAGCCGGGCGTATGGGAATAGTCGACGATCTGCTGTTTCGGCGCGGGAGCTTCCGGCGCTTCGAGCACGCCGCCCTCGCCTGCTTTCGGCGGATTGATGCCGGCCAGGCGGCTCAGCATGCTGTCGAAAGTCTTGCGTTCCTCCGACGGGCCCGGCGCTTTCAGCATGCGTACGCCGTTGTAGGTAACGGGATATTTTGTTTTAGATGCTGTGGCGGTTTTGACGGACGTGCTTTTTACGGGCGCCGTTTTCTTTGGCGGCACAAGGTTTTTAACCGTGGTCGTTTTCACCGCAGGCGGTGCATAACCTTCGCCGGGAATGCGCAGCACCTTGCCCACCGCCAGGGTATAGGGCGGCTTCAGATTATTGGCCTCTGCCATTTTTTCCAGCGGCACATTGTACATGCGCGAAATGCTGTAGAGCGTATCGTTGCCGCCAACCTTGTGCGTGGACGGCGCAGGCAGCATCAGGCGCTGCCCCACCGGCAACGAATAGGGCGCTGACAGGTTGTTGGCGGCGATGATGCCGTCTGGGGTCACGCGGTAAAGCTTTGCGAGAGAGGCCAGCGTATCACCCTTGCGCACCGTAATAACACCGCTGGCGGACGAGGCTTTTGTACCCAGTTCAAGCACCGGCGCGGGCGCAGCGCAAACCGCCGTCTGCAGCCCGAGCCATCCGACGAGGGCGGTAGTCAGCAGCAGGCTGTGGCGCTTCATGCTCATGCCGGTTGCAGCTCTGCTCCCCCTGAATAGAATTCTTCGGTTTCCACCGTCTGCTGGATAACGGGTTCGTTGTTGCGCGCGATATCGGGCAGCAGCGGCACGAAGCGCACGGGCATCAGTTGTTCGCTCTCGAACCCCGTTTCGGTGCGCGTGATGCGGTAAACATACTGGCAGGATTTATCGCGGCCCATCGGGATGATCAGCAGGCCGCCGATGGACAGCTGTTCCAGCAGCGCGGGCGGCGGGTCGCCGGGGGCTGCGGCCGTCACGATGATGCGGTCGAAGGGGGCCTGTTCCTTCCAGCCCAGCATGCCGTCGCCTGCCTTGCAGGTGATGTTGCGGATGCGCAGGTCGTTGAACATTTTCTCCGCCCCCGCCAGCAACGGTTTATGGCGTTCGATGCTGTAAACGCGGCGGCAAAGGCGCGCGAGGATGCTGGCCTGATAGCCGGAGCCCGTGCCTATTTCCAGCACCTTGTGGCGGTCGTTCACCTTCAGCGCCTGCGTCATGTAGGCCACGACCAGCGGCTGTGAAATGGTCTGCCCGCGCTCGATCGGCAGCGCGATGTCTTCGTAAGCCTGGTCGTGGAAACGGGGCGCGATGAAAGCCTCCCGCGGGATACGTTCGATGGCGCCCAGCACGCCGGTGTCGGTGATGCCGCATTTGCGCAGCTTCATGATAAGGCGTATCTTGCGCGCGAGAAGGCTCATTTAAAAATCTTCCCCCATTCGGTGACGGTCGGGTAGTGCGTCAGGTTCAGCGAAAGCGGCGTGATGGTCACATGCCCCGCCGCCAGCGCGCCCATGTCGAGCGACTGGTCATCCTCGTCCCGCGCAGGCGGCGGGCCGATCCAGAAATAGGGTTTGCCGCGCGGATCGACGCGGTTGTCCATTTCCTGCTTCTCCATGCTGTAATGCCCTTGCGGCAATACGCGGATTTCGGGCTTCACGCCCGCGATGTTCACGGGGAAGTTGATATTCATCAGGATATTGTATTCCCAGCTGCGGCCTTCGAAGGCCTGAAGGATGCGCGGCAGGTATTCGCGCGCGATCGTCCAGTCGGGCTTGCCGCCGTCCTCGTCGAAATCCTGGCTGCAGGCAATCGCAGGCACGGCGGCCAGCGTCGCCTCGATCGCGGCGGCGATGGTGCCGGAATAGGTCACGTCGTCGGCCGTGTTCTGCCCGTGGTTGATGCCGGAAATCACCAGGTGCGGACGGATATCCTTCATCACCTTCTGGATGCCCACTAGCACTGAATCGGTCGGCGTGCCGATGACCGAATAATGGCGCTTGTCGTACTCTTTCATCCGCAGCGGGCTGTGGATGGTGAGCGAGTGCCCGGCCGCCGACTGCTGCGTTTCGGGCGCAACCACCCAGACGTTTGGGGTGATGCCCAGCACGATCTGTTCCAGCACCTTGATTCCCTCGGCATGGATACTGTCGTCGTTGGAAATCAGGATGCGGGCTTCGGAAAGCTTCTGTGGAAAATCAAGCATTGGCGGCCTTGCCTTCTTTCTTCTTCGCGACGGGTTCCAGTTTCGTGATGCCGCCCATATAGGGTTTCAGCACTTCGGGAATGACGACGCTGCCGTCGGGCTGCTGGTAGTTTTCCAGCACCGCGATCAGGCAGCGGCCCACGGCAACGCCGGAGCCGTTCAGCGTGTGCAGGTATTTGGTGTTCTTGTCGCCTTCCTTTTTATAGCGCGCCATCATGCGGCGCGCCTGGAAATCGCCGCAGTTCGAGCAGCTGGAGATTTCGCGGTAGGCGTTCTGGCCGGGCAGGAAAACTTCGATGTCATAGGTTTTCTTCGCAGAAAAGCCCATGTCGCCGGTGCAGAGCGTCATGGTGCGGAAGGCGAGGTCGAGTTTTTTCAGCACGGTTTCGGCGCAGCCGACCATGCGTTCCAGTTCTTCCATCGACTTGTCTTCGGCGACGATGCTGACCAGTTCGACCTTATAGAACTGGTGCTGGCGGATCATGCCGCGCGTGTCCTTGCCGGCCGCGCCCGCTTCGGAGCGGAAGCAGGGGCTCATCGCCGTCATGCGCAGCGGCAGTTCGCCCTCGTCGACGATTTCATCATAGACAGTGTTCGTGAGCGAGACTTCGGAGGTCGGGATCAGCCAGTAGTCCTCCCGCGTCGACGCGCGCTCGATGACTTCATGCAGCACGCGGGACGGCGGAAGCCCCGGCTCCGCCTTCACGCGGCGGGCGTATTCCTCGTCCAGCGGGGCGGTTGCGGTATGCAGCAGTTTTGCGCGCTCGCCGATGCTGGTGACGGTGAACTGTTCCTCGAAGAACTTGGGCAGCTGGCCGGTGCCGCGCATCGCATGGTCGCGCACCAGCAGCGGGACGGACATTTCGGTATAGCCGTGTTCCTGCGTGTGCAGGTCGAGCATGAATTGCGCGAGCGCGCGCTCCAGCCTCGCCACACCCTGGCGCAGCAGCACAAAGCGCGAACCGGACATTTTTGCCGCGGTTGCGAAATCCATCCCGCCTAGGCCCTCGCCGATATCGACGTGGTCCTTGGCGCTGTTGAGGCGCTTCGGCTCCCCTACTTTGCGGGTCAGCACGTTGTCGTCGCTGCCGCCGCCGTCGGGCACGGATTTGTCGGGGATGTTGGGCAAAGTGTCGAGGAACTTGTTCAGTTCCTCCGTGCGCGCTTTTTCTTCTTCCTCGATCGTGGCGATGCGCGCCTTGTGGCCCGCGACTTCCGCCATCAGGGCCGAGGCGTCGCCGCCCTTGGATTTAATCTGGCCGATCTGCTTTGAAACTTCGTTGCGCTGCGCCTCCAGCGACTGTTTTTCTGTCATCAGCGCACGGCGTTTTTCGTCCATGGCGATGATTTTGGGCGTCTGCGGTTCGAGCCCGCGACGTTTCCAGCCGGAATCAAAATGCTCGGGGTTTTCCCGAATGAGTTTCAAGTCATGCATATTTCAATCTCGATGTGTTTGGAATTTTTCCCCAATTCCCAGTGATTTCAAGTATAAGGCTTTTCATGAATCCGGTCTAGTCTATTGAGGCGCGCCTTCGCGCGGGTCCGTTGACGTTGCGCGCGCGGGAGGCTAGGCTTTTGTCAATGGCATCACCCTACCACCACGAAGACGGTTTCGACTTCATGCTCTTCCCCGCGAAAACGGGAAAGGCCCAGCGCCTTGTCGTCGTCATGCACGGCCACGGCAGCAACCCCGAAAACTGGGAAGCGCACGCGAAGCAGGTGCACGACGCCATGCCCGACGCCGACGTCATCAACCTGCGCGGCCCCTTGAAAACCGCGCCGGTGAAGGGCGAACCGCAGGGCTATACCTGGGTGCCGCACGAAGGCCCGGTGCTGGCGCAGGCCAAGGCTTACCTCTCCATTATTTTCAACTATTTGCCGGTTGTTGATGACCTGAACGATTATCTCGACCGGCAGCTGGCGAAACGCGGATTGTCGGACGAGCACCTCGGCATCCTCGGCAATTCCATGGGGGCGATCGCCGCGCTGCAGACGACGCTCCACCGAGACAAGCCTGTCGGCGGCGTCGTTGCGCATTCGGGCGCCCTGCTCCCGCTCACCAAGGGCAAAACGAAACCCGATGTGCTTGTGATCATGGGCGGAAAAGACGAGATTTTCTGCAAGCCGGAAGAACCCGCGAAAAAAGGCCTCCTCGCCCGCGCCTTCAACAAGGCCGCCCGCCGCTTCAACATCCAGCACAAGGACACGCTGAAGCGCCTGACGAAGAAGGGCATCAATTTCGAGGAAAAATTCTATCCCGACCTCGCGCATGAAACGAGCACGCAGACGATCGACGACAGCATCGCCTTTTTAAACAAGAAGTTGCAGCGGAAAAATCATCCGCAGATTTAGGCTTTTTTCTTCTCGCCCATCTTCACCAGGAAGATGCTGGCCTCGTACAGCACCATCAGCGGCACGGCCAGCATGAACTGGCTGAGGATATCGGGCGGCGTCATGACGGCGGCCACCACGAAGATGGCGACAATCATGTAACGGCGCTTTTCGGACAGCCACTTGGCAGTGATGATGCCCGCGCGGCCCAGCAGCGTCAGCAGCACCGGCAGCTGGAAACAGATGCCGAAGGCGAAGATAAGCGCCATGACGAGGTTCAGGTATTCGCTCACCCGCGCTTCGAGCGCGATGGGCAGGCCGGAGGACGGATGCAGGCTTTCGAAGCTCGCGAAAAACTTCCAAGCCGCTGGAATAACAAGGTAATAAACAAACGCAGCCCCAGCCACAAAGAGGATCGGTGTCGCCAGCAGGAAGGGAAAAAAGACCGAGCGCTCGTTCTTGTATAACCCCGGCGCCACAAAGAACCAAATCTGCGCCGCGATCACCGGAAAGGCCAAAAAGCCGCCCGCGAAACAGGCAAGTTTCATATACGTAATAAACGCCTCGCCAAGGCCGGTATAGATGAGGCGGCGGTTTTCGCCCGGCAGCACATCGGCCAAAGGCTGGACGAGGAAGCTGTATATGCTGGGCGCGAAGAAATAGCAGGCGATGGAGGCCACCACGAAGAACAGGAGGCTGATGATGACGCGGCGGCGCAGCTCGATCAGGTGGTCGAGCAGCGGCATGGTTTTATCGTTAATCTTTTCAGTCTTCTGCGCCATCTTTTTGAATCGGTAGTTTAACGACCTTGCGGTTTTCTTCCTCCTGCAGCTGGCGTTCTATCTCCATCTGCAGGTTTTCACCGCCAATCTTGTTGGCCTCGCGGGTGATTTCTTCGAGTTCTTCGTCGTGGATGATTTTATCAACCGATTTTTGAATATCGGAGGTAAAAACCCTGATTTTCCTGATGAATTTCCCCGCCGCATAAAGGACGCCGGGCAGGTCTTTCGGGCCGATCGCGACCACGGCGACGACCAGCACCACCAGCATCTCTGACCAGGAAATGTCGAACAATCACGAGCCCTTTTTGTCGTCGGGCGGCAGGATCTCTTGCTTGTCCTTGCTCTCCTCGCCCTTCAGCCCGTCCTTGAAATGGCGCAGGCCCTTGCCGAGGTCGCCCATGATCTGGGGGATCTTGCCCTTGCCGAGGCCGAACATCAGCACAACAACAAGAAGGACGATAATCCAGTGGCCGATTGACATAGTTCGTTAATCCTTATCTTCCTCGTCGTCAGCGTCGTCATCGTCTTCATCATCGTCGCTGTCGTCGTCTTCATCGTCATAATCTTCGTCGTCATCATCGGACGAGTCATCTTCATCGTCGCCGGAGGCTTCTTCGTCGTCAGACGAGTCTTCCTCATCGTCGTCACCATAATCCTCGTCGTCACCGTCTTCATCATCGGCGTCGTCATCGGAATCTTCATCGTCATCCGAAGCCTCGGCGTCATCATCTTCATCGCCGTCTTCGTCGTCCGAATCCTCGTCATCAGCGTCATCTTCATCGTCATCGCTGCCAGCGGATGCGGTGGGCTCGAGGTCTTCGACCGAACCGCCCTCTTCCGTGACTTTGCCGATGAGGTCTTCGTCGGTGACTTCCTGCGGGTCGGACTCTTCTTTCTTGTTCTCTTCGTCAAACAGGTCGGCGCCCGGCATTGCTTCGATGGCGGGGCGTTTGTCGAGAAGGCCTGCGGCTTTCAGCTCGTCCATGCCCGGCAGGTCTTCGAGTTTTTCGAGGCCGAAATGGTCGAGGAAGGCCTGCGTCGAGAGCCAGGTGACGGGGCGGCCCGGCACTTCGCGGCGCTTGCCGGGCTTGATCCAGCCGGCTTCCATCAGCGCGTCGAGCGCGCCGGGGGCGGTCGCCACGCCGCGGATGTTTTCAATCTCGGCGCGGGTGACGGGCTGGTGGTAGGCCACGATCGCCATGGTTTCCATGGCCGAGCGGGTGAATTTCTTGGGCTGCTCTTTTTCAATGCGCAGCTGGTCGCCCAAGTCGGTCGCGGTGCGGAAGGCCCAGCGCTCGTTGCGCTGCACAAGGTTCACGCCGCGGTTGGTGTATTGTTCTTTCAGGTGTTCCAGCACCTGCGGGATCAGGCCCGCGCGCTCGGCGGGGAAACGTTCCGCAATCTGGTTTTCGGTCAGCGCGGCGGCGGTGGCGAACAAAATCGCCTCGACCAGGCGGACGTCTTCCTGCGTGATTTCGGGCAGCGGCGCTTCCTCGGTCGACACCGTTTCTTCGGTGACGGCGGGAGCAGATTCAGCAACTGCTTCAACTTCGTCTTCGGCTTGCTGTACGTTGCCGATGCCAAGCTCATCCGCGGGGATGGTTTCTTCGCCCGCGACGAGAATTTCTTCGTTTACGACGACGATCTCTTCCTGCGTTACTTCTTCTTTTTGTTTTTTCTTCGCTCTGGCCATGGTCAGGTGTTCTCCTGCGTATTGGATTCCGTGACTTCATCTTCAGTCACGTCATCTTCGGTAATGGTGTCTTCGGTAATCGTTTCTTCTTCGGTCGCTTCCCCGGAAACAGTTTCGTCAAAAGTTTCTTCGGCGACAGTCTCTTCGATGGTTTCTTCAGAAACAGCTTCTTCTACGATTTCTTCAACCACCGCTTCTTCCGAAACGGTTTCTTCGGTCACTTCGTCGATGACGGTTTGTTCCACCACTTCGTCGGTGACTGCTTCTTCAATAACGACTTGTTCCGCAACCGTTTCTTCCGCAGCATCGATCGCGGCGGTGGGCGAGACGGCGTCGGCGGCGGCGGGCACGGTGGTGTTTTCGTTCGCCACGGGCTTGCGGATATAAATAGGCGCGTAGTTCTTTTCCTGCTGGATCTGGATAAGGCCGCGCTTCGCGAGTTCGAGCGCGCCGCCGAAGGTGGAGGCCACCGCAGAGCGCTTCACGATGCGTTCCTTCAGGCCCGCAGGCAGGAACATGAACAGCGAGACCCATTCCTGCGGCAGCTTGCCGAACATCGTGGTCAGGCGCTCGATCGCTTCTTCAAGCGTAAAGAGCTTCACGGGGTTCAGCTTGTAGACCGAGTTCTGCTGGCGCTGCTTGACGTCGCCGTAAGCCTTCAACAGGTCGTAATAGGTCATTTCGTATTTCGAAATGTATTGCGTGGGCAGGCCGTCGGGCTCGCCACGCGCGAAAACGTTGTAACCCAGGCGCGGCAGGTGGAACAGGCGCTGCGCGATGTCGCGCATGGCTTCGAGGCGGCGGAGCTGGAACTGCAGAGCGTCGGCCACTTCCTGCGCGGTCGGCTCGGCCTGTTTTTGCTCTTCGGCCGGTACAAGCAGGCGGGATTTGAGGTAGGCGAGCCATGCCGCCATGACAAGGTAATCGGCCGCAAGCTCGAGGCGCAGCGACTGCGCCTTTTGCACGAATTCAAGGTACTGGTTGGCCAGCGCAAGGATGGAGATTTTGGCGAGGTCGACTTTCTGGTCGCGCGCCAGCGTCAGCAGCATGTCGATCGGGCCGTCAAAACTGCCCAAATACAGCAAAAGCTGTTCGCTCTCGCTGCGGTCCTTGAGGAGGTCTTCCTCGAACTGGGGTGCCTCGGCTTCGCTCATCCGGTCCTTCGCTTCTGTATCATGCGCTCCAGTTTTTGCTGGAGTTCTTGCCTGTTATCGTTGCCTTTTTTCAGCCATGCGGTGCGCTGGCGCTCCGCATTTTCGACCCTGGCTGCCGCTGTTGCGGTCAGCTTCGGCGTGACGGACAGGGCCAGCTTGCGCTCGTCAAATGACGCATTGCAGAGCATGGTCAGGTCCATCCCGGCCGCCATCGTGCCCTTCACGCGGCTTTCAAGCGTGCCGCCGAGCGCCTTCATCGAGACGTCATCGGCCAGCAGCACGCCGTTAAACCCGATTTCTTTCCGGATGATGTCTTCGACAACCCGGGCGGAAACTGTGGCGGCAGAATCAGGATCTAGGGAGGAGAATACCACATGCGCGGCCATCGCCCAAACAGCCGTTTTCATATCCGACTGGGCTAAGTATTTGAAGGGCTTGAAGTCTGTTTTTAAGAGTTCTGGTAAAGAGGCGTCCGTAACCGGCAGCGCCAGATGGCTATCCACCTTCGCCCGGCCATGGCCCGGGATGTGCTTCATGACGGGGGTGACGCCGCCGTCCAGCAGGCCGCGGCAGACCGCTTCGCCCAGCAGGCCGACCGCTTCGGGGCTGTCGCTATAGGTGCGCGACGCCGAGAGGAACTGGTGGCAGTCGGGCGCGGGCACGTCGACAACGGGCGCGCAGTTTACGCTGATGCCGAGGTCGGCAAGGTCGAGCGCCATCAAATATGAATTGATGCGCGTCGCCTCCAGCCCCTCTTCGCGGCTGTCCTGCGCCAGTTCGCCGAACAATTTCGCGGCGGGGTATTCGATCCATTCCGGCTGCTTGAGGCGCGAGACGCTGCCGCCTTCCTGGTCGATCAGCACCGGCAGCTCATTCCAGCCCACGCATTCGCGGACGGAGGAGACAAGGTCTTTCACCTGTTGTTTCGACACGCAGTTGCGCTTGAACAGGATAAAGCCCGCGGGGCGTTCGGCCTTCAGCAGGTCCTGTTCTTCTTTCGTCAGCTCGGCGCCGGTGGCATCGATGACGATGGCTTTCAATTGGGTCAGGTTCATCGATCAGCCTTCCTTCACATGGCGCACGACGCCGTTGGCGTCTTTCTCGCCCCATTTGCGGTTCTTGTTGATTTCCATCTTGCGCAGCACGCCTTGGTAAAGGTCTTCGGTGGTGAAGCCCGCCTTGCGCACGGCGTCGAACAGAAGGATGGTGCAGTCAGCCCACTCCAGAATGTCTTGCGGGTCAGCAGCGGCCTCCATCGCTTCCTCGGCGAGGTGATGCGCCTTGGCCTGCGGCGTGCTCTGGCCGAAAGTCTTGTCGGTGAATGCGCCGATATCGTCCTGTAGTGCTTGCCAGCGGTCCATATTTTTCATCCTTACCTTACAACCATGCAGCCGCTGTTGCCGCGCGCCTTCATCAGACTGCAAATTTCTTTCGCGCGCGCCTCGGCCACTTTGCCGGCCTGCAGGCGGGTGAGTGTCCCCTTCCCAGCGATCTTCACCACTTCGGTGTGCATCGACAGGCCTTTCAGCTCGGTATATTTCTTTTGCAGCTGCACCCAGTCGTCCTTGGCGCCGGCAAGATCTCGGTAGGCACCCAGCTGGATATAGACGCCGCCTTTGGCGGGGGGCGTATTCGCGACCTGCGGCGCAGGCGTTGCGGGCGCAAGCGGCGCGAGCGGCTGCGTTTCGACGGCAACGACCGAGGGCTTGGTTTCGGCCTTCTGCGCGGGCTTCGGTGCGGCAGGCTTGGCCGTTTCTGTTTTCGCCATTTCGGGTTTAACCGCAGGTTTCGCTTCTGCTTTCACCTCGGGCTTTGCATCGGTCTTTTTATCATCTTTTTTCGCCGTGTCGGGCTTGGCCGTGTCTGGTTTCGGTTGCGGCTTCGGCGTTTCCAGCTGGGACTGCGGCGGAGAGACGAGCGCCTCGACCTTTTCCGGCACTTCCTGCAATGGGGTAAGCGCCAGCGCCTTGGGCGCAGTGTCGATGGGCGGTTTTTTCATGGGCTGGATCAGTGCGTCCTTGTCCATGGGCTCTTCAGGCGCGGGGCGCAGTTTTTCAACCGTCTTCTCCCCGCCTTTTTCCAGCGGCGCGAAAACAGTGCTGTCCTGGTGCGGCACTTCCATGCCGCCCGGATCTTCGGGCTTGAACTTGTAGGCTGTTTTATCGGCGGCGATAAGGGGGATATCTTTGCCTGCGAATTTTTCCTGCCCCGTGGGGTAGGCGTACCAGATGATGGCGATGAACGACAGCAACGTCACGACCGTCAGTAATCCCTTGGGCAGGACGCGGCGCGGCTCCACCCCCGGTTTCATGCGGCCCATATAGAACGAACCGAGCGTATCGTCGTCTTTTCCGCTCATCCGTGCAGCTCCTCCAAAGGTTGTACGCCCATGACGGCGAGGCCCGAGGCCAGCACCGTGCGCATCGCCTCGACCAGCGCGAGGCGCGCGAGGCTCAGTTCCTTGTCGTTTTCATGCAGGAAGCGCAGCGTCGCGTCGTCGCGCCCCTTGTTCCAGAAGGCGTGGAATTCCGACGCCAGCTCGTGCAGGTAGCCCGCGACGCGGTGCGGTTCGTGCGCTTCCGCCGCCGCTTCCACCTGCCGCGGCCAGCTGGCCATGACGCGCACAAGGTGCAGTTCATCGGGCGACGCGATGCGGGAAAGGTCCGCCTCCGCCAGCGCGCCGGGAGCGGTGTCGAGCCCTTTGAACATTTCCTTCGCGTTGCGGATGACCGAGCAGCAGCGCGCATGCGCGTATTGCACGTAGAAAACAGGGTTGTCCTTGGACTGTTCTACAACCTTTGTGAAATCGAAATCGAGCTCAGAGTCAGGCGTGCGCGACATCATGAAGAAGCGCACGGCGCCGGGGCCGACTTCCTCGACGATTTCGCGCAGCGTGATGATGTTGCCGGAGCGTTTTGACAGCTTCACCGGCTCCCCGTTCTTGAACAGCTTGACCATGCCGCAATAGACGACGTTGAGGCGCACGTCTTTGTTGTTGTCGGCCAGCGCCGCGATGGCGGGACGGATTTTTTCTTCATAGCCGTGATGGTCCTTGCCCAGCACGTTGATCATCCACTTAAAGCCGCGGGAGATTTTGTTATAGTGATAAGCGATGTCAGGCATGATATAGGCCCAGGTGCCGTCGCGTTTTTTCAGCGCCCTGTCCTGCGCGTCGCCGAAGTTGCTGGAGCGGAAGAGCGTCAGCTCGACCGGAGCCCAGTCTTCCATTTCCTTGCCCTTGGGCGGCGGCAGCGTGCCCTGGTAAATCAGCCCCTTCTCCATCAGCGTGTTGAAGGATTTTTCCAGCGTGCCGTCCTCGATCATCACGCGTTCGTTCGAAAACACGTCGTGATGGATGCCGATGAGGTCGAGGTCGTCGCGGATCATGCGCATGATGTATTCGATGGCGAACTGGCGCACCGGCTCCCACCATTCGCTCTCGGGTACGCCTTGCCATTTTTTGCCGTCGCGCGCCACCAGCGCCTGCGCCACGTCTTTCATGTATTCGCCGGGGTAAAGCCCTTCGGGTATAGAGCCGATATCTTCGCCCAGCGCCTCACGGTAACGAAGATGGGCAGTCTGCGTCAGTACCTCGATCTGCTTGCCGGCGTCGTTGAAGTAATACTCCTTGGTGACGTCATAGCCCGCTTTTTTCAGCAGGTTCGACAGCGTGTCACCGATAACAGCGCCGCGCACGTGGCCCGCGTGCATGGGGCCCGTCGGGTTGGCGGAGACGTATTCGATGTTCACCTTCTCGCCCCTGCCCATCTTGCTGTCGCCGTACGTGGTGCCGTCGGCAAGGATGGTTTTCAGCGTCGACGCCCATTCGGCATCGGCAAGGCGGAAGTTGACGAAGCCGGGGCCCGCGACGGTGGCTTCCTTGATGCCCGGCATTTCCTTCATCTTCGCGGCCAGCGCTTCGCCCAGCTGGCGCGGGTTTTTGCCGGCGGCTTTCGACAGCACCATGGCGGCGTTGGTCGCCATGTCGCCGTGCGATGCTTCCTTCGGCGGTTCCACCTTGACGCGACTGAGGTCGAGGCCCTGCGGAAGGTCGCCATTCGCGGCCATCTTGCCCAGCAGGTCGTTCACCTTTGTCTGGTAGGCGTGAAAGATATTGCTCATCTCATTACCTCGTAGGCGTCGAATAGCGCCTTGTGTTCCAGCAGCGCCAGGCGGTCGGTCATGCTGGCGATATAGTCGGCGACAGAGCGCGCGTGCCAGGTTTTCGCATCCCAGCCCTTCGGTACGCTTTGCACCTGTTTCAGCACCTCGCCGGGCAGGCAGCGCTTGTGTTCCATGAAGACGTTGAACAGGTCTTGAGTCACCGCAAAGACCTTGCGGCGCACGCGGCTGACTTCGTGGTGGCGGTAGAAATTCGCCCAGAGGAAGTCGCGCAGGCTGCGGTCTTTTTTCTTCATCGTGTCCGACATCGCGACGACCATGTTCGAGGCATGACGGATATCGTCGGGCGTTTTCGGGTTGAGATCCACGATGCGGCGTTTCGTTTCGGCCAGCACGTCGATGATATAAGTACCCATGACGTCGCGGATGGTTTCCTGCATCAGCGGATAGCCTTCGATGCCGGGATAGGCCTTGCGCTTCTGGGCTACGATTTCATCGACCCATTCCACCTGCTCGAGGTCTTTCACGTCAAACAGGCAGGCCTGCATGCCGTCGTCGAGGTCATGGCTGTTATAGGCGATATCGTCGGCGATGCCGGCCGCCTGCGCCTCGAGCGAGGCATAGGTATCCAGCTTCAGGTCCATCTGCTTGCTGATTTCGCCCAGCGTGATTTCGAATTTCGGCTTTTTGCCGCCTTTTTTGTAGAGCGGGCCGTTGTGTTTCACTAAACCTTCCAGCGACTCCCACGTCAGGTTGAGGCCGTCGAAGGTCGGGTATTTCTTCTCCAGCTTCGTCACCACGCGCAGGGTCTGGTCGTTATGGTCGAAGCCGCCATAGGGCTCCATGCATTCCTTCAGCGCGTCTTCGCCCACATGGGCGAAGGGCGTGTGGCCGAGGTCATGCGCCAGCGCGCAGGTTTCGGCCAAATCCTGGTCGGCATGCAGCAGGCGCGCGAGCGAACGTGCCACCTGCGCAACTTCAATCGAGTGCGAGAGGCGCGTGCGGTAATGGTCGCCCTCGTGATAGACGAACACCTGCGTCTTGAATTTCAGGCGGCGGAAGGCGCCGGAATGGATGATGCGGTCGCGGTCGCGTTCGAAGTCGCCGCGGGTCTTGCTGGGGCTTTCCTTGTGCAGGCGGCCGCGGGTTTCCGTGGGGCGCGAGGCGAAAACCGCCAGCCCGTCATCACCCATATAGCGGGCGAGCGCATCCTTCGGCTTCACTTCAGCCAATGTTTTCAGTTTCTTAGCACTGGTGCGCGCCATCATGACCCCACGACACCGGCCGGTTGAAAGGCCGGAAATCTGTTGATTTACAATGCTTTTAAACCATATTATGCGATATAATTAAAGGGTAAAGAGCAGGGAGACAATATAATGCCCGAGGCCAAAGAAACCGCGAATATGTCAATGACCGAGAGCGCCGCCAAGCGCCTCCTGCTCATGCGCGAAAAAGAAGGCAACCCGAACCTGATGCTGCGCGTCACCGTCATGGGCGGCGGCTGCTCGGGCTTCCAGTATGCGCTCGACCTCGACGATAAAACCACCGACGACGACGTGACCTTCACCCGCGACGGCGCGGTGCTGGTGACCGATAAGATGTCGATGCAATTTTTAGGTGGGGCAGAGGTCGACTACGTGACCTCGATGATCAAATCCCAGTTCAAGATCCGCAACCCCAACGAAGCCGCCGGCTGCGGCTGTGGCAAGTCGTTCTCGCCGCGGATGTAATCATTTGACTTAACAGGCGTCTTTTGCCATTGAAGGTCATTCAATGGAGAATTTCGCATGTCCGCCACTTCCGCCGATAATCTCGCACAGACGCTGCTCAAGGCCGCATGGTGGTCTGTGCTGCTGGGTCTCGCCATGCAGTTACTTCTGCTGGTTGCCGCCGCGTTCTTTACCGGCATTCCGGCGCTGCAACAGATTGTCGCCGATACGGTGCAGAAGATTTCGTGGTCGACGCTGGTGTGTTCAGGCGTCGCCGTCGGCCTGGCCGCTGGCAAAATGCGTGCGCCAGTGATGGGCTTCGCGGGGCTGGCCGCCGCGCCCGCAGCTTTCTACGTGGCCAAAATCGCACACAAAAGCGTGTCACAGGCGCTGGGCATCGTCTCGCAAGTCGCCGCGGCCAACCCCTCCCCCATGCTGCTCGCGGGCTTGAAGGGGCTGGAATATGCGGTGCTGGGTTTTCTTATCGGCCAGCTGGGCCGCCGCACCAAGGTCGGCCTGAAAGGCCACGTGCTGGCGGGCAGCGGCGTGGGTTTCGGCTTCGGCGGGTTTATCCTCTACCTGATGGTCACGCAGGCGGACAAGGCCATTCCGCTGGGGGGCATCGTCACGCGCGGCATCAATGAAATGATATTCCCCATCGGCTGCGCGCTTGTCCTCTACGCCGCGCAAAAAGTAGGCGAGCATCAGGCACATACCGACCGCCCCGATGTCGAGACATCGGACGCCGTTCAGCCTGAAACGAAAGAAGCTTAAGCAAATATAATCTTAAGGCCGGGGTTTGTTCTGCTGCGCCTGTTTCGCGGCCTCGCGCCGCGGGATGACGCGGCTGTTGATGTCTTCGATAAAGAAGTCTGCCACTTTGCCCGCAAGGATGCCGACTGTTTTGCCAGCGGTCAGCGCGGCTGCGCCAAGGAACACCGTCGACAGCGCAACGGGCGCCGTTAGCGGCAGGGCTGCGGCAGCCGCAAAAGCAGTGCCAAGGAAAACCGCGCGCTCCGTAATGCGCCCGCCGTTTTTCAGCTTGAACAGGTTGTAAAGCGCGCTATTCACTTCGCCGCCGCCCATGAAGGGGCGCAGCACGGCGTAACCCAGCGTCGGCTGGAATTCGGAACGGGCCGCGAGGAAATTGAAAAGTTTTTTCATCTGTTATGCCCCCGGTTTCGGCGCGGTTGCGGGAACCTTGAGCTTGTCGGGCACCGGCACGTATTCCTTGGTCAGGTAGCTGAAGTCGATTTTCGCGCGGTCGTATTTCTGGTCGATGATTGCACCGCCCGACTGGCCGTTGAAGTAGACGACGGCGTTGATAAACGCGGCGGCCGCGTTCTTCATGCCGGGGTCTTTGTCCAGCAGGCCGCGTTCATGCATGGCGCGGGCGATCTGGTAAAAACGGTTGCCGGACGGCATCGTGGGTTCAAACGCGTCGTCGTTCAGCGCGTCGGCCTCGCGTAGCATCGAATGCAGGCGGTCGAAGGCGGCGGCGTCCTGGTGCGCATCGAAAATCCGCACCTTGCCGCGTATCATGCTGAAGGTCGAGGCGTGGGAGGCATCGCCGCCAATGGCCGAGTTAATCGCGCGCGCATGCGTCACGATGGTCGCGGTTTCGGCCAGCAGCTCGGGCGATATTCCGCGCGCCTGCATCACCTTGAATGCATAGAGGTCGGAATCACTTTCGTTGGCGGTGATATAAGCGCGTTTTTCCTGGTCGCCGTGGCGCGCTTCGTGCAGCATGACGAAGAGGAACAGCGCGTCCTTGATGTCTTCGTGGTTGCTCTGGAATTTCATCTCGCTCTTGATGCCCGAGAAGTCTTTCAAAAATCCTTGCAGCGAAAATTCGCCGGGCGGGCGGATGAAGTTGACGCGGTCCTTGGGGTCGTCGTTGTTGGCCATCGAATAGGCGTCGAGCTTGCTGCCCGGCACCATGTCCAGAAAGCCCTTGATCATCGCGCCCGAGTAAACGAAGGGCGTTGCGATGGCGAGCGGGATGGCGGTGGCATGTGAATCCTTCAGCCCCTCGTGCCAGATCATGCCCACTTCGCGGCCCGCGAGGTGGAAGGGATAGAGCGGGTTGAAACGGTCGTAAACGCGGATTTCCTTGGTGTGGAAATGCTGCGAATAATCGCCGGCATAGCCCTTGTCGGCCATATAAGTGTCGAAATCTTTCGAGACGAGTCCGGGCGCATACTGCAGGCCCGTCGACACGGCGCCAGCCAGCGCAAAGGCCAGCACAAGGCGGCGGCGGCCGCGGCGGCCGATATGCTTGATGACCGCCTTCTGGACGTTCTTGTCCTCGACGATTTCCTTGGGCACCTCGACCTTGGGTTTTGCCTTGCGGTTGAACAGGTTCGCGAGGCTGAATTCTTTCAGCTTTTTTTTGACGTTGTCGAGCATACCGCGCACTCCTGTTTTTGAAACAGGGGTAAGCTACCGTTGATTTCGGTATCTGTCAAATGACCTGCGAAATCAGCTGCTTATTTAAGGCGTTGCGCCACCGGAAGGCTTTTTTAGCTGCAAGGGGGCTTTCACGGCGACCGGCTGCGCCGTCACGACCGCCGAACCGTTGAAGGATTGCGACGCCCCCGAGGGCATAGCGGCGGCTGCTTGGGGCGCAGGCGGTGGATTGTTGAGCAGGCCGATGATATCCGCCAGCTGTTTTTCGCGCGCGTAATCGAGCGCCGTCTTGCCCTTGATATCGGGGATAGAAGTATCTGCGCCGCGCTCCAGCAGGAAGCGGACGGTGCCGGTCTTGCCTTGATGTGCGGCCCTAAGAAGCGCCGTATAGCCATCGCCATCCTTTGCATTGATGTCGGCACCCGCCGCCATCAACATATCCGTGATTTTGGCCTGCCTGCACAAGGCGGCCGAATAAATGGCAGGAATGCCGTCATAGCTGGGGGGCAAAGGCAGTAACATCACGCCAATCCCGCCATTCAGTTCGCAGTGCGGGCTGGCGCCCTTCTTCAGGGCATCAGCGGCAATCGTCACGCGGTTGTGGAGCACGGCGACCCCCAGACGCTTGTTAAGTGTCATCGATGACGGCGGCGATACCGCGTCTTTAAGCGTAATAAGGGGGATCAGCACAAGCTGCATCGGCGCTGTCAGCAAGTCCCATTTCATATGCCATTCTCCCAAATATCTGAAAAACATGGATAAATTATCTTAAGCCGGAATACATTACCATAATACACGTCCGGTTTCAATATTGAATATGAAGGCTGCTTTTACCTGAAAGTCGCCATAATTGGCGTATGGTCGGAGGCTTTTTCCTCCCCGCGCGGGCCGGCGTCGATGATGCAGGCTTCAAGGCGGTCGGCGGCCAGCGGTGAGCAGAGGATATGGTCGATGCGGATGCCCGCATTGCGGGGCCAACAGCCCGCCTGATAATCCCAAAACGTGAACTGGTGGTTCTTGTCGTTGAAGACACGCAGCGCGTCGGTATAGCCGAGGTTGAGCAGCGCGCGCAGTTTCCGGCGGCTGTCGGGCAGGAAGAGCGCGTCGCCCTCCCAGACCTTCGGGTCGTGGCAGTCACGCGCTTCGGGGATGACGTTGTAATCGCCTGCCAGCACCACGGGCACATGCTGCGACAGCAAGCTCCGCGCATGACTGATCAGGCGGTCGAACCACTTCAGCTTATAGGGGAATTTTTCGCTGTCGACGGGATTGCCGTTCGGCAAGTAGATGGAAGCGATGCGCATCCCCTGCACCGTCGCCTCGATATAACGCGACTGTTCGTCGGTGTCGTCGCCCGGCAGGCCGTTTTTCACGTTGTCGATTTTATGCCGCGACATCAGCGCGACGCCGTTCCACGATTTCTGGCCGAAAACGGCGGCGTCGTACCCGGCCTTTTTGAAATCATCGAGCGGGAACTGGTCGTTCTGGCATTTCAGTTCCTGGAGGCAGACGACATCGGGCGCGGCCTTTTCAATCCATGCCACGATATTGGGCAGCCTCAACCTGACAGAATTGACGTTCCAGCTGGCGATCTTCATGGGGGCTAGAGTGCCAGTTCCCACTGCTGGTTGACAAGCTCTTTGCCGAAACGCACGTGCGGGGTGGATTTGACGATTTGCATGCCCGCCGCCTCGAACAGCGCGGCGGCGAAGCTGACGACGCTTTCGGTTTCCATGCGCAGTTTTTTATACCCCGCGCGGCGCGCAAAGCCGATGGCTTCGTTCAGCAGGCTCTGGCCGATGCCCATGCCGCGCGATTCTTTATCAACGTATAACAGGCGCAGCTCCCCCAGCTCTTCGGTATTGGCGACAAGGAATAGTGAGCCCACTATATTACCGCCAAGGTCGGCAACCCAGCACCGGTCCTTTGCAGGATTGAAGTTACGGATGAACTCCGCCACCTTCTCGACCACCAGCGCCTCGAATTCATGGTTCCAGCCGTATTCCTCGGCGAAGCGCACTGTATGGTTGTGCAAAATCAGGCCCATATCGCCGACGCGGTGCGCGCGCAGCGTCACGACGCCCTGCGGCACTTCTTTTTTCACATGGCCTTCGAGCAGCACGCGGATGCAGCCTGTCGCCGCCACCAGCGAACGCCGCTGCGCGGGCGTGAGCGGCGCCAGCAGCTTCATGATATCGTTGCGGGCGTGGCGGTTGATGTCGTCATAGAGCGCGCGACCCTTTTCGGTCAGCTGCAATTCATACTGGCGGCCGTCTTTTTGCGATTTTTCCTTGGTAATCAGCCCGTCACGCTCGAAGAGCCCGAGGATACGGCTGACATACCCGCCGTCCAGCGACAAATCGCGGCACAGCGCGGCTGCCGTATTGCAGTTGTCGTCCTTGATGGCATAGAGCACACGCACGGAAGTGAGCGAATATTTGCTGCCGTAAAAGCCTTCGTTCAACCCGCCGATTTTCTGGACGTACATGCGGTTGAAGCTGCGCAGAATTTCAACATGCTCTTCGTCTTCCGGATTAGTCGTCGGGTCGGACATGGTGCTAACGCTGAATTTGGGGGCATTGTGGCGCCTTGGGAATCACTCCCTGGCTGCACTTCTTTGCTACCAGCATTCTAGTAATTGTTAAGGCCGCTTGCCAGAAGAAACTGGTTTCAGAACGGGCGTTCAAAGAAGGTGATTTAAAAACCAGCCTTCGTCCTTTTTCTCGAAATGGAAAGGCTGGACGTTGGCGCTGTGGTCCAGCTCGGTAAACAGGCAGCGGCGCAGCACGCGATAGACCCCGCCGTGCGCGACGAAAAGGATATTTTTGCCAGTGTTTTCTTCGAGATGCTTCTTGAAGGCGGCGATCGAGCGCAGCCTGAAATCGGCATAGGGCTCCCCCTCCGGCGGGCAGGGATACCCGTTCTCTTCGGGCGCGAGGCCTTTTTCCATCATACCGGCCTTGAGCGCATCCATTTCATCGATGTTCATGCCTTCGAAGGCGCCATAATTGCGCTCCTTCAACCCCTCCTCCACCACCAAAGGTTTCTGCAGGCCGGCGTTGATGATTGCCGCTGTTTCATAAGCGCGGGCAAGTGAGCTTGCGACGATGATATCGATCGGCATGCGCGCCAGCACGGAAATCGCCTGCTCCGCCTGTCTGCGGCCGGTGTCATTCAGGGGGATATCGGTATGGCCCTGTATCTTGCCCTCCTTGTTCCAGGCGGTTTCGCCATGGCGCACGAAGTAAAAGGAACGGGGCAGCATCGAGGGCTCCTCTCATGGACTTGGGTGTCTAAACTGGCTATCCTTATAGCTCAAAAGCTAACGGGGGCAAACATGGCTTTTATCAGGCGTCTTTACGGGGAATATGCCTTTGTCATGCTGGTGCTGGGGCTGGGGCTGCTTGCCTCGGTCGCGCTGTCGTGGAATTACCAGCAGTCGCAGGAAGAACATGTGCGCAAGGAATTCGATCGCGCCGCGCAAGAGCGTTTGCAGATCATCGGCAAAATGCTGAATGACAACAAAATCCTGCTGAACACCCTCACCGCCTTCTACCGATCCGACGACGACATGGTGACGCCGAACGAGTTCAACGTCTTTACCAAGCAGCTGGTAAAAGATCATCCTTATCTCGAAGCCATCGAATGGGCGCCGCGCATACGCAAGGCCGAGCGTGATGCCTATGTGAAGAAGGAACAGGCCTATATTCCGGGCTTCAAGCTGATGGAGAAGGATGCTGACGGCAACCTTGTCGATGCCAAAATCCGCGAGGAATACTTCCCGCTTTATTACGCGCAGCCGCTGAAAGACAACGAGCGGATGATGGGTTACGATATCGCTTCCGACGCAGATACCGCCCCCGCGCTCGAAGCCGCGCGCGACACCAGGCAGGTGCAGGCCTCCAATTTATTCCGCGAATGGGGCAAGGTCGAAGGCCACGAAGGTGTCCTTTTCGCCGTGCCCATTTACCGCGAGAAAAAAGCCCCCGGCGCCGACGGCGAAACCTATGAGATGATGGAGGGTTTCGTCGTCACGGTGATTTCGATGCCCAAACTGATCGAAGCCGCCTTGAAGCCGCTGCAGCCTGCCGGCATCAATATCGTCATCCGCGACATCTCGGCCGAGGGCGAAGCCCAGAATCTCTATGTACGCTCCACCAAGATGGAGAAATTCACCGAGGCCCAAGTTCTCGAAGACCTGCACGAAAACAAACTGCTTAAAAGTAACGGAATCTTTGAAGTCGGCGGCCGTAAATGGGAAGCGGTGATGATGGCCGCCCCCGGCTATTTCACCATCAAGACGCACCCCGGCACCTTCGCTATCCTGCTGGGCGGCGTATTCGTGACGGCGCTGCTGGCCTTCTACCTCATCTCGCGCCTGCGCGAACATGAACGCATCAGCATGGAGGTCGAGGACCGCACGCAGGAAGTCGCGCGCCAGAAAAAACGCATCGAGATGATATTGCTGTCAACCCACGAAGGCATCGTGGGATTGGACACAACAGGCAACATCACTTTCTGCAACCCCCGCGCGACCGCGCTTCTGGGCTATTCCAAGCGCGAGCTGGTGGGGCAGGACCATCACACCCTCATCCACCACGCGACCGAAGACGGCAAGCCGATCCACAAGGCCGACAGCGTGATTACGCAGGTGCTGCTGGACGGCAAGATCTGCACCACCAGCGACCATGTCTTCTGGCGCAAGGAAGGCAAGCCGTTCAACGTCGAATACACAGCCTCGCCGCTGTTCGAGGGCGACGACGTGACGGGCGCAGTGCTGATCTTCCACGACATCACCGAACGCAAGGGCTTCGAGCAGCAGCTGTCCCACATGGCGCGCCACGACCAGATGACCGGCCTCGCCAACCGCGCGCTGTTGTCGGAACACCTGAAAAAAGCGCTGGTACGCGCCGAGCGCACGCACAAGAAAGTCGGCGTCATCTACTGCGACCTGAACGACTTCAAGCCCATCAACGACAAATACGGCCATGCCGCGGGCGACATCATCCTGAAAACCTTCGCAAGGCATCTGGGTGAAGTCATCCGTGAATCCGATACCGCCGCGCGCATGGGCGGCGACGAATTCACCATCATGGCGGATGGGCTGGCCGACCGCGCCGAATGTTACAAGATCATCGACCGCCTGCTGGAAAGCCTGCAGGTGCCGGTCGAGCTTGATGACCTGAAACACGTCATTACGTCATCAATCGGCGTCGCCTTCTATCCCGATGACGCGCAGGACGCCGACCGCCTGATCACCTGCGCCGATGCCGCGATGTACAAGGCGAAGAAGGACAAGTCGATGAAATACGCCGTCTATACCGCCAACGACCAGATGCGTGTGCATAAATGAGAGCCCTCGCCTTCGCCGCACTTATTTTACTTGCCGCCTGCGCCGCCCCGGCGCAAAAGCCGGAGGCCGTTACAGCTGCATCCAGTTTCCCGCGCTGCCTGCATCTGGATGAAATGCTGCGGCTGCTGAACCAGAACGCCAAGTTCGCCTATACCGCCGACAGCATCGACGTCTATGCCCGCAACCATATGCTCTTCGTCAACCCCGACACCCGCGAATGGGTGCAGCTGGGTGTGAAGGATAACCTCGAGGCCTGCATCGAGCTCGAAGGTGTAGACTGGAAATGGGCCGTTGGCGGCCCGACGGAAGCGCCCAAAAGCCCCGCTAAATAAGCCTTTCCTGTACAGAATCGCGGTCTTATTTTTCAGAATCTTGTCGCATGTTCAAAAATGCGTATTTTATATGCCATTGTAAATATTGACTAAAATGCACCCTCCTTGACTTCCCTGTAAGTCTCGGTATAAATGTGCCGCATTGCAGTATTGCATAATATCGTTGGGAGCGGGACCATGCGGTTAAAGTGCGATTTCACCAAGGCTGGCGGCGAAGCCGACAAGACCAAAGGTGCGTCTGATGTCGAGCTGAACAGCCACCTCAAGGTCACAGAGCAGGAACACCTGCCGCAGGCCGACCTCCTGAAGGGATGTTTCGAGCTGCTGCGGGACAAAGGGCTTCTTGAAGAAGCCTACCTGCGGGGATCGCTCGGGCGCGGACGGCGCCGACACCCACTCGGACATCGACCTTTTCACCGTGGTCTCCCCCGACAAGCTTGATGAAGTTTACGATACAGTGTGCGGCTACTTGGAATCCAGGGGCCGCATTATTACTAACTGCCACGACCGCCTGGTGAAGGATTACGGCGGCATAGGGTTCATGTTCGTGGCGCAGAGCAAAGACCACGCCGACAAGATTTACCAGTTCGACCTCTACATGGCGATGCAGGGCGTGCCGCCCGCTTCCCCCACCACCATCAAGCCGCGCATGTTCGCGAAAGACCCGGACGCGACGCGCTGGATCGACACCCACGGCACCAAGGCCTGCCCCCTGCCCGACAGCGCGAAAGACTTCATCACGCGCCATACCTCCGGCACCTCGACCGGCGAGCGCATGGAATTGCTGATGCAGGAACTGCTGATCAACCTGTACGTCGCCAACAAGCACCTGAAGCGCGGCCAGATGTCGCGCACGGTTTTCGACAACGAAGGCATCGTCACCTCGGCCATCGAATTCCTGCAGGTGCTGACCGGTTATAAATCGACCGGCTATTCGCCCATCTGGCTGGGCGACGAGATCGTGCGCTTCTCGCGCGAGAACGGCGACAAGGAAATGCAGAAGGCCGCTGACATGCTAGAAAAGCTTTTCCCGCAGCCGATGTCGAACCAGAAGCTGGCCGACACGCTGGCGCTGGGCAAATTCGTGCTGCAAAAGGCTTTCCCCGACCGCTATGAAAACCAGCGCGAGGCAATCGAATTCTTTGAAAAGAACGTGTTGAAAACCGACGCGGAAAAATATGTGCAGCGCAAGCCCGTCTGCCCGCGCCGCGAAAGGAAACACGGATGAAAATCACCGTCCTCGGTTCCGGCTCGGCCTATGGCGTGCCCTATGCGGGCGGCGGCTGGGGCGCCTGCGACCCCAAACAGCCGCGCAACAAGCGCACGACCCCTTCTATTTTCGTCGACGACGGCAAGACCACCATGCTGGTCGACATGGGCCCCGACGTGAAGGAACAACTGGCGCGCCACAATATCAGCAAATTCGATGCGCTGTTCTTCACCCATCCGCATGCCGACCATATCGCGGGCATGTTCCACCTGCCCATCCTGATGTCGCACCGCGACGGCGTCCACCTGCCCATGTATGTCGACCGTTTCACCCGCCGCGACATCGAAAAAGTCTGGTGGTATATGTTCGACCCCGCCATCGCCCTTGAATACACCGGCACCGCGCGACCCTACTGGGTCGAGATGATCCCTCCGCAAAAGATGAAAATCGGCACGCTCGAAATGCAGACCTTCTGGCAGCTGCACGGCCGCATCAAGTCGGTCGGCCTGCGTATCGGCAATTTCGCCTATTCGACCGACGTGAACGACTTCCCGCCCGAAGCCGAAGAACACCTCTACGGCCTCGACGTCTGGATGGTGGATTGCAACTGCCTGACCGGCACCGACAAATCGCATTCCTATGTCGAAAAGTCGCTGGCCTGGGCCGAAAAGTTCAAGCCCAAGAAAACCTATTTCACCCACCTCGACTACACCATCGACTACGACACGGTCAGCAAGATGCTGCCCGACAACGTGGCGCTGGCGTACGATGGCCTGACCTTCGAGTTCTAAAAAGTCCTTGAAATAACAGCATTAGCCGAAACCCCCTTTCGCCGGGGCGGTAAATGCGCTATGGAATTAGCCTCAATCAAAGGAAAATTCCCATGGGCGAACCGCAAAAAGCCACCACCCCGCAAAAAACGGCAAGGCCGCAGCAGCAGCTGGACGAATTGCAGAAATTCGCCCGCTGGTTCATGAAGAACATGAACGTCCTGGGCGCCGTGCCTTTCCATGGGGCGGTGGACCGCGTCGAAAACGTCACCTCCCTGCTGATGTTCCGCGAAGGCCAGTTCCAGGTGCAGATGTTCATCGTGCCCGAAGGCACCATCATCCCCGAACACGTGCATCCGAACGTCGACAGCATCGAAATCTACATGGGCGGCAACTACCGCCTGTCGCACTCGGGCAAATTCACCAACCTTGAATCCGACATCTGCGAAGACGGCGGCCCGCTCAAGACGGCCAAGCTGCGAGGGCACGCCATCCGCGTGAAGCCCCACCACCTGCACGGCGGTGTCTTCGGCAAGGGCGGTGGCGTGTTTCTGTCCATCCAGCACTGGCTGAACGGCGTGAAGCCGCATTGCGTCGCGCGCGATTATTCCGGCACGACGATGGGCCCTGATCACAAGGAAAAGGTCGTATACGGCGAAGCTGTCAGCCCTGAAAAAGAGCTGGTGCTGACCGACGCCGCCTATCTCGAAACCAAATAATCTGGTTTAGAGCAGTTTGCGCAGCGGCGGCACGTAAGCGCCCTGTACAAACGGCGCGGCCTTGACTGCCTCGAGCACCTTGCCCTTATCAGCATTCTCCGTCAGGTCCGCGGTGTAATGGAGCCCGCGGCCGGCGGCTGCATCTGCCGGGTATACGGCCTGCACGTTGAAAACTTCCTGGATAGAGCAGATTTCCTTCAGCGCGGCGCCGATGTCGCCTGCCTTGGTATCTTTGCGCAACGTAATGACGATGGTGGACATGGTCGTTCCTCCTCTGGCTAAATCCGAAGCGGCTTTTCAGGGGAGAAAAACAACCTCGAACAAAAAAGTTCGTGGTTGTTTTGGAGCATATTAGTCGAGGCGGCAGGCGAGAAACAAATCCACTTAAGGAAAACCGCGCTGCCCGGTATCTATGCTGGCTTGAAGGGAGATTACTAAATCCGGCAGCTAACTGCAATCTGAAAAATAAATTACTTTATATTTAGTTATTTCAATATGATAGATGATACGCCTTGACGCTTCGGACAACCCTAATTATACATATCTCAACTCAACAGATTACAAGGATGACCCACATGGACGCCCCCGCCGCACAGCAGGACTCTGTCAGCCCTCTTAAAAAATTCCTCACGGGTGCAGGTGCGCTGACAAAGGTTGTTGCTGGCGTCGGCACGGTAGCGCTGGGCGTTGCCTTCCTCGCCGGATTGCCGGTCGTTTCCGCGGCCATCTTCGGCGGCATCGCGCTGGCGGCAGGCGGCAGGCAGGCTTGGCAGGGCGTCAAGACGCTGGCGGGTAAAACAGAAGATACAAAGCCCGGCTGGAAATCCCGCCTTGCAAAAGCAGCCGACAGCCTTGGCGTGGGCTGGACGGGGGCGCTCAGCTTCTTTATTGGCGGTTTCGCACTAGGCATGGGCAGCACGGCTGTCCTTCCCCCGCTGCTGGTGCTGGGCGGCGCGGCGCTGATGGCCGTCGGCAGCGCGCAGCTGCTGGGCAACGCCTATACCGCCGTCCGCGACACCATCCAGAATGCAAAAGCAGCCAAGGCGCAGAAAACGCCCGCCCTGCCCGCACCCAACCTGTCCCCCGCGCCCAAAGTCGGCACGCTGGAAGCACAGCCCGGTTTCGAGAAGGCCGCCTCGCCCGAAGCAAAGGTCGAAGCACCCGCGCCGAAGCCCGTCAACGTCCCCACGCCGCCGCGCCCCTAAGACAGATGACCAAACCCGCGAAAGATTTCAACGTATCGTCGGCCAAACGCGACCGGCTGAACCTGCTGCTGCTCAGCAACGGCGCGCTGGCGTCGAAGCGCGCGGAAACGGTGCAGGAGCTGTTTGGCGCCTCGCCGGAAAACCCCAAGACCATCCTGTATGTCGCCTATGCGCTGGGCGACCAGGATGCGGCGGTGGAAAAAACCAAAAAATGGCTGGAACCGCTGGGCGTTAAAATCGTCTCCGCGCATACTGTGGCCGACCCGGTCGCCGAACTTGACAAAGTCGACGGCGTTTTCGTGACGGGCGGCAATACCTTCCGCCTGCTCGACAAGCTGCAAAAGACAGGCTTGCTGGAAGCGATACGCGACAAGGCGCTCGAGGGTTTCCCCTACATGGGCGCATCCGCGGGCATCAACGTGACGGGCCCCACTATCATGACCACCAACGACATGCCTATCGTGGCGCCGCGCGATTTCGATGCCATGGGTTTGGTGCCCTTCCAGATCAACCCGCACTATGTCGACGGCAGGTTCCATTACGAGGAAGACGGAAAAATCATCCCCTACGCCGGCGAAAGCCGCGCCGACCGCCTGCACCAGTACCACGAGGAAAACGACACGCCCATCATCGGCGTGCGCGAAGGCTCCGCCCTGCGCATCCGCGGCAATAATGTCGAACTGCTGGGCGGCAAGCCCGCGACAGTCTTTGAAAAAGGAAAACCAGACCAGGAAGTCACCGAGGGCAAGGTCCTGACCCCCTTCATGACGCCCACCGTTAAAGCGGCATCCCCCGCACCCAAAGCGCCCAAACCATAGAAAGAACAGCTATGTCCAAACCCGTTACGCTCCGTAAATCGGATTACGCCCGCGCACTCAATCTGGCGGAGCAATTCAACATCAAGGCCGGCGTGCGCCCGAACCGCAAGGTTAAAGCCGCGCTGAAGGAAGCCGTGGCCTTTATGGTGCAGGTGACGCCCGCAGTGGCAAAGGGCGATGTGATTGAAACGGGCAGTGCGTGGCATGGCCCAGACGAATTCCTCAGCAAGTCCTCTGCTGTCGCAACCGCGCGGCTGGGCGAGCGTGCGGATTACCTGACCGGCACCGTCAATGTCGACCTGCCCAACCGCGATGCAGAGGCACTTGCCTCCATCCGCCGCGCCTTCCGTCTTTCTTCGGATAAACAGGCCGCGGGCCTTGCGCTCCGCGTTTATGGCGACGTTGCCGACGGCCTGCGCCGCGGCAACGGCTTCAGCTATGCCAATCCGCAGGCAAAGCTCGATACGGATAAAGTACGCGACAAGGTTTTGCCGCCGACACCTTAAAATCGATTAAGGCTTATCGTCTTTCTTTTCCTCGCCATCGGCAGGCGGCGTTGTGCCGTCGGCTTTGAACGTCGAACCTTCGGTCACTGTGACGGTTGAATCAGTCGTCGTGGTGCCGCCCTCGACCTTAAAGGGGGCGCTGTCGGTGACGGTCACGGTGCTGTCGGTTTCAAGCGTACCGCCTTCAACCTTTACAGGTTCGCCGCCTGTGATGGTGACAGTTGAATCCGTCGTAGTGGTGCTGCTGCCCTCTACCTTGACGGGTCCGCCTTCAGTAAAAGTGACCGTGCTGTCGGTTTGAACGGGGCGGCCCTCGACTTTAACGGGGCCGCTTTCAGTAACCGTGACAGTCGAGTCAGTCGTGGTCGTACTGCCATCAACTTTGACGGGGGCGGTTTCGGTGACGGTTACGGTGCTGCCGGTTTCAAGCGTGCTGTGCTCGACCCTGACGGACGAGCCGCCGTCGATCTTCAGCGGCGAGTCACCCGTGACAGTCACGCTGCTGCCGTGCTTTTTCTGCTGCTGGCCAAGGCCGGTGTTGCTCTTTGCCTGCGAGGTGAGCGGCTTGTGCGTACGTTTGCCTGTCGGCTGGCCGCTGGCGGTGTCGCGCGGCTTCGATGTCGTGCCGGCGGATGTCGCAGGTGCGGCGGTGTTCGCGGCAGGCGCCCGCATCAGGGATTTCGCCTGCGGCGCGACACGCGTTTGCGTTTCGTCCTGAACCTGTAATTGCGCGCGGGGCGCGGTGTTTTGCAATTGCGCGCGGGGCGCGACCTTGAGGGTGCTGCCAGTGTTGCCTCCCAGCTCGGCCATGGCGGGCGCAGAAAGCAAGGCAACGGCGGCTAGTGTGAAAACAACGTGGCGCATAGGAAATCCCTCCGGTTCAAATGATGCGGATGATGATAATACCGAAACGAACTGGAAGAAATGGTGCTGTTGAAGCGGATTGAACGCTCGACCTCCCCCTTACCAAGGGGGTGCTCTACCACTGAGCTACAACAGCATCGGGGTCGAAAGTGGACGGGAAATTACACCACTTACGCTCCATAAACAAGAATGAAATGCCGCCTCCGGCATAAACCCTTGAAAAGCTTGTTCAGGTCGTGACGGGACCCCGTGTCCGCGGCATCGGCCAGGTGCCGATTTTCTCGACCGGATCGGGCATTTCGAAGCCCTCGGGCGTGCGCGCGCGATGGACGTAGAGCGACTGCCGCGCCATTTTTTCGACGCTATTCTTGCTTATGCGGCTGAAATTCAGCTTTATCTTGCCGCCGGGCTGCAGGGCGGACGCAGGGGCTGTGGCCTCGGCTTCCAGCAGTCTTTTGGGGTCTGTAATAGGCACCATGAACCTCTTCGCTACTGCCGGAAAATAGCAACCGCCCGCCCAAAGGTCAATAATTATGTAAACATACCCGCCTTTTCAGGCGCTTGGCTATCAGCCGTGGGGCGGCACGAAAAGGACGCCGCCGCCATCATCCCCGCCCCCGTCATCGCCGTTGCCGTCATCCGGCGTTGCGGCAGTATGCTGCGTTTTGGGCATCGGCTTACGTTCCTGCTCGTGAAATTCCTCTTCCGGATGCGCGTCCTTCAAGGCGGGCATCAGCATCTCGGGCCCATCGTTGTAAAAGCGGGCGAAGAAAGATTTCAGCCATCCGGCTTTCGGCATAGGTTCTCCTTATCCCCATCATAGGAAAGAATATAACAAACGGCGAGAGGTTTAGTTCTGCGGTTTTTTCAGCGCCAGCGGCTTCATAGGCTGGACATCATGCCGCGTCTTGCCGCCCGAGGCCACGATATCGTCGAGCCGCTTGCGCTGGATATCCGCGATGCCGTGTTCGGCCCAGTATTGCAGTGCCTCGCCGTCGGCACACCCTTTTGCCGCAGCTTTTTCGAACAGGTGCATCAGGCTTTCGGCTTCTTCATAGGTACAGGCAGGCGATTTGATGTGGCTTGTGATCAGCGCCAGCGCGCGTGTGCGCGCCTCGAGCTCGGGGTCTTCGGCGCCCTTGATCTGCGCGGCGATGGCGCGCTGGAGCAGTTCCTTGTCGTCTTCCTTGGCCAGCGACAGCAGGTTATCGCGCGCGCCGGTGCGGATGTAATGGCAGCTGTTGGACGCGCCCTGCCGCTCCAGCGCCTCGATGGCGGGAAACTTGGCCGGGTTGTCGCGCCCCGCCAGCATCCAGAGGCTCATGATCGCCTCGTGCCGGATATCGTAGTCGAGGTTGTCCTGGACGAGGCTTTCCAGCGCCGCCACGATTTCGACCGATTTTTCCGGCGCGGCATATGGCAGGCGGCCGATCATCCGCGCCGTGGTCAGGCAGACGTCCTGCGACATATTCTGCCGGTGATGGAGTTCGGCGCCTTCATCGTTGATGTCCTTGAAGGGGCTTGCCCCTGCCAGCACGGTCAGCGCCGACAAAACGGTTTCGGTCAGCAGCGCAGGGTTTTCCTTGATGGCGGAATAAACGCTGTCGATCGCTTTGCGTGCAGGGGGAAAGGCAGTGTAATCCTCCGCGCCGATGGTAGCGCGGACGGCGTCTGCTTCTTTGATACTGGCCAAAAGATCGGTCACGGAGCCCCTGCAAAATATCAGCCATTTTATATAATTTACATAACCAAGTCAAGGCGGTATATGGGTACTTGACCGCCCCGCCCTGCCCCCATATCCTTCCCCTATGTCAAACACACCGAAATCAAGGGCTTCAGAACTGAAGTCCAAAACGTCGCTGCCCGTGATCGTGGCCCCGATGTTCCTGGTCTCCAACCCCGATATGGCGTTGGAATCGTGCAAGTCCGGCCTCGTCGGCAGCTTCCCCGCGCTCAACCAGCGCACGGCGGCAGGCTTCGAGCAATGGCTCGAGAAAATGAACGACGGCATCGCCGACCTGAAGGCGAAAGACCCGACCGCCACCGTCGCGCCCTATGCCGTCAACCTGATCGTCCACAAGACCAACCCGCGTCTGGCCGAAGACCTCGCGCTCTGCGTGAAGCACAAGGTGCCGGTCGTTATCACCTCCCTCGGCGCTGCGAAAGAAGTCGTCGATGCGGTGCATTCATATGGCGGCATCGTCCTGCATGACGTGACCACCGCCGAACATGCGAAAAAAGCGGCTGCAGCCGGCGTCGACGGCCTGATCGCCGTGGCGGCGGGCGCAGGCGGCCATGCCGGCACGCGCAACCCTGTCGCGCTTGTCGCGGAAATCCGCGAATTCTTTGACGGCATCCTTGTGCTGGCGGGCTGCCTGTCGCACGGCCGCGATGTGCTGGCGGCGCAGGCGCTGGGCGCGGACTTTGCCTATATGGGCACGCGTTTCGTGCCGACCGCTGAATCCTCGGCCGACCCTGCCTACAAGCAGATGATTGTTGATTCAACTGCGGCTGACGTCATTTACACCTCGGCCGTTTCCGGCATTCCCGCGAACTTCCTGAAACAGAGCATGGAAAAAGCGGGCTTCGACGTCGAGAAACTGAAAAAAGACGGCGCGTCTTCGGGCAAGCTGAAACCGCTCAACACCGACGGTGACGAGGCTCAGGCCTGGAAAACCGTCTGGTCGGCAGGTCAAGGCGTGTCGAACATCCACGACATCCCCACCGTCGCCGACCTCGCCAAGCGCCTGAAAACGGAATACGAGGACGCGAAGGCGGAACTGGCCGTGAAGGCCGGCATCACCGCCGCGCCCGCGAAACCGAAACCCGCGGCGCCCAAGGGCCCGACGCCTTAATCTTCTTTTTTCTTCTTGGGAAAAAGACGGCGCCAGATAAAACGGCCGCCGTAATAAACCGTGCATACCGCAGCGACATATATCAGGTAGCGCACCGCCCCGTTTTTAAGGAGACTGTTGATGCCTTCGGTAATTTCAGGATCAGGGTCGAGATCGAGTTCGCGCGTTTCGATACGATAGCCCTGCGCCAGCGCCTGCAAAGGCAGCAGCAAAAATACCGTCAGCCATGCCGCGAAACGCGTCACTTGCCGCTGCGCTCGGCGCGGAACAGCTGGAATTTTCCATCCACGCGCTTGTGGAAGAACATCTCCTTGCGGTCGGCTGACAATGTCGGCGCTTCGACAAATCCCTCCAGCGCCGTCAGCGCCTGCGGAATGCCGAAAGGCTCTTTTGCCGACGCGCGCGTCGCCACCATGATACGCAGGTTTTCCTTGCCGCTGGCGCGGGTGAAATACAGCTCTTTGCCGTCCGACGTGACAGCAGGCGCATATTCCAGCGCCGCGGTGTTCACGTTTTTCAGCAGGTCGGCGCTCTCGGTATCGACCACGAATTCATTTCCGTCGCGCCTTGCGATGACCATATCGGCCTCCTGCGGCATCGAACCGACAACAGCAAAACGCGCGCGCGAAACGTAAAGCGCGCGCCCGTCGGGGCTGACGCCTACATCCATGTTGATAATGCCGGGCGCTTTCAGCGTGATATCGCCCTCGACGGGTTTCGGCTCCGTCACGCCCTTGCCGTTAAAGTTTGCGGCGAAGGTGCTCTGGAAGGTGTCGGGGTAAACGCGGTCGGTGGTGAAATAAATCCGGCCCTTGCTGTCCAGCGTCGGCGCCGCGCTCAGCTGCCCGTCGTTCGCGCCCTTCAGCTCGCCCATGAACTTGAACGACAGCTTGCCCGTGCGCTGCGCGTAATAGAGCTTGATCAGCTTGGCCGAGTTTTCGTTGTTGAAGAAAATATATTTGCCGTCGGCCGATAGCGCGGGTTCCATCACCTGCCCGTCATAGCCCTTGATCTCGGCCGCCTGCGGATTTGTGTAAAGCTTGCTTTCCTTCTCGGGGGCACCGTCGGGCGGCAGCTGCACCATGTTGTAGAACCACAACGCCCCGACAAGCGCCACGGCAGCGGCCGCGCCGATAACGACCCAATTTCCTTTTTTCATGGAATATAACCCCCGCTAATGATCCCTGTTGGAATCATGCCTTTCCCGCGGGGTTAAGACAAGGCTATCTGGCGGGTGTTTTGTAGGAAGGCTTGGCTTTTTGCGCTGCCTCGATATCCGCCAGCGCTTTCTGGATTTTATCGAGGCTTTCCTGCCCATAAGGGACGGCGGGCTTTTTCTTTGTTTCGGTATTGAAGGGTTTTGCGGGTGGCGGCACGCCCAGTGTGATCTTGTTTTGCGGTTCGCCGCGGGCTTTCTTAAGTTCATCGGCATCTTCGCGGGCTTTCTTCTTGTTGGCGGCCTCCGCCATCTTGTCGATCTTGCCCGACATATCTTTGATGAGGTCGTTCATCCCATATCCCATTCAGTATCGCTCCATGTTGTTGCTGTCAGCCCAGCATAACATGGTGCATTTATACCGTCAAAAATCTTATGGAAATATATTAAAGGCCGGGACTGGGTGCACGCGGCCGCGGAGGCGCCGCAGCGGGACGGCGCATGATCATCTCCCGATCCCGGATTTCCTCTTCGCGTTTCCTGTCGATTTCGGCCTGCGCAGTCCGTAACGCACCATTGGCAGCTGCATTGAACGCATCGGTAAGACCGCTGCCACTTTGACCGCCGCGGCGGCGGTTATCTTCGTCATTGCTACGGTCGGTTTCCTGCCCAGTCGTTTCATCGGCAATTGCCTGCACGACTTTCTTGGGCAGCTTTTTGAAGTTCAGCTTGATCTTGCCGGTTGTGGCGGATGACGCCACGGCGTCGGCGGTTTGTGCGGGCGTTTCATCGCCACCAATCGTTATAACCGGTTGGTTTTCTTCTGCCTTGCCAAATAAATTTTTAAACAAACTCACTATCAATGCCTTTGTTATTAGGGTTTCGGGGCCATCGGCTTCATTTTTTGCATCGGTGCCATCGGCTTGGTGATGTCGTCAGCGTTTTTGTTGAAGATGTCCTTTATTGATGTCGTGCCTTCGGGGAAGAGAACCGGGCGGCTGGCGGTGACAGGCGGCTTTTGCGGCCCGATTGTCTCGTCCGCCATGGCCTGCACGACAGCTTTGGGAATGCGCTTGAAATTAAGTTTTACTTTTTTGCCGGTGTTGGCCACAACTTCGTTGGTCGCTGCGACACGGTCGTTTGCGACGGGCGTGCCCGCGGCGATAACGCGTTCTGCGCCGCCTGTGGTCGCCTCTTCCTCACCGCCGAAAAGCCCCTTGAACCAGCTCACGATATCCGCCCTGTAAATCGTTTGATTGGTTCCAATAGTATCATGGGGTACATGGAGATGTCAATATTATGTAAAATATACAAGCGATTTCAGGGATATGCCTTGACCGTTTTCCCGCCCCGCCCTTACTCTGTATTATGAGCAAAACCCCCGCCGATATTCGCAAAACCCTGAAATCGGGCACGTCCCTGCCCTTGATTGTCGCGCCGATGTTCCTTGTGTCGACCGAGGACCTTGTAGTTGCGTCTTGCAAGGAAGGGTTGATCGGAAGCTTCCCGGCGGGCGCCAGCTGGACCAGCGCGGCGTTTGAACAGATGCTCATCACCATCAACGACAGCCTTGATAAAATCCAAAAGGCCGATCCGTCGGCGAAGCCCGCGCCCTATGCGGTGAATATCACCTTCAAGGACACCAACAAGCGCCTCGACGCCGATATCGATATGTGCGTGAAGTACAAGGTGCCGATCATCCTCGCCTCCCACCACGCGACGAAGGAACAGATCGACAAGATCCATGCCTATGGCGGGATCGTGCTGCATGATGCCACAACGCCCGAACAGGCAAAGGCCGCGCTTGCCGCAGGCGCAGATGGCATTATCGCCGTGGCCGCGGGCGCTGGCGGACAGGCGGGCACAATGAACCCCTTCGCGCTGCTGGGCGCGATACGCGGCTTTTTCGATGGACCACTGGCGCTGGCAGGCTGCCTGAACACGGGCAAAGACATATTGGCCGCACAAGCCATGGGCGCCGATTTCGCCGTGATGGGCACGCGTTTTATCGCGACAGCCGAGGCGCATGCGGAGCCTGCCTATAAACAGATGATTGTCGATGCGAAGGCGTCGGACATTATCTATACCTCAGCCGTCAGCGGAACGGCCGGAAACTTTATCAAGCAGAGCCTCGAGAACGCGGGCTATGACGCCGAAGACCTGCGCAAGCAGGGCGCCGGCGCCGTCAAAATCCCGACCCCGCCCGGGCAGGAAGGCAAGGCCTGGAAATACGCGTGGTCTGCCGGGCAAGGCGTCGGCGGCATCAACGATATACCCACTGTTGCGGAATTGGCCACCCGCCTGAAAACTGAATATGCAGAAGCCAGCGCCGACGTGGCGGCGAAGCTGGGGATTGTTCCGAAAAAGGCCGCCCCCAAGCCTCCGGCACCCTGCCTGTAGAATTGCAAATGCCTTCCTGCTAGGATTGCCCCAGCACTGAAGGGGCAAATTTCATGAAACTCACCATGACGCATATCGTCATCGCTTTCCTCATTATCGTGGGCGGCGCAGGCGCATATATTTACAATTCCAAAATGGAAGAAAAGAAAAAGGCCGAGGCGATACAGGCCTTCATCGCGAACCAGCCCGTCGTGCAACTGGTGTTGAAAGACCATCCGGCGCAGGCGCTCTGGATCACGCAGCATTTCACCTACCACTACGAAAAGAACGGCGGCGTGGCGGGCATGGAGGCATCGCTGACCGAACTGCAGCAGGTGATCGACCAGAATTACGCCATCGACCATGTCTGGTATTTCGACGAAATGGCGCTGCGTAACTACTTGGTGCGCGAATATAACTTCCTGATGGCGTTGAACAAGAAAGACCCCAAGGGCACGGTCTGCACCGCATATCTTAAAAACCCCGCCAGCTTCCAGGCCGCGGCCGGCCTGGCGGGCGGCGATTATTTCAAGCTGTACATGGATTCATCCGCCAAGCTGTTCAAGAGCGCGATACCGCACAAGCTATACGCCATCTGGCCGGGCGTGCCGGGATACCAGGAAGAACTGCAGAAAGTGATGATGAAATTCATCATGTCGATGATCCGCTCCGCACGCAACGACCCGCAGCTGATCGCCACGCTGCAGACGCCGAACATGGCGACCCGCACCTGCGCGGTTGCGACCATCATGACGGGTTCACTGGTGACGATGACGCCGCCCGAAATGTCGCTGTTGTGGCGCGCGATGATGGAATCCGCCCGCCCGGCGCTCGTGGCCGAGCGCAAGAAGCGCGGCTCCGAGTAAAGTTCAGGGCGTCCTGCCGCCCAGCCTCCGCAGCACATCGGCGGCTTCCGCGAGCCTTGCCTTGTCGATGGTGTCAAAGGGTTGCACGTTCATGTGTGCCGTGCCTTTTCCCAGTTCTTCACAGATTTGATGGTTTGTGCGTGTCTGGAAATTGAACACTTCCGTCAGGCGCAGCGACTGTTTTGGATAGTCCGTGATATGCCGCACACTGCCATCAGATACCAGCGCCCAGCCCATCGCCTTCGCTTCTTCGGGGCTGAGCGGCTCGGGCGCAGGCGGTGGCGGCGGCGGAAAGACGAAACCGCCCTGCGTCAGCGTATCCACGGCCATATCGTCGACCGCCTTGCCCGACAGGCCGCCGAAATCGAGGCTGATTTTCTTTTCTCTCCCACCCATCGTCACCACCCGTCGTCGCCGTAGCCGTAGGAACGGCTGCCATTACCGCCGCCATAGCGACGGCGCTCTTCTTGCTCTTGCTGCCGCCTGCGGGCTTCGCGTTCCTCGCCTTCGGCGATTTGCGCGCGTTTATAGCTGACCAGCGACTGGCCTTTGCTATAGGACATGTGCGCGTCGTCGGAGGCCGTATCGGCCTCGTCGCAGAAGGTTTTCGCATGCCGTGCAGAGGCCTCGAAATCATGGCGCAGGCCGCTCACCTGCCTCTTCATGTCGTCGTTACTGCCGGCGGGCAGCAGCAGTTCGGCTTCCTCGTAAACCTTGGCATCACGGTATTTGCCTTCATCGATCAGATGACGCACCTTCATGGTGACACTTTTAAGCTTCCCGGCGGCGTCCTCGCACTGTTCTGTCGAACGGCGCACTTCATCGATGCGTGAATGCATCAGTCCGCTGCCCCCGACCCCGCCGAGCGAAGCAGGCGTCACGTTTTCAAGGTCCGCAATCGCGGACCCTGCGCGCAGGAGATGCGCCTTGATTTCATCTATTTGTCCGGCGCCCTCGGTAAAGAGGCAGTTAAGCTCTGTACGCTGCAACCGCATGCGCCTGATGCTTTCGGCGATAAAGATAACACGCAGCCCGTCGCTGACGGCCGCGCCGCAGGTGGAGACGGAAATCTCCTGCACCGCCTTTTCGGCCAGCCCCTTGAAATTCAGCTTTATCTTTCTCGTTTGTGTCATGGGGTAAGCCCGTTCCCCTTCGCGATCTTGTCGATTTTCGCGGCGGCGTCCTGGCAGCGCGCCGCATAGGCGCGCGCGGCAAGGTGCATTTTCTTCATCTCGCCGGCGCTTTGGTTGAACCTGTCCTTGGCTTCGTAAATGCGGCGGCGAACGTCCATCCCCTCCTGCCCGGCGCAATCTTCGGCCATCAGCAGCAGGGCTTCGTTCTTTTTCATCCTGTCGTTTATCTGCGACGTGGTCTTCATGAACTGGTCGGACAGGTTGTCCACCACGTTATGGCAGCCCTTGACCAGTTTCATGGCCGAGCCAATGTCATGCGCCGATACGGGCGTGCGCTTGCCCAGCAGCCTGCCCATGAGCGAGGGCGGCGCCGCCTTTTCCATGTCCTTCACGGCCTGGTCGATGGTGCTGACCGTGTCGGATACCTGTTGAAGGATGGAGGACGCGGCCTGGATTATCCGGGCGTATTTCATCTGCTCGTCACTGATGCGGGAGACCTCGCGCGCAAAGTCCGGTAAGCGGTTGTCCCCGACCCCGGCAAGCTCGACAACCTCGACCACCTCGACGGTGCCGACCGTCGCAGCCGCAATCTGCCGCACGGCATCCGCGGGAAGGCCGTTGAAATTCAGCTCGATCTTTTTCTGCTCCGCCATCGTCACCGCCGGTTTACCCCTCTAACAGGTTGAAAGATAATATCATTACTCCGCTCCGATGTCAAATATTATGGTAAATATAACCCCTGCCTATCGCCTTGATATTATTTACTAACCGGGGATTTCCAAGCCATGGCGAATCCTTTACGTTAAGGATATGACCCGCCGCAAAGACCAGACTTCCGCTCCCCTGCCGAACGCCAAGCATGCGCCCGACCGCGCCGCCGCGCTCCGCAGCAACCTTTCAAAGCGCAAGCAGCAAACCCGCGGCCGCGACACCACTTCTAAGGAGAAAATCTGATGGGCATCATGCCTGACACATGGATCCGCGAGCAGGCGCTCGAAAACGGCATGATCACGCCCTTCGAGGACCGCATCAAGCGCGAAGGCATTATCTCCTACGGCCTGTCCTCCTATGGCTACGACTGCCGCCTGTCGGATGAATTCATGATTTTCACCAACGTCGACAACGCCATCGTCGACCCGAAACAGTTCAACCCCGCCAGCTTCGTTACGCGCAAGACCGACGTCTGCATCATACCGCCCAATTCCTTCGTGCTGTGCCGCACAGTGGAAACGTTCAAGGTGCCGCGCGATGTGCTGGTCGTCTGCCTTGGCAAAAGCACCTATGCGCGCTGCGGCCTGATCGTCAACGTCACGCCGCTTGAACCCGAATGGGAAGGGCAAGTGACGCTGGAAATCTCCAACACCACGCCCCTGCCCGCCAAAGTCTATGCCAACGAAGGCATCGCGCAGTTCCTGTTCTTCAAGGGCGAAGGCGTCTGCGAAGTCTCCTACGCCGACCGCGCCGGCAAGTACATGGGCCAAAAAGGCGTCACGCTGCCGAAAATGTAATGACAAAATACCTTGTCGCATTCCTTGCCCTGCTTGCTTTCTCCTACGCGCTGGCGCGTTTCGGGCGCAGCGCGGTTGCGCGCCGGGCGGGCCGCATTGTGATGCGCGTCATGAGCTATATTCTGGCTGCGTTGTCGGCGTTGATGGTCTGGCTCGGGTTTTTCAGCCAGCAGGAAGGCACATTTACGATGCTGCTGCTGGCCTTGCCGCTAGCCTTGGGCGCTGGCGCTGCCTTTAAGCTCAGTAGTTATTGCGCTTTGTATGAAGCCGAATGGTATCCCAAGTAACTGTCTGATATTACTGAATTTACATATTAACCACTCTTTAAAAGCGCCGTGCTAGACTGCAGCTAGTTTAAAAACGGGAATTTATGGCCTCAAAAACCGGCAAGCCGCTGATTATCGTGCATCATGCCAAGTGCATCGATGGCGCCGCCTGCGCGTGGTGCGTGGCCAAGGCGCACGGCGTCGACACCCCCGAAGGCCGCAAGGGCCGCGATGTCACCTTCATCGCCTACGCCCATCACGAGCGCAAGGAAGCCGAAGAACAAATCCGCGCCGCACTTAAAACCGGCGCGCTGCTATATTTCGTCGATGTCGCCCCCAGCCGCGAATTCCTCGACGAACTGATGACGCCGGGCAAGGATGGACAGGCCAAGGTCGAGAGCATCAGCGTCATGGACCACCACGAAACGGAAACGCGCGCGCTGAAAAACTATTTTCCGCCAACGGTCGAAGGGTCGCAGCCAGGGCTGAACATCGTGCTCGACCCCAACGTGCACTCCGCCGCGCGCATGGTCTGGAGCGAAATGCTGCCGGATGAAAAAGCGCCGCCGGTGCTGGACGTCATTAATATGATGGACGGAGACGCGAAAGGCCTGACGACGCCAGACGCCTTCGCGGCTGCCGCCTATATCGACATGCAGGATATCGGCACCACCGCAAAGGCCTTCGACACGCTGCGCGGCCTTGCCTCACAGACATTCAACGAGATGGCGGCGGACGGACGGCACCTCGCGACCGACCAGAAATCACGCATCGACAAGATGATGGAGAACGCGGCGGTGATGGAACTGCAGATCCTGCCCGGCCAGCCTCCGCAGAAAGTCGCCATCGTCAACGCGGACGTCAAGCAATACGGCCGCCAGATCTCCGAAGTGCTGACCGCAGCGGGGCAGGAAGCGGGTTCCGGCGTCGCCCTTGCCTGGTATGCGCAGAAAAACGGCGCGGTCACGATGAGCATCCGCACCAACGGCGACCCTGACGCCAGCCTCATCTGCGAACACCTGCGCAACACCATGGGCTGCACCGGCGGCGGCCATGACGGCGCGGGCGCGGTGCATTTCAAATCCATTTTCGAATTCGCACGCCATATGCCTTTTGGCGAGGCCATGATCAAGGGCCGCGAACCTGCCGCCAAGAGCACGCCCATCTCGCCGCAGCCGCCGCAGAAGTTCTTACATTAAATTTCAGGGTTTCTGGATTGAAAGCCGCTTCGCAACCGACAGCGTACCGGGTTCCGGCGGGTTGCCGCCAAGCTCTTTCAGCTTGCGGTAAGCCTCCTCGATCGCTTCCTGACGCTGGATTTCGCCGAAATTCTGCACGGTGACCGGCGCGGGGCGTTCGGTGTCCCGGAAAATCACCTGCTGCGTCCAGAAGTTGAAGGTCATGGTCAGGCTCTCGCCTTCCCTCACCTCGAGGCTATGGTCGTTCAGGCGCGTGAAGCGGTAATCATCGGACACAGTCGTTGTGGGGGCGGGGGTATCAGCCTTCACCTTGCCGCTGCGGTAGCGTGACAGATATTCCTTTGCCTTGCCTTTGCCGTTGCTGACGGCATGGTCATAGGCCTGCATGCCGTGGCGGTCGGCGGCGTCCGTTTTGGCGCCGGCCTTCACCAGTATCGACAAAACTTCAATCTGGTCGCTCAGCGCCGCCTTCATCAAGGGCGTGCGCGCATCGTCGTCAGCAGCATTCACGTCACCGCCCGCGGTAATCAGCAATTCAAGCACACGGCCATGGCCTTTTTCGGCGGCGGCGGTGAGCGCCGGTTCCAGCGCCAGTTTTTCGTTCGCGGCTTCAGCGGCTGTCAGCAGCGTTTTCACCATGCGGATAGACCCGTTGCGCGCCGCAATCTCCAGCGCGGCCTGTCCGCCAATCCCGGGCAGCGAGAGTTTCGCCTTGCCCTTCACCAGCAGTTCGACCATGTCATGGTTGTCGGCGGCGACCGCGGCGCAGAGCGGCGTCTGCCCCTGCCCGTCGGCCAGATCGACTTTCGCGCCCGCCTGCAGCAGCACTTCGCACAATTCCTTCTTATCCAGCACAACAGCCTGCTGCAGCGCAGAGCGGTTGACCGTCGGCCCGCGGTCGTTAGACGGCTCGATAGGGCCCGGCTTGTCGATTTCGATGCGCGGCTGTTTCAGCAGCCATGAAATATTTTTCTTGCTGCCGTTCACGGTTGCGCGCACGAGGGGCGGCTGCCCGCCCTTCTCCGCCTTATTCACATCTTGCCCCTGCAACTTATCAAGCAGGGTTATGGGGGCGTTACGCTCGATCGCTGCCATCAGCATCGTGCGGCCGGACTTGTTCTGCGCTTTCGGGTCGGCACCCACGGCCAGCAGCTTTTCCGCGCATTCCCACAAACCATTGTTCATGGCGACCATCAGGGGCGTATTGCCCGCACGGTCGCGCGCATCGACTTCGGCGCCCGCGGCCAGCAGTTTTTCAAGGCCTTCGAGGCTGCCGTAACCGCGCATCATCACGCAGTGCAGCGCCGTCTGCCCCTCGCCGTCGGTTTTCTTCACATCCGCGCCCTTGGCCAGCAGCGCTTCGATGCAGGCCGCACGCGTGTCTTCGTCGCGCATGCGGCAGGCGTGGATGATAGGCGCGCCGTAATCACGATTGTCGTAGTTCGGGTTGGCGCCCTTCTCGAGCGCCTTGATAACCTGGTTCACCCTGCCGTAGTAAAGGGCATGGAACAGGGCATCGTCTTTTTCCCTCTGGCTGAGGCCGAACACGGAGTTTTCTTTCCAAAATTGAATTAGGGTTGCCATAGTGCGGCATTGCCATATCAAAGTCAATCCCCCAGCCCCTAAAATTGACTCGGCATAAACCGCTGATTACGATGCGAATTGCACTTAGAAAGGCGCGCCTTGTCCCCACCCGACCGTAAACACCTTGTCGTCGTCTATCACGAAGCCTGCATCGACGGCCTCGCCTCTGCCTGGGCTTTTGAACAACGGTTCGGGCTGCAGGAAAACGTGCACGTCTCCTATATCCCGCTCGGCCACCACGACATCCCCGCTGCCGAGGAAAAAATCCGCCGCGAACTCGATGCCGGCACCGAAGTTTTCTTCGTCGATGTCGCACCGTCGAAAACCCTGCTTGATGCGATAATGGCGCCGCTCACATCCGGCCTGCCCCCCGCGAAATCCGTGACCGTCATCGACCATCACAAAAGCGCCGCAGACATATTCGCAGGCTACCAGCCGCCACAGGATGCGCAGGCGCCGAAATTGTCGCTGCAGTTTGACGCCGACCATCCTTCTGCCGCGAACATGGTCTGGGAAGTACTGCTGCCCGAACGGGGCAAGCCAGAATTCCTGAAACTGATCGCCAAGATGGACATCGCAAAGGATATCAAGGAAGAACGCGACCTTGCCGCCGCCGCGATGATCGATTCAAAACCCATCAAGAACATCGCCGACGCCTTTTACGGTTTTCAGGAACTGTCGACGATGTCGATGCACGAAATGGTGGTGGGCGGGCAGAGCATTTTGTCCGACCAGGCCAACCGCATCCAGAAACTGACCGACAACATCATGTACACGCGCCTGGCGGTAACGGGTGCGGAGGTTATCTGGGTGCCCGTCATCAACGCCGACGTGCAGAATTTCGGCCGCCATATTTCCGACTATCTGCGCGAACAGGGCGACCGCACGGGCCTTGGCATGGCTTTCGCGTGGTATGTGCAGGGCAACGGTTCGGTCACCATGAGCATCCGCTCCGACGGCGAGCCGGACGCCAGCAAAATCGCGGAATTCCTCTGCGCCCACAAGGGCATGAAGGGCGGCGGGCATAAAACATCGGCTGCGGTGCATTTTATATCGCTGCAGCAATTCACCGATATCATCCCGCTCTATACCCTCGAGCAGATGAACCAGATCAAGAAGGCAGCCGCCGTCCGGCAGGCTTAATAAATCCTTAAAGCAGGCCGTGTAAATTGGTGCGCAGGGTTTTGGTTCCCTGCCCCGTTACATCACCAGATACGGCCCTCGGGCGGCCATAAAATCGAAATACTTCAACATCCTTGAAAGGAAATTACCCATGAAACGCCTTCTTCCTGTCCTTGCTGTCGCACTGCTGCTGTCCACTTCAGCCGCCTTCGCTGAAGACGGCGCCGGCGGCCCGCCACCCGGCGCGCCCCCCGCACAAGGATCAGGCCCCCAGGGTGGCGGTGAAGGCCGCGGCAAATGGGAAGGCATGAGCGAAGAACAGAAGAAAGAAAAGTTCGGCGAGTTCAAGGCCAAGCGCATCGCTAAAATCAAGGAACATCTGGCCTGCGTCGAGAAAGCAGCCGACTTCGAAGCCATGAAAGCCTGCCATCCCCACGGCGGCAAGGGCGGCGGCAAGGGCGGCTGGGGCAAACGCGGCGGCGGTGAAGGCCGCGGCCCCGGTGGTCCCGGCGGTGAAGGCCCGGGCGGCGAAGAATAACAACGCACCCTGAACTAAAAAAACGGCACCCGCCTTTCAAAGGGCGGGTGCCGTTTTTTATTGTGGCGGAAAAATCAGCAGCGCGGGCCTTTGTGCCCGGGGCCTCTTGATTCCGGCGGCTCGATCTGCGGCGCATCGGTGCGGCGGATGGTGATTTTCGGGTCGGCGGGCAACGCAGTGTCGAACAGCGGGAGGCGCTTGATCTTTTCAAGGAAAGCCTCCGAGCATTCGACCAGCACGACCGGCGCGCCCAGCATGGGTTCGCGGTACTGGTGCATATGGACGTCTTCGCCCGACTTTTTCGCGAGGCGCTGGATATCGGCGTCCAGCTTCGAGGTCTTCTCGCAGGCCTCTGGCCAGCTGGTGCCGGTGAAATCGACGGTGATTGAATAAACCTTGTTTTTCATTCTGCACGCTCCAATGGATTGTTTTTAAATGGGGACTGCGGGCATCTATGCCGCCTGCCCAGGATTTCGTCAACTATGTAAATCTGGTTATAATTACCATAATAAATAGCCCCTCCTGCGCCACAGTATAATATTGACAGTTTGTACCCCAGTTTCGTATTTTCCCCTCGCCGAGCAAGGGATTCCCGGATGACACTTTCGCCTGAAGAACTCGACAGGAAAATCAAGGAAGCCCAGGCGAAGCAAAGCCAGGAGACCGCCGCGCGCCCCGTTTTCGGAAGCACGTCGACGGGAGCCTCCCGGGCGGCACGCGCCGCCACGGACCTTGCCGCGGGGGTTATCGTCGGCGGGGCGCTGGGATACGGGCTCGACAAATGGCTGCATACGATGCCCCTGTTCATGATCCTGCTTTTGTTTGCAGGCTTTGCGGCGGGGGTCCTGAACATCTACCGCGCCGAAATGGGGCAGGATAACAAGGTGGGTTTCAGGCCGGATAAAAACGAAGGGCCCGGGGATACGGGGAACAAAAGGGAATAAATCGCGTGGCAAGTCCTCTTCACCAGTTCGTCATCAAGGAACTCGTTCCGCTGAACATCGCGGGCTATAACATTTCCTTCACGCAGTCGGCGCTGTGGATGCTCATCGCCGTCGTGCTCACCACCGCGCTCATGACCCTCTCGGTCCGCAAGAAATCGCTGGTGCCCGGCCGCTGGCAGAACATCTCGGAAATGCTGTACGAACTGGTGTTCGGCATCACCAAGGACAACCTCAAGGGTGAAGCAAAGAACTATTTCCCCTTCGTCTTCTCGCTTTTCATGATCGTGCTGATGGGTAACCTTCTGGGCATGATCCCCTACTCCTTCACCTATACCTCGCACATCATCGTGACGGGCGTGCTGGCGATGATCGTGTTCACGCTCGCGACGCTGGTTGGCCTGGTGAAGCACGGGCTGCACTTCTTCTCGCTCTTCCTGCCCGCGGGCATCCCCGTGTGGATGGCGCCCTTTATCATCATCATCGAGGTGATCTCTTACCTCTCGCGCCCTCTCAGCCTCTCTGTCCGTCTCTTCGCCAACATGACGGCGGGCCACACGATGCTGAAAGTCTTCGCCGGTTTCAGCGTGTCGCTGATCGCGATCACCTTCGGCGCTGTGCTCAGCATACTGCCGCTCGTGGTGAACACGGCGCTGATCGGCCTCGAGCTGATGATCGCCTTCATCCAGGCTTACGTTTTCGCCGTCCTGACCTCCATCTACCTCAAGGACGCGATTGAATTGCACTAAAGAAGTTTAACAAACCAAACCACAACCAAAGAAAAGGAAGATAAACATGGATCCCATCGCAGCAAAATACATCGGCGCAGGCCTCGCGGTTATCCCGCTCCTGGGCGTCGGCCTCGGCCTCGGCAACCTCTTCGGCAGCATCATCACCGTCATGGGCCGCAACCCTTCGATGGCTGACGCAGTGAAAGGCACCGGCTTCATGTACTTCGCGCTCGTCGAGGCTATCGCCCTCTTCGCGCTCGTCGTCGCGCTGCTGCTGCTCTTCGTCGTCTGATTTAACGACACGGCCAAATCCAACAGGAAACGACCATGCTCCATCGCCGGCTGATTGATATGTCCTTTGCCCTGATTGCCTTCGTGGCTGTCGCTGCGGTTTCATCCGCACCGGCGCGCGCGGCGCATGACGGGCCGGCCGGCGATTACGGCTCGCCCATCCCCTACACCGCGGTGCAGACCGCCGCGGGCGAAGAGGACAGGATGATGCCGGCAGCCGAGGGCGAGCATGAGGGTGCTGCTGTGTCGGGTGAAGGACACGGCGAAGCTGGCGGCCACGAAGAAAATGTCGGCTTCCCGCAGCTGAAGGTCGATACTTACCCCAGCCAGATTTTCTGGCTGGTGGTATCCTTCGTGCTGCTCTACGTCCTGATGTCCAAGGTCGCCCTGCCGGGCGTCGCCGAAGTCATCGAGACGCGCGCGGCGCAGCAGGAGGGCAACCTTTCGCAGGCCGCGCAGATGCAGAAGGAAGCCGAGGACGTGAAAGCGGCCTACGAAGCCTCCATCGCGAAAGCCCGCGCCTCGGCGCAGGAAGCGCTGATGCAGGCCGAGCAGGAAATCAGCGACCGCATCAACGCCGAGAACGCCAAGTTCGGGGAGCACGCACGCAAGCGCGTCGCCACCGCCGAACAGGCGATCGAGAAAGCCAAGGCCGATGCGCTGTCGTCCATCGCCGATGTTTCCGCCGAAATCGCGGTTGAAATCGTCGGCAAGGTCTCCGGCGTGACGGTCACCAAGACCGACACGAAAAAGGCCGTCACCACCGTCATGAAGAAGGAGGCCGCGTAATGGCTCCCATCGGCTCGCTCAACGACCCGACGTTCTGGGTCGCCCTTTCCACCGTCCTCTTCGTCGTGGTCGCGTTCAAGCTGGCGCGCAAGCCCGTGCTGGCGATGCTCGACGCCCGCACCGCCAAAATCAAGGCGAACCTGGAAGAAGCCGAGGCGCTGAAGGCGCAGGCGCAGGAAATGCTGGCCGAAGCACAGAAGAACCACCGCGACGCCATCCAGACCTCGCAGAAAATCATCGACAGCGCCAAGGAAACCGCCGTCCGCATCCAGAAGGAAGCGGAGCAGAAGCTCTCTGACCAGCTCTCCCGCAAGGAAGAGCTGCTGCTGGAGCGCATCAAGCGCGCAGAAGCCGCCGCCGTGACCGAGCTGCGCAACCAGGCCGCCGACATCGCCGCCAAATCGGCCGAGATCGTGCTGCTGGAAACGCTCTCCAAGCGCAGCGCCAAACTCGTCGAAGAAGCGATCGACGAGCTGCCGGGCAAACTGGCGTCTTAATCACCTCCCATTCAATACATGCCGCCCCTTCACTGAGGGCGGCATAACTATTTGTATTTCCATGTTTTAATATCGTTGACTTAGAATATGGAAATTTGCAATACTGCCTTCCAGCCACAAGCCCGAACGGGCATTTCAAGAAAGGCACATTCAAAATGGCAGTCGAACATTACGCAGGTGCAAAATCCCTTCCCATTGATGCAGACGCACAGATGGACTTCGACATTTACGTCGCGGGGCTGAAAAACCTGCTGCGCGAACATGGCATCTCGCGCCAGGCGACCGACAGCCTTAAGTTCACGCTCACCCGCCACACGCTGGAAATCTCGGCCGAGGAAGGCCGCAGCGGCGCCTTCCACATTCACGCGGGCGGCACACCTTTCTACGCACTGAAAGTCGAAGCGCCTGGCTCCATCTTCCAGCTCGCCGGCGACGACATGAGCGGCCCCCTCGCCAAGCAAAAGCCCGAGGCGCAGGCGCTGCTGCTGGGCTTCGAGCTCGGCATGAACATCATGGGCAACATGAACAAGGTGCTGACCGAATACTACGGCCAGAAAGACGACCGCGTCGCTGGCGGCGTCGGCGGCCCCGTCGCCAAATGCGAGTACGAGACGACCTTCCGCTGCGAACCTGCGCTTTACATGCAGGCGCTGCTGGCCGTCACCGAAATCCGCCTGAAAACCATCGCGCCGAAATCGGAAGCCGCACCGGAGGCGCCGAAGAGCGAAGCCTTTCGCATCCAGCTGAAAAAAGGCCCGGGCGCTTAACAACCCGTAACAAAAAAAGAACCCCGTTTTGCACCGGGGTTCTTTTTTTTGTGCGTGGATTTACGGCTGCCGTTTTATCTTCAACGGCCCCGTCACCGTAACCTTGCCCTGCAGCACCGTTGCATCGCTGGCGATTGCGTTCATTTCGGCGTCAATTTCAGCCTGTGTCGGGCCCGTGGGTGCGGGAGGCGGCGCGGGCGGGTCTTCATGGACATCATGGGGATAGATGTAAAGGCGGCCGTTCCTGCCGCCGCCGATGCCGTGGACGACGTAATCGTTCGCATCGCGCGATTGCAGGGTGACCGTACCCGCAAGGCGCTTGCGCGCTTCCTTGAACCTGAAGCAGAGCGCAAGGCCGAGCGCGTCGAAAATCGCCTTGTTGCTGGGGCCTTCGACTTCGGCGGTGACGGATTTAATCTTGTTGGCCATACCATTATCCTCTTTGGATTATGGATAATAATACCCCTGCCCCCGCTTGTCCATCAAAAAAACGGGAGCGCTAGGTGGCCGGAAAATCTCTCTTAAAAATCAAACCCGCCGAAGACATCGCCGACATCGCCAAGGTCCGGCATGTCGAAATCCGGCACATCCACATCGGGGATATCGACGTTGCCTATATCGCCCACATCGATGCTGCCCGCGTCATTGAACGCGCCCGACAGGTCGCCCATGTCGGCATCCGAAAGCGAAGGCGTGAGGGTGTCGAGGTCGAGGCCCGCATCCGCTGCCACGTTGTCGGGAATGCCGATGGCTTCGTTCAGCACCGCCGGGTCGGGCGCGGAAGAAAGTGCCGAGGCCGCCGTATCAACATGATGATGGTGGTGCGACAGCATATCGGCCAGCATAAAGCCCATATAGAAATCGAGCGGGTCGGGCGCGACATAGATCGGACCGGACGAAGTGGACGAGCCGCTGTAATCCTTCATCGACTTGCTGGCCTTGCGCACTTCGGCGGCCTTGTGCTTCGCCATCGTCTGCTGCGCCTTGAAGCCTTTTTTAATTTTCGGCAGGTCGACGTTGATGTTCTTGCGTACGCCGCGGCTGGCGGCCTTGCGCAGTTTGGGCAGGTTTTTCTCCAGCTTTGCGCCCGATTGTTTCAGGCTGGTGATGGTGTTGCGGGTGCTTTGCACCAGCTTGCCCATGCCTTCGATTTTCGCGCGCATCTCGATCGGCTGTTGCGGGAAATCCTGCCCCAGCGAGGCGACAGCGCGGCAGAAGAAATCGCGGTTGTCGAGCAGGTCGGTCAGCTTGCCCGTCAGCCCCTCGGCGATTTCGTCGTTCGATTTCACCCTTTCCGACAGCATTTCCATTTCGCGATAAGGCTTCTCGACCTCGTCCTTGCGCGCGACAACGGCTTTTACCGCCTCGGCTGCCGCTGCGGCGGTCGCGCGTTCTTCCACCAGCTGTTTCTGCACAGCGGGGATCGTCGTGCCGTCTTCGGCGAAATCCTTGATCAGTGCGCGGCCGCGGCGGTAATGGCCGTTGAACATCCAGTTGATGACATGGTTGATGCCGGTTTTTGAATTGAAGTAGCCGATGGTGGCTTCTTCCAGCTTCGCGGCGCCGGCGGGCGCTACTGCGTTGAAACGCTCCACGCCGTTCAGGCGCGCGGCAGTTTCGGCGGCCGCGCTCTCCAGTTCACCCGCATGGTTTTGCGCGGCTTTTACTTCCTTGCGCAGGCCAGAGAGGCGGTCCTCGAGCACGTTGACATCACCGTGCGTCGTAATCATGCCGTTCAGCTTGATTTCCGACAGGCGGCTTTCCTCGGCCTGCGCGCGGTATTCCTGCACGAAATTGGTTTTGCCGTCGGTGATCCAGCTGAGCTTGTCCAGCAGCCCTTCGTTCAGGCGCGGCGTGAACAGCGATTTGGCGAAGGCGTTGATAGACGTGGCATATGACGTCTCGAGGCTTGTCTTGTCGGTCTGCGTCTGCTTGATCGCGCCTTCGAGGTCGCGGATGACGGCGTTGTTGTCATCGAGGATTTTTTCAAAAGTCTCTTTTACTTCGCGCGCGTATGCCACTGTGCGTGTTCCTTCGTTTTGAAAAATGGTTATGACATCGCGCGAAAAGTACCACAGGGCTTTGCACCTGTCAAAAATGTTACGTCAATAGTTTATGGGAATATCTTATGGAATATTAAATGCCCTATCCGCGCGGCGTGCGGGGCGTCGTGGTTGTGCGCGCAGTTGCCGTCACCGTTTTCTCGGCGGTGCAGGGCTCGGCCATGCCAATCACCGTTGGGGCCGCAAAGCGGCTGGTAACGCCGGGCTGTGTACCGTTCCAGGCCGCGATGTCGGTCTTGAACCAGCCCAGTTCCGTCTTCGCGGCCTGCAGGTCGGACAATATCATCCGCGCATTCGTGTAGCGGGAAAGGCCGTCGTCGAACCGCGTCCAATTCGGCAGGATTGAATCGTTGTCCTTCATAATTTGCTGCTGCCGCGCGATGTGCAAGTTCAGGGCGTGCTCGAACTCGGCCAGCACCTTCGGGTCCTCGCCGATAGCCAGCTTGCGCATGTCGTCGAAGGCGATGCGGCCGGTTTTCGGGTCGCGCTTGGGCACAAAGGGCAGCGCGCTGTCCTTCATGTCGGGGGATACTTCCAGCATCTCGGAAAAGATATGCTTGAATTTCCGTACGTCGGGGCTGCCGTCGTCGCCGGTGATGATGGCATGGCGTCGTTGCGGCTCGCCATTTTCGGCGATTGTGCGGTCGACATCTTTCCACGCGCGGCGCGCCTCGATCGCCTTGTCGCCGACAACGGCCACCGCCACCACTGCAGGCACCACGCCTGCCGAGCCGACACCCGCCATGGTCAGGCCGACGCCGGTTGCCGTCGTCGCGACCACCGCAATAGTGCGCTCGCTTTTGTTGCCAAGGTTATGGCTGCCGTCGGCTTCGGTATCGATGAAATTGCCCTTTTCGGTTGCGACCTGATAAATGCCGGTGCCGACAGTCACGACAATATTTGCATGGTTGATTACGCTGCCCAAGGCGGGCGCGACTTCGTGGCCGAGGCCGCGGGCGATGCTGACGCCCAGCGCGGTGCCGCCCGTTACCGCGTTGGCGCCGTTGACGGCCACGCCCAGGTTGTCGCCTTCCTTGACCGAGCGCACGACGCCCAGCGTACCCTGCACCAGGCCAACCGCGCCCATCGCCCCATCGACCGTATTATTCAGCGCCGCGACGCGCGACATCCCGGAGGGCACGGCCGGCTCCTCGAACAACGGCAATTGCTGCGGCGATTTTTCCGCGGTTGGCGAAATAGGCGCAACCTCAATCACCGCAGGGCCGCCCGCTTCGCTGGCTGGTTTGGGGCCGAAGTCGAATTCCTGCTGCTTTGCGGCTTCGTTGAAATGGTCGCGCAGGCGCGTGTAAACCTGTTGCTGCTGGTCGAGGTGCGCATGACCGATGGGCGGCATCACCGCCGTCTGGTAGAAGGGGTCGTCAAGCGCAAGGCCGCCGGTGCGCGTCAGGTAGTTATCACCGCCGTTGCCGCCCGCGCGCGCATAGTCTGCTGCAGTCAGGTCGCCCGCGAAAACCGCGCCGTTCTGCGCGGCCGTTTCAAGCAGGTAGGGATTGGGGTAACTGCCCAGCCCCTGCTGGTTATACACGTCCGCGACACGCACGCCCTCGGCGGTTTCCGCCGTGAACCATGCGTCGAAGGCGGCGCGTTTCGCGCGGCCGTCTGTCAGGGCGGCGGGGTCGGTCACCGCCAGCTCTTCATAGGCTTTGGCCACCTGCTCCATCCACTTGCCGCCGTGCAGGTCGTTCCAGGCATCGGGCTTGCCCATTTCCTTCAGTTTCCAGGCGATATCGGTCGCGGTTGCCTGTGCGTCAGCCTCGACGAAACGGTTGTAGACCATCGAGGAACCGGGTGTGACGATCTTGCCATGGAAGGGGCTCATCTCGTTGCTGGTTGCCTGTTGCAGGTGGCGCAGTTCGTGCGCCAGCACGCTGACAAGGCTGCCATGCGTGGTAAAGCCGCTGACGCTCAGGTCGGTGGGCTTGTTCGTCAGCGTTGTGCTGAGGCGCTGCCAGCGGTAGCTCACCGCCCCGCCTCCCGCCGTGGCGGGGTTCATGCTGAGGTTATGCGGCAAATTGGTCGAGCGGAGGTTTTCGACCAGCGCCGCGCCTTCGGGCAGGCTGGCCAGTTCCGCGACGGCGGCGTTGAGGCGCATCTTTTGCACCCAGCTAAGGCCGGAGACCAGCACAGACGGGTTTTGCGCCGCGGCGACGATAGTATCGGGGTTCATCACGTAAGGTGTGCCGTGCTTCACGGTCAGGTATGCCAGCACGGCGGGCGCGACAATCCCCACCGCAGCGACCACGCTGTCGGTGCCCTCCTTCCTGAAATTCTCGAGGTTTTCGGGCAAGGATTTGGAATTATCGTATTTGAAATTCGGGATCAGCCTGTCCAGATATTCTTTCGGCTTGTCCAGCCAGCCGCCGAGGCCCTCTTCGCGGGCGGAAGCGACGTTCTGCGCCGCTGTTTTCTTGTCATCCCAGAGGCCAAGCGCGCGCAGGATTTGCTCGGGCGTCACCTTTTGCGACGCCGGCTGTGCAGACGCCTGTGCATCCTGCCCGTCAGCCATGTGTAAAACCCTGAAATCACCCGAAATGAAGTCTTAGCCATTATACCATGAAAGCATATATTCCATATATGAAAATATAGTTAATATATTGTATTCATTATATTAATTGCCGATGCAAAACCGCGCGCGAGGGGGTAGAGTGTGGCCATCAAAACCCGCCAGAAAAACGGACGCCAGACGCCATGGAACACGCCCTGAAAACCTCCCGCCGCTCGCTCGCCCTCAAAGACGCCATGAACGAGGCCTATCACCTCGACGAGAACAGGTCGGTGGAGGAACATCTGAAGATGATCGCCATCCAGAATGACGGGCGCGGGCGCATCAAGGCGACTGCACGCGGCCTCATCGAAAAGGTGCGCGAAAACCGCCGCAAATTCGGCGGCGTCGATAAATTCCTGAACGAATTCGGCCTCACCACCAAGGAAGGCATCGCCCTGATGTGCCTTGCCGAAGCCCTGCTGCGCATTCCGGACAGCGAAACGGCGGACAAGCTTATCCGCGATAAAATCGGCAGCGCCGACTGGGACCAGCATATCGGCAAGGGCGACGACCTGTTCATCAACGCCTCCACCTGGGCGCTGATGCTGACGGGCAAGGTGATTGCGGATGTGGAGGACGACGAAGGCAACCTCCCCGCCTCCAACATCGCATCAAGAATGGTTTCCAAACTGGGCGAACCCGTGGTGCGCCGCGCGATGCTGCATGCCATGAAAATCATGGGCCAGCAGTTCGTGATGGGCCGCACGATCGAGGAAGCGATTTCAAACGCAGCCGACGCCGAAAAAACCGGCTACCGCCATTCCTATGACATGCTGGGCGAAGGTGCGCGCACCGCCGAAGACGCCGAGCGTTATTTCAACAGCTACGCCATGGCCATCGACGCGATTGGCAAGGCGGCTGGCGGCAAAGGCCCCATCGCCGCACCCGGCATTTCGGTGAAGCTGTCCGCGCTGCACCCGCGTTACGAATACGGCCACCGCGACGCCTGCGTGCCGCCGCTGTCGGATAAACTTCTGGCGCTCGCGCAGAAATGCGCGAAATACGGCATCGGCATGACGGTCGACGCCGAGGAAGCGCACCGCCTCGAAATTTCGATGGAAATTATCGAGAACGCGTTCTCGGATCCCAGCCTGAAAGGCTGGGACGGTTTCGGCCTTGCCATTCAGGCCTACCAGAAACGCTGCAGCCGCCTCATCGGCTGGCTGGAAGCCGTCTGCGAAGAAAACAACCGCAAGATGATGGTGCGGCTGGTGAAGGGCGCGTACTGGGACAGCGAAGTGAAATACGCGCAGGTCAACGGCCTGCCCGGCTACCCCGTCTTCACGCGCAAGAACGCAACGGACGTTTCATACATCGCCAACGCGGGCAAGATGATGGCGCGCCGCGATATCTTCTATCCCATGTTCGCCACGCATAACGCGTATTCCGTCGCAACCCTTATCGAACTGGCGGGCAGCAATCAGGAAGGCTTCGAATTCCAGCGCCTGCACGGCATGGGCGAGCCGTTGTACCACCAGATTGTCGGCCGCGAAAAAGGCAAATACCCCGTGCGCGTCTACGCGCCCGTCGGCAGCCATCAGGACCTGCTGCCCTACCTTGTCCGCCGCCTGCTCGAAAACGGCGCGAACACGAACTTCGTCAACCGCCTGCAGAACGACAAAGTGCCGATTGATGAAATGCTGGTCGACCCTGTGCAGTATATTTCCAGCCTGAACACCAAGCCACACCCGAAAATCGCGCTGCCCGCCAACATCTACCCCGACGGCCGCAAAAATTCGCAGGGCGTCGAATTCGCCAACGGCCATGTCTCCGGCCCGCTGCTGCAAAAGATCGAGGAAGCGGCAAAGCAGAAATACACCGCCGCGCCCCTTATCAACGGCGTGAAAAAACAGGGTGCGGGCACGATGGTGTTTGACCCCACCGACAACCGCCGCGATATCGGCACCGTGTTGCAGGGCGACCTTGAAGACATAAAGAAGGCGCTCGACGTCACCTATGGCGTCTTCCTGTCGTGGAAGAACACGCCCGCCGAAGAACGCGCCGCCTGCCTCGACCGCATGGCGGATTTGATGGAGGCCGACCTCCCCGCCCTCATGGCGCTGCTGACGCGCGAGGGCGGCAAGACGCATATCGACGGCATCGCCGAAGTGCGCGAAGCGGTCGACTTCTGCCGCTACTACGCCGCCGAAGGCCGCAAGCATTTCGCCGACAACGGCCACGCGCTGCCGGGCCCGACGGGCGAAAGCAACAGGCTGTATATGGAAGGCCGCGGCGTCTTCCTCTGCATCAGCCCGTGGAACTTCCCGCTGGCTATTTTCCTGGGACAGGTCGCCGCCGCGCTAATGGCGGGCAACTGCGTCATCGCGAAACCGGCGGGGCAGACCTGCCTTATCGCCATGCGCGCGGTTGAACTGCTGATTAAAGCTGGTATTCCGCCCGGCGCCATCGCTTTCCTGCCCGTCTCCGGACGTCTGGCGGGCGCGCATCTTGTGACGGACGAACGCGTGGCGGGCGTCTGCATGACAGGCTCGACCGAAACCGCGCAGACCATCAACAAGACGCTGGCCGAGCGCAAGGGCGCGATTGTACCCCTTATCGCCGAAACCGGCGGCCAGAACGCGATGATCGCAGACAGCTCCGCCCTGCCCGAGCAGATTGTCGATGACGTGATTACGTCTGCCTTCCGCTCCGCAGGCCAGCGCTGCTCCGCGCTGCGCGTGCTCTTCGTGGCCGACAGCATCGCCGACAAGGTCGTCGATATGCTGGCGGGCGCCTGCAAGGAACTCACGCTTGACGACCCCATGCACCTCTCGACCGATATCGGCCCCGTCATCGATAAAGGCTCGTTGCAGGGGCTGGAGGAACACGCCGCGCGCATGGCCAAGGAAGGCAAACTCGTGGCGCAAGTTCCCGCAGGCGATGGAGCCGCGCACGGCACCTTCTTCGCCCCGCGCGCCTTCGAGATTAAAAACATGAATATCCTGACGAAAGAAGTCTTCGGCCCCATCCTGCATATCGTCAGGTTCAAGGCCTATGACCTCGACGGTGTTATTAATCAAATCAATTCCACCGGATTTGGCCTGACCTTCGGCCTGCACACCCGCATCGACCACGTCATGCGCAACGTCACCAACCGCATCGCCGCCGGCAACTGCTACGTCAACCGCTCCATGATCGGCGCGGTCGTCGGCGTCCAGCCCTTCGGCGGTCAAGGCCTCTCTGGCACCGGCCCCAAAGCCGGTGGGCCGCATTACCTGTTGCGCTTTGCGACGGAAAAAACCATCACCGTGAACACGACAGCGAGTGGCGGGAACACGACGCTGGTGTCACTGGCAGAAGAATAAAAGAATGGATGCCGACCTTGAGAAATTAGTCAACGCTTGGATTAAGGCCAGCAAAGCTCTTGAAGTATTTGGGGGACAATCCGGCTCAGAGGATTTGCACCCAAATTTCTGGGCTCATGAATACCTTTTAGAAACGACACATAACGACCCAGAAAAGGCCTGGCCAATTCTTTTAGCGATAAGAATCTCGACTGATGATCAGTTAGTCCTCGCTCATCTTGCCGCAAGTCATTTTGAAGATTTAATAAACATGCATGGCTACAAGTTTATTGACAGGATTGAAGCATTAGCCAAAGAGGATAAAGACTTTAGACATTTTATTGGCGGTATTTGGCCAGACCGTGGAATGCCACAAGATTTATTAGATCGCTTTAAAGCAATCGCCCTCAAACCTCAGTGGGACTGATTTTCACGTATGAGACAATTTGGTAGCGATCTCTGGCAAAACCGCACCGTCGGCCTTCTCGGCGGTTCATTCAACCCCGCGCATGAAGGTCATCGGCATATCAGCCTGCAGGCCATCAAATCGCTCGGGCTTGATGCGGTGTGGTGGATGGTGTCGCCGCAGAATCCGTTGAAATCGGCAAAAGGCATGGCGCCACTGGCGCAGCGGGTGGAATATGCGCGGGGGGTGGCGCGGCATCCGAAAATCCACGTGACGGATATTGAAAGCCGGTTGGGTACGCAATATACGCTCGATACCATCAAGGCGCTTAAAACAAGGTTCCCGCGCACCACGTTTATCTGGCTGATGGGGGCGGATAACCTGCTCACCTTTCACAAATGGAAAAACTGGCAGGAGATTTTTAAAGCCCTGCCCGTCTGTGTGCTCGACCGCCCGCCGCGGCATGCCTCGCTGAAATCATCACCCGCGGCGGTGGCCTTCCGCCCTTATTTGATCACCCAGTCAAAATCGATGGCGCTGAAGGGCATGAAGCCGCCCGCCTGGGTGGTGGTGCGGATGCCGTTGAACAGCCAGTCGGCGACGGCGATACGGGCGAAATCTAAAAAATAACTGTCGCCCCTGCGGAGGCAGGGGCCTAGTACCGGAAGTTATAAAAACGCTGGTCTAAAAAACTGGAGCAGCAAGTAGTCGCCTAAAACTCCAGCCAGTGATAGCGGCATGTGCTGCGTTTCATTACCACGGTACTAGGCCCCTGCCTCCGCAGGGGCGACAAGGTTTGGAATGTTTTCTTGAACAGCGCATTTGCTTTCCATGAACACGAGTCTCGAAAAACCCCTCCGAAAAACACCATTACGTAAACCCCTGTTTTTTGCCGTTTTTTCAAGGTTTATTGCCGTGTTAACCAAACCGCGATATAATGAAGATAGAGGCCTGAAGGGGTTTCGGGCCGGCATAGGGAGGGAAATCATCATCTCTGAACTCTGCAACACACACGAACCAGCGCAAGCAGCATAAGCTAGCTTGCGTTTTGTTTTTTAAGGGAGGAAAACATCGCAACCAAAGTAAAAAAACCGGCCGGCACCAAGACGCCCACAAAAGGCGTCACTATCACGCCCGCGCCCGTTAATCCTAAAGCACAGAAAACCGCAGCCGCCGCGAAAGGCGCAAAAAGCGCCGCCAATGCTGCTAAACCCAAACACAAGCTTCATGAAATGATCATGAAGGCGCTCGACGCCGAAAAGGGGCAGGACCTTGTCTCCATCGACCTCGCCGGCAAATCGGCCATCGCCGATTACATGGTGATCGTCACCGGTACCTCGTCGCGCCAGATCGGCGGTATGGCCGAAAAACTCTGCGCCAAGCTGCATACCGCGGGTATCCGCACGCGCATGGAAGGTAAAGGCACGGGCGACTGGGTTATCGTCGATGCGGGCGATGTCATCGTCCACCTCTTCCGCCCCGAAGTGCGCGAGTTCTATAACCTCGAAAAACTCTGGTCCGCGGATTTCTCGACCGTGGATTATACGCTTTATCAGGCGAATTCCTAACAGGCTGTCATCCCCGCGAAAGCGGGGACCCAGTCTATTCACATGCGCGGCGGACGCCGCGTCCAGGTTCCCGCTTTCGCGGGAATGACAAGAAATTCAATGAAAATCAAAATCCTCGCCGTCGGAAAACTGAAGAATTCCCCGCTGCTTGAGCAGTGCGAGGAATACATCAAGCGCATGAACTGGAAAGTCAGCGTGAAGGAAATCGACGCGCCCAAGGGTTCGACTTCGGCCGTCGAGGAGCCGCTGATTTTGAAAGCGCTGGGCGACGGCGCGTTTCTGGTCGCGCTTGACGAGCGCGGGGAGACTCTTTCCTCGCCCGAATTTGCAAAGCAGATTTCCAAGTGGGGCCAGCAGACTCAGGAGATCACCTTCCTGATCGGCGGCGCGGACGGGCTTACGGAAACGGTCAGAAAAAGGGCGAAATTTTTGCTCTCCTTCGGAAAACAAACGTGGCCTCATATGCTGGTTCGGGTTATGCTGTTAGAGCAGGTATACCGTGCCCAGCAGATCATTGCCGGGCATCCGTACCACAGGAACTAGAATGGGGAATTTCAGGGGAATAATGCTCTGCGGCCTGATGACGGCTGCAGTTTGCTTCGCGTCGCCGGTGCTTGCAGCGCCTGACGCGAAATCCCTTCTCTCGATCAAAAAGGCCGAGGCTGCGACGCTGAAGAAAAAATCCAGCGAGCTGGAAGGCCAGGTTACGGATTTGAAAGAGCGCCTGGTCGATACCGCGACCGTCATGCGCCGCACCGAAGACAGCATCGCCGCCACCAACCAGAAACTCGCCAGCCTGAAAACGCAGAAGGCCACGGCGCAAAAGCGGTTTACAGAAGAATACGAGGCGCTGGGCGGCGTCGTGGGCGCGGCGCAGCGCTACAGCCGCGCCTCCACGCCCGAGCTGCTGATGCAGGGCGATCCGGTCGATAACGCGCGCGCCTCGTTGATTATGAAATCGCTTATCCCCGCCCTGAACGCACGTTCCGATGCGCTGAAAGCGCAGCTGGCGACTATTTCCAAAATCGAGGGCGACATCGGCGCGCAGCTGGCCGAACAATCCAAAGAATACAATAAACTCAAGGAACAGCGCGGCGATCTTTCCGGATTACTTAAAGAGCGCGAGAGCCTCTACGCCAAGACCATCACCGACCGTAAGGCACGCGAGGATGAAGTTGCCGAACTGGCAAGAACTGCCAAGAATCTCGACGACTTGGCGCGTAAACTTAAAGCAAAAGAAGAGCTGGCGAAAAAGAAGAAACCGGCGGGCTCTTCGGGCAATGCTGATTTCGCCAGCCTGCGCCTGCCCTCCAACATCCCGCAGCCGGTGTCGGGCGCCATCAAGACGTCATTCGGCGAAACCGACGAACTGGGCGCGCGCAGCGAGGGCCTGACCTTCGCAGCCCCCGGCGGCGCGACGGTTGTGACGCCCCTTGCGGGCCGCGTGAAGTTCGCGGGCCCCTTCCAAAAATACAAGCAAATCTTGATCATAGAGCATTCCGGCGGGTATCATAGCCTCATTGCCGGACTGGGCAGGATCGACACCGTTGTCGGGGCCTCGCTCTCCTCCGGGGAGCCGATCGGCGCCGCCGAAAACCTTCCCGACGCCCGCATCTATTTCGAACTCCGCAAGGGGGGAGAACCCGTCAATCCGCGCCAGCTTCTCGTCGCGCAACGCAAACAGGATAAAAGCTGAACTTTCCCATGAAAACATCCATCAAGACCCTTGTTAAAGCTTCGACCGCCATCGCCATCGTGCTGGCCTTCACCTCGCTCTCGGCCCCGGCCGCGCAGGATGACGCCGACCGCACGGCGAACCGCCCCACCATCTCGGACAGCTACAAGGCGCTGACGCTTTTCGGCGACGTGTTCGAACAGGTGCGCGCGAACTACGTCGACAAGGTCGAAGACCGCAAGCTGATGGAATACGCGCTGAACGGCATGCTCACCTCGCTCGACCCGCACTCGAACTACATGACTGAGGAAGAGACCAAGGCGATGTCGATCACCAACCGCGGTGAATTCGGCGGGCTTGGTATTGAAGTCACGATGGAAAACGGCGTGGTGAAAGTCGTCACCCCCATCGACGACACCCCGGCGTCCAAGGCCGGCGTGCAGGCCGGGGATTTGATCGTTGAAATCGACGGCCAGCAGGTCATGGGCATGTCGCTCAATGACGCGGTCGAGAAAATGCGCGGCAAGGTCGGCACGGAGATCAACCTGACCATCGTGCGCGAAGGCGCGAAAGAGCCGCTGAAATTCAAGCTGACCCGCGCCGTCATCCAGATCCAGTCGACCAAGAGCCGCGTCGAAAACGGCAACGTCGGCTATATCCGCATCACGCAATTCAACGCGCAATCCTTCGCCGGCCTGAAAAAAGCCATCGATGATATCGAGAAAGAAGCCGGCCCCAAGCTTATCGGTTACGTCCTCGACCTGCGCAACAACCCGGGCGGCTTGCTGGAGCAGGCGATTGCCATCTCCGACGCCTTCCTCGACAAGGGCGAAATCGTGTCCACCCGCGGCCGCAACGCCGACGACACGCGCCGCGACAACGCGACGCCGGGCGACCTGGCGAAGGGCAAGCCCATCGTTGTGCTCATCAACGGCGGCTCGGCCTCCGCCTCCGAAATCGTGGCGGGCGCGCTGCAGGACCACAAACGCGCCGTCCTCATGGGCACGCGCAGCTTCGGCAAGGGCTCGGTGCAGACCCTCTTCGACGTGCCGGGCGGCGGCTCTATCAAGCTGACCACCGCGCGCTACTTCACACCCTCGGGCCGCTCCATCCAGGCCAAGGGCATCGAGCCCGACATCAAGGTCGAACGCGCCAAGGTCGTCGCCGAAAAAGAACCCTACATGGAAATCCATGAGGCGGATCTGAAAGGCGCGCTGAAAAACCCGAACGCGCCGGGCGAAGACAAGGTGGAGGAACCCACCCTCGCCCCCGAAAAACCCGACGGCGAAGACATCAAGCCCGACGACAAAAACGCCAAGGCCGGCAAGGACAAGAAGGACGAGAAAAAAGACGATTACCAGCTGGCCCGCGCCATCGACCTGCTGCAGGGCATTTCCATTTACCGCGGCGATACGCCGTCACCCGCAAGCACGCCCGCAGCGCCCGAGAAAGCACCGGAGAAACCCGCGAAGCCCTAATCGGCCGCTTGGAAAGACAAGGATCAGGCGCAAGGCATGGAATGGTCATCTTATCCGCCGGAGCATAAGCGCAGTTTCAAGGCGGCCCTGCTGGGCTTTGCCGCGCTGGTCCTCGCGACGGGCGGCTGGCTCTGGCTTTCCGCCGGCCCCGCCGTCAAGGCCTTCGACGCGCGCGTGCCGCAGGCCTCCGTCGCCATCAAGGCGGTCTACAGCACGCCCGAGGTCTCGGCCAACGCCACCTCCTTCTCCAGCGACACCACGATTGTCCCCCCCGGCGACGGCGAGGGTTACGTCTCCATCATCATGACCGACCTCGGCATGTCGGACACGGCTGTCAGCCGCGCGTTCGACGAGCTGCCGCCGCAGGTGGCGCTTGCCTTCTCGCCCTACAGCCAGCGCGCGGCGTCGCTGGTCGAAAAGGCCGTGGCCGAAAAACGCGAGGCACTGATGCTGCTGCCGATGGAGCCGGCGGGCTATCCCGCCGACGACCCCGGCCCACACGCGCTGCTGACGCGCGTGGCCGCCAGGGAAAACAGCGAGAACCTGAACTGGATTTTGCGCGACGCAAACGGCATCACGGGCGCGATGAACTTCATGGGCTCCAGCTTCATGTCCGACCCGAAAAGCCTGCTGCCTGTCTTGCAGACGCTGCATCAGCGCGGCGCGGTCTTCGTCGAAAACCCGCCGCCCTCGGGCGCTCAAGGGTTGGAAGCCGCGATGAACGCCGAAATCCCCTATATCACCGCCGATACGCGCATCGACGAACAGGCGACGGAACTCGACGTAAAGGCGCAGTTGCTGGCGCTGGAAAACCTCGCCCGCAAACGGGGCTATGCGCTCGGCATCGCGCAGCCCTACCCCCTCACTTTCACCATCCTCAAAAGCTGGGCGGAAGGCCTGCAGCAGCGCGGCATAAAACTGGTGCCGCTTTCATCCCTTATCAAGACCAAGGCGCAGCATGACAAAACCGCCGAAGAAGAAAAGCCCGCGGAAGAGTAAGCCCGCGGACGACGACGTCAGCTGGCGCCAGAGCCTCGACTGGCGCCCCGGCGTCGGCATCGTGCTGCTGAACAAGGCCGGCCGCGTTTTCGTGGCCGAACGCCTCGACAACCCCGGCGCATGGCAGATGCCGCAGGGCGGCATCGACGAAGGCGAGGAACCCGAAGTGGCCGTCTTCCGCGAAATGGAAGAGGAAATCGGCACGCGCAAGGCCAAAATCCTGGGCGTCATGGAGGAATGGGTTTACTACGACCTGCCCGAACGCCTGGTGAAAAAACTCTGGGGCGGAAAATACCGCGGGCAGAAACAGAAATGGATCGCGCTTGAATTCACCGGCAAGGACAGCGACATCGACCTCGAAGCCCACAGCCACCCCGAATTCAGCGCGTGGAAATGGGTGGATATCGAAGACCTGCTCGATTACGTCGTGCCCTTCAAGCGCCTCGTCTACCAGCGCGTGATGAAGGAATTCAGGCCGCTGACCAAAAGCCTTGGAAAAAAAGACGCATGATATTCATCAGCGACGACGAAAACCAGGACCGCGACACACCCTATGTCACCTACGGCCTGGTATGCCTTGTCGTCTGTGGACTTATTGCGTCGGGCCTCGCTTTCGCCTCCCCCGCCGTGCAGAAATCGATCGAGGGGCTGACGCTGCAACCGGCGCTGGGCCCCGCCTTCGGCACGCTGTTGCTGGGCATGAAATTCAAGGCGCTGGGCAGTGCTCTGGCCAGCCTGAAAATTTTCACGCTGTTCAGCGGCATTTTCGTGCATCCCAATTTCCTCTGCATGCTCTGGACGGCCATGCTGCTCTGGGTTTTCGGCGATAACGTCGAATATGCGATGGGCGCGGCGCGCTTCACGTTTTTCTTTTTCCTCTGCGGCGTGCTGACAGCCATCATCGACGCGCTGGTGACGCATACAGACCCGGGCGTGAAAATCGCCTTTGGCCCGGGCGGCGCGGTGGCGGCCGTGGCGGGCGCCTATGCCGCCTATTTCCCCCTGGCGCGGCTCAAGGTTGAAATCCATTTCGGCAGCCGGCGGCACCGTCGCAGCTCGATCGTTTTCGGTTCCCGCTACGGGCGCGGCCGCACCAGCACATCGTTTGTCCTCGCGCGCAACTTCATCGGCTTTTACTTCGTGCTGAACCTTGTCTGCGGCATATTCCTGTCGGGCAAGGGGATTCAAAACGTGCCCTATACGATGTTCCCCTTTTGGGGTCAGGCGGCGGGCATGGTGATGGGCTATGGCCTCGCCTTCCTGCTGCGCGATTACAACGTTCTCTTCACGCTGGATGAAGAAAAGCAGGAATACAAACTCCCGCCACGCAAGCCAAAGCCGGCCTATGACCCTTTTGCGCCAGACGAGCCGAAACCCGACGCGCCGCCCCCGCCGCCGCAAGATGACAGCAAAACATTCTGAAACGAAAAAACCCCGGCTCTCGCCGGGGTTTTTTGTTTATCGAAAGATTACTTATTCAAGGGCGACCAGGCGGGGTCGGAGCCGTCGAGCGGCGTTGCGACCTGCGTCTCGTTATAGCCTGTCAGGTCGATGGTATAGACCTTGGCGGAGCGCGCCTTGCCGTTCGGCTTTTCCTTGAAGTAAGCCAGCACGCGGCCGTTCGGCGACCAGGTGGGGCCTTCGACGTGATAGGCCTGCGTAATCAGGCGCTCGCCTTTGCCGTCGGGTTTGATCACGCCGATGTAGAAGCTGCCGCCCGACATCTTGGTGAAGGCGATCAGGTCGCCGCGGGGCGACCAGACGGGGTTCGCATAGCGGCCGTCGCCGAAGGTGATGCGCTGCTGGCCCGAGCCGTCGGCGTTCATCACATAAATCTGCTGCTTGCCGCTGCGGTCGGATTCAAAGGCGATACGGCGGCCGTCGGGCGAGAAGCTGGGCGAGGTGTTGATCGAGGCGTCGTTCGTCAGCTTGCTCACGGCCTTGCTGCCGATGTTCATCGTGTAGATGTCGGCGTTGCCGTTTTTGGACAGAGACATCACGACGCGGTTGCCGTCGGGCGAGAAACGCGGCGCAAAGGTCATGCCCGGGAAATCGCCCAGCACGCGCTGCGCGCCTGAGTCGATATCATAGATATAGACACGCGGCTTGTTGTTGTAATAGGCCATATAGGTAATCTGCTGGCGCGTCGGCGAGAAGCGCGGCGTCAGCACAAGTGCGCGGCCGTCGGTGAGGTAGCGGTGGTTCGCGCCGTCCTGGTCCATGATGGCGAGGCGCTTCACGCGCGCGTTGCCGGGGCCGGTTTCCGAGATATACACCAGGCGGCTGTCGAAATAGCCTTCCTCGCCGGTGATGCGCTTATAGATGGCATCCGAGATGATATGCGCGATGCGGCGCCAGTTGGCGGGCGTCGTCATATAGGCCGTGCCGACCATCTGCTGCTGCGCGAAAACGTCCCAGAGGCGGAATTCGACGCGCGTCTTGCCGTCGCCGGTTTTGGACAGCAGCGCGGTAACCAGCGCCTGCGCCCCTACCCCGCGCCATTCGCCGAAGTTCGGCGCGCGCGCGGCGGCATCGGCCGGCTGGATAAAGGAAGAACGGTTGAGCGGACGGAAGAGGCCCGAGCGCTGCAGGTCGGCGGAAACCACATCCGACATATTCTTGCCAAGCTCGCCGTCGCCGCCCGCGAAAACGGGGATGGCGATGGGCATGGGATCGACCTTGCCGCTACCCACCGTCAGGCGCAAATCGGCATGCGCGATGGCAGGGACGAACAGCGCCAGCATCAGCGCGAGGGCAATAAACTTTTTCATGGCTAAACTCCGTTAGAACATCTGGCTCGGGTCGAAAGTGACCGTGACTGTTTTCCAAGCATCATATTTATCAGGCGGCAGCTCAAAAGGCGAGCAATTTGGGTTTCGTACCGCCCGCATGGCGCTGTCGGCCATGGCACGGAAAAACGGGTCGCTGCTATAACGCGCGGAGTCTACAATTTGTGCCGAACGTAATGTGCGGTCCGGGTTAATAACCATAAACACATCGACCATCAGCTGGTCTGCATCCTTCGCGCCGATGGGCAGGTTCCAGCAGCCCTCCAGCTGTTTGCGCAGCGCGTCTTCCTCCGTCATCGTCATGCGCGCGCCGATGGGCAGGTTGGCGCCCTGCGGCGTCATCACGTTTTTATCCGGGATGGCTTCGGCGGGCGGCGGGGGCGACGGCATGGGCTTCGGCTCGGCCAGGTTTTTGAGGACCGAGGCGAAGTCTTTCTCCGGCTCTTTCGGCGGCTCCGGTTTCTTTACTTCTTTCTTCTCGGGCTTTTTCTGTTCTTTCTTTTCGGGCGCGGCCAGCTCGTCGATGACCTTTTCCTTTTTGATCTCTTCTTTCTTTTCTTCTTTTTCCAGCTTGGGCTTGGGCGGCGTGGGCACTTCGGCCTTGCTGGTTTTGGCGGGCGGCGGCTTGTCTATTTTCTTTTCTTCTTTTTTCTCGGGCACCTTGGCTTCGGGGCGCACGGCCTGCTTGTCGGTCATGGCGATTTTATCGATGGTGACGAGTTCGACCGAAATGGGCTGCGGCAGGTCGAGGTCGCGCTTCAGCCACGGGAAGCTGACCGTGGCCAGCACCAGCACGGCCACATGCAGTATCAGCGACGATGTGACAGCCTTGCGGTTCATTTCCGGTCTCTCGGTCAGGCTCAGGTTCACTTGCCGTCCTTGGTCTCGGTCACCAGCGCGATCTTGGTGAAGCCGGAGGATTGCACCCCCGCCATCACTTCCATCCCGCGGCCATAGGGCAGCGCCTTGTCGGCGCGGAAGTAGATCACGCGCTCGCCCTGTGTCTCGCCCGAAATGGCTTTCAGCTTTTCAACCAGCGTCGCGACGTCGCGCTGCTTCTGGTCGCCCAGATAAATGTCGCCGCGCGCGTCGATGCTGACCTCCAGCGGCTTGTTGTCGGGCTGGCTCAGCGATTTGGCGTTGGTCTTGGGCAGGTTGATCGAGACGCCCGCGGTCAGCAGCGGCGCGGTCACCATGAAGATGATCAGCAGCACCAGCATCACGTCCACAAACGGCGTCACGTTGATTTCCGCCATGACGTTGGCGCGCCTGCGCCCGCCGCCGCGGGAAGATGATGCGAGCTTCGCCCCCATCGCTTAAGCCCCCCGCTCGAGGTGACGGCCGAGGATCGCGCTGAATTCCGCCGCGAAAGCGTCGAGCCTGTCATGGTAACGGCCAAGGTCGGTGGAGAATTTGTTGTAAGCCACAACCGCCGGGATAGCCGCGACAAGGCCGATGGCCGTCGCAAAGAGCGCTTCAGCAATACCGGGCGCGACTACGGCGATCGAGGTGTTCTGCGTGCCCGCGATAGCCGAGAAGGAATTCATGATGCCCCAGACGGTGCCGAACAACCCGATAAAGGGCGCGGTCGAGCCGACGGTGGCGAGGAAGGTCATGTAACGCTCCAGCACCCCCACTTCGCGGTTGATGGAGGTCGCCATGGCGCGATCGATGCGCTGCTGCAGGCCTGCGCGCAGGTCGCCGTCGACGCTGGGCGCGGTGTCGACGGTCAGCTTCCATTCATTCATGCCCGAGCAGAAGGTGCGCGCCATCGGGTCGCCCGGCTTGGCCGAGATGCGCTTGTAGATTTTCTCAAGCGGTTCGCCCGACCAGAACGAGGTTTCGAACTTGCCCGCCTTGATGTCGGCCGATTTAAACGTGATCCACTTGTCGATGATGATCGCCCAGCTCCAGACCGAGGCCGCGCCCAAAATCATCAGCACGGTTTTGACGATCAGGTCCGCCTGCAAAAACAGGGCCCAGGCCGAAAGGTCATGCTGCGCCGCTGTGCCGGCCAGTTGGGTTGCTTGAATCGGGTCCATTTATAACGTCCTTCAGGTTTCGGAGTGGTGTCGAAGCGGGATTATGTATTCTTTTTGAATATTTCCCTTACCGCTTCTGGTAATCTAGCAGCTTTCCCGTTGCGATCAATACAGGCGATTTTGACAATCATATCAACCAGCAAGAGCCCATCCCGATAGATAGCTTGCGCCATCTCCATAGAAGCGCCGCCAACCGAGAGCATATGCGTTTGGACGTCCAAAAGTTCATCAAGCTTGGCCGGCGATTTGAAATTTATTTGCATCGATATTACGGTAAAAGCAACGCCCGTCTCCGCCAGCAGCTTGGCATGCTCGAACCCCGCCGCCCGCAGCATCTCCGTCCGCCCGCGCTCGGCGAAGCGCAGGTAGTTGGCGTGGTACACGATACCCGCGGTATCGGTATCCTCGTAATAAACCCTGACCGGAAGATGGTGGACGGACATCTGCAATCCCTTTGCACAAGATTACCCATGCGCTAGAAAGAATACAATTCAACAGACGGGATAATATTGTGCAATTTCTGTGCATTTTGCTGGCATTCATGTTGGTGGCCGTACCCGCGGCCGAGGCAAGGGTCGTCGCCCGCCCGATGACCGCGGAACAGGCGACGAAGAACTTCCCGCCTGAAATGCTGTACCAAGGCAAGCCCATCGACCCCGCCTGCGTCGAGGCCTCGAATCCCACCGAGGGCCCGACCGTGCCGCAGGAGCTGAAACACTGCACCGGCGCGCCGGAGGGCAAGGAGATCGAGGGCGGGCTGCAGGTGCTGCGCGGCGGCATGATCGGCTATAACTATGCCTGCGGCGAAGGCCCCTCCTACGGATTCTGCGGTTTCACAGGGTATAAATACCTCGGCAAGGTCCAAGGCGGCTTCGCGCTCGAAACGCTGGTGAACGGCGGCGGCACGGGGCAGTTTTCATCCGTCGTCATCATGAAGCGTGAAGGCGATAAAATCTGGACCGACCTCGTCCAGCCCACCGGCGACCGCTGCGACGGCGGCATCGTGGATTCAAAGGTGACGGACGGCGTGCTCGAATACAGCTATAACGTCACGCTGGGCGAGCTGTACAACAGCTACAAGACCACCGAAGCCTTCCAGCCGCCCGCGGGCAGCGCCCTCGACTGCTCGGGCGTCATCCACAAAAAAGACGGCAAGGTCACGACCATCGATTTCTACCGCAGCAAGGAGCAAATCGACAACGACCCCGCCTGCTTCGTACAAGCCTACCGCGACCAGAAACGCACCAGCAACGCGATGACGGAAGAACAGATGAAAGAATTCTTCCGGAATGTGGAGAATATTTGTGAGCAGGAGCTGGCTGAGTAATCCTTACACCACCCCCGCCTTGCGCGGGGGTCCAAAAGGCAGTCCTGCCGTCATATAAATAAGGTATCTAAGTGAATAAACGGGAACTAGCAAACCTCATCAAATCATTTCTGAACGGCACCTGCGGTAACTGGGACTGGGATGATTTTACATCCGTAAAGCAACGTGATGTCGCAGTGGAAAAAATACGGCAAGAGATTTTAGATTTTCCTGATATTTACCCAGCTCAAGTACCCACTGAGTGGTGTAATGAAGAGGGAAGAAAAGCCCTGCTTGCTATAGCAGAAGCCATATCTTCCGAAAAACAATAGAATTCGTTACAAGACGCGCTGACGCGCTTTTGGATGCCCGCGCAAGGCGGGCATGGCAGCTTAGGCGATATCATCTTGCGCCGCGCTATCAATCATCAAAGCCAATTGACGATCTTTCGCGTTCTTCGGCAGCGGCAACCCCAGATACTTATAGCCCGCATCCGAAATCATGCGGCCGCGGGGGGTACGGACGATAAGGCCGCATTGCAGGAGATAGGGTTCGACGACTTCTTCCAGCACGTCGCGCTGTTCGGACAACGCGGCGGCGATGGTTTCTATTCCCACAGGTCCGCCGCCGTAATTGTCGACGATGCAGCCCATGTATTTTCTATCCATGCTATCGAGGCCCTGCGCGTCGACCTCCAGTTTCAGCAGCGCGGCGTCGGCGGCTTTTGCATCGACTTTTTTATTGCCGTCGACGGCGGCGAAGTCGCGCACGCGTCTTGTCAGCCTGCCCGCGATACGCGGCGTGCCGCGCGAGCGCCTTGCGATTTCGAACGCGCCCTCGGCCGTGATATCCATGCCGATGATTTTCGCGCCGCGCGCGACGATCTGCGCCAGTTCCTCGGGCAGATAGAATTCAAGGCGCAGCGGAATGCCGAAACGCTCGCGCAGAGGGCGCGTAATCAGGCCGGAACGCGTGGTGGCCGCGACCAGCGTGAAGGGCGGCAGGTCGATACGCACGGAGCGCGCGGCCGGTCCCTCGCCGATAATCAAATCCAGCTGGCGGTCTTCCATGGCGGGATAGAGGATTTCCTCGACCGCCGCGTTAAGGCGGTGGATTTCGTCGATGAACAGCACGTCGTTGGGCTGCAGGTTGGTCAGGATAGCGGCCAAATCGCCGGCCTTTGAAATCACGGGGCCGGATGTCGCGCGGAAACCGACGTTCATTTCCTTCGCCACAATCTGCGCCAGCGTCGTCTTGCCAAGGCCGGGCGGGCCGAAGAGCAGCACGTGGTCGAGCGGTTCTGCGCGCGACTTCGCGGCCTCGATGAATACTTTCAGGTTCTCGCGCGTCTTTTTCTGGCCGATGAATTCGGCCAGCGACAGCGGGCGGATAGAATTTTCATCCGCGTCGGTGAAGGATTGTTTTTCAGGCGATATTTCGCGCTGCGGTTTCGTTGCGGCGGTCATGCGCTCAGCTCCTTCAGGCTTTCACGGATCAGGTCGCCCAGCGCAATCTCTCCCCTGTCGCGCACCACGGTCGATACCGCGCCGAAGGCTTCGGTGCGGCCATAGCCGAGGTTGATAAGGGCGGAAACCGCGTCGTTCGCGGCCGATTTCGGCACTTCCGCGCCGGCCTTGCCCGTCTTGCTGCGCACGGCCATCACCTGCTGTTGCGCGGCTGCGCCCAAGGCCATCTTGCCGGCTTTTTCCTTCAGCTCCGTCACGATGCGCACGGCGAGTTTTTCGCCCACGCCGTCGGCCTGCCGCAGCACGGTTTTATCCTGCGAGGCGATGACCACGGGCAATTGTTCGGGCGACACGGCGGTCAAAATCGCCAGCGCCGCCTTGGGCCCCACGCCCTGCACGGTGCAGAGGATCTGGAACCATTCCTTTTCCACCGCATCGGCGAAACCGTAGAGCAAAAACGCATCCTCGCGCACAACCGTTTCGATCAGCAGCGACACGGGCGTGCCCTTGTTCGAGCCGATTTTGGCGAGCGTGCGGTTCGATGCCGTGACAAGATATCCCACGCCGTTCACGTCGATGATGGCGCTGTTGAGCGAAACGCTGTCGATAACGCCTGTCAGTTTTGCAATCATCTGGCTGCTCCCGACATGATACCACCGACCTTGTATTTTGTTGCGCCGTGGTGCGCGTGGCAGATGGCGACGGCCAGCGCGTCGGCGGCGTCGCTGGCGGCTTCGACGCCCTGCAGCAGGATTTTAATCATCATCTGCACCTGTTCTTTTTCCGCATGGCCGGCGCCGACCACCGATTTTTTAACGAGGTTCGCGGGGTATTCGGCCACGGCCAGCCCCGCGTTCGCGGGGGCCATCATGCCAACGCCCCGGGCGAGGCCAAGTTTCAGGGCGGAGGCCGGATTTTTATTCACGAAAGTTTCCTCGATCGCGGCATGGGTCGGTTTCCACAGCACAATCTTGCCGCTCAGCTCGATAAAAATGGTGTTCAGGCGGATGGAGGTTTCGGCCTTGGCGTCGGTTTTGATGACGCCATGCGCCACGTGCACAAGCCTGTTGCCGATCACATCGATCACGCCCCAGCCCGTTTTCTGCAAGCCCGGATCGATGCCGAAAATCCTCACGCCGACAACCTTTCCATCACTGCGTCATCCACTTCGAAGTTCGAATAGACGTTCTGCACATCGTCGCTTTCTTCCAGCGCCTCGATCAGCTCGATCAGTTCCTGCGCCTGTTCCTGGTTCAGGTTGACCGTCGTGTTGGGGCGCCAGAGGATGCCCGCGCTTTCCGGCTCGCCGAATTTCTTTTCCAGCGCGGCCTTCACGGCGATGAAGTCTTCGGGCTTGGTGGTCACCTCGTGTTTTCCGTCGACCGTTTCCACGTTGTCAGCCCCCGCTTCGACCGCCCCCTCGAATATAGCATCAAATGAGGCGGTTGTGTGGGGATAGGTGATGAGGCCAAGCCGTGTGAACATGAAGGCGACAGATTTAGTCTCGCCCAGCTGGCCGCCGTTCTTCTCAAAGGCCGCCCTCACCTCGGCCGCGGTGCGGTTGCGGTTGTCGGTGAGCGCCTCGACGATGACCGCGGTGCCGCCCGGGCCCCTGCCCTCGTAGCGGATTTCATCGTATTGGTTGGCATCGCCCGAGGCAGGGTTGCCCTGGTCGATCGCGCTCTTGATGCGTGTATTTGGCATATTCGCCTTGCGCGCCGCCTGCACCGCGTTGAAGAGGCGCGGGTTGGCCGCGGGGTCGGGCAGGCCCTCCTTCGCGGCGACGGTGATTTCGCGCGCGAGCTTGTTGAAGATCTTCGCCTTCTTTTTGTCCTGCGCACCCTTGCGGTGCATGATGTTTTTAAACTGTGAATGGCCGGCCATTAGCGTTCTGTTAATGCTGGAGGGTTAAAGTTAAAGGATAGGCCTTTTCTAGCATGGTTTTCCGCCTTGCGGAAAGGCGGAAATAGCCTGATAATACAGGACTGAAGCCACTTCGCGGCTGGCACTACCGGCAGGATTATAGAAACTTTTATGAGCTACCAGTTCCGCAATATTACGGTCCTTATCGTCGAGACCAACCGGGCGATGTTCGATATCACCAAACAGGTGCTGATCGCTTTCGGCGTCAACCAGGTTTATTCCGCCTACGGCTTTGACGAAGGCTTTGAAACGTTCTGCCGGCTGAACCCCGACCTCGTGATCATCGACTGGCTGGAGGAGCCCAAGAGCGGCCTCGAGCTGACCAAGAAACTGCGCACCGACGAGAAAAGCCCGAACCCCTTCTGCCCGGTCATCATGATGACCGGTTTCAGCCAGAAGAAGCGCGTGCTGCAGGCGCGCGATTCAGGCATCACAGAATTTTTGGTAAAACCCTATACTGCCAGGGCTTTATACCAGAAAATTGAACAGCTGGTTGAACGCCCCCGGCACTTCGTCAAGTCTGAAAACTATTTCGGGCCCGACCGCCGCCGCAAGCGCGAAGACGAATACAAGGGCCCCGACCGTAGAAGCGCCGAACAGCCTACCGCGCGCCCCGTGACACAGGTCAGCATGGCCACCGCGCTGCAAAAAGCCCGCGATATCAAGCGCAAGCACGAGCAGGGCGACAAGCCTGACGATATCAAGATGGAAGAATGGTAATGGCGGAGCAAGGTACACAGGACGATCCGGCGTTCATGGACCAGAAGAAGGTCCGTAATGCCGAACTGTTGATCCCGCCCAACAAGCTGAAGGCCAAAATCGGCTCGGGCGGCATCGACGAAACCGTGCTGTCCAAAGCGCAAGAACTGCTCGAGAACAATACGATTGATTTCAAGCCGATAGCCTTGATGCTTGTGGATCTACTTCATGAAGCCATCGCCGACGCCAAGGCGGGCACCCTGCAGGGTGAAAAGGCCATCGAAGCCATGCTCTACCCCGCCATGCAGCTGAAGGCGCAGGGGGGCATGTTCCACTACCCGCTGATCAGCGAAATATCCAATATTCTCGTGAACTTCCTTGAAACTGTTGTTTTCGTGGATAAAGACATGCTGGACATCGTGGTCGCGCATAAAATGTCGATCAACGCCGTCATGGGCAGCCAGATAAAAGGCGACGGCGGCAAGGTCGGGCGCGAACTGCGCGACGCGCTTCTCGACGCCTGCGCGCGCTATTACAAGACGCGCAAGATATCCTGATCTTTTAGCTTAATTACTTGCCGGAAATCGCTGAAATCACGGCATCCCTGCCCGCCAGCGCCGCGGTCATGCGCGCGGGCGCGGTTTCATGGCTGATGACGGCGAGGTCGCTGCCCTTGACGACGAAAAGGACGGCGGCGGCAGCGTCGTTCTGGCCGTCGAGGCAGGCGATTTCGCTTTCCACGACCTGCTTGCCCTTGAGTTTCCTGATCTTGCCCGAAGTATTGGCGAAGTCGCCGGGGCAACGGCCGCGGGCCTCGTTCATATAGGCCGTGACGGCAGCTTCAAGTCCGGCCTTGGGGTCGAGTTTACGTTCTTCGCCCGAACCATAAACCTCGCCCTCCATCCCCCAGACGAGGACTTCGGGATTACGTGAATCCGCAGACGCAGGGATATTGGCGGCCTCCAGCAGGCTGGAGAGGAACGCAGGAGCGACGGTTTCACCCGCCGCAGGTTCCAGTTGCGCCACCGGCGCGGGTTCGGGCTCCGGCAGCTCGTTCAGGGCGGCGCGCAGGCGCATGTTTTCGGCGGCCAGCGCCCTTTCGCGGTTTTCGGTTTCAGCGGCAGCCGCCATTTCCATTTCGGCTTCGGCGTCGCCGCTGTTGATCATGCGCTCGGCGATCTGCTGGTTTTCGGCCAGCAGCTTGCGGTTCTGCACTTTCAGCTCGGCGATCTGCTGTTTCAGCTCCTCGTTCGCGGCCTTCAGGCCAAGGTTGGTTTCATCGGGGCGCTTGTTGGCCAGCCGCTCGATCGCGGGCACAGCCTCTTTCGCGCCGCCGAGGTAACCCGTGAAATCGCCATCCCCGCCCACAGCGGGTTCGATATTCGCGGGGGCAGCGGCGGCTGCCGGTTGGGGGGCTGCTTTGGCAACCTTGGTCGTGGTGAACTTCTGGCCCTTGCCAAGCGCCTGCGCGCATTTGGTGAGGACTTCCATGGCGTCATTCGCGCCCTTCAGCTGGAACGAGATTTCGGCCGCGCCGAAGTCGAGCGCGATGCTGCCCGCCTTCGCCATGACGGAATAGAAATCGCGGTCGAGGCCCATCTGCACGATCAGCACCGTCGGCGTCGCGGCGATGGCAGACATGCTGCGCTGCGCCGCGCCGGATTTCAGCGTCACGTTATACTGGCCGCCGGTTTTCAGCAGCTTCTTTTGCAGGTCCACGGCGATCGAGTTGCTGCCCTCCGCATCGCGCGCGAAGACCAGGCCGAGCCCGTCGATATAGGTGTTCTTCATCGAGCAATAGCCGACGCCGGAAGACGACGGCGCGTTGATCGGCCCCACCACCCAGTCGCCCTTCGGCGTATTCACCGTGGTGCGCGGCGGCGTGGCGGCCAAGGCGGATAGCGGCAGCGCGACAGCTGCGATAACGGCGGCAGAGGCAAGCAGGCGGAATACTTTGGCCATGTCAGCCTCCCCCTCGTTGTTACTGGACGACCACCGTCTCGAAATCGTCACCCGAGGGCTTCGCGGCCGAGGGCGCGTCGTCGCGGATGATGAGGCTGCGGCGTTTCCCGCCGGTCGGCTTGTCGGCGGGCACTTTGAGCTTCAGCGACGAGGCCTGCTGCACTTTTTCAGGTACGGAAGCAGACTTGCCCTGGATGCCCGAGGAACCCGCGACAGCCGCGATGGTGTCGGAGATCTGCTTCACTTCGGCAGCCTGTTGCGGGTAGCCGGTGTGCAGGATGGCGTTAAAGGTGCCGCCCGCCTGCGTGAAGACGAAGGAGCTGCTGTAGGTGTTCGATTCCATCGGGCAGGCGATATCGGCCTGCTGGACGGTGCCGTTGGCCGTCGCGCGCGGCTTGCCCATGTTGACCTTCAGCTGGCCGGGGCAATCGTCGCGGTAGCGGTCGAGGTAAGCCTGCACGGCGTAACCGAAGTCTGCCGTGGCGGGGATTTGTTCGGACATACCGTTGATGTCGCCTGCGGTCCACTGGCGCACGGCTTCGTTCGGGCCGGCGTCGACGGACTTGAAGGTGATGCCTTGCAGGCCCGATTGCGTCAGGATGTTTTCGAGCGACTGCGGGCCTTTTTTGGAGCTTGCCTGCACGGGCGCTGCGGCCACGTCATCGGGCATCGGCGTCATGCCGCTGTCGATGCTGGCGCTGTTATCGGCAAGGGTCGTGACTTCGTCGATATAGGCAGGCGCTGCCGCAGGAGAGAGCGACTTGTGCGGCTGTTCAACGGCTGCAGTCACGGGCGGATAGGATTTCACCGCCGACTGCTGCTTGAACGACTTGCGCGAGAAAGGCTTTTCCTCGACGGCGGCAGGCGCTTTGCCGGCGGCGCCGAAGACCGGGCGTTTCTCGGCCACGGGCGCCACGGGTTTCGCAACCCCTGCGCCGCGGTGGTAGGTCATGATGCGGTCGAGGAAGGCAGCGGCGCGGTTGTCGTCGAAGCGTTCTTCTTCGACAGCGACGGCAGGAACGGCCGGCATGTCTCCCACATCGCCCGCGGCGGGTTCGGTCGCGGCGAGGTCTGCAGCCGGGACAAAGGCGGGTTCAGCTGCAGCGACGGGCTGTTCTTTACGTTCCGCACGTGCGGCGCGTTCGTTCAACTTGCGCTCGAGCGAGGATTTTTCGCTGCGCAGGCGGATGATTTCGGCCTGTGCCTTGTTCAGCTCGGCGGTTTTCAGGTCGAGCGCCCTGGTATCAACAACAGGCTCGGCCATTTTCATGACGGCGACCTGCGCTTCCAGTTCCTTCACGCGCGCGCGGTTTGCGGCCAGTTCGGCGCGCTCGCCTGCGGTGATGGCGGGAGCCTCGACCGGGCGGGACGCGAGGCGTTCCTGCAGGTCGGCGTTCGACTTGCGCAGTTCTTCGACCTGCGCCTTGGTGGCGACCAGTTCGGCCTTCTGTGCTTTCGAGGAGGTTTGCGTCGCGGCGGCAGAAACCTTGTCCGACAGTTCGGCATTGGCCTTGCGCAGCATTTCGCTTTCGGCGCGGGCGGCGGCGAGTTCTTCGCGCTGCGCCTTGGACAGGTCCAGCGATTTTTCCTGCGTCGCCAGTTTCTGTTCGATATCGGTTTTCTCGGAACGCAGCTTGGCGATTTCGGCTTCGGCCTTGCTCAGCGCTTCGCGGTCCGCTGCGGCCTTGCTGGCCAGTGCGGGCAGCTTGTCGCTGTCGACGACGACGAGACTCTTGCGCATGCCGTCCATTTCGCGGCGCGCGGCGGCAAGGTCGTTCACGGCGGCTTCAGCCTTGGCGGCGGATGCCTGGCGCTCGGCCTCGAGCGATTTCAGCTTGCCTTCAAGTTCGGCAACCTGCGCCTGTTTTTGCTCCAGCTGGCCGGAGAGTTCCAGGTGCGCCTTGCTCAGGCTGTTGTCCTTTGTCGCCAGTTCGCTGCCTTTTGCCTGCAGCTGTTCGTAATCGGCCAGCAACGCTTCGTACACGGCGGTCTTGCGGGCGAGTTCTTTCTGGTGCTTGGCGCTGTCCTGCGCGTTCGCGGTTTTCAGCGCGTCGAGCTCGGCCTTGACGGCGGCCAGCTGCTTCGCGTCGGCGGCGGAAGCCTTGAGGGCTTTCTGGTCGCCGGTGATCGATGCCGCGGTTTTCTCGAGCGTCGAGAGGCGCTTTTCAAGCCCCTGGCGCGCGTCTTCGGATTTCGACAGCATGCCCTCCAGCGACTGCGCATAGGTGTGCGTCTCGGTCGAGGCCTGCGTCAGGCGCTGCACTTTCGCCTGGGATTCAGCCAGCTGCTTGCTGAGCGTGTCGCGCTCGCCTTCCAGCGCCGCGATTTTCGACTGGTAATCGCCCTGCGTGGCGGCCAGTTTTTTTGTCAGGTCGGAAACCTGTTCGTCGCGCGCGGCGGCGGTATCGGCCAGCTGCGCCTGCTTGGCGACGAGGTTCGCCTTGAGCATCTTGTTGTCTTCGGCCGTTGCGGCTTTCTCGGCCTTGAGGGCGTCGGCCTGCTTGGCCAGCTGTTCGGCCTTCTCGGCGTTTTCCTGCTGCTTGCGGTTGAATTCGGCGACGTGGCGCTCGGCCTCGGCGGCTTTTTCGGCTTCCAGCTTGTCCAGCTGCGCCTGTTTCGCATCCAGTTCGATTTTCTGCGCGGCGGCCAGTTTCTCGGCGGCTTCGGCCTGTTTCTTCGCCTCTGCGCTGGCGGCGATTTCACGCTGTTCCAGCTCCTGCGCGGTGAGGCTGGTGGCGGCAGGCACCTGGCCTGCTTCGGTGGACTTGACGGAGGCGAGCAGCTTGCGCTCGACCTTTTCCTTCTGTTCGGAAATCTGCGCCACTTCGTCGCGCTGGGTTTCGATCTGCTGGCTCAGCTCGGCATGTTGCTTGTCGAGGGTCGCAACTTTTGCCTTGAATTCGGAGACGTCGGCGCTGGCCGCTTCCTCCAGCTGTTCGTCGAGGCTGCTGCCGGTTTCGGCGGCGGCGACCTGCGTGCCGTTAACGGCGCCCGTGGCGCCGGAGAGCTGTTCGATTTCGCGGTCGATGGGCGAGAGCGCCTGTTCTTCGACTTCCTTCACCTTCACCGCGGGCATCGCGGTGGTGCCGGTCGCCTTGTTCAGCTTGTCGGCGCAGGTGACGAGGCTCTTGTACGAGCCCGAGAATTTGGCGAGCGAGAAGCTGATGTCGACGTTGTCGGACACCATCTGCAGCGTGCCGTTGGACTTGAAGCTGTCATACAGCGCCTTGTCGTCGCCGATCTGCACGACCATCGAGCGTTCCGAGGTCGCCTTGCCGGGCAGCGTGCGCGCGCCGGCCTTGTCGGTTTTCAGGGTGACTTCGTAGTTCTGGTCGAACTTGAAGACGTTTTCGCGCAGGTCGATCGCGACCGAGCCGTAGCCTTCGGGGCTGCGGGCGAAGGCGAGGCCGACGCCGCTGCTGTATTTGGTGACCATGGCGCAGAACGAGGCGCCTTGCGCGTCGACCGTGCCTACTTTCCAGTCGTCGGCCGGTTTCAGCAGGCCCAGCACCAGCGGTTCGCGCTGGGTGGCTTGCGAAGACGTGGCGGCAGAGATCAGGGCGGCAACAGAGACGGAGACAAGGGCGGCCAAATGTTTACGGCGCATAGATTACCTCTTTATTTGGTATTGGACGTGCTTTGGGTGCTTAAATTTTGTTCACTCATAATAGGGATTCCGGCATGTTTTACCAGAAGTTTTTAGGAGTCATTTAAATTATATATACCTGCAATTTCAGTAATTTATGAAAACACTGGCGACATTATGTATTATGGATTATAGTCCCCGCCCATGACAGATGAATCGCGCGAACCGGACGGCTTTAAAATCGCCGCCGAACAGAACATCATCAGCGGCCGCTTCAACGCGCGCACCGCCCCGAAAAAGACGCCGCAGGAGCAGGAATTGCAGAAATTCCACCGCTCGATGATGGCCGCCGCCTGCAACGGCGTGATGGCGACCTTTTCGGCGATGCCCCTGGCGATGCAAAAGGCCGTCGTCAACTGGCACGACACCGACACGAATTCCGAGGGCAACACGGCCCTGATCACGGCGGCGCAGCTGGGCCGCACCGACATGGTGAAACACCTCTTGTCCATCGGCGCGGATGTGTCGCTGGTGAACGACGCGGGCTTTGCCGCCATCCATGGCGCGGCGGCGGCTGGTAAGGTGGAGGTTTTATTGCTGCTGGCGGGCGCGCGCGCCGATTTGCACCCGTGCAGCACACGCGGCATGACGCCGTTGATGGTGGCTGTCGACAACGGCAAGCCGGCTTCGGTGAAGTTCTTCCTCGACCGCGGCGGCGACACACATGCGGTGATGCCCGATGGCCGAAGCATCAAGACCAAGGCGCGCAGCAACGGGCGCGATGATATTGTCGAGCTGATCGACGCCTGTGAAAAAAACCGCGGCGTCGCGGCGGCGATTAAAATGGTCGAGGGCGGGACGGAACAGGCGATAACCGTGTCGCGCCCCCTGCGCCTTAAAAATTCCCGCTGAAAATTGGCTTTCCGGACATCCAAAAAACATGCGTTTTGCAAGGCTTTGATATCGCTTGGCGATTTCGGTGTGCGTTTTCGGGGCGCGATTTTGCTAATGGATTGAATTTATTCGAAACACAATCGCGTGGCGTTCATGGCATGGTGGATGGATACGGTTTTTCAACTTCGCAAGGGCATTAGAGGCCCAAAATCCGCGAAAAAATTTTGCACTTCTAACGAAATCAACGGGATGTAATTTAATCGAGGTCTTCGTAAGCAACCTTGGCATCGCCGCCGGTTTTTTCGGCGGTGAGCTTGTGCGCGAGAGAGGCCTGCATGAAGGGTTGCAGGTCGCCGTCGAGCACGCCCTGCGTGTCCGACGTCTGGTATCCGGTGCGCAGGTCTTTGACCATTTGATAAGGGTGCAAAACGTAGGAACGGATCTGGTGGCCGAAGGCGATGTCGCTCTTGGCGTCTTCGCGCTGCTGCTTCTCGGCGTCGCGCGCGTTTATCTCGCGCTCGTAGAGTTTCGCCTTCAGCAGCTGCATGGCGTGGTGGCGGTTCTTGTGCTGCGAGCGTTCCTGCTGGCAGGCGACGACGATGCCGGTCGGGATGTGCGTCAGGCGGATGGCGGATTCAGTCTTGTTGACGTGCTGGCCGCCGGCGCCGCCGGAGCGGTAGGTGTCGACGCGCAGGTCCTTGTCCTCGATCACGATGTTGATTTCATCGTTGATGACGGGCGTGATCGACACGGCGCAGAAACTGGTATGGCGGCGCGCGTTTGAATCGTAGGGCGAGATACGGACAAGGCGATGCACGCCGCTTTCGGCCTTCAGCCAGCCGTAGGCGTTTTCGCCCTTGATTTCGAGCGTCGCGCCCTTAATGCCCGCGACCTCGCCGTCCTGGTGGTCCATGGTGGTGACTTTGTAGCCGTTCTGCTCGGCCCACCGCAGGAACATGCGGTAGACCATGCCGGCCCAGTCCTGCGCCTCGGTGCCCCCTGCCCCTGCGGTGATCTGCAGGTAGGCGTCGTTGCCGTCCAGCTCGCCGGACAGCAGGCTTTCCAGTTCGCGTTTGGCGACGTCGTCCTTGATGGCAAGCAGCGACTTTTCGGCCTCGGCCACAAGGCTTGCGTCGCCTTCGGCCTCGGCCATTTCGATCATGCCGATCTGGTCGTTGAGGTTGTTCTCGATAGCCCGCACCGCGCCGATATTGGTGTCGAGGCGGGTTCTCTCTTTAAGGATTTTCTGCGCCCGCTCCTGGTCCTGCCAGAGCGCGGGGTCTTCCGCGAGCGCGTTCAGTTCGGCAAGCCTGTGGACTGCGCGGTCCCAGTCAAAGATGCCTCCTCAGCAGGTCGAGCGAGGACTTGATGTCGCTGACTGCTGACTGGATTTCGTTCTTCATGTCCTGCTCCGCGCGCCCTTGAATTACGCCGCTGCTTTGACTTGCTCGGCGGACGCGCCGCCGAAGTGTGCGAACATCTCGGCGATGAAGCCCTGCAGGTTTTCGCAATCGCCGGTGAAGAGCGCGTTATGCGTGCACGTCGTGCCGCCCTGCCATTTTGCGCCGGCGGCGGTCATTGCCTGCTGGACGCTTTCGGGGCCGGAAACGTTCCAGCCGGAGGCGAGGTTGGTTTTCGCCAGCAGTTCAACCGCGTTGCCCATGAAGGCCATCGGCTTGCCGGCGGTGATGAAGGACACGATGATGCGCTCGGCATGGGCGTTGGTGCCCAGTTTCGCGACGCTGCGCGAACCCGAGGGGACGATCAGGCAGTCGAAATCCGCGCCGAGCGTCTGGGAAATCTGCTGGTCGACCGGGAAATAGAGGCCCCAGGCGTTGTTGTTCCAGCTGTTGACGAGGCCGCTTTCGGTGCCCACGGTTTTGACGGTTGCGCCGGTTTTGACCAGTTCGCGCATGACGGTGGACATCACCGATTCATCGACGCCGTTGGAAACCAGGACGAGGATTTTTTTGCCGGAAAGGCTGTTGACTGACATATCAGGATTCTCCCTTTGTTATTGATTTTTATGACTTTAGGGAATGGCGGAGCTAAGTAAAAAGGCGCTTCCGCTGTTCGTTTTGGGTGGCCAGAACATAATGATTTCAGGCCTCTGGAGTCAAGATTTTTCTTAAACACCTGAACAGGATGCCATGCGATATTGACATAACTGTTTGATTGTCTTACCCTTCCCGAACCCCAAGAATTTATAGATATGGAACATGACGACCGGAAAACCAGCCCCCGATTTCAACCTGCGCGCCTCTTTCCCTGAAAAAGAGCTGCGCGAGAAGTTTTTCGAAAACGTCAAACGCGGCAGCCTGAAAGCCGTCGAGGATACGCTGAAGGAACACCCCGATGCCGTGAAATGGCAGAAATTCGGCCCCATGGACGAAGGCAAGACCGCTTTCCTGCTGGCCGGCAGCTCGACCAATATGATGGAGCTGCTGCTGAAATACGGCGCGGACGTCAACGCCGCCGACGCCAAGGGCTGGACGGCGCTGCACGCCGCCTGCTTCCACGGCAAGGCCGACCAGGCGGAGTTCCTCATTAAGAACGGCGCGGATGTCGAAAAAGGCAGCCGAAATGGTGAAACCGCTTTGATGATGGCCGTGAAGGCCGACCACTGGGCCTGCGCCGACCTGCTGGTGATCGCGGGCGCCATGGTCGACCGCGAAAGCAAGAATGGCGATAGCGCCATCGACCTCGCCGAAAGCGTCGGCAACAAGGACATCGTGAAAGTCATCCGCGACGCGCAAACCCGCCTCGCCACCGCCGCCTTCCGCCGCAACAACCCCGACACCCGCACCGACACCGGCGAAGACATCAAGCCGCTGAAGCCGATTGAGTTGAAGCCGAAGTAAAGCAATCCCCACCCGAAAGTGAGCCATGAAGAATTTCGTATTTATAACGATGATGTGCCTCTGCGCTTTTGCGGGCGGCCTTTTCTCCGACCTGTTCCTGAAGCCCGCCTTCGGCGATATAGCTGAACGGGGTTTCGCACGTTTCTTTGACGAGGCCGGCCGCATCCGCATGGATTTGGGCGTACACAACGGGCAGGCACAACAGAACCTTTACGGCGCCGATGGCAAGTTGCGCCTGCAGCTCGGGACCTATACCGGCGACATCCGCGAAAACGAAAAAGGGCTGCCCTGCCTCACCCTCTACGACAATAACGGCAGCCTGCGCCTGCTGTTCCGCCTCGACGGCCCCAACCAGGGCCCGCTTATCATCATGAAAGACAAGAAGCAACGAAACCGCGTCATCATGGGACTGGATATCTGGGATGAAAACGAGGAACCCTTCCTCGCCATCTGGGACAAGGATGGCAAGCAGCAGAATATCTACGGCGATTTCAGGATGAAGCCCCTGTAAGGCCCCGGCTGGTACAACTTCCTCAGTCGCGCGTCAGTTTGCGCGGCCTTTCGACTTTCAGCCCCGTCTGCATCGCGAGGTTGGCGGCGGCAAGGTCGGTTGCTTCGATCAGGACTGTGGTGTTGATCCAGGCGGTTTCTTTCACCTCGACGCGGTTGTCCGCGGCGGACGCGTTATAAGCGTCGATAAGGCTGACGAGTTTCTGGACTTCCTCTTTCAGCACGGCGATCCCCTCTGCGCGGGACAGGCCTTTGATATCCACTTCGCGGCCGGCTTCAACAACGTATTTGGTCATGACAGTCTCCTTGATGGATGCGCGTAAAAATCACGCTCGCCTGCCTTATACCCCGAACGCGCGCACCCGCGCAAGACATTATGGTATCTACTCCGTCTCCCCCTCCTGCGCGCCGAATTCGTGGGCGCGGGCGTAGAGGTCGTGGAGGTTTTTGTGGAGCTGTTCGAGGGTGAAGTTGAGCGTGAAGACGCGGCCGAGCTCGGTTTCGCTCAAGACCGCCAGATGCTGGCTGCGGTGCAGTTCCGACAGCGCGGCGGAAAACCTCTGGTACGCGCCGTTCAGCATATCGGGCTGAAGTTCTGCCTTATGGCCCGACAGGCGCTGCGCCACGCCGCGCAGGTGCAAGGCCGATTGTTCGGCGATCGCGGCCAGTGGCGCCGTCATGGCGCTGGCGGCTGCGGGCGGCAGCGGCTGCGACAGGGTGCGGTCGACCATTACAAGGTCAAAGCGCAGGCGGCGCATCATGCGCAGCAGGGCTGCGGGATCGGGATCGGACGACAGCATGCTTTTACGCTCGCGCGCGGCGTCTTCGCCCACGGTTTCAAGCTTGGTAATCGCGGCGCGCAGTTCGGCGTGCTGTTCCACCAATGCTTGCTCGCCCGGGCGCGCGCCGATCAGTTGTTCCAGGAGCGTCGCATAGGCGTTCAGCGCCTTGGAAGCCGCCTCGGCCAGTACGCGGTGCGCGCGCGACGGCAGCACGGTCAGCGACACTACCATGCCGATGACGCAGCCAAGGCCGATTTCCATCACGCGGTGCTCGGCGTAAATCAGCGGGCTGCCGTGCTGCGCCGTTTCGCCGAACAGCATGATGGCGACGGTAATCGGCGCGATGCGGAACGGCGGGTTGACGGCCGCGACAAAGGCCGCGGGCGCGATACCCGCGACGACAAACAGCCCGTAATATTCATGCGGCGCATGCACGGCGAGCGAGCAGATGGCAGCACCCCAGGCCGCGCCCGCGAAGGTGCCCAGCATGCGTTCGAACACCGCCTTGACCGAGCCGCCGACCGAGGCCTGAACGGTCAGGATGGCGGTGAAGGCAATCCAGTATCCCTGCGGCAGGTGCAGCCATGAATTGAGGCCGAAGGCCAGCAGCGCCGAGACCGTGACGCGGATGGCGTGGCGCAGTTTCGATTTATGCTTTACGAAGTTTTCGGCGAGGGTGGCGGACACGTCAGAGCTTGAACGCCCCCGCGTTGCGGTGCTTGTTCTCGGGCGGGTTGCGCAGGTGGTCGGGGATGCCGCCATGCACAAAGACGCCGAAATCGGACACGCAGGCCTGGAACATCTGCGGCGCGCCCTTGAGCGACGTCAGGTGGTTCTTGACGCAGGAGAAATTCCCCTCCACCACCACGTTCGTGAGGTCGGGCAGCGCGGTGAGGTCCTTGTTCGAGATATTCAGGTTGCCCGGCACATAGAGGCGGCCGTCGTCCAGCTTGCGGTACGATATCTTCAAATCGATCAGCGCCTGCTCCGACTTTACGGGCAGCGGCGGGGGCGCGATGACTTCCTCGACCTTTTTAGACGAGCGTTTGAAAATCTTTTTCAGCCAGCCGAACATGGGTTGTGCCTTTCGTTTGGAATGGCACAGGGATAGACCAGATGGGCGGCTTATGCAATATGGGGCAGGTACGGTATTGAAAAACAAGGAAAACCGCCCCTGTGTCAGGGCGGCTTTCCTCCCGGGATAGTCCTGATTGTTACTTGTTCTCCAGCGCCGCCAGAACCTTCGCGCGTTCCTCGGGCGAGAGGCTGTCGGCGAGGTCGAGGGCCATTGCCTGCCCGCGGGTTTGCAACGCTGTCAGCGCCTCGCGCTGCTGGGCGTAGATTTTCTCGACGTCCTCGCGCTTGTAATCCGGCTTCAGCAGTTCGGCCTTGATCAGCTGGCGGCGTTCTTTCATTTCCTCGGCCTGCTTTTTGATGTCGGGGAGGTCGCGCTTGACGATCGCCTTCACCTTTTCCTGGCTGGCGTCGCTTAAGTCCGAATAGCTGGCCAGCGCGTTGCCGATTTTTTCGAAGCGCGCCATCCTGCCGTCCGCCCCGCCCCTGCCCGTCACCATGCCGAACATGAACACGTTCGCGCTGAGCGACAGGAAAAGGATAATCCCGATAATAATTTTAGAAGAACAATTGTTCTGCATTTTCACCCTCCAGACCGGCGCCGCCGGTCAACATTGATGCCATGGTTGCACTGTCCTGATGCAAAGAAGGCCCTTTCAGGTGGCCGACACAGAAACCCATCACGGCGATAACGCAGACGGAGGCGCATTTAACCGCCAGCCCGTACCGGAATTCGCCGAAGAAACGCAGCAGTGAAAAACCCATGGCCGCTTCCTGCGACGCGCTGACCTGCGCCAGATGCGGTACGACGGTGAGGATGCGGTCCAGCAAATACTGCGACGGCTCCTCGCGCATCAGTTTGAGTTTTTGCTTTAATTTATCGTCTTCCATTGTCTACCTCATTTCTTCCAGCACCGGCCGCAGCGCCTTGCGCGCCCGCACCAGCAGCCCTTCGAGGGCCTTGATATGTATGTCCATCACTTTCGCCGCTTCCGGGTTCGTCATCTCCTGGAAGTAGCAGAGCGTCACCGCCATGCGCTGGCGCTCGGGTAATTCCTGCAACGCGCGCTGCACACGTTCCTTCTTTTCGCGCTCGGCGAGGCCGCTTTCCTGGTCTTTCTCGCCGCTCGCAATATTGTCATCGACTTCGACCTTTTTCACGTCCACCGCGTGCTTGCGCAAAAAGTCGTAGCAGCAGTTGGCGACAATCCTGTGCAGCCAGGTGGTAAAGGCAGCCTCCCCCGTCTTCCATTTGGGGCCGTAAACCCAGAGGCGCGTAAAGACATCCTGCGCCACATCCTCGGCATCCTGCTTGCCCTTGACCATGCAGCGCGCCTGCCCGTAGACGCGGCCCAGGTGCCGTTTGGCCAATACCTCGAAGGCACCGCGGTCGCCGCCCGCGACCATCGTCATAAGCTCTTCATCTGTTTTACGTGACAGTTCCATGGCCCCCTGCGGCTCTGCTGCGGCTTCCGCCGTTCCCCTGCGCATTCTAGCTGCAATCGCCATTTGTTTCGCTGCCCTTGTTGATTGTTATACTGCAGATAAACAAAAACCCCTGCGCACCGCGCAAAAGCCTGATTTTCAAGGGCGATTTGAAACCTTACAAAATGGTTAAGGGTTTAGTTTTACCAAATTTAAACCAATTTGCGTAGCATAGGAATCATACAAGCATACATCGATTTTTATAGCGAATTGAGTCGGGAGGGCTAAAGTCCATGGCACCGGATTACCCCATATTGCTCGTTGGCGAAGACAGCGTGATCCTTTTCGGCCGGGGCGGCAAAGCCGACCTGACACTGCGCTGGGACGCGCCGGATTTTGAAGCCCGCCTGTCGGCCGCCTTCCGCGACAGCGGCGGCAAAGTGGTTTTGCTGTTCAACGATAACGGCCATACCTACCGCCGCGAAGACAACCTCACGGTCGAAGAAGGGTTGAAACGCCTTGAAGAAAATTTTGCAAAAATGAAAGTGCGCGGGGCGCTGGCTTTCCGCCGTGCGCGCGCCGCCAACGCGCAGCTGGGCCGTTACGATTACCTGTTTATCGGGCTGGAAAACAGCCTGCGCCACAACCTGCTGGGCAAGGTGCTGGATGACGCGGGCGTGGGTGTCGTGGGCTGCAGCGTGCTGCCGGTTGAATCAACCGCGCTGGTGGCTGCGCTGTCTGAAAAAGTGCGCTCGAAATCTAAGCCCAAAGGCCGCTGGGCCATGATCGCGGGACTGCACCAGACGGGCGGCATGCGCCAGGTGATTATCCGCGACGGCGAACTGGCGCTGACGCGCATCCATCCGGTTAACGCGGCGTCCCCCGCCGCGTTGGCGCAGGTGACAGTCGAGGAACTGCAGGCCTCGATCAATTACCTGCGCCGCTTCGGTTACAAGGATACAGACGGCATGGACATCATGATCATCTGCTCCGCCGCCGACAAAAAACTTTATTCGACCTACGTGCTGAAAGGCGCGACGCTGCACGCCCTGACGGTGCAGGAAGCGCTGGCCCAGCTCGGCCTCGCCACCGCCTCCCCCGAAACCCGCTATGCCGACGCCCTCTACGCGGCCTGGACGGAGCGCACGGAGAAACTGGCGCTGCATCTTTCGATCCCTGCGGTTAAGCGGGATACGGCGGGGCATTAATCAACATATGAAAACTGGAGCGGGCGACGGGATTTGAACCCGCGACATTTTGCTTGGGAAGCAAATGCTCTACCCCTGAGCTACACCCGCGCGCCTTACTTCAAGGCAGATGGCCTTTTATAATCGGTTTTATGCGCCTTTGCAAAGCGTTTTGTGGCTTATGTAAACGTGTGCAAAAGTCAAAGAATCCGGGTCTGTGTCCCGAAAACATCTTTACATTCAATATTGATGGGGCATAACTTGAAGAACCCTGCGGTCATCCGTTTGAATACAAAAACAAAAGTGCCAAAGGGCAACCGGTTTTTACTTACTTTCAAGGAGTAGTCTGTAATGAAGTTTCTCACCAAAATCTGCGCCGTGGCGGGTGTGCTGGCCCTGGCGGCCTGCACGGGCGCAACCAGCAGCTCGACTGTTGACGCGCTGAACAAGGCGCAAGGCGTCGGTTCGCCCTTCACCAAAGTGCTGCACGCGCAGTACCGCGACTACACCAATGAATTGCAGGACAGCACAGACTTCGCCGATGCCGTGCACTTCGCACGCAAAGGCCTGGCCGCCGCTTCCGGCGTCATCGTGATGCCCGAAACGCTGGACGACTGGGATCTGGGCGACAAGAACCTGATCGAGATGACCAAGGGCCGCGCCGACCTCGTCGACGCCCTTGAAAACGGCGGCCGCGAGCTGGTCTCGGAAAAAGCAGCCACCGCGCAGACCCGTTTCGACTGCTGGTGCGAACAGCAGGAAGAGAACTGGAAAGCCGACGTCCCCTGCAAAAACGCCTTCTATAAGGCTTTGAAAGAACTGCAGGACGCGCTGGGCGCTTCCAAGCCTGCCGAAGACTTCCCCGCACCCGTGGCTGAAATGCCCCGCGAAGCGGTGCCGGTCGAACAGGCGATGTTCATCGTCTTCTTCGATTGGGACAAGCATAACATCTCCGCCGGTGCAAACGACGTCCTCGACGCCGTGGCGCAGGAGATCAAGAACCGCAAGGACGTGAAGGGCATCGTGATCGTCGGCCACACCGACAGCTCGGGCTCGAACAAATACAACGACAAGCTCTCGCAGCGCCGCGCCAACGCGGTCCGCGACGGCCTCGTTTCCCGCGGCGTCCCCGCAGAATGGCTCCGCCTCGAAGCTCGCGGCGAGACCGAACTGCTGGTCAAGACCGCGGACAACGTCCGCGAGCCGGCCAACCGCCGCGCCCAGATCACCCTCGAATAAGGGCTTCTGGACCATCACTTAAAGGAAACCGGCCGGGCAACTGGCCGGTTTCTTTTTTGCACCAAAAAGCGTAGTATTTGCGCATGTACAGCCTTACGACACAGAACGTCACGGTCTCCGTCCGGCCCGCTTATCTCGAGCATGAATCATCGCCGGACAAGAACCTCTACGTCTGGGCCTATACCGTGAAGATCGAGAACAAGGGCGGGATGACGGTGCAGCTGCGCACGCGCCACTGGAAGATCACCGACGCCTACGGCCGCGTGCAGGAAGTCCACGGCCCCGGCGTGGTGGGCGAGCAGCCCGTGCTGCGCCCCGGCGAAAGTTTCGAATACACCAGCGGCACGCCGCTCTCGACGCCATCGGGCATCATGGCCGGCACCTATTCGATGCAGGGCGAGGACGGTCAGCTGTTCGACGTCGCCATTCCTGCCTTCTCCCTCGACAGCGGTGCGCGTCCGGTAAAGCTGAACTGAGCCATGAATTTCAAGCCTATATTCTATGTGAACGGGTTGCTGCTGCTGGCGCTGGCGGTGTCGATGATCTTTCCCGCCATGGTCGACCTGAACGCGCAGAACCAGGACTGGAAGGTTTTCGCGGTCGCGATGCTGGTGACGGCCTTCGCCGGCTTTGCCTTCGTCTTCACCAGCCAGGAAAAGAAATTCCACATGTCGCACCGCGAGATTTTCGTGATGACGACGCTGAGCTGGATATTGATGACCACCTTCGGCGCCCTGCCGTTTTGCTTTGCGGAGCAGCGCCTTACCTTCACCGATGCGTTTTTCGAGGCGATGTCGGGGCTGACCACCACGGGCTCGACCGCCTACACCGGCCTCGACAGCATGCCCGCCGGCCTGCTGCTGTGGCGCGCACTGCTGCACTGGATCGGCGGCATCGGCTTTATCGTCGTGGCCATCGCCATCCTGCCGCTGCTGCAGATCTCGGGCATGCAGCTGTTCAAAAGCCAGTCTTTCGGGGAGATGGAAAAATCCCTGCCCCGCGCCAGCCAGATCGCGGGATACCTCTGCGGCGTCTATTTCCTGCTCACCGCGCTTTGCGCCGCGTTATTCTATGCCGCGGGCATGACGATGCTGGAGGCGATCTGCCACTCGATGGCGACGATCTCCACGGGCGGGTTCTCGACCTCCGACGCCTCGATCGGCCATTTCGCCAGCGCGACCGTCGACTGGATCGCCATTTTCTTCATGACGATTTCCAGCCTGCCCTTCATGCTGTTCATGCGCCTGTCGCCGCGCAACTTCCGCCATTTCTTTGGCGACAGCCAGGCACGCGCCTTTGTCGGGATGGTCGTGGTTTTCTCGCTGATGCTAACGGCCTATGTGTTCCTCGAGGGGCGCTACGGGCTGCTCGATTCCCTGCGCCATTCCTTCTTCGTCGTATCCACCATCATGTCGACCACGGGTTTCGTGACGCAGGATTACGGCCTGTGGGGACCCTTCGCAGTGGGCTTGGCCTTCTTCCTCACCTTCCTCGGCGCCTGCTCGGGCTCGACCGCGGGCGGCATCAAGACTTTCAGGCTGCAGATCCTGTGGAAGCTGATGATGCAGCAGCTGAACAGCCTGATATCGCCCCACAGCATCGACAACGTCTATTACAACGGCAAGAAAGTCAGCAATAACGACCTGGCCGCCGTCGCGGGCTTTTTCTTTGTCTATATCGCGACCTGGATCATCTCGACCATCCTGCTGCTGCTCTGCGGGCTGGACGTGGTGTCGGCCATGTCGGGCTCCATCACCGCGATCACCAACGTCGGCCCCGCCCTCGGCGCCGTCATCGGCCCCGCCGGCAACTTCTCGACGCTCGACCCCGCGCCGGTCTGGATACTTTCCATCTCCATGCTGCTGGGGCGGCTCGAGTTCATGACGATTATCATCCTCCTGATGCCGCGGTTCTGGAGGGGACGATGAATTTCAAGCCGGTATTCTATATCCTCGGGTTCCTGCTGCTGGTCCTTTCCGTCGCCATGACGGCGCCGATGATGGTAGACCTGTCGAACGGCAGCGACGAATGGAAGATGTTCGCCGGCACGCAGATGGCGACGGCTTTCATCGGCCTCGCGCTGGTGATGACGACCAAGGTCAAGCAGTTCAAGGTCAACCTGCGCGAAACCTTCTTGCTCACCTCGCTCTGCTGGGTCTTCATGTCGGCCTTCGGCGCGCTGCCCTTCTGTTTCTCCACGGCCGACCTTTCCTATACCCGCGCGTTTTTCGAGGCCATGGCCAGCATCACCACCACGGGTTCCACCACCATGACGGGCCTCGACAACCTGCCGCACGGCATATTGCTGTGGCGTTTCATGCTGCTGTGGATCGGCGGCATCGGGTTCCTGATGATCGCGCTCGCCATTTTCCCGCTGCTGCAGATTTCGGGCATGCAGCTGTTCAAATCGCAAAGCTTCCATATCGAAAAGGTGATGCCCAAGGGGCACCACATCGCGGCCTATATCTGCTTTACCTACACGGCGCTGACCGTGCTCTGCGCCGTCTTCCTGAAGCAGGCGGGCATGTCGAGTTTCGACGCCATCTGCCATGCCATGGCGGCTATTTCCACCGGCGGCATTTCCACGCATGACGCGGGGCTGGCCTGGTTTAACAGCGCGGCGATCGATACGGTGCTGGTCACGTTCATGATCGCGGGTTCGCTGCCCTTCGTGCATTACCTGCGCATCGTAAAGGGCGATTTTTCGGTGCTGTGGCGCGACAGCCAGGTGCGTGTGTTTTTCTCCATTCTGCTGACGCTTACGCTGTGCACCGCATTGTGGATCCACCACCGCACCGACATGGGTTTGCCGGAAGCGTTGCACGAGGCGCTGTTCTTCACCACCTCGTACATCACCACCACGGGCTTCATCAACGAGGACCACAGCACCTGGGGCTCGTTCGCCGTCGGCGTCGCCTTCATGGCGATTTTCTGCGGCGCGTGTTCCGGCTCGACAGCTGGCGGGGTGAAGATTTTCCGCCTGCAGATTTTGTTCCTCATGCTGCGCCAGCAGGCCTGCAAGCTGATATCGCCGAACGGCATTTTTCCCGTGCGCTACAACAACAAGGCGGTGGAACCCGGCCTGCAGGCCTCGGTCGCAGGGTTCTTCTTTATCTATATCACCGCATGGATGATGCTGGGCATCCTGCTGCAATGGACGGGGCTGGACTTCGAAACCGCCTTCTCGGGCTCTATCGCCGCCATTTCCAATACCGGCGTCGGCTCGGGCGACATGATCGGCCCTTCGGGTAACTTCGCCGGCCTGCCCGACACCGCCATCTGGATCATGTCTTTCGGCATGCTCTTCGGCCGCGTCGAATTCCTCGCGCTGATGGTGCTGCTGACGCCAAAGTTCTGGCGGGGGTAAGCTGTTACTCGCGTCCGAAGGTGGTTTTCACCGTCGAATTCAGCCCTTTGCTGATATCCTGCATCATGCCTTCGTTCATGCGCATGAAGGCAAGGTCGCGTTCGGCGGGCGAGGCGTCTTCCATCAGGGTGATGACGCGGTTGGCCACCACTTCCGCATGGCCAAGCACGAAGTCGGAGGTGGCGTTGCGGATCAGCTCGAAGCGCAGCGCAACGCGGCCCTTGTACCGCTCTCCCTGTTCATACCTGAAAATGCCCATGAAGCTGTCGTCGGGGTTCAGGTCTTCCTTGATGACCGAAGCGTCTTCGATAATCACCCGCAGAATGCGGTCAGGCCCCTTAGCGACAAGCTGTTTTTCCACCAGGTCCTTCACCGCCGCGGCGGGGGTCTGGCGGAACAGGTGGTCGGCATAGGGTTCCTTCATCGGCGGGGTATAGCGGTCCAGCACCTCGATGCGGCCGACATTCAGCGTCACGGGCTGCATCTGCGCGAAGGTCAGCACGGGCGTCTGCGTTTCGGGCGGGCCTTCGGTGCAGCCGGCGGCCAGTAGCGCGAGGCCGAAAACCATGGCTTTCAAGGCGTTTTTCATTTTTTGTTCTCCTCGTAAACCCCGTCCAGCTGCTCGGGCTGGATGATGTATTCCTCGCTGCAGAACTCGCATTTGATCGAGACCCTGCCCTCTTTCTCGCAGACTTCTTCCAGTTCGCGGCGCGGGATGGTGCGCAGGATATTGATGACCTTTTCGCGCGAACAGCGGCAGCGGAAGCGCACGTGCGTCGGCGTATATATGCGCACGCCGTCTTCGTTGAACAACCGATACAGCACGTCGGCGGAGGCCAGCTGTGGCGACAGCATCTCGCCGTCTGTGCAGGTGTCGAGGAACATAGCGGCGCGCGTCCAGTCGTCGATGCTGGTTTCATGCGGCTTGCCATCCTTGCCGTCCTTGCCGCCTTCGTCGGGCATCTGCTGGATCATGATGCCGCCCGCGCGCCAGTGGCCGTCCTGCGGATGCACGGAAATCTTGAAGGCCGTTTTGATCTGTTCAGACTGCGTGAAATAATGCTGCACGGCGTCGACGATGGAATTACCCTTCAGCTCGACGATGCCCTGGTAACGTTCGTCGACCGACCCCCGGTCAACGGTGAAGGCCATATAACCCTTCTTGCCCAGCAGGTAGTAATAATGGTGGTTGGTATCCTTCTTGCGCTTGGCGGCCTTTTTGACCGCGGCTTCATCAAACCCCGCATAGGCGCGCACGTCGCCCGTGCTGGTAACATCGGCCACCAGCATGCGGATGGGGCCGCTGCCTTTGATCTGGAGCGTGAAAACGCCTTCGTATTTAAGCATGCCCGAGAGCAGCAGGCCGAGCGTCACGACCTCCGACAGCAGCGCCGAGACGGGCGGCGGGTAATCGTGCTGCACCATCATCTGCGCCAGCACGCTGCCCACCTTGACCATGCGGCCGCGCAGGTTGGATTTTTCCAGGCGGAAAGGCTGGACAACGTTGTCGTCCACCAATCCCGATTGTTCAGTGCCGTCTTTTTTGATACGAATAGCCATAGCGTCCTCTGCATCCAATTGTAGCATAAAATAGCCCGTGACCGCCAAAAAGCAAAATCAACGCCGGGACAAGCAGCCGAAGCGCATTACCAAGCAGTATTTGGAAAATGCAGCGCTTTATTACCTGCAACGCTACGCGACCTCGGCCGGGAATTTCCGCCGCGTGATGGCGCGCAAAATAGACCGCTCCTGCGCCTTCCACAAGGTGGTGCCCGATGAGTTTTACCCCCTGCTCGACGACATGATCGCAAGGTACGAGCGCGCGGGGCTGCTGAACGACAGCGGCTTCGCCGAGGCGCGCGTCGCATCGCTGCGGCGGCAGGGGCGTTCCAAACAGGATATCTTCGCGCGGCTGCAGGCCAAGGGGCTGGGCAAGGACGCGATTGCCAAGGCGCTGTCCGGACTCGACAGCGAAGACGCAGAGCTTGAAGCCGCACAAGCCTTCGCCCGCCGCAAAAAACTGGGGCCTTGGCGCAAGAAGGAACTGAAAGACCCCAAGGACGCGCAAAAGGAAATGGCGGCCATGGCGCGGGCGGGATACAGCTTCGAGCTCGCGCGCAAGGTGCTGGGCGCCTCAATCGACGAAGACTGAACTTAATAATGCGGCGGCTTGTCGCGCGCGGCCTGTTCGGCGGCGCTAAGGTTGTTCTGGCTATCCGTCACCTCGGTCAGCGCGCCCTGCAAACGTTTGACATGTTTTTTCAGCAGGTCGATTTCATCCCACTGCTTGGTCACCATTTTATGCAGGTCGTTGATCTGCTGTTCCTGGTGCATCAGGACTTCTTCAAGCTTGGTGATTTTTTCGTCGGACATGACGGAATTACTTCACGACTTTCAGGTGGGGCGCTTCGCCGGTGATGTCGGCTGCGGGTTCTTCAGCCGGCGCAGCGGGCTTTTCCGCATGCAGCACGCGGCTGGGGGGCATGGTGACGCGGGCGGTGGTGCCGTTGCCCTTCTGGCTGATCAGCTTGAACGCGCCGCCGTGCAGGCGTACGAGGCTGTCGACGATGGTGAGGCCGAGGCCCGTGCCCTCTTTCATGCCGCTGAAGGTCGTGTCGACCTTGCCAAACGGCTGCATGGCTTTCTTGATTTCCTGCTCGTCCATGCCGATACCGGTGTCGATGATGTCGATTTCCATTTCGCCGCTGTCCTGCACGCGCGCGGTGACCTTGACATGGCCGCCCTTGGGCGTGAACTTCACGGCGTTGCCGATCAGGTTCAGCATGATCTGCTTGAAGCCCAGTTCCTCGGCCAGCAGCTCGGGCAGGTCTTCGGGGATCTCGAATTTCAGGTCGACGCCCGCCTGCTCGACGCGCGTGGTCATGATGACCATGCAGGATTTCAGCGCCTTGGGCAGGCGGAAGTTGCTGACGTTCAGCTCGCGGTTGCCGGTCTCGATTTTCGACACTTCGAGGATTTCCGAGATGATTTTCAGCAGGTAATTGCCGCTGTCGTAAATATCCTGCGCGTATTCCTTATACACGGGGATTTGCAGCGGGCCCATCACCTCGTCCTTGATGATTTCGGAGAAGCCTATGACGGCGTTCAGCGGTGTGCGCAATTCATGGCTCATGTTGGCCAGGAATTCCATGCGCGTGCGGCTGGAAATCTCGGCCTGGATGCGCGCCTGGCGCATCGTTTCCTCGGCCTTGCGGCGTTCGGTCACGTCATAGATCGAGCCTTCGTAATATTCGACGGCGCCCTTGTCGTTGCGCACGACGCGGGCGTTCTGCAGCACCCAGATGCGGTTGCCGTCCTTGCGGAAGACTTCCGTTTCGACGTTCGACACGCGGCCTTCGAACAGCAGGCGCTTGATGAAGTCCTGGTAGTCGCCCGGGCGCACATAGACCTGTTCGTCGATATGGCGGATGGCGGAAATGAATTCCTCGGGGTTGTCGTAGCCCATCATCTCGGCCAGCGCCGAGTTGACGTTGATGAAGCGGCCTTCCGCCGAGCTTTGGTAAATGCCCGAAATCGAGTTTTCGAAGATGGCGCGGAATTTCTGCTCGGCGTCGCGCACGGCCATTTCGGCGCGGCGGCGTTTTTCGATGTCGGTGATGGTGCCGACCACGCGGATGCTCTTGTCCTCGGTCATGCGCAGCATCGAGAAAGCGACCTCGACGGGCTTGAATGTGTTCTGGCCGAGGTTCAGGCGTGTTTCGATGCGATAGGCCTGGCGCTCGCCCCGCACCAGTTCCTCGAACATGTCGCGCTGCTTCTGCTGCTCGCCCTGCTCCAGCATCGAGAACAGCGACTGCCCGATCGTCTCGTTCACCTCGCGGTGGGTGATGCGTTTCCAGGTCTCGTTAAGGAACATCAGGCGGCCGGTTTCGTCGGTTTCGAAAATCACGTCGGAGACCGAGTTGATGACCGCGCGGTTTTCACGCTCGCTTTTGCGCAGCGCGTGGAACAGTTTATCGCGCTCGGCGATCTTGCCCTGCAGTTCGCTTTGCGCGCCCTCCAGGTTTTTCGACATCTCGGCGATTTTAAGGTCCTGCTTGTGCTTGCGCTGCGCTGCGGCCGCCACCAGCAGCGAGACGCCCAAAATCAGCAGGAAGGCCGCATAGGGCGAGGCGCTGAGCAGGCGCGAGATCATGGTCGGGCGCACGCCGAATTTCACATCCCAGCTCTGGCGGCCGGGCTGCAGCACCTGGCTGACGGTTTCGACGCTGGCAAGCTCCGAGCGTCCGCCCGGGTTCTTGAATTCCGCCTTCACCAGCACAAAGCCGGTGTCGCTGTCGGTAATGGTCACGCTCGCGATATCATCGCGCTGCGCGGTCCAGATATTGCCGAAGATGTTTTCAGGCGTGGTAGCAGCGAACAGGATGCCGGTGCTGCCGTCGGGAAGCAGTGCCTTGACAGCGAGGCCGACGGGCGACTGCATCGCGTTTTCCTGCGCGGGGAAAGCGCCCCAGGGCAGGTCCTGCATATATTCCACATGGCCGGGTTCGGTGCGGCCGAGTTCTTTATAAAGCTGCTGGTAGCTGGGCCAGCCCGATTGCGGGTCAAAGGCCGTGCGGCTGGTGAGCTTCACCATGTCGTCCTGCCGCCAGTCGCCACGGTCGGTCGTCCAGAGGACGCCCTTGAAGCGCGCGTTGTCGGCGAGGATCTGCTGTAGCCTGAGCGAGGCCGCCTGCTGGTTGGTGTCGTTGATGTTGACGGTGGAATAGAAATCCTTGAGCGATAAAACCGTTTTCTCGGTATCGAGCATCGCCTGCTCGGTCGCGCGCATGATGTCGCGCGTCATGTTCTTGGTCTCGAGGCTCTTGAGGTCTCCCATGGTAAAGTGCAGCAGCACGAAGACCACCGCCGCCACGACCAGGCCGTTCAGCAAAACGAATGACGCCGCCGTTCCACTTTTGAAATAGCTGCTTTTCTGGATGTCTTTCAGGTTCTTGCTGATGTTAGCCAAGTAGCAAACCCCTCTGTTCCCTTTTCACAGGTTTATCACCTGCTTATGGCGCAAAGCTACGCCATTCCTTATATAATTATGTATTTTGCTTAAACTTTTATTAAATTTAGCCTCAAATTCTTAAAAAATTGTCGGAAACCGAAATACGCAAAATAATTACCCGTTTATGTTAATAAATTTCACTTTACGGGTTGGTTTGGTGACGGATTATCAATACACTCGTTCCAATTAAGAACAAAAAACAACAACGGGTGTGCCTTGGAATGAAATTTTCAAAGGCGCAGAGCTGTGCCTTTTGCGGAGTTTGGGCGCATGGAAAAGAAGAACAAACGGGTTTTTACCGTCCTCTCGATTGACGGCGGCGGCATCCGCGGCGTGGTTCCCGCCCGCATTTTGCAGGAAATCGAGGAACGCACCGGCAAACCGATTGCCGAGCTCTTCGACATGGTCGGCGGCACCTCGACCGGCGCGATCCTGGCGGCAGGGCTCGCCGTCCCGGACGAGAAAAACCCCAAGAAGCCCCGCCATTCCGCGCAGGAGCTCAAGAATTTCTATTTCACCGACGGCCCCAAGATTTTCCCCGAGCTGCGGTTCAAGAGCCTGAAGCGCCTTTCCTCCTCCGCGCTCTACGACCCGAAACCGCTGGAAGACGCGCTGCAGGATAAACTCGGCGACGTGAAGATGCGCGACAGCCTCGTGCACCTGATGATCCCCGCGACCGATATCAAGAACTTCCGCCCGGTATGGATCACGAACATCAAGGGGCAAAAAGATAAATCGCCCGAAGGCTGGTCGAGCATGCTGGTCAGGGACGCCGTACGCGCCTCGACCACCGCGCCCACCTACTTCCCCGCGAAATATTACCAGACGCAGCCGCACGACGACATGCCGAACGTCACGCACCGCCATGCGCTGATCGACGGCGGTTTCTTCGCCGGCAACTGCATGCGCCGCATGATGACGCAGGCGAAAAAACTGGCGCCGCCCGACGCGGAAATCGTCGTCGTGCATATCGGCACCGGCAATATCGAGAACACCATCAGCCCGGCCGAGTTCAACAAACTGGGCCCCATCGGCATGCTGTCGAAATCGAACGGCAACCTGCTGCTCTCCCTTGTCATCAACATGTCGCTGATGGACGTGGCGAACGACATGAAGGAAGAAATCGGCGACCGCTTCATCAGCTTCGACGGCATCATCAACGAGGAAGAAGACCCCTCCGGCCCCAGCGCCAGCATGGATGACGCCTCGAAAGACAACCTGAAACGCCTCGAAAAATTCGGCGAGAAGATCATCAAGGAAAACAACGCCGAGATGGACCGCCTCTGCGATATCCTCAAAAACCGCATGATGGCCGAAGACCGCCATAACGAAAGCAAGCAGGCGCTCACGTTCCTGACGGGCAAGCTCGAGGAATGCAAAACGGTGAAGTCGCTGGGCGTGCTGTACCGCAAAGTCCTCAGCTACGCGAGCGAGATTTACGAAGACACGCCCGAGCAGGGCGACGCCGAGCTGAAACGCCACGCGCGCGAACTGACCGAGGCGCACAAGGCCGACCTCGACAGGCTTTACAACGCGCTGCACGGCAAGCTCGAAAACCAGAGCAAGATCATGAACTCGATCAAGGAAGCGGGCGAAGACATCACCAAGTTCGTGAAGAAACTCGACCCCTTCAAGAACGACCCGCAAAACCCGCCACCCGGCAACGACAACGACAAACCCGCCCCGCCCGCCTCCGCCACGGAATACATCCCGCCGCGCCGCTGGCCGTTCGGCGGCAAGCCGAAGTGGTGAGTTAACCCTTTCTTAACCCCCGCCCGCTATCCTCGCTCAATTCAACTGCAAGAAGGCATTTTCACACCTGAAGCGCCGGCATTTTTGTACGCTGGCATACCCCTTGCATTACGTATATTCAGGCCGGTCATCCGGTTTGCCCGCTCTTGCGTAGAAATCGCGAGAGCCGGGTGAGGACCGGCCTTTTAAACGGAGGGAAAGATGTACAGCACCAACTCGCTCAAGGAACTAATCTTCACCAGCCCCGCCTGGACGATCGCCACCATGCTGGCGGCCTTTGCGGTCATCGTGATGGTCGCGCGCCCGCTGATGGCCGTGATTTTGTCGGCCTATGCGCTGATTATCGGGGTATTTTTCCCCGGCGTCGAACTGGACGCCATGACAAGGCTGATCCATCACCTGTCGGCGTGATCCAGCTTGCCCCTTGATCCGTAGGAAGATGAAGGCCGCATTACGGCCGGTTTTATCATCAACCTGAAGAAAGGGGATAAATGGTTTTACCTGGATTAACCGAGGCGGCTTTCATGACCTGGTGGGGGCTAAAAATCCTCTTCAGCATGTTTGTCATGTAGCAACATCCAAACAGGCCAAAGGTCAGAATGACCGCGCTGCGGGAGGGATTGACGGGGAATTTCAACACCCGTCATCCCTCCCGCGCTCGTTTCAAGGGAACCATCTGCCGCTGCAATCATAAGTAAGGGTTAGGGATGCCAGCAAAACCAGAAGGCAGCCATGGCGCAGTCATGCACTAAAAACAGCAAGACGCTTTTCACCTGCTTCACGAGTGCAGTGGCGAAAGCCTCTGGCTCACCCGTGGCCTTTATCGCGGCGGCGCTGCTGGTGATAGGCTGGGCGGCGTCCGGCTGGTTTTTCGATTTCTCGGAGACTTGGCAGTTGGTGATCAACACATCCACCACCATCATCACCTTCCTGATGGTGTTCATCATCCAGAGCACCCAGAACCGCGACACGCACGCCATGCACCTGAAGCTGGACGAGCTTATCCGGTCGACCAAGGGCGCACACAACGCGCTGATGGATATCGAGGAGCTGTCGGAGGGCGAGCTTGAAGCGCTCCGCGCCAAGTATGAAGAACTCGCCGCCTCTGCTCGCAAAACCCTTACCGAAGGCGGCAGCGATGCCGACAGCCCCGAAGTGGATTTAAGCCAGCCGAAGTCCTAAACGCTTTTTTCGCTCAGCCTGCTTCCGGTGGTTTGGCGGGTTTCAATTTCAGCTTCAACGGTTTTTCGCGCACGCTGATGTCATTCTGGAGTACAGGGGCCGAGGTGACGACCTTGGTCAGTTCCAGCATTTTTTGCGCCTCGGCAAGCGCCTGTGCTCTTTCCATCAGTTCGGTGGGCTGCTTGCCGGCCTTGATCATGTGCTCACGCAAAACCAGCAGGATATGATGATGCCCGCCCTTGGCAGCCATTTCTTCTGGCGTCATCAGGCTGATGCTGAAGGTAAGGTCAGGCGGCACGCCGCGGCCCAGCAGGTACCTGACGGCAGGTTCACTGCCGCCTTCGCAGGCACAGATCAGCGCGTAGTGAGCGGTGAGCGAGACAGCCGTATATTCGTCGGTAAACCCGCCGAAATGCTTCTCCAGCGCCGCGACATCGCCAGCCTTTGCCGCTGTATCGATATGATTGAGCAGGTCGAAGGCCTTATCCTCCTTCGATGGCTTAAGTTTCGCAGCGGCTTTTTTGAACCATTTCATCATGGCAGCAGTATATGACATTTTCATAATCTGTCAATGTGCTGACAAGCACTTGATTACAGTAAGAAACCCCGGCGAGGTTGGGGGCTGGTATTAGTCACCTGAATAAATTGTATTTTAAGCCTAAGTGCGGGCTGTATAGTTGCTGTGCATAGATTTATCTCCGCGCTCTCACTTCGCTTTAACTGGAGAAAGCAATATCTGCCAAAGGTGGTTACCAAGGGGCATTTTCGTCGGTTACTTGCCGAGTAAAGTATATTTTTCTACCCTTCCTTCACAATTTTCATACCATGGTCCGTTACTGTTTTCTTTCGCCGTTTTTCGTGCTGTAGCTTCGCTGAAATAGGCACCTAGCTCTGTCACCTTATCTCTGCACTGGCCGCCGCCACTTTCTACGCCGTATGCAACGAAGATGCTCTGGGGATTTTTCGTTTCGCATTTGTCCATGATTTTGTGTGTACGGATAAAGCCGTTTGCAACGATCGCCATTCCTGTGCTGTTTTCTGCCGCTGCTCTTTCGGCGGCAACCTTGTCGAAATATGCCGCGACAGCGAAGCTTTTATTGAAGATGCCTATTCCGCCGTCATAAATTTCCGCGACCGCTATATAAATCTCGGAGCCATAACCGTGCTGCTGAGATTGCCGTGTTTTCGATGTCACCTTTTTATTGTTTGCCATTTTCTGCTCCCTTTAATGAAGTAAGCCGGTTTGCTATGCATTCGAAATTGCCTTGGACAATTACGTCGGCAAAATCGGGCAACTCGCCCAGGTTGCGTATGTTGAGCTGGATGTTTCCAGGGACTAAGCTGCGGCGGCAGGGCTGTTTTTTATATTCGATTTCATAGGCCTTTAATGCCCACCCGGTTGCCGATATGCCTGATGTTTTATTGAACTGTGCACACATAAGAAACCTCCTTGAATAATTGTTAGATATTCATGGCTGTTTCAGCTGAGCTGCACCGACAGGCAAGAAACAAGCGGAAATCGCTCTGACGTAGATACTCAGCGTGTTTCAAATATAACGATTCTATCGCATTATGTAAATAAAATATACATAAATAATTGTTTCTAATAGATAAATTTAACTACAACAGATCGCGTTAATAGCGAGCGGAAGCATGCGCTACGCCGGCGAGATTGGGGGTTACTATTAACTAACTGTACTATTGGATATATCTGGCTCAAAATCTGTTTGTGTAGCTGTTGTGCATAAAAAACTTTATAAAGTTTTCATAATTATTCGGTAAATTCAGCTACTTGAAGGGTTCATAGCCGATTTTATGGGACTTTTACAGGTAATTTCTCCTCTTGGACTGAGCAAAGGTAAGCAACTGCGCTTTACCGGCAAGCAAAGCGCGTCAGATCGGCTCAGAATTAAGCTACGTGGCATTTGCGCTGCGTTTGTCTGCCTGATTTCCGGCAGGACATTCGTGAAGCTGCCCTTGCCGAAGTCGCAGCTGTCATGCGGATATAGAAGCCTCGCGGGCCGCGCTTCTGACGCGGCTCGACGAATGGTGCGCATCACCCGCACAATTCAGAGTCATAACGATAAGTTTTTTAAAAATTTATCAACTGCTTCAAGTACTGTGTAAGGCATTTCCCGGTGCGGAATATGGCCGCATTTGTCGAGGATCAGGCAATCTCCCCCCTTCGGCGCGAGCTGGATGATTCGCTTGGGATTTTCTACTGAACCGTACTCGTCATTTTCACCGTGAATTGCCAGCACCGGACATTGCAGGCGGCGGAGTTCATTATCTAAATTCCAGTTTCTAAACTTGGGTGACAGCCATGTCTCTGTCCACGCATCCAGCACCCATTGTGCTTTTTCACCATGATATCGGGATAGGCGTTTTATTTGCTTCGGATGCTGATAAAGCAGACGGGCATCTTTGATACCGGAAATAGTTTTTTCCTCAACACAAGTTTGGGCGGCTTCCGTGATAATAGCGCTCGTTGAGTCAGGAAATTCAACGCCTGCTGCAACAGCCATCGGCCCCCCAATGCTATGACCAAACAATATCATCTTGTCTAAGGCGAAGTACTTTCGTAGCGCGTGTACTCCCGCCTTCGCTTCATTATTAATGAAATCAGGCTGTAAATGACCCGGATGCGAAGCCGACTTACCAAAGCCAAGACGATCATACGCGATAACCGGATGTCCTGTTGCTTTTGCCAGCCTTGATGGAAAATCACGCCAGAGTTCTACCGACCCCAATGAGTCATGAAAAAGAATAACTGGTATGTTTTCCCCGAGACGCCCCCAAGCGCGTGCGAATAGTTTCCCCTGGGGTGTCGGGATGAATGTTTCTTTAACTTCAGGGAGCATATCGAGGTTGTCTGTCGCCATACGTTCATTCAATCGGATAAATTATTTTGGCGGATTCCAATTTACTCCGACGCCTTTGGTTCCTTTGGCTTACTCTGGCCTTCAGGCTGGACGGGGGCGGCAGGGGCGGGCGGCGTGGATGTCCGTGGCTGCGCGCTATAAGGGCAATCGCCCCCATCTTCCGCGCATTCCTTGATACAGGAAGGGCTGTCCATGAATTTAACGCTGCCATTTTTGACATCTGCGCAAGCCCCTTCCTCCGCCCGCACCAGAGCGATGGAGAGTGCGAGGGCCAAACAAAGGGCGCTGGCAAGGAGGGCGAAACGGGATTTCATGGTTTTCTCCGGAGATGTGACGTTGAGGGGAGTTTAGCAGGGAGTTGGGTTATTGGAAAGGCGTCGCGATTTTCGATTTACTTTGATACTTACCAAGGGGTCACCTTGTAGATTTCCGCTCGCGGGTCAACGCAGTCTTGAGCGTGACAGGATATCTTGAGGAAGTAAGGGAATATTTCGAGGCGGACAGGCTCAAAAAATCTCAGTGCCACGTGATTTGGGGAGATATTCCCGTTTCTGATTCGATAAAGCCGATCATCATTATGACGGCCACGCGCTCGATGGGGTAGCGCACGGCGACGTGCATGATGTGCGGCGGCACGTTATGGTGTTTTCGCGCACAGTCCTGAAACCGCTTCCAGAAACAGCAGACCAGCCGCGTCACTTCGCAGGAAATCGGGCTTTCGCCGTTTTCATTTATCGCCGCCCATACTTCCGCTTCAGAAAGGTGTGCGAACTCCGACCTTGTCTCGGAGAATGCGAGCACCCAGTTTTCCATGCTCAGGCTCCCTTCGCGGCATCTGCCTTCGCCGCGTCCACGACCATTTTCAAGGCTATTTTTTCAAAGGGACAAGCGGGAGGATGCAGCGCATCCTCGAATTTCCCGCCGCGCTCCAGTAGCCGCGCCACCTGCTTTGAATAAATGTCTATCAGGCAGGCCAGTTCCTGCAATATATGACCATCGTTCTTATCCGCGAGAGCCGTGGTGATTTCGGCTTCGCTCATTTTTTTGTATTTGTCCGGCAATGTGTAGGGCATGCAGCACTCTCTCTCTAAACCAAGGAAAACGACTACCAGAGAAAAAATCTCTGGTATAGATAGATGTATTTAGATTGTATTATGCATTAAATCGTAGTGAGATATACCTCAAACTACCGCATCCGGGAACACTCGCATTGCTTGATAAAAGAGACATATTAACTGAGGGACGCATCGGTCGTATTCTATGGAATTTGTCGCTTCCGATTGGATGGGCTGGCATTGCCCAGAGCATTTATTTCCTAGCAGATACTTATTTCATTTCGGCGCTAGGTACCTTGAATTTGGCGGCATTTGGTTTTGTCGCTCCCGTTATCTTGATTTTCCTTGGTATAATGTACGGGATTAATACCGGAGCATCTACTATCATCTCCCATGATTTGGGCAAGGGTAATTTCGAAACTGCCCGGCAGCATGTGATTAAAGCGCTTTTGCTATCTGGAGCGGTATCATTATCGATCTCGGGCGTCGGCCTATTAGTGTTACCTTCCTTTTTCAGGCTTATGGGTGCCACGGAAAACCTTATGCCTATGATAAATAGTTATATGCTCGTTTGGCTTATCGGTCAGGTATTTGTTTCACTCTCCACCATGGCCAACGTCATTTTGAGAGCATCTGGTGACGCGCGTTCCGCAGGATTTTTGCTGACTGCAGGTTGCATTATAGCGACAGCATTGTCATGGTTCCTTGTGCCTCGCATCGGCATCGCGGGCTCGGCGCTGGCTTATGTTGTCTCTTATGTCTTGATGCTTGCCGGAGCTTTGCGTCGGCTGCATGTCAGAAACCTTCTAAAGTTCACAACCGATTATCGTGTGGGTGAAACATGGAAGGGCATACTCGATATCGCCCTGCCTTCGATGGTCAGCCATCTCAGCACGCCTGTTCTGGCTGCGATAATTACGTGGCTTGCTGCGCCACTCGGCAAAGAATCCGTCGCAGCCCTAGGGGTCATTTCCCGCGTGGAAAGCGCGGCCTTACTTGGATTTCATGTTACAGGGTCGGCGATGATGGCATTTACGGGGCAAAATGCAGGCGCAGGGAAAGCGGATCGCATCCGTGAAGCATTCAACATACTACACCGGTATTTCTGGTGCTACTCGCTGGTTGTCACGGCAGTATTTTTTCTCAACGCGAGATTGATTGCCGACTGGCTGACTGATGACAGAGCCGTCATCTCCTATATCAGCTCTTATTTGAAAGTTGTCCCGATCTCATATGCTTGTTTTGGCCTTTTGGCCATAACAGCCACGATGCTAAACGCCATGAAAAAAGCGCGGCAAAGTGCTTTAATTATTTTGTTCCGAAACTTCCTGATTTATACGCCTCTCGCATGGCTGATGCGGAACAATCTAGGGTTTGAGGGAATACTCTATGCAATGCTTCTGAGCAACGCAATTTCCCTGCCTTTGGCTCTTTTGGCAGCCCGCAAGGTGTTGCGCGCGGAGGGAAGATATGAACCTGAAGGCCATTCAGGAAACCATAGGTAGAGCCATCAAAGGAGAGACAAGAGAATCGCCCTTAACCGGGGCCGCGATGAAGGGCCTTTTTAAATTCAAACAAACGATTGATTTATTCGCTGCAATATGCTAAATTGAATGAATGGGCGCAGAGGCAACAGATGAGACGCGGGGCGAAAAGACACGGCGGCAGCTGATTGAGGCGGCGGGCTGGTTGTTTGCCGAGAAGGGCTTTGCGGCCACCAGCATCCGCGATATCTGTACGCGGGCAGATGTGAATATCGCGGCCGCGCATTATCACTTTGGCGATAAACAGAAATTATATCAGGCGACGCTGGAGCATTGCGTCGAGGAACACCGCAAGACCTTTCCGCTGCCCGCGCGGGAGGACAAGGGCGACCCCGGGGAATTCCTGGCCGAATATATCTGCGCCATTTTGTCGCGCATGACGCGCACGCATCAGTCTGAATGGCGCACGGCGCTGCTGAACCGGGAAATGTTTACGCCGTCGAAAGAATTCGTGAAATTTATCAGCGAGAACTGCGTCGGCCCGGATATTGTCGAATTCACTGCGACCTTCAGGCGCATCGCGCCCAAGGCCTCGGATGAGGCGATCAAGACGGCGGTGATGGGCGTGATCGGCATGATCTGCGCCTATGCCATGCCGGTGCCGCTGCTGAAGGCGACCGTGCCGTCGCAGCAGCTGAGCCTGAAACAATGCAAGACCATCGCGCAGTTTATTTCACACGCCAATATCGCCGGTCTGCTGTCGCTGACCGGGCGCAAGGGGCCTTGAACCATGTTGAACACTGACTATTCTTCCGAGGAAACTTGATGAGCCAGCCCGAAGCCGAGACGGCCACGACAACCCGCGCCCGCTGGCTCTGGATCGCCCTGTTATTTGCGGGCGCGCTGGCGTCGGGTGCTTTTGTGATCCACAGCCATGCCTCCGAAAGCCCGGCAGCGCCCAAGGGCGCGCCTGCGTTGACGGTGGAAATCAAGGCTGCGACGACCGCGCAATGGCCCGAGGTCATCAGCGCCTCCGGCCCCCTCGTCGCTTGGCAGGAAGCCGTGATCGGTTCCGAAATTTCCGGCCAGCGTCTGGTCGAGGTGAATGTGAACGTCGGCGACAAGGTCAAGAAGGGCGATGTCCTCGCGCGTTTCAATGCCGATACGCTGCGCGCGGAACAGGCGGAACTGCAGGCCGACCTTGTGCGGGCGGAAGCCGAGCGCAAGCGCGCCGAATCGCTGAAGATCAGTGGCGGCATGAGCGGGCAGCAGATCGAAAGCGCCATCAATGCGGCGGCGGTTGCAAAAGCAAAACTAGATGCCAAAAACCTCCAGATGCAATATGCGACTGTGACAGCCCCGGGCGATGGCACGATCAGCGCACGGGCGGCGACGCTGGGCAGCATCGGCAGCGCGGGCGGCGAGCTGTTCCGCTTGATTCTGGATGACCGAATTGAATGGCGCGGCGAATTGAATGCGCGCCAGCTGGTGCGGGCGAAGATCGGCCAGACCGTGGCGCTGGAACTGCCGGATGGCAGCAAGGCGGAGGCGAAAATCCGCCAGTTCTCGCCGTCGCTAGACCCGCTGACGCGCCTTGCCATTGTTTATGCCGAAATATTGCCGGGCAGCAGCGCCCGCGCAGGCATGTATGCCAAGGGCGTGATTGCGATGCAGGACCGCCCGGCAATTGTCGTGCCTGCCGTCAGCGTCGTGATCCGCGACGGCCACAGCTATGTCTTTACGATTGCCGATGGCGGCGACAAGGTCGCGCAGAAACAGGTCACCACCGGACGGTACAATGGCACCGATGTCGAGATTACAGGTGGCCTTGACGCTGGCATCAATGTCGTGACTGATGGCGCGGGATTTTTGAATGACGCGGATATCGTGCGCGTCGCCTCCCGCGTGGGGGTCGCCCAATGAATTTAGCGACATGGTCCATCCACAATCCGATCCCCTGCGCCCTGCTGTTCATCATGATGACGCTGGCCGGGATTTCGGGATTCAGGCAATTACCGATCCAGAACTTCCCCGACCTTGACCTGCCGACGATCAATGTGTCTCTGACCCTTCCCGGCGCGGCCCCCGCGCAGTTGGAAACCGAAGTGGCGCGCAAGGTGGAGGATTCACTTGCGACCTTGTCGGGCCTCAAACATATCGCCACTGCGATTACGGATGGTCAGGTGAGCCTGACGGTCGAATTCGTCCTCGAAAAGAGGCTGTCGGATGCTTTGATCGAGGCGAAGAATGCCGTGGACAGCGTGAGGTCGGACCTGCCGGTCGACCTGCTGCAGCCGACGGTCAGCGCCGTGCGCGTCGGCGCGGACCCGCTGGTCACCTATGCGATTTCATCGCCCAACATGTCGGAAGAGGCGCTGTCGTGGTTTGTCGATAACAAGATTGGCAAAATGCTGCTGGGTACCCGCGGCGTCGGACGTTTCGAACGCGTCGGCGGCGTCACGCGCGAAGTGCGCATTACTGTCGACCCCGAGAAAATGGCTTCGCTGGGCGTGAGCGCGACGGATATCTCCCGCGCGTTGCGCGAAGTGCAGATGGAAGAATCCGGCGGGCGCGCGCAGATCGGCGGAGCGGAACAATCCGTGCGCACCGTCGCAACGGTCGCGCGCGCCGAAGACCTAGCGTCTATGCAGGTCGCGCTGCGCGACGGGCGAAAAGTGAATCTTGACCAAGTGGCAACGATTACAGATGGCATTGCCGAACGCAGCCAGGCCGCGCTGCTCGATGGAAAACCGACGGTTGGCTTCCGCTTTTACCGCGCCAAGGGTTACGATGAAACACAGATTGTTCGCGACGCCGGGGTGGCGCTCGAGGCGCTGAAAAAGGCTCATCCTGATCTTGTCCTGAAACAGGTCAAAAGCTCCGTCGATTATACCCTGCAGCAATATGAAGGCTCGCTGCATATGCTGTATGAGGGCGCGATTTTAGCGGTGATCGTCGTCTGGTTTTTCCTGATGGACTGGCGCGCGACGCTGATTTCTGCCGTGGCTTTGCCGCTGTCCATCATCCCGACCTTTGCCTTCATGCATTGGCTGGGCTATTCGCTGAATACCCTGACGTTGCTGGCGCTGGCCGTGGTAGTTGGCATATTGGTCGATGACGCCATCGTCGAGGTCGAGAACATCGTGCGACACAAGCAGATGGGAAAACCCGCCCGCGCCGCCGCCGAGGAGGCCGTGACCGAAATTGCGCTGGCCGTGACAGCGACGACGCTGACGCTGGTTGTGATCTTCCTGCCAACTTCGCTGATGAGCGGCGTGCCGGGGTTGTTCTTCCGCGAATTCGGCTGGACGATTGTGATTTCCGTGCTGGTGTCGCTGGCTGTCGCGCGTCTGGTGACGCCGCTGATGGCTGTGTATTTCCTGAAAGACGACCATACCCGCACGCGGCCCGACGGTTGGATCATGACGCATTACCTGCGCGCGGTAAACTGGTGTATCGCGCACCATAAGTCGACAACGGTTTTCGCGATTCTCTTCTTCGCAGGCTCTATCTTTTTAATGTCCACGCTTCCAACAGGCTTCCTACCGGCCTCGGACCGCGGTTATACGACCGTCAGCATCGAACTGCCGCCGGGAAGCTCCCTGCAGCAGACGCTGGCGCGCGCCGAACGCGCGCGACATGCGGTGGCACATGTTGCGGGGCTTGACCTTGTCTTTACGACGGTGGGCGACGCCCAGCGCGCCGGTGGTGGCGCGACACAGGCGGGTGAAGTGCGCCGGGGCGCCCTCAGCCTCGCTTTTGCGCCGCGCGGGTCACGCCGCCCGCAGGGGGAAATTGAAAAAGATATCCGTGCCGCGCTGCTGACCGTGCCGGGTGCGCGCTTTACACTCAGCTCCGGCGGCCCGGGCGAAAAAATGGCGATTTTGCTGTCCAGTGAAAACACAGCGGCGCTGACCGCGACGGCGCGCAACCTGTCGCAGGAACTACGCGGCATCCCCTACCTCAGCAACATCAGCACCACGGCAAGCCTCGAGCGGCCCGAAATTGTCGTGCGCCCCGATATGGCGCGCGCTGCGGAACTGGGTATCACCAGTCAGACCATTGGCGATACGGTGCGCGTCGCGACGGTCGGTGATTTCGATGCGCAATTGGCAAAGCTGAATCTCGATAACCGGCAGGTCTATATCCGCGTCCGCATGGCCGATGCGGCGCGGCAGGATACCGACACACTGGCGAACCTGCGCCTGCCGACTCTGCATGGCATGACGACGCTGGCCAATGTCGCCGATATTTCGACCAGCACGGGTCCGTCTCAGATCGACCGTTACGACCGCAAGCGCTATGTGACCGTCAATGCCGACCTCGGCGGCGCGCCGCTCGGCAAAGCGCTGGCCGATGCCAAGGCGCTGCCCGCGATTACCTCCATGCCCTCCAGCGTGAAGCTCATCCAAACCGGCGACGCCGAGATTATGGCCGAGTTGTTCGCGGGCTTCGGCGGCGCGATGCTGACGGGCGTCCTGTGCGTATTCTGCGTGCTGGTGCTGCTGTTCAAGGATTTTTTCCAGCCCGTGACGATCTTATCGGCGCTGCCGCTGTCAATCGGCGGGGCTGTCGTCGCGCTGATGCTGACGCGGGAACAAATGGGCCTTCCGGCCCTGATCGGCATCGTCATGCTGATGGGCATCGTGACCAAGAACTCGATCCTGCTGGTGGAATACACCATTGTCGGCATGCGTGAGCGCGGCTTCAACCGCCATGACGCCATTATCGACGCCTGCCACAAGCGCGCGCGGCCCATCGTAATGACGACAATCGCCATGATTGCGGGAATGCTACCGATTGCCCTTGGCTTCGGCGGCGACGCCAGTTTCCGCCAGCCCATGGCCATTGCCGTCATCGGCGGGCTGATCACTTCGACGGCGCTCAGCCTGCTCGTTGTACCGGTGACCTTCACCTATGTGGATACGACGGAAAGCTGGCTGCGTCGGCTCTTCCTCAAACGCTTCGGCCACCCGGCTGAACCTGCCGCGCCCCTGCCTGATCAGCCAGCTTGATTTTGAGTCAGACCTTGGATACCTAACCCATTGATTTATCAATGGGTTTTTTCATGTCTCGGTTCACTGTGTATGAAACTGTGTAGGTTTTCAAGTCCAATTTTGAAAAAATATACGATGCTCATAGTCAACTGAGGCTAGAGCCATCAGCCGATAAGGTTTTGCCAAGGTAATTTTTCTTTAAAAACTGGGTAAAGTCATGAAGCCCCGGAACTATCGGCGGTATACCGTTAGGTGACATGTCGCCCTGAAATTTTAAACTCCGCAGCACATCAACATACATCTGCCCATCTCGATAACCAGTCATAAAATGCTGGTGATATGGATGCTCGTCACTCATTACGTCAGCAACAATGTCGCCTAACTTCTCCCCTGCTCCTTGTACATAGTGATCCATTGCCGCCTGAAAAATCATGACGTGTTCTCGCGCCTCAACAGGTTTTTTCCTACCGAGGTTCATAACGTAAGTAAGATAGGCTTGGAAAAATCCAAGTACATAAGCATCACCAAAAAGAGCGTTTGGGAGGGTGAGAGACTGCATCTGGGCAAGCATCCGGACAGGCGCGAGAACGTCTGCTATGGCATTAATCGAAAGTTTTAAGCTGGCTTTAAATCTAAAAAACCCGAACATCTTAATACCTTTTACGCTGACAGGACTTTAAAGTAAGTTCCCATACTTTCAGGCTTTTCCACTACCTACTCCACTGTTTCTTTCTTCCGCGTAGTCCAGCAAAGGTAATATCGCGTTTTTGAGAGATAAAAACAAACGCTCTTGGTTTGCGGACAAGTTGAAACCAATATCAATTTGCCTTGTGTGCAGCCGCTTATCGGGACAAGCTGTAAGAGAATAAACCTTGTCAGTTACGCCGCTCCGCGAGGGGTACAAAAGAATATTGTCCCTACAATCGAAATGATTAGCGTAAGCGTAAACTTGATACAGGTCTGACATGCCAATTCCATTTCTTTCATCTCGCTTATCAGGTTCAAGGCGCTTCCACTTAGTATCAATTATCCCCTCGGCTTGCCCATTCCTGTCTTCAATGACTATATCCGGCCTAATTTTAACGCAACGCTTTCGATTATCTGCGCCTACATGCCGCGCCAGCAGGTGACGGTCTTTAGTGGCGTGTTGCGCCAATATGCGTTTGTCGAGTAACCCCAGCCTATTCGCAAATCTGCGAATAGAGGCTGCGACGAAGGACTCAAACAATTCCTCCATCGGAAAAAGCAGCGCAAAAGACTTCTGACTTCCCGCTGCCAGGTTGGGGTTAAGACTAGATAAAACTCTTCTACAAAATTCTATGAGAGGCTGAAACCTATCATTTGCTCTGTGGTAATGCAGCTCTTGAGCCAACAATTCTTTAATCGGCACGTCGCCAACGTCGCCTAAGATTACTAATATTTCTCTCAGCTTCTGTTGAGTGAGCGTATTCGAGGATTGAAATAATAAAAATCTGCTTGCGGCTTTTAAAGTTTGGTTGATAAGGGTATCGACAACAAAGCTATCATACGAGACGGTAAGTTTCTGAGAGCGGTTCAAGCCGCTTTTTAGACTCTTAACAATTTCAATTTTTCCTTTGGCAAAAGCCGTTTCTTCCTCTCGATGAATATAACCACGGTCAACACCGCGCCGAATTTCAGTAAGAGCGGCATCCGCAAATAATGAGATGAAGGCTTCAATTAATCTAGGGCTGTCAAAACTTAGATTGGCTACGTCCCTTTCGGAGAATGGAATGATACCGCTTGCTGCCAGCATATAGATTAAATTTGCAAGACAAACTTGACGCTGGTCTGCGCCCTCAACAATTTTGGGGGCAATCTCAATTGTTAGACCGGGAATGCTTATTACGCCGACCCAGTTTTTGGCGCGAATTTCCCGCAAGCGCCAATCAAAGATCGTTTCCCCGTCATGAGTTCTTGCATGAGACTCGTCAAACTGCTGAAGATCGGCCAAAAGATTTTGGCTGATTGTATCCTTTTTTATTACTTGGTATTCGACAAGCTCGATAAGCACTTAGTCAAGAACCCCTTTGAAGAATTGGACAAGGTTATTGTTGTTCTTTTTGAAGTCGGGATTTATCTGATAACTGAATTTCCGGTCGCCATGCTTTTGAACATTCTCGCCTACAGCGATTTCATCTGACTTAACCATAGGAAATTTGTTCTCAGAATCTTCGATGTGGCAATTTAGAACACGGCAGGTTTTATCCCAATCTTCAAAGAAATATTCCTGTAATAACGGAATAACCTTGTGCCTGAACGCTTCAAGCAATCCAGCCAGATTTTCCACGCCCGTAAAATACGAATGACCGATTACGTGTTCGCGGTCATACAAAAATTCAACTCTTCTGTTGATCGTTTTTAACAGCTCTCCCAAATGTATTCCGTCAACGGCACGATTGATTTCAGGAATTGAATAATCTGGCATCAATTCTTCAAAATTGAATCTGCGTCGCAGGGCGGTATCAAGAAGTGCAATCGAGCGGTCAGCGGTATTCATAGTTCCAATGATATGGAGGTTGCTTGGCACAGCAAAAGGCTGTTTGGAGTAAGGCAGCGTTACACTTATTTTGGCCGTATCAATGCCCTGTTGTCTTTTGTCTGGTTCAATTAGCGTGAGCAATTCCCCAAATATTTTACTGATATTTCCTCGATTGATTTCATCAATAAAAATCGCATACTGATTTTGCGGGTCATTCTGCGCGCGCGCCGAAATTTCCTTGAACGCACCATCGACAATTTTATAAGTCATTTGACCGTTCACAATTTCCGGCCTCATGCCTTCGATAAATTCTTCGTATCCGTAGGATTGATGGAAAGTAACCATCACAAAATTTTGTTTACCATCAACAGTAAATTTTGGGAAATACTCGTTTTGAAGGCGATATGTTTTACCCGTACCTGGTGGGCCGTAGAGAATTAAATTGAGCGGTAAATCTTCATCGTCATTAACGGCTGGTTGTTCAATAGAAACCGCTTTCATGGCCTTATCTCCAAAAATTGCTTCAACCGCAGTTATGCCGTTTACGTCTGTTAATGTTCCAAACCAAGATCCACGCTCCATCTGCGGAGCCTTGCCCTTATAAAGAGGAATTTCCAAAGGTTCGTATGAAATCCTATTATCGCCGCCCTGTACTTCTTTAACTCTGCCTACGGAATAAATCACAAGGTCATTCGAACCACCCAGCCCCTTTATGGCGAAATAGTCATTGGGCTTGATTTGCTCGAAACCCTCAAATGTGTCCTTAGCGGCCTTAACATCATCGGTGGCTTTAAATCCATGCTCCCAAATCTTTCCTGCAATAAATCTATCCTTTTGGGGCTTTCCACTCCAAACATGGCCTCCTGCCCAATACTTCGGTGCTTTCTCGGGAAAGTTTTTCCCAAAGATCGTGTTTATGATGTCGGTATCTTCAAGCAGGAATAGCTGACCGGTTTCGTGTGCCTCGCCAAGGTCAATCCCCCCACGTAACTCGGGGTTCCAGATTTCGATTTCTAATATCCCCCCACTATCTTTCCGAATGACTTTCCCTGTGCAGTAGCAGTTTGCTTGTGTGTGAGTATTAGTGAAGCCCAATACGGCTATAAAATCGCCCTCCTGAACTTCATCGACGAGGTTCGAATAAGTATTATTATTTTTTCCCCAACTGAAGATGCGTTGTTTTTTCCAAGGTTGACTCGCCTTAATCTCTTTTGACAATGCGGTGTAAAAACTCGCTACGTCCACCGAGGCAACCCAATACTGTTGCTCAATAGGAACCGTTTTGACTTCCTTCCATGCCTCATACGACAACTCGGGGAGTGGCCTTCCCATTGCTTTAAATTTCTTGATCGTATCGAGGTACAAATCTGCGTTAGGCTTCTTGTTAGGAATGTCTAATTTAAAATGCTTTCTCACAGGCTCATTCAGGCCAATAAACTCATCCGGTCTGATCCAAAACAGCGCATTTGTAAGATTAAATTTGATTTTGCGGACTTTGAAAGCATCATCAAGAGCTTGCTTAAACTCCGGGTCTTCAAGAGGCTTACTTTTCAGGGCGAGCTTAAACAAGCGCCACAATCTCGGTACATCTGTAGCTGCACGTTTTTTTAAGGTGGATATGAACCAAGCATTCTGATTATTCTGGGTGGGTATCCCTGTAAAGTCGCTTGGTGTCTGAAAATCCAACTTGAAAAAAGATTTCATCTCATCGAGAATTTTAATTCTCTCTTCATCTCGGATTACTCGATTAAACACCATTAAAAAAGTAAAGGGGTCGATCTCATTTAAGAGAACACCCCTATCATTAAAATTTGGAACCTTAAAACCCTTCTCGCGTAATTTTTCAACAAACGCGATTAACTCTTTTTGACGGTCTTCCCAATCAACCAGTTTTTCGGCAATTTGCCTGTACGGTTCAATCCAAGAAAAATTCTGCATCTAAAAAGTACCCTCCGCAAAATGCCGATTAATTTTTTGCCATTCGGGAGTAATATTGATGGCGCTCCATATCTTCAACTTTCTCTCTGTAGTCGGCTTCTTGGTCTTTGAAGGCTAATTTTAATTTCTTACAAACCTCAGCTCCAATTTCCGGGGTATCCCTGAAAAATTCTGAATGACCGTGCATATAATTATTTCCTTCAATCTGCATGGTCTGAAATAGCTGGCCGTCAACTTTGACGGTGACTTCGATTGTGCGCTTGGGCTTTCTTTTTGTTGTCACTATATAACCTCACGTCTTCTTTTTTCTTTGGAGGCTGACAGCGATTGAACGCCCTATCTCAGATATTGCTTTATCTCGCTTGAAAATCTTTTTTATGTTCTTAGGGTCATCGAAACAAGCCTTCCAAGCTTTCTTCATCTTTTTAAATGCGAGTTTAATATCTGGATAATTCTCAATCGTTCTGTTTGGATGGACTTTTTGAATTTCTTCATTGATGTTATTTAACCACTCACTATGGTATGCCTTCATGTGCTTATGCGTTTTTATAAATTGCATTCGTTTAGACCTTCATTATTGAACGACAGAAGTTATTTGGGCTTCTTTTTATTGGCCTTGGTGGCTGCTATCCAATTTGTCAGCGGCTCCAAGTCATGCCCCCAGAAAATCGTGACGCCTCTGCTTTGCGCCTCAATTAAATTATGGAGTTTATAGACGCCACTAATGACAGCCGTTGGCACAACCTGTAGCAATCCGAAGTCGCGTTTCCAGCTTGTGGCTTTTGAACCTACATCATTATTTAGCCTCTTGACTGAGTTAATAGCCGAGTTAGAAACTTTACACTCAATCGGCATTACTCTTTCATCCCAAAGTCTTAAAATAATATCTCCTTTTCTTTCGCCAAGTTTGCACTCGCCGCAAAATTCTCCAGGTGCAGGCGCTAGAGAAAGGGTACGAATATCTCTTGTGGGTACTTCAAGAAATCCCAATTCCTTTAAAGCCTCTCTAACGGCTTTCTCCTGATCGTTTTTACCAGTCGTTCGACGATTAGTTTCGGTTCGCCTCGCCGCCATTAGCGCGGCGGAGGCCATGATAGCTGCATTTCTCTCTGCCTCGACTGGCTCACGCTTTTCAACCACCCAAGCGAATCTACGCCTGTCAAGGACTTGCCTCACTACTGAGATCAATTTCTGTACGCTATCGGGATTTGCATTTAGATAGCCCTTCGAGAATGACTTCGCTTCTGCGAGAATTTTCAGGTCATCTTCTGAGATCGGGGGTGCTGCCAAATATCTGAAAGCTTCCAGCATGTGTGGGTGTGTTAAGACTTCCAGACCGTTCGCTTCAAGCTGAGACAGATCAACAGTCGTCTCTAAAAATTCTTCGATGTAATTTTGGTATAAGTCGAATGCTTCAAGATAGTCTTCAAGAGGTTCTTCTAATCTAGAACGCCTAAAAGCATGGCTCGCTTTTAAAAGCTCTTTTTCTAATTCATCGGCTGTCCATACAGGAGGTGGAGTTAGCACTGAGCCATCCCCGCCGCAAGCATTTCAGGGTTTGGAACGATTAGGCGCTCCATTTCACGAGGCTCAAACTTCGTCAATCCGCCTGCATAAGTTCTGCCAAGGTGCTGCGATACATTTGTCTGCATGTACCGCACAAGCGTTTCTTGCGCCAATTTGCTCATGGTGTCGCGTGGATATAGCCCATGTGCGACGTTTATGTGTCTTGCTCCAGCCTTATTAACTAAAAATGCGGGCGCGCGCCGCGCCATGTATGTGGAGATAATCGGTGCAGGATTACGCAATTGAACAGACCACCATGCCTTACGATTTTGTGCAACATAGCCTTTGTTAGCCCCCATCGTTTTGGCAACCTTCAAAAACTGCGTAACGGACTTACGGTCTGTAGCGTCAAGCATGTCAAGGTCATAAGGAATGTCTATCACGAAACGCAATTTACTCGAGTCGTCTAAAAGACCGCCTGCATCCAATACTTCTCTTGCTTTCGTAATCGTGCGGAACAGCACAGAACCCGTTAGGCCTTTACTATGTTCACCAGCTATCCAAACATCGTTTTTTCCAGTCACTTGTCCACGATGGACGCGACAAATTTCTCCCAATTCGACAAAACCTTCCGGCGGTTTTTCCGTAGCGTGTAATAGATGCGACCAACGTGACTCTAATGCAAGACGTTCACGACGAATTTTCCGGCCTTTGTTTAGTCCATCAAGATTTTTCAAATCCTCAATTCGTCGGAAGAAAACGGAGGTCGGCTGCGCACCAATTTCAAAAGTAGTTATCGCCGCTGTTGTTGCAGCATCGGGGAACGGCTGAGCCTTCGGATCAATGACTGTAATGCCTTGCCCGCCGAGGCCGTTTAATACCAATGAGCGGATGAGTGAACCATAGTTCACATCGAGCCATTCGGAGGCAGTAATAAAAGTACCAAAGTCACCACGCTTCGCGTTGCAAACCGTAGATAAGAAGAAATGCACATGAAGCCCAGCCAGCTTACTGGCAGTAAAACCAAGTTTGGACGCTTCAGTATGCAGCCAATTTTTCCATTTGGAATCGATTTGATGGTGTCTAACGTAAGGGGGATTGCCGATATAGAGCGTTCGCCCCTCAATTTGTTCTTTAAACCTCCGATAGTCGCCTAAAATAATGCGTGATCGTTCTGCATATCCTTTGGTAGCCAGATTTGCACGTGCCAGTATCGCAGCAAGGGGGTCAATATCTATCCCTATCAGATCAGCCTTAGGAAAGGCGTCACCCGCACACATCAAAAAACGCGCAGACCCCGTTCCCGGGTCAATGATACGCTCTGGTTTATTAGTTTCGCTCGCCCATTTGGTCATGGTTTTGACGATGGCCGTCGGGGTATAAGTCGCCCCCCTTTCGCGCCTTTCCTCCGAAGACCGAAGGGCGCAAAATACCTCTCCAAGCGGGTCGTGGCCGCTTCTGATTAACTCTTTTAAAGACGAGACAATGGGTTTAGCTGTGATTATAGACGACGCGCTTCGCGCCAGTCCGGTTTCAGAAGGAGACCATTGGCGCACGTCTGCAGCGCCCAGCGCAAGCGCGGCGGCAGTCAGATGTTTTTCAGAGGGAAAGACGGTTGCAAAGTCATTCCAAAGGTGTCCTTGACCGCGCCCATATTTTGAAAGCGTTTCTTTGACAATCGACATGATGCAATCCCCCAAACTTCCACAGCGTCTGATTCTTAGACAGACGCTTTCCCCTTAAATTCAAACTAGCATCTGTATTCGTTATCTAACAGTTTGAATGTGTATGGCTTTATGCGTTTGGCGTCCGTCTACCATGTTCTCAAACGGAGAACATAAGAGGAACATTAATACAGGAAATCGCATAACGCCAAGGACAATTTTATTACCATATTTTCGCCATTGGAGAAAGCCGCTGCGATTGAATAAAACGACGAGGGCGAAGGGCGCTCCATCGGCAAGGTCGTTGATTGATGGGGTTGCCAAAGGGGTGAGCCAAAGTCTCCCCTTTTCCGGTCATGGCGGGTTTGGGGGCAGCTCGACAGGCTCCCCCGATGGGCGCATTGCATCGGCCAGAACGGTGCATGGCTGGAAGCCACAGGAGGCGGCGCGGCTTGTCGGTCGCGTCTGCCTCTGGCATGGGAGCAACCCCAGCGATAACCCGCCCTGCGGGGCTGTCGCGGTGTCGGGTGCGTGAGTGCCAAAGGCATGATGCCAGGACGAAGCCGGATGATGTGCCAGCAGGCACAGCGTCCGGCGTCATTCGTCCTAGCCATCATGCCGCGCCGACGCGCCAGCGATCGGCGGCTACAGGGAGGGATGCAACGGGAGGGATAACAGGCGGCGGGTACGCTGCGGCATTTCCCTCCCTTGCCAAGATAGGTACGGGGATACGCAAAACGGCAGTTTAGCGAAGCACCGTACACATCTTGCCTGCCGACCTGATCGGCGGCTCTGATGATTCAAATATTTTTTGCAACTATATTACCCGCCTTCGGCGGGGGCTTCATCGACGTAAAAGCCCTGTAAAACCGCTTGGAATCCTCTCATGGATTCACGCGCTTAATTAACTAAATGCTATAGCTGGTTGTTGTTCCTGCGTCAATCAACAACGTCATTTTTGCGCCATTGCTGCGCCGCATCCACGATGAAGTTTTAAAGCGTAGTTAATGAACGGCTGGTACGATTCAAAGTATCAGGAGAGTGCAAAAAGACTCGGTATTTTTTAAGCCTTTATAGCTGCTGATTTCAGGGTAATTTTATTGCATACCATTGTATGCAGCGCCCAACTTTTGCCCTTCTTCCGATACCGCCCTAATTGCGTTGGGGGACGCATGACGGAAGAAACCGACGATTACACGACACCGTTTTCCATGCGCCTGACAAGGGCGCAACGCCGCAAGCTGGGCGAGGATGCCGCCCCCATGCCAGTAGCGGAATAT
>CAZNRN010000004.1:0-186725 GCA_964575605.1 uncultured Micavibrio sp. | reverse complement strand
TCCGTCACGAAGGGACGCTTCTGGCGGTCAGTAATATAGAGTTTTCCTTCATCGGCGTTGCGGCGCGTCAAAAGCGATACCCAGCGGAAGAAATCGGTTTCAAACGAAACGTAATTCAGCCGCCGCCCTTGTGCCCAGCGGCCGTTCAGCATGAATTGCAGGTGCGGCGGAATAAGGCGGACAGAAATATCCTGCTTCTCCAGCTTCCACACCATAGGGCCGAAGGTTTTTGCGTCTTTCAAGGGCGGATCTAAGCTGATGGCGCCCTGTGTAAAAGACAGCATTGGCAACCAGAAGCAGAGAAAGATGATTAAAAGTGCAAGTTTTGCCTTCATGGCTGCGGCTGGACAGCCGGTGTGACGTCAACCGTCATATCCGGTTCGACCATCTGCTTCTGCTTGCCAAACAGCCATTTCCAGACGGCGTGAATGTAAAGGCGGCTGTCGGAACATTCATGCGGCACGCCGGGCAGTTCGGTGTAATCAACGGGCGCGCCCACCGATTTCATCGCGCGCGACATCGTGCGCGCGAAAGCTGGATCGTAAACCTTGTCACCACCACCCTGTAGCACCAATAACGGCATCTTCGTCATCTTGGGCGAGTCGAGATAGCTCCACATACCGTTCATCGTAACGCCAGCCGCGAAGATATCGGGATGGTTGACGGCGGCACCGTAAACCCCTGCTCCGCCCTCGTCGCAACCGACGATGTAGATGCGCGAAGGGTCGACCGGATAGGTATCTGCCATAGTCGCCACGATATCGATGACATCACCAAGGCCGTCTGCGCCCGTCGCGGGCGTTTGCTTTGCTGACGGGAATTCCTCTCCGGAATATTGTCTCGGCGAGCCCCAGATTTTCGTCAACGGTGCCTGCGGTATGACGATAAAGGCGGGGAAATCGGCGCTGATGCGCTTTTCTCGTAAGTAAACGGGCGCATAGGCCATGCCCGCTTTGTCATGCAGAACGACGACGAGGGGGTAACGCGTACCGGCGGCCATTCTGGCAGGTGCGCTGAAATAAAAATACTGCACGCGTTTGTAGCCGTTTTCGATGGTGGCGAAACGCTGCTTTTTAAACAACTGGGTGTATTGGGCCATAGGGAATTTGTTACGCTGGGTTTCGAAGGCCACGGCTTCACCTCCCGGCATGCCGCCACCGCCTGTGCCGCCCTTGCCGAATACGAATTCGCGCGCCTGCGGAATCAGCATCGCCAGCGCCGCCATGAAACCGACGATGACGATGATCAGCACGACTTCGGACGCTTTGTTGGCGCTGCCTTCAGACATGGATGGATAAGCCCCTTACCAAGGGACAATTATACAGGAGTCGCCACGATAAAGAAGAACCGAAGGCCGCGCCCTATCTTCTTCAAAAGGCGTGAGAAAATTAGCAATTATGTCAATAATTTACAGGTACGGCCGTGAAACTCATTGCACCGTCCGGCAAAATATGCGAAACAGACGGACGATTTTGTCTCCCGCAATCGGAATGTAGCTCAGCCTGGTAGAGTGCTTGCTTCGGGAGCAAGAGGCCCGGGGTTCGAATCCCCGCATTCCGACCACTTTTTTTCAGACCATGCCCCTTATCCGCCGCAGTACCGATAACGACATCCCCGCCATGACCGAAATCTATGCGCATCATGTGCGCCATGGCACGGCGTCGTTCGAAACCGAAGCGCCTGATGCGACGGAAATGGCCGCAAGGCGTGACCACAATATCGGCAAAGGTTTTCCCTGGCTGGTGGCCGAGGATGCCGGGGTCGTGATAGGCTACGCCTATGTCGGCCCCTACCGCGCGCGTCTTGCCTATCGCCACACAGTGGAGAATTCGATCTATATCCATCATGAACACGCCGGCAAAGGCATAGGTTCGCTCCTGATGCCCGCATTGATTACCGCGTGCGAGAAAAACGGCTACCGCCAGATCGTGGCCGTTATCGGGGACAGCGCGAATGCGGCCTCGATCAACCTGCACCGCAAATTCGGCTTCCGCAACGTGGGTGTTTTGAAGGACGTGGGTTTTAAATTTGACCGCTGGCTCGATACGGTTTTCATGCAAAAAGCGCTGGGTTAATCAAGCCGCCTGCCAAAATCGGGATAGTCGTCGGAAATCCCCAACACCTTTTCCAGCACGATATCGCCGAGCGCGGTGGTGAAATGGTTTGAATCATAAAACCATTTAGGCACCGTCGTTTTATCCTCGGGCGCTGGCACGGGCTCGGTCGTGAATGCGTTCGGGTAGGCAAAATCCCATAGCGGATAAGGCCGGGCGCTGTATCGCACGGCGTTCGCCCCGACAATCTCGGCCAGCGTCGCTTTCCATTTCTCGATCAGCGGCCCACGGCCGGTTTTATCCAGTGTGGCAAGATAGGTTTCATGCACAGGCGGAATCAGAAGGATGACGTCGATATGATTCCGTCGTGCAAAGTCCAGCATTGCAGCCACGTGCTGGAACGTATCGTCCCCCGGCTTATCGGAGTAATTGAACGAAAAATCGGCCGCGTTGATTTCGTCCTCGTTCGGCGGCGTGGTGAAGCGCTTCCCAGCCCCTTCGTTTTTAATAGAGTATTCGACTCCGGTGCTTACTTTATGGCCGTTGGCGTCGCTGTCGTCGTAACGGTTGGGGTGGCGGATATAACGCAAGTGCTTGATGGCGGCGACAAAGGTATCGAGTGCGACGACGGTGCCGTAGGTGTCGAAAAACGCCCGAGGCTGGCTTAACGCTTCCGCGGAGAGACGTTCCGGGTCGAATTGTTTATTTTCCAGTTTCCTGGCGTTGAAGGTGAAGAAATCGAGCGTGATGACAGCCTGTTTCAATGGATGCACAGCCTGCGCGAATTCAAGCTGGCGGCGCTGTTCGATAATGCCGGCGGCAGGTAGCGCGAAGTTATAGGGGTTGCTGTCGGGGAAATATTCGGTGCGCGGGTTGAACCCCGTGTCGGCGCGCGAGGTGCCCAGCACGATAACATCCGGCTTCCGGCGTTTGACCGCCTCGATTTTATACAGGCGTGTATAGGTGCCCGCGGCGGGGTGCCTATCGTTCAGGCCTTTGATGACCGGGCTGTTGTAGGCATTGAGCGGGTTGACTACGTAATTGATGCCCGCCACCGACAGCACCAGCAGCGCGGCGAGCAGGAAAACAAACGTTATATACCTTTTTTCAATCATAACTCAGAACTGGAAATAGATGAAGGCGTTGACTTTGGTCAGCAGCAGCAGGGAAAGTCCCGCCATTACCGCGACACCGGCCGCCCACTTTACCGTGGGCTTCCATTGCAGGCGCTTGGGCGCTTGGCCCCTCCCCACCCCGCCGGGGTCGAGTGCAAATTTCTTCCGCATGATTTCGTGGGTAGACGGCGCGAAAAACGCAAGCGCCAGCGCGATCCAGAGGATATACCATTTTTCATTTATGCGCAGGTTGCGGCTGATGCCAACATCCTGCACATCGATACCCAGCGCACCGATGGCTTTTGCAAGCCAGCTGCCAGTGTCCTGCAGGGCGATACCGAACTTGCCAGTCATACACCATAAGACGTAAAGCGCTGTTTCGGCTGAATCGGCGCGGAAGAAAACCCATGCCGCCATGACCGCAAGAAAAGTGAAGGCAATCGATACCGGCTTTGGCATGGTGAAGGGCGCGAATTTCTGCCAGGCGTGGTTGATGCAAAGATATATGCCGTGCAGCCCGCCCCAGATGACGAATGTCCAGTTCGCACCATGCCACAGCCCGCCCAGCAGCATGGTAACAAGAAGGTTGGCGTAACGCCTGCCCCCGCCCTTGCGGTTGCCGCCCAGCGGGATATAGAGATAATCGCGCAGGAATCGCGACAGCGTGATATGCCAGCGACGCCAGAATTCGATGATGTTGACGGATTTGTAGGGCGAGAAGAAATTCAGCGGCAGGCGCACACCGAACAACCCGGCAAGACCCACTGCCATGTCGGAATAACCCGAGAAATCAAAATAGATCTGCAGCGTGTATGACACCGCCCCCAGCCATGCCTCCACCAGCGTGAGCGGCGCACCGCGCGCGGCGGAATCGAAAATCGGGTCCGCGATTTCGCCCATATGGTCGGCGATGCCTACTTTCTTGAATAAGCCGATGATGAAAACGGTCAGCCCCATAGCCAGCAAGCGGCGAACGGCGGCGGCGGTCGGTTTTTTCAGGAACTGCGGGATGACTTCCTTGTGGTGAACGATCGGCCCTGCGATCAGCTGCGGGAAGAAAGTAATGAACAGCGCGTAGTGCAGGAAATTCGGCTCATGCGTTTCGCGGCGATAGCTGTCGACCAGCCATGCAACCTTCTGGAAGGTAAAAAATGAAATGCCGAGCGGCAGGATAATGTCGGGAATACTGAAATTTCCGCCCGCTGCATTCAGCGTATGGAAGAACAGCCCGGTATATTTGTAATAGAACAGCGCCGCCAAATTCGCCGCAAGACCGAACACCAGCAGTGTTTTACGCTTCCTCGGCTTCCACTGCTTCTTCGCCAGCATCATGCCCAGTGCGTAGTTGAAGGACATGGATATTAAAACAATCAGCAGATATATGGGCTTGAACCAGCCATAAAAGAATAACGAAGCGGCGACCAGCCAAAGGAGTGTCACTTCGCGTGTGGCGTATTGCTGCAGGAACTTATAGACAACCCATGTTATCGGCAAAAAAACTGCGACGAAGGGCCATGAGCTGAAAAGCATGCGCGGTTATTAAACCAGCCTGCTCTGTTCCACCGCCGCCTTGACGAAGGAGGTGAAGAGCGGATGCGGGTCGAAGGGTTTGGATTTCAGTTCGGGATGGAATTGCACTCCCACGAACCACGGATGGTCTTTCAGCTCGATAATTTCGGGCAGCTTGCCGTCGGGCGACATACCGCTGAAAACCATGCCGGCGTCTTCCAGCTGTTTTTTATATGTCGTGTTGACCTCGTAGCGATGGCGGTGGCGTTCCGAGATATCGGTTGTGCCATAGATTTTCGAGACCAGCGACCCGGGCAACAGTTTCGCGGGATAGGCGCCGAGGCGCATGGTACCACCCATGTTGCCCTTGTCGTCGCGTTTCTCGGTTTCGTTGCCCTTCAGCCATTCGGTCATCAGGCCGACGACGGGGTTGGAATATTTGCCGAGCTCACTTGAGCCCACATCGTTCAGGCGCGCGCAGTTGCGGGCGACTTCGATGACGGCCATCTGCATGCCGAAGCAGATGCCGAAGTAGGGGATTTTGTGTTCCCGCGCGAATTGCACGGCCTTGATCTTGCCCTCCGTCCCGCGCTCACCGAAACCGCCCGGCACAAGGATGCCGTCGACGTCTTCGAGCAGGTGCAGGCTGTCGTCTTTCTCGAAAATCTCGGAATTCAGCCACGACAGGTTGACTTTGACGTTGTTCGCAAAGCCGCCATGCGTCAGCGCTTCCGACAGCGATTTATAGCTATCCAGCAGTGAAGTGTATTTGCCGACGACACCGATAGTGACTTCGCCTTCAGGCTGCGCGATCTTTTTAGCGATTGCGTCCCATTTTGACAGGTCGGGTTTCGGGGCCTGCATGTCGAAGTATTTCAGCACCTGCTCGTCGAGGCCTTCCTTGTGGTAGGCGACGGGCACGTTATAGATGCTGGAGACATCAAGCGCGGGGATGACGCGTTCTTTCTGGATGTTGCAGAACAGCGCGATTTTACCGCATTCCTCTTTCGGGATTTCGCGGTCCGCGCGCACCAGCAATATGGAGGGCTGGATACCGACGGAGAGCAGCTCTTTCACCGAGTGCTGGGTGGGTTTGGTTTTCAGCTCGCCCGCGGTCTTGATATAGGGCATCAGCGTGACGTGGATGAAGAGCGCGTTTTTCAGGCCCACTTCGTTGCCGAACTGGCGGATAGCTTCGAGGAAGGGCAGGCTCTCGATATCGCCCACCGTGCCACCCACTTCGCACAGTACAAAATCTGCATCGCCGTTGTCGCCGCCGATGAATTCTTTAATTTCATTGGTGATGTGCGGGATAACCTGCACGGTGCCGCCGAGGTAATCGCCCTTGCGCTCCTTTTGCAGCACGTTCCAGTAAATGCGGCCGGTGGTGATGTTGTCGCTTTGCTTCGCGGGCACGCCGGTGAAGCGCTCGTAGTGGCCGAGATCGAGGTCGGTTTCGGCGCCGTCGTCAGTCACATAGCATTCGCCGTGCTGGAAGGGGCTCATGGTGCCGGGGTCAACGTTGAGGTATGGATCAAGCTTGCGCAGACGAACTTTAAATCCGCGCGCCTGCAGCAAGGCACCCAGCGATGCCGATGCAAGGCCTTTGCCAAGCGAAGACACCACCCCGCCCGTGATGAAGATATAACGTGGCATGGTCCCCTCCCCCCTTAATCTGAAAGTTTTATTTCTTTTTCTTTTCCGGTGCCGGTTTTTTCTCGACGGGCTTGAGCAGCTCGTCCATCGGGCGCTCGGTATTCTCATTTGCCGGTTTCGTGTCAGTGTCCGAGGTGATCGGCGCCTGCGGCGTGATAGCAGCGCCGCTTTTCTCGACCGGAGCCTTGCCGTTATCTATGTCCATGATGCTCTTGGGGCCGTCCTTGTGGCTGGCAACGATCGCGAGCGTCAGGCTGGTCGCAAAGAAGCAGCAGGCCAGGATGGTGGTCAGACGCGTAATTGCGTCAGCCCCGCGGCGCGGCGCCATCAGGTTCGACATCGTGCCCGAAGACCCGAGGAAGCCGCCGGATTCCGCGGGCTGCAGCAGGATAACCGAGATGATCCCCACCGCGACGATCAGGTGAATGACCAGTAATATTGATTCCATTAGACTCTCGCTTCGGATTTATTATGTGAACTGATTGTCCGTTATTCTGGCTGAATATTTAAAGCGCCCCCCGGAAAAAATCCAGCCTTATTAATAAGCCGTCACTTGCTGGCCGAGGCAATCGCAAGGAATTCGTCAGCCTTGAGGCTGGCGCCCCCCACCAGCACGCCATCGACGTTAGGAATACTCAGGATTTCCCGCGCGTTGGCGGCCTTTACTGAACCGCCATACAGGATACGCGCCTTGAATTTGGCTTCCTGACGGATGACGGCATGCATCGCCGTGATGTCCTCGACCGAGGCGACCTTGCCCGTGCCAATCGCCCAGACGGGTTCATAGGCAATCACGGTATTTTCAGCGGTCGCGCCAGCCGGCACAGAACCTGCCAGCTGCGTGCGCACAACACTGTTTGCCTGCCCCGCGGTGCGTTCGTCATCGGTTTCGCCGATGCATATAATAGCGACAAGGCCTGCTGCATGCGCGGCCCTTGCCTTCGCCTGCACCATGTCGTCGGTTTCGTCATGGAACTGGCGGCGTTCCGAATGGCCGAGGATGACATAGCCGCAGCCGATATCTTTCAGCATCGGCGCCGAGATATTGCCGGTGAAAGCGCCCGAATTTTCAGCATGGCAGTCCTGCCCGCCCACGGCAATCGCCGTGCCAACGGTGAAACCGGCAACCTGCGCCACCAACGTCGCGGGTGGACATAATACCATGTCGTAAGCATCGGATACGGGCGCCGACTTCAGCTTCTCCACGCGCTCTTTGCTGTCCGCGCGCAAGCCGTTCATCTTCCAGTTTCCGACGATGAGTTTTGCCGGCATATTTTTTCCTTTATAACCGTTAAGACTTGACATCTTGGCCAAATGGCTGTGGATTATCAAGGCATTTTACCATCTCAAGGAGACTTCCATGCTCAACGCCATCCGCACCGGCGCCAATTCCAAAATCCTCAAGTTCGGCATCCTCGGCTTCGTGCTGCTGGCGATGGTCGGCGTGGGCCTTATCGGCGTACAGCAGAATATGGCCAGCGGCGCGGGGGGGCGCTCCTCCTCGGTCGCTACCATCGGTCGCGAAAAAATTTCGCGCATGGAATTCGACCGCATCATGAAAGACGCACTGCGCAGCCAGAAAATCGAGCCCCGCGAAGCCTATCGCCAAGGTATGCCGCGCCAGCTGCTGGAACGCGAAGTCAGCAGCCGCGTGCTGCAGCGCGCAGCGCATGACCTCGGCCTTGTCGTCGGCCCCGAAGCAGTCAAAACACAGATCGACTCGATTATCGAGCCGCTGGTCGAAAAAGGCGTGCCGCCCAAGCAGGCTTTTGATCAGGTCCTGCGCAAGTTCGAGATGAGCGAAACAGCACTGGTCGGCGCCCTGCAATCCGAACTTATCACCACCAGCCTTGCCCGCGCGCTCTCCGAAGGCGTGGCCGCCCCGCAGCAAATGGTCAACGATTTCCTGAAGTATCGTTACGAATGGCGCCGCGGCGAATACATCAAGCTGACCGAAGCGGATGTCGGAGAGCTGAAGCCCACCGACGCCGAACTGCAGGATTTCTACAAACTGATGTCAGACCGTTTCAAGCGCCCCGAATACCGCGACTTCGCCGTGCTGGTGCTGGACAAAAAGAGCCTGGGACAGGCAGACGCCGTCAAGGAAGAAGACCTCAAGAAATTCTATGAAGAGAACAAGAAATTCTTCACCAAGGCCGAAGAGCGCACCATCGCACAAGTATCCGTGCCCGACGAAGACACAGCCAAGAAAATCGCCGAGATCGCGCGTGGGGGCAAAAGCCTGAAGGCAGCTTCGGAAGGCGTTGCTAAGGCGCAGTTCGAACCCGCCAAGACTTTCGCCGAAGACGAATTCATTCCGGCCGAAGTCGCTGGCGAAGCCTTCAAGCCAGGTGTTTCCGGCATCGTGGGCCCTGTGAAAGGCCCCTTCGGCTGGCACGTGGTCGAAGTCGGCAAGACGGTAGCTGCCGTAACAAAGCCTTATGACGACGTGAAGGCAGATATCCGCAAAGAGTTGGAAGCCAGCAGCGACCAGGCCGAAAAGCTCTATAAGCGCATTCAGGAAATCGACGACATGGTCGGCGCCGGCAAATCACTGGACGACATTTCGAAGAATACAGGTATCGCACAGAAATCCTTCTCCGGCATTACCGAAGTAGGCTTTGACCCCAGCGGCAAGAAGCCCGATACGACCGGCATTCCTGTTTTCGAAAAAGCGCTCGAAGCCGCGTTCAAGCAAAAGGCCGGTTCCGTCAGCCAGCTGATCGAAGCAGGTGACGGCACATATATGTTAGTTGAAACCCGCAAGATCCAGCCCGAACAGGCGAAACCCTTCGCGGAAGTGCGCAACGAAGCCCTGCAGATGTGGAAGATCGGCAAGGTGAACGAAGCGCTATCAGCCAAGGCTGACAAGATCATGGGCAAGCTGAAAATTGGCGCACCGCTCGATCAGGTAGCTGCGGAATTCAACAAAAAGATCACACGCACGGCGTTGATCCAGCGTGGCAACCCGCCCAAGGATAATTCGCTGCCGCCGAACGTGATGCTGTCGCTCTTCTCGCTAGACCAGCTGGGCCAGTCGGCACCGGTCGCAGGCGACGGCGTGATCACCATCGTCCGCCTGTCGGAGCGCAAGATCGAGCTTCCGCAGGAAACCAAGAAAGAAGATCTTGATGCGCTGCAAAATATGCTGAACCAGGCTTTGCAAAGCGATATCCTTGAGCAATACAGGCAGTCACTGCTGGCAAAATACGATGTCACGATCAATGAGTCGGCGCTCAAAGACATGTACAAGGTGGAAAACGAAGAGGAATAAAACGCATCAAGACCGTGGAATAATGCCTTGTAATCTTTATCGAAAGCAAAAGGCAGCCGCGTCATACCTGTTCCCTAGCGCTCTTCGGCCTATTTCATGCTAGGATGGAATTAGGGCAAAATTTATCAGGGGTTTAGATACATATGCTTGAAGAAACAGCCGGTGGCGCGCGGGAATGCGCTTCCGCTACTTCCGAGGCCAGCCGTTTCAAAAGGCTCGCCGAGCACTGCCGCTCTTACAAAGGGGCCGTTATCCACCGCAGCATTATCCAGCTTTCCGTGACGCTGGCGCTATTCTTCACCACCGTCTCGCTGATGCTGGCTGCGTTCTATCACCAAATGTACTGGGCGATGGCGCTGCTGAGCCTGCCCGCGGCGGGTTTCGTCATACGCATCTTCATCATGCAGCATGACTGCGGCCACCAGTCGTTCTTCAAGGGCCGCCTTGCCAATGACATCACGGGGCGCATCATCAGTGTCTTCACCTTCATCCCGTATGATATCTGGAAGCTTGGCCACAATATGCACCATGCCAATTGCGGCAATCTAGAAAAACGCGGCACGGGCGATGTCAGCACGCTTACGGTGAAAGAATTCGAAGCGCTGCAGCCCTTTAAAAAATTCGTCTACCGCGTTTATCGCCATCCGCTCACGCTGCTGGTCTTCGGCCCTCCGGTTTATATTTTGCTGCTGCTGCGCCTGCCACCGCTCAATATCACGCCCCAGACGGAAAACTTTAAAAACATGCCGCCGTCGCGTGCCTGGCGCAGCGTGATGGCGTTGAACCTCAGCCTCGCAGCGGTTTACGGCACTGCGTGCTACTTCCTCGGCTGGCAGGCAGTGCTCGCAGTTTACCTGCCGATCATCGTCATCGCCTTTGGTTTCGGCCAGTGGCTGTTTTATATGCAGCACCAGTACGAAGACACCTACTGGCAGCATAACGACAAATGGAATTACAACGAGGCCGCCCTACTGGGCTCCTCCTATTACGCTCTGCCGAAAGTGCTGCAGTGGTTCACCGGCAATATCGGTTTCCACCACATCCACCACCTCTGCCCGAACATCCCGAACTACAAGCTCGAGGAATGTTTCAAGGCCGAGAAAGAACTGGCAGGGTTCCGCCGCATCACGATGCTCGAAAGCCTGAAATCGGTCAATCTCGCCCTTTGGGACGAGGAGCGTTTCAAGCTGATCAGCTTCCGCGAATGGAAACGCAACCGCACGGCAGCGGCTGTAGCCTGAGCGTTATTGGGGGCCTGAGGGCGTCTTCAGTTTAAGCGGCTTTGAAATCGCGATCTTGCCTTTTGGCGCAGCAGATTTCTTGAACTCGGCCTTTGCTGCCCGTGAGCGGTTTAGTTTTGCCTGCTTCTCCTCCGTGCCCCAGATGATTTCCATCTTGCTGTTCACGACAACAGTATCGTTGTCGACGGGCTGGAAATTGCCTCGTTTGGTCTGGCAGATGTGCTTGTACTTGTTGCCGCGGATGTTGGAGACAAGGTTACCCTTATCAGCATGCTTCTCGATCGCCTGCTTTGCAGTCAGGACTTCCTCGGCGATCAGGTAGCGCTTGGAATGGTTTTTCGCGGCGCCCTCCAGCTTTTCGCCGTCTACGGTCGCAGTCGTGATGTCGTAAAAGTAAAACCCGAAGGCGTAGTCAGGCACTTTCAGCTTTGATATGTCGCGGCTGTCGACTTTCTTCGTTTCACTTTCCGCGAAAAGCAGGCCGGGTATCTGGAATTCGACGTAGGTCTGGGTCTTGCTGGTCATCTGGTCCTCATTTTTTCTGTGATGGCTCAACGCCTGGATGCCAAGAGAGGGATACTAGGCTTGGCTTTCTATAAATGCAATATGTAAATTAGAAGACTTTGTTTTTACGGGCCTTTCGGCTTAAATTTGAGCGGCTGGCGTACAGCAACAGGCTCGCTTGTCACCAGTGATTTCTCGACGGCCTGCGCGCTGATGCGGTTGATGCCGTCGCTCCCGTGGACGATTTCCTTGTCGGCATTCACGACGATCGTGTTCTCGTCGACAAAATGGCAGCTGCCCCGGCGGGTGCAGGCGATGTATTTGTAGCCGTTAATCCGCATGTTGGAGAGCAGGATATCGTTATCCGGAATCTTTTGGCTTACCCCTTCCTGATCGAGGATTTCCTCGGCCAGTAAGTATAATTTAGACGTGTTAGAGCGATTTCCGTCGACCTGCGCGGCGTCGTAAAAACGAAGGCCGAAAGCATTTGCAGGTAGGTCAATTTTGCCCAGTTCACGGGTATCGGTTGATACCGAAGACTTGTTCGTCACCACAGAACCCGGGAAATAGTATTCGATAAAGGTCGGCAAATTACACACCCTAATATATTCAGCCATTTACAGCTGTTACTGCATTGCCAGCATCATATCGAATGCGGCGGGTTAGTGCAATATGTAAAATATAAGCGGGTGATGAATTAGAGAGAATTCGCTGCAGGCCGTACCAGCATTTCCCTGATCTGGTTGAGCTTTTTGACAGCTACCGGGTTAAAATCCTCACAACGACTGACAGGACTTAAGATACCACTTAAAGAAACCTTGCCATCCAGTTCAGCTATCTCGAGAGCTGTCATGCCGCGCCAACCCGCTATATCTCGATTGGCGCCTGCCTGCAGCAGCAGTTTCGCAGCCTCGGGATGGGCGTATTCCACCGCATTCAGTAGCGGCGTATTGCCGAATTTGTCGGGTTCGTTAACGGCCTCCCTGCCCTCCGGGGTGGAAAGGATAGCGCCAATTGCCTTCGCGTCGTTCGCCCATACAGCCGCATGCAGCTGCTCGACCATTGTGCGGGCAGTGAAGGCGGTGAAGGTGGCGGCAAGTGGCGACTTGGTCATGATGCTCCTGTTGAGTATAAGGCTATTGTATCCGATTCCCGAAAACGCGCAAATTTATGGATTTAAGCCATTGTTTTGAATAACTTTAGCTAGGGTTTATTCAATACCCTTTTTACCCTTTATCAACAGGGCCGCTCTACGACCGGCCTTGAGAGCCGGATAGAGGGCTCTGGACAGCGTCCTGAAGCGGAATACAGCCGCCGTAAAGGCGTTGAAGGCACCACTTCCGGTGCTCATCAGGGCGATACGGTTGACGGCCTCGGCACCGTGATAGATGTCATCATTGATGGTTAGGGCCATGCCCTTGTCGAGGTTGACCCCTTTCGCCTTCATTTCGCTGACGATTTCGGGATGTTCGCGCGCGTTCAGTATTTTCACCTCGCCCGCCGCCTCGCGGAAACGGACCAGCTGCGCGTACTTGCTGCAGAACGGGCAATCCCCGTCGTATATCAGGCGGATTTTATCCATGTGCATAATATAGCACAGCTTAAGGGTGGCAAAAGCTGCTAAAAATTGGTTCAATATCCGTGATTTGGAGGAACTGAAATGCCCCGCAAGCTCAAACGCAGCCTACCCGGCGACAAGAAAACGCGCGCGATCGAAAACGATGTCGCGAGCATGATCCGCGTTAACCAGGCCGGCGAATACGGCGCGAAGCGCATTTACGAAGGCCAACTGGCTGTGCTGAAAGACAAAAAAGCACACAAGCTGGTACAGCACATGGCCGAACAGGAACAGGCTCATCTCGATTACTTCGACAAGGAGATGGTCAAGCGCGGCGTGCGCCCGACGGCGCTGCAACCGCTCTGGCACGCCGCAGGATACGCGCTGGGCGCGCTTACCGCGCGTTTAGGACCGGAGGCCGCGATGGCCTGCACCGTCGCCGTTGAAGAGGTGATTTCCGGCCATTACCAGGAACAGCTGGACGCGCTGGAAAGCCAGCCCGCCGAAAAAGAACTGCGCAACAAAATCAGGAAATTCAAGGCCGAGGAAGAAGAACACCACGACACCGGCCTGCGCGAAAAGGCGGAGGAAGCCCCCGCCTACCCGCTCCTGACCACGCTGATCAAGGCCGGATCGCGCCTCGCGATCGAAGTGGCGAAAAGGGTCTGAGTTGCCGCAGCCGAGCAAGCCCAACATCCAGGACGCCGCGCGGCTGCACCAGCAGGGGAAGCTGGACGAGGCCGAGAAACTGTACCGCGCGCTTCTGAAAGACGACCCGCGTAATTTCGACGCCAGCCACCTGCTGGGCCTCGTTTTCCTCAACCGAGGTAAAGCGGCGGAGGCGATCGCGCAAATCTCCGCCGCCTTGAGTATAAACGAAACCGTCGCCGATGCGCACATGAACCTGGCTTTCGCCTACCGCGCGGCAAACCAGCCGCTGAAGGCGCTGGAAAGCTTCGACAAGACCATCGCCCTCCAGCCGGATAACGCACAGGCGCATTTTTACCGTGGCAACGTACTGCACCAGCTGGGCCGCACTGTGAAAGCGCTGGAGGCTTTCGACCGCTGCCTCGCCCTTCAGCCGCAACATGCCGAAGCCTGGAATAACCGCGGCATCCTGCTGCAGAATTTGAACAGGCCGGCAGAGGCGGTTGAAAGCCTTAAAAAGGCCGTCGACCTCAAGCCCGATTATGCGGAAGGCTATAACAACCTCGGCAACGCCCTGTTGATCCAGAAGAATTTCGAGGCCGCCGTATCCGCGCTCGACAAAGCGATGGATCTGGATCCGAGATACCCGTGCCTGCAAGGCACGCGGCTTTTCAACCGGATGCTGCTCTGCGACTGGCGCGATTACGACGAGAACATCGTCTATCTAGACGCAAGTATCCTGCGCGGGGAAGCCGCTTCCACGCCCTTTTCGCTGGTCGGCCTGTCGTCATCTGCGGCGGCGCAAAAAGCCTGCGCGGAAAGGTTCGTTGCCACGACCTATCCGCCCCGCCCGCCGCTCTGGACAGGTGAAAAATACAACCATGATAAAATCCGTATCGCTTACCTCTCGGCCGATTTTCACGAGCATGCCACGGCCTACCTGATGGCCGGATTGTTCGAGGCGCATGACAGGGATAAATTCGATATCAGCGCCTATTCCTTCGGCCCCGCCACCGACGGCCCCATGCGCAGACGGCTGGAAAAGGCCTTCGGCGCTAATTTCGTCGACGTCCGCGGCATGGACGAGCTGTCGCTTGCAAAGCTGCTGCGTGAAAAGGAAACCGATATCGCCGTCGACCTGAAAGGCTTTACCGAGGGCGCGAGAACGAGGGTCTTCTCCCATCGTCCGGCCCCCGTGCAGGTGAATTTTATCGGTTATCCCGGCACGATGGGGGCATCCTACATCGATTATATCATCGCCGACGACACCATCATTCCTCAGGAGTCTGAACGGTTTTACACCGAAAAAATTATCCGCCTGCCGGATACCTATCAGCCCAATGACAGCAAGCGCAATGTCGCTGCCTCGACCCCGCCGCGCTGCGTGCATGGCCTTCCCGACGAGGGCTTTGTTTTCTGCTGCTTCAACATAAATTATAAAATCACGCCGCCTTTGTTTGACATATGGATGAATCTGCTGGAACAGGTGCCGGGCAGCGTGCTTTGGCTGCTCGACGGCGGCGCCACGGCAACGCGTAATTTGCGTAGCGAAGCTGAACGGCGCGGCATCGACCCTACACGCCTTGTTTTCGCGCCGCGCATGAAGGCCGAAGAACACCTTGCCCGCCACCGCCACGCGGATTTGTTCCTCGACACCCTTCCCTATAACGCGCATACCACGACAGCTGACGCGCTGTGGATGGGCCTGCCCGTTATCACCTGCCCCGGCGAAACTTTTGCATCGCGCGTCGCCGCCAGCCTGCTGAAGGCCGCGGGCCTGCCGGAACTTGTCACACGCAACCTTCAGGATTACGCGCGACTGGCGCGTGACCTAGCCCATGATCCTACACGGCTGAAAGCGCTTCGCAACAAACTTGAAAATAACCGCGATACTTGTGCGCTGTTCGATACAGCGCGGTATAAACGTAACCTCGAGGCAGCATATGTCATGATGCATGTAGGCAAAGCCGAAAAAACACCGGAAGAGCTTTTTGCCGATGGGCTTGCGCAAACGAAAGCCGGTCATCCCCTCGCCGCTATCAGCAGCTACAGTGAAGCCCTTAAATGCAAACCGGATTACGTACAAGCCCTTGTCAACCGCGGAAATGTGCTTGCCGCATTGGGCAGGACAGCGGAAACGCTTGAGGATTTCAGGCGCGCCCTTGCTTTGCGCCCCGACGTGCCGGAACTGATCGCAAACGAGGCCAACACATTGCGGCAGCTGGGAAGGGCTGCGGAAGCCTTGCAAAGCTATGGCAAAGCCCTCCAATTACGCCCCGACCTGCAAGGTGCGCTGGTCAACCGTGGTTCCCTCCTGCATGATTTGCGACGGCTGGATGAAGCACTGGCCGATTGCGACGCCGTGCTGGCGCTCCGCCCTGATTTCGCCGAAGTGCGCCTTAATCGCGCGCATATCCTTCGTGACAAAGGCCTGCACGTCGAAGCACTGGAGGAAGCGACCCGCGCAGCGGCCCAAAAGCCGGGATACGCGGAGGCCGAAGCAACGCGCGGCGGTATACTGCGCCTTTTAAAGCGGCATGCGGAGGCTGCGCAGGCTTTCGCAGTGGCTTTGAAATACAACCCCGAACTGGCGCTCCTGCGGGGACTGCACCTCCACTCGAAAATGACGATTTGTGACTGGACATGCTATGACGACCTGGTCACGCAAATGAGGGCCGGGATAGCGGCCGGAAAATGCCGGATCGGCCCTTTCCCACTGCTGGCGCTTCCATCAACCCCCGCTGAGCAGCTGGCCTGCGCCCGTGATTACACCGAGCAGAAGCATCCTGCCCGCCCCGCTTTGTGGAAGGGTGAAAGGTACAGCGGCGATAAAATCCGCATCGCTTATCTCTCCGCTGACTTTCACGAACATGCCACCGCATACCTGATGGCGGGTTTGTTCGAGGCACATGACAGGAATAAATTCCACATCACGGCGCTGTCCTTCGGCAACGACGACAAAAGCCCGATGCGCGCCCGCCTGCAAAAATCCTTCGACGAGTTCAGGGATGTACGGGGCATGAACGATGACGAAGCGGCGCGGCTGTTATTTGATGCACGGACGGAGATCACCATAGACCTGAAAGGTTATACGCAGGACGCCCGCACAGGCATCCTCGCGCGCCGCCCCTGCCCTGTCCAGGTTAACTACCTTGGCTTTCCGGGCACAATGGGCGCGCCGTACATAGATTACATCATCGCGGACGGTACGCTGATTACCGCCCAAGATGAAAAATTTTACAGCGAGAAAATTGTCCGGCTGCCGGGCAGTTACCAGCCAAATGACGACAAGCGTGAAATTGCCCCCGCCCTGCCCACGCGGGCGGCGCTCGGCCTGCCTGTTGATGGATTTGTATTCTGCTGCTTCAACAACAGCTACAAAATCACGCCAGATATTTTCGCAGTATGGATGAGGCTATTGGCAAAAGTCCCGGGCAGCGTCTTGTGGCTGCTGGGCAGCGGGCCCGAGATGAAGGCGAACCTGACGCAAGAGGCGCAGCGTCATGGCATCGCACAAACCCGCCTTGTCTTCGCGCCGCGCCTTCCGTCGGCGCAGCACCTGGCCCGTCACCGCCTTGCGGATCTTTTCCTCGATACGCTTCCTTATAATGCGCATACCACGGCGGCGGACGCACTCTGGACAGGCCTGCCGCTTGTCACCTGCGCGGGCGATACTTTTGCCAGCCGCGTTGCAGCCAGCCTGTTGACGGCGGCGGACATGCCGGAACTGATAACAAGATCGCTTGCCGAATACGAAAACCTCGCGCTTGCTCTCGCGCAAGATAAGCCGCGGCTAGACGCTCTCAGGAAAAAGCTTGCGACGGCACGTGACACATGCCCTCTTTTCGATACGGCCGCGTATGCGCGCCACCTGGAGTCGGCCTATGAACATATCGCCAAGCGCGCGCGAGAAGGTCTTATCCCCCAGCATTTCAATGTAAAATAAGCCTTCAAATTCAGCCTCTTTCGCGCATTGTTTTGACAGTTGCGCGCGGCAGGCCTATGCTTCCCGCAAAAATAAGAAAGAAAACACGAGGGTAATCATGACAGACGAAGCTAAAAAACCGGCAGATGATTCCGCGCCGAAAAAGACTGACAAAATCGGAAAATGGATTTTTATCGGGACGCTCGCGGCCGCCACAACGGCCGCCTTTATGCTGGTCAGCCGCCCGCCAGTAGCGCCGACAGCCGAGGACGTTTCATTGCAGCAGTCAATGGCAACGCAGAAGAACCTTTATCCCGCGATTACCAAAGACAAGCAGCCCGTACGCATCTACCTCGATATCAAGACGATGGACCGCGGCACGAATTACGGCGATGAATTCTCTTACAGCGTCGCGCTGCAAGGACAGGCCGGCCTTGCGCTGCTGGGCGAAGTGCAAAAATATACGGCATCCGAACTCCCTTCGAACGCAGCGAAAATCCAGCAGGCAGTGGCGGACAAGCTGGAAAAAACCGTTGCTATAGGTACAACGGCAGACGGTAAGCCGCAGCTGGCGAAACAGGGCGTCAACTTCGGTGCGCCCCAGATCGAAAAAATCACTGACGCGCGCGGCGAAAACCTGCTCTACACCGCGCCCCTGCTGCCCGGAAACGTGCCACTGTTCCGGTTCGGCACTTGAGCGTTTTTGTAATGATCGGGGCGGATTTAAGTGGCTGATATTACATCCACTTTTTACTTTCCTTTGATCCTATTAACTATCTTATGTTAATATGTTACTAGCAAAAAATACTGCCAGAAAACCAAGAACAAGGGTGTGTAATCTAATGGCAAACGGATTCAAGAGGACTGCGCTTGTCGCAGGCATGCTTACCTTGGCGGCGACCACCGCCTTCGCCGATAACCGCGCAACGGCGCAAAACGCTGCGCCCGCCGCGACCACGCAGCAAGCGAAAGACCCAAACGTCGTCAGCGCCGATTATCAAGGCATAACTAAAGACGGCAAGCAGATCAAAATCAATATGTCCTTCAAGATGCTGGATCATGGCCCAATGCCCAGTCCGCAATTCGGCCAAGCCCTGACTGGCACAGGCAACCTGCTCGTGATGCAGGAATTCGTTAAATATAAATCGGACGAACTGGCCGCCAATATGCCCGCAATAGAAAAAGCGGTCACCGAAGGCATGTCAAAATTCCTGATGATGGGTGCTACGCCGAAGGGCGAAGTGATCTACGCGAAGCCGGGCGTCAATTACGGGCCCGTTGTCGTCAATAAAGTGCAGGACAGCGCAGGCAAGACGCTTTACGAGAAAAAAACCGACGCACCGAAAACAGCGCCCGCGACGAAACCTGCCGCTGTCAAAAACGCTTAATACGGGGGATTACATGGCATCCACTAAAAAGAAATTTCTGGTCGCAGGCCTTTTGACTGCCGTCGCCGCAGGCGCTTTTTATACTTTCAGCGGCAACGACAAAACGCCCGCAGGTACACCCCAACAGCAGCCCATCGATGCGACTGCAATCTACCAGCAGGTGGATGCACAAGATTATATTATGGCGGAAACAAAGGACAATCAGGTTGTGCGCATCTATCTCGATGTCCCGCAGCTTGCCACCGGCGGCGGCATAACCGAAGCCGCGCTCGCAAAGGATATTCGCCAGCAGTCGCGCATGGGCCTGATGCATGGCATTTCGCAATGGACCAAGGCCGAACTGCCCACCAGCGTCGGCTCGATCGAGAACGACCTCGCCCTCTTCCTTGGCAATAACGTGACGATTGGCGTCGACAAGGCTTCGGGCAACCTAATCCCCGCTGTCGAAGGCGTGAACTTCGGTGCGCCCAAGGTGCAGAAAATCGTCGACGGTAAAACCCAGCAGGTGATCTTCGAACTGCCTGTGGCCGCGCCTGCAATTGTCGCACCCGCGCTGCCCAAGCCACCGGGAGCGTAATCAGCTTCAAAATCTTAGGCGGACGCCGTCAGGCGTTTTCGAGTTCCGTATCCCAATAGAGATAGTCTCCCCAACTCCTGTGCAGGAAGTTGGGCGGATAGGCGCGGCCGTTGGCCTGCAGCTCGGTCGTCGAGGGCTGCACCGGCTTTCGGATCGGGAACATCCGGCATTCCTCGGGCATATAATTGCCCTTCATGATGTTGCAGCTCTGGCAGGCTGTGCAGATGTTTTCCCAGGTGGTGGTGCCGCCGCGGGATTTCGGGATGACGTGGTCAAACGTCAGCTCATGCGTCTTGTGGCGCTGCGCGCAATACTGGCAGGTCCATTTATCGCGCAGGAAGACGTTGAAGCGGGTGAAGGCCGGCCGCGTCTTGGGCTGGACATATTCTTTCAGGGCAATCACGCTCGGCACCCGCATCTGGAAGCTGGGGGAGCGGATAACTTCATCGTATTCGGAGACGATGCTGACCCGGTCCAGGAACACGGCTTTCACCGCTTCCTGCCATGACCATAAAGAGAGTGGGAAATAACTCAGAGGCCTATAGTCCGCATTGAGGACCAGAGTGGGACAGTTATCGAGGTGGCTCTGTAGCACGTAAACCCCTTCTTCCGTATCCTTGGCCGTTACTGTCACCCGGACAAGGGGTTTTAACGAATCTAACCCATAGACCCATTATAGCACAAAAAGCCAACAAAACGCTTCTGTGACGGAAAAAATCGTTATATTTCAGGGGTGTTAAAGTTAAGCTTTAACTTGCAGTCTATTAACTTCTCCAGCCTTTTCAAAGTTTTCTTTGATGAACTGAAGGCCGCGTGTGACCCCAAAATGGTCTATGCCATGGGCTAATCCCGGGCGCATTACAGTTTCGATATCAAAGCCAGCGGCCGAAAAAGCGTCATCGATCCGCTGTAAATTGTCGGGATAGACCACATCGTCGCGGTCGCCATGAACGGCCAGCACGGGCACCTTCACGATGCCCTCGCCCTTCAACCCGGCTGCATCCATAATCATGCCGGAATATCCGATAACGGCGGCGCAGGGCTTTTTGCGGCGGGGCATGGTGTACATGGCCATCATCGCGCCCTGTGAAAAGCCTGCAACCGCCAGCTGGCTGTCATCGACGTCCCATTTGGCCAGCTGTTCGTCGATAAAGGCGCTCAATACAGGAGCAACGTTCGCGGCGTGCTTTTCGCGTTCGATGGCGGCGGGGTCGATGGCGCGGATGGGGAACCACTGGTATCCCGCAGAAAAAGCCTCGCAGACCGAGGGCGCGTTTGGGGATATAAAGGCGGCATCCGGCAACCCGTCCGCCCATTCATCGGCGATGGAAATCAGGTCTTCCCCGTTCGAGCCATAGCCATGCAGGAAAATAACCAGCTGCTTGGCCTTGCCGGACTTCGGGGCAATGAAAGGACCGTCGAGTTTTTGCATGGAAAACACCTTTGAAACGCTGCAACAGGCGTTTATATTACACCCCAACCGCCGGAAGGAAACCCCTTATGACCGCTTCAGCCGTCTTCGTCGTCCTTGCCCTTCTCTGTATGCTGGGCGTTGTCGCCTCATTCTTCCGGGGCATGGTCGCTATGACGCGCGGTCAGGAAAAAGACCACAAAACCAGCAACAAAATGATGCAGCGTCGCGTTTACTTTCAAGGGTTTGCGCTGCTGTTCTTCCTTCTGGCCTACCTGACGAAATAAACTGCTTGAATTTTAATTTCCATAGTAATATAATTTCTTATACAGGGTCATAAGAAAACCTATAGTTACTTTGGGGCTTTAATGAGTAAATCCGGCACACACAGGCACGAGCGTGAACGCGCATTGCTCGACCTCGGTTTTCAGCAACTACGCAGCGCCAAAGGTAGCCATGTGATATGGGAGCATCCGGTGCTGAAAGAGCTGGCCAGAACGAACAAGGTCGAAGCCCCCATCAATTTACGGCAGAATCCCGCCCAGCCTCCGTGGGAAGTACCTGTCCCCTGCGACCCCGCCGTAGGCACGTGGGGCAAGATCATGAAATTCGCCAAGTGGGCAAATGAGACTTCTAACCAGCTGCTTGGTGTAGGCGTAGAGCCCGATCCGCGGGTCGAAACCAAGCGCGCCTTCCTGCAGGCCCGTAACGAAATCTGCGAATGGAAACGCGAAGTCAAGCACCGCCTGCGTGCAGGGCTGGAGCCGAACGCGCCGCCTGCGTCCTATCCCAACCAGATCATCCAGCTGGAAGCCCGCCTGAAATCGCTGAGTATGTAACTGCACGACATTTCGTGCTAATCCTTCATATATGAAGATACTGTTCATCACCTCGACGCGCCTGGGTGACGCCGTTTTATCGACCGGCGCGCTGGACCATTTCATACGGCTTTATCCAAATGCCGAGATAACCGTCGCCTGCGGGCCGATCGTAGCTGGACTGTTTACCCCGGTACCGGGTGTGCGCAAGGTGATCTCGCTAAAGAAAGAACCCTATGCCGGCCACTGGATGAAACTGGCGCGTGAAACCTTCTGGCGAAAATGGGATATCATCGTCGACCTGCGCAACAGCCTGCTTTCCCGCCTGATGCATGCTGATAAAAAATACATCTGGGGCGCGGGCAGTTCGGAGAAACACAAGGTCGAGCAGATTGCAGATGCGCTGGGCGGCGTCACGCCCCCGCCCGCTCCGCGCCTCTGGTTCGACCGCCAGACGATAGAACAATCGGAAAAGATCGCACCCGCGGGCACTCCCATTTTGGCCATCGGCCCCACGGCCAACTGGCCGGGCAAGGAATGGCCGCAGGATTACTATATCGAGCTGATCAAGTGCCTGACCGCGCCCGGCGGCATTTTACCGGGTGCGCGCGTTGCCGTGCTGGCCGCCCCCGGCGAGGAAGCCGCCGCGCGCCCCGTGCTGGAATCTATCCCCGAAACGCGCCGCATCGACATGATCGCCAAAGGCTCGCCGCTGCTGGTCGCCGCCGTCATCCGCCGCGCGGCACTGTATGTCGGGAATGACTCGGGCCTCACGCATGCCGCCGCCGCTGTCGGCGTGCCGACGTTGGGGTTGTTCGGCTATGGCTGGCCGAAACTATACCGCCCCTGGGGCAAACACGCGGCATATATCGCTACACCCGAAACACCGGAACAGCTGATCGCGCCGTTTGCCTCAACCGATGACGTGAAGTCGTCGCTGATGCGTTCGCTGACGGTGGATATGGTTATGGAGGCGGCAACCCAGTTGTTCGCCAAAAGCCGCTAGGCCGCCTTCTTCTCTGCCGCCAGTTCCTGCATCAGCGCATCTAGCATGCGTTCATATTGCGCCATGGTATTGTAAGGCGCCGCGCAGATGCGCAGGAAGCGCCCCTCGCCGAAATGCTTTGACACATTCCCAAGCTGCGTGACAAACCCCCGCGCCCGCAACGCCGCCCGCAGTTTTCCGCCGTCACCTGCTGGCAGGATGACGCTGGCCATGGTGCCGACCATGTTGACGGGAGCATGAGCAGTAACGTCGAGGGCGTTCAGGAACATTTTATATCCCGCCGCGCATAACGCATGGTTATCCGCCATTACGCCGGCAAGGCCACCATGGTGAAACGATGCCAGTGTGTCGTGGGCAAGTTTCGGCGTCGTCCAGGGGATAGCATCGCGGGAGCCTACCCACGCAAAATTCTTGAGGAACGGCGATACGGCCGGATTGGGGTCGTTTGCGCCATGGCTGGTAGAAAGCGGACGGATGCGGTCGCGGAAATCATCGCGCACATACAGAAACGCGCAGCCTGGCGCTGCGCAGAGCCACTTATGGCCGTTGCCGGTATAGAACGCAGCACCGATTGCGCCGACATCGACTGTCACCTGCGCAGGCGCATGAGCGCCGTCAACAAGTGTTTCAACGCCGCGCTCTTTCAGTTTTTTGACGATATCGGCAACGGGAAAGACCAATCCTGTCTCGCTGGTGATATGGTCGATAATCGCAAGACGGGTTTTGCCTGTGGCGGCTCTCAGTACCGCATCGGTTACCTGTTGCGGGTCCTCAACCGGAAACGGGATATCGGCCACAGTCACCACTGCGCCCGTCAGCGTGGCAATTTCATGCGCGACGTTGTTGCAGGCGTTATAGCCATGGCTAGTAATTAATATTTCCTCGCCCGGCTTGAAATAGCCGCGTAGAGCCAGGGATTTCATCACCGTGTTAACAGCCATGGTCGCGCATTCCACATGCACAACGCCTTGGGGATCGGCTTTCAGGAACGACGCCCAGAACAGACGGTTTTCTTCTGTCACTTTTGGGTAAGTGAACATGAAGTATTCCATGGGATTTTGCAGGAACGTTGCGCGTTCGCGCTGCTGATACGCCAGCACAGCCCGCGGACAGGCGCCATAACCGCCATGGTTCATATAATCGAGGCCGCAGAAATCCCATTCGCGTGCCGCCTTTTCCCTGTCGAGCATCTTGCCTCCTTCAAAAACGGAACGGCCGCCTTTTAAAGGGCGGCCGTCGCGTTAAACAAATGAACCCGGAAATTACGGGTTGACGTTTTTATACTGCCCGTGGATTTTTTCCATTTTCTCGTTTTTCTTTTCCATGGCAGCATCGCCCGAAACGCCCCACATGCGGAGCTCGGTCGTCGTCTGGTAGGTGTCCTGCGCCTGCTTGGCCGTCTGGTAACGGACATAGCGCACACGCTCCCAGCCGCGGAAACGCATGCAGCTGTCGAAGTCGTGATAATCGGTATGGGCGACCATGTGCTCGCCATGGCGCGTCGGGCTGTCGTAGTAATCGAGGTCGCCAGACGCTTTCAGCGCGCGGTTGTATTCGGAATGCGTGTCGGGCGGCAGCGTTTCACGCAGCGCGCCGATTTCAACCAGTTCGTCGACTTCGCGCACGCAGCCCGCGATGTCCTGATCAAGCATCTGCTGCGCCTTCGGCCCCGTCATCCAGAGCGCGGATTTGTCCTCGACGCGCTGCCAGTACGCTTGCCCGCCCGGTTGCGTCCAGGCGCAAGCGGATACAGCCATGATGGCGCAGGCGGCCAGCAATTTGGTGAACTTGGAATTCATGGAATCTCCCCTAAAGATAGCAATCTCTGACATCAAGATTAGACCGGATTCGTTAACAAAAACAATAGTTCCCTGTCACGTTACGGCGATTTATCAACAGGTTCGCGCCACCATGTTTCCAGAACCATTCCGTAAACCGGAGTTACGGAAGGCCGCCCCAGCCCCGTGACGTGCGCAACGAGGTCTTTGCCGAGGTAGAAAAGCGGAATCATATAGTGGCCATGCATCAGTGCGCGGTCGAGTGCGCGGCACCGCTCCACCAGCAATTCACGCGTTTCGGAACGTCCGATGCTGTCGGCCAGCGCGTCGATCGCGGGGTTTTCGATGCCGGCATAATTTCGTGCACCTCGGGTTTGCGCCGATTTCTGGCCCCAATAGTTCACCTGTTCGTTGCCGGGCGACAGCGTGCTGACCCACTTGTGCACGACCATGTCATATTCATAGGCGTCGAGCCGTTGGACGAACTGAGCGTTATCGACCGTGCGCACCCGCGCATTGATGCCGATGCGTTGCAGATCACGCGTGAATTCGAGCGCGGATTTTTCATCGCTATGGTCGCCCAGCAGTATTTCGAAGGCGAAAGGCTCGCCCTTGGCATTCACAAGGGTTTCGTTTTTGTATTTCCAGCCTGCCTCTTTCAGCAACGCAATCGCGCGGCGGCGGTTGTCGCGCAGGTTGGAGCCGGGCGGCGCATAGGCCTCGCCGAAAACTTCGGGCGGCAGGTCGGACTTGTATTGCTCCAGCAGGCGCAGTTCCTCGCCCTCCGGCTTTCCGGTGGCGGCGAGTTCGGAGTTGGGAAAGGCGCTGGTAATAGTTTTGAGTTTGCCGAAGAACAGCGTTTTGTTCAGCCAGTCGTAGTTAAAAAGGAGCGACAGCGCCTCCCTCACCCGCCGGTCGGCGAACATGGGGCGCCGCAGGTTGAAGATCATCGCTTTCAGCCCCTCGGGGCGCTGGTGGGCGATTTCTTCCTTCACCGCCTTGCCTTCGGTCAGTGCGGTAAAATCGTAACGCTTTTCCCATTTGGCGATGTCGAATTCGCGGCGCAGATCGTAGTCCCCTGATTTGAAGGCCTGCAGCGCAATGTCGTCATCGCGGAAATAGGTATAGGTGATAGTGTCGAAATTATAATGCCCGCGGTTGATGGGCAGGTCTTTCGCCCAGTAATCCTTGACCCGCGTGAATACCACTTTGCGTCCGGGATCAACTTCGGTGATTTTGTAGGGGCCGGAGCCGAGCGGCGGCACCAGCGTCGTTTTGGCAAAATCCTGCTTTTCCCAATAGTGTTTGGGCAGCACAGGCATCATCGCCAAAATCATCACGCTTTCGTGATCAAAACCGGGGCCGAAAGTGAACTTGATATCGCGCGGGCCGGTGATTTTGACGTCGGTGATAAGGCCGTAGACGCGGCGGCGCACGGGGTGGCCATGCTTGCGGTACATCTCGTATGAATATTTGACGTCTTCCGCCGTCATCGGCTTGCCGTCGTGGAACTTTGCTTCCTTGCGCAGGTGGAAGGAAATCCAGGAACGGTCGGGCGCGACATCGATACTTTCGGCGACGAGGGCATACATAGTAAAGGGCTCGTTCCACGCGCGCTGCATCAGTTTGTCGTTCAGGTATTCGAGGCCCTCGGCATTGTTGCCGGTGATCACATGGTTGTTGAGGTTGTTGAATGTGCCCGTGCGCGCAAGCCGAAGGTCGCCCCCCTTGGGCGCGTCGGGGTTGGCGTAGTCGACGCTTTTAAAATCCGCCTTGTAAAGTGGTTCGCCGTGCATGGCGATGCCATAAGTGCTTTCGGCCGCGGCAGGCGCCGCGAAAAGGAAGGCCAGCAATAAACCCAGCAGCAGGCGGTTCAAAATCAGATCGCCTTCTTGTCCTTCAACAACCGGCGCAGGTCGGTTTGCGGGCGCGCGCCGACGTGGGAGATTGCTTCCGCCGCGACGATAGAGGCGATGCGTCCGCATTCGGCATGCGACCTGAACTGCGACAGGCCGTAAAGGAACCCCGCCGCGTACATATCGCCAGCACCCGTGGTGTCGACGACGTTATCGACGATTTCGGCCTCGACCTCGGTCGTGTCGGTTTTGGAGGCGATGATGGAGCCTTTCGACGACCGCGTAATGACAGTAAGCGGGCAGGCTTCGCGAGCGAAATACACAGCCTTGTCGAGGTCATCGGTCTGGAAGAGTTTCAGGATTTCCGCCTCGTTAGCAAAAAGGATATCGACGCCGCCCTTGATCAGGCCGAGGAATTCGTCGCGGTGGCGGTCGACGCAGAACGGGTCGGAAAGCGTGAGCGAAACTTTCTTGCCGGCTGAATGCGCGATTTCCGATGCCTTGTGGAAGGTCTGCTTGGCGCGCGGACGGTCGAAGAGGTAACCTTCCAGATAGGTGATGTTCGAGTTCTTGATCATTTCCTCGTCGAGATCCGACGGCGTGATCCATACCGCGGCACCGAGGAAGGTGCACATGGTGCGCTGTGCGTCAGGGGTGATCAAAATCAGGCAGCGCGCAGTGGGCGGGCCGTCCTGCAGGGCTGCGGTCGGAAAACTGACGCCTGTCGCGGTGATGTCGTGACGGAAGACATTGCCCAGCTGGTCGTTCGCGACCTTGCCGATGAAGCCGGATTTATCGCGGCCGATCAGGCTGGCGAAACCGGCCATGGTGTTTGCGGCGGAACCGCCCGACATTTCCTGCCCGGGGCCCATTTTCGAATAAAGGGCTTCGGCCTGCTCGGCTTCGATCAGGGTCATGGTGCCCTTGTGCAGCTTTTGCTCGTTCAGGAAATCCTCGCGGGTTTTCGACAAGACATCGACAATCGCGTTGCCGATACCGACCAGTTCAAGTTGCCCTTTACTCATGGTGAAAACCCTTCTATTTTTGACAGGGTAAACATGGCACAAAAACGCAAAACAAACCAGACGGAAACCGTCTTTAACGCCGCGCTCGCGCTGGCATCCAAGGGGGGCTGGGACAGCCTGACGCTGCCCGCTGTCGCCAAAAAGGCACGGGTGCCGCAAAAAAGCCTTGAACAGGAATACGGCGATATCTGGAACCTGCTGAAGGCTGTTCTGTTAAAGCTGGAGAAGGATACCATGGCGGCTGTGGGCGATTATCTTGGGGATAATTGGCGCGACAACCTGATGGAACTGCTGATGACGCGATTCGAACTGGCGCAGCAGCACCGCGATGTTTACGCCTCCCTCCCCCGTTCCTTCGCCAAAAACCCGCAGCAGTCGCCGCGCTTTGCGAAGCAGTTCTATAAATATTTGGATAACACCTTACGCACTGCGGGCATCGAAAAGAAGCTCTGCCAGCCCGCCTGCGTTGTTGCCTTTGGTGCAGTGTACCTGTCGCTCGTCGATGTCTGGATGCGCGATGAAACTGCGGACCTTTCCAAAACCATGGCCGCCATCGACAAGCGCACGGGCATGATGGAACAGGGCTTCGCGTTCTTAAACCGGCAGCCTGATCACAACACGTAACCCGCCCCTATTGCTGTCTTCCAGGAAAATTTCCCCGCCGTGGCTGTGCACGATATCCTGCGCAATCGACAGGCCAAGGCCGACGCCGCCGGTTTTCTTGTTCCGTGATTTTTCGACGCGGTAGAAAGGCTTGAAGACCTCGTCGCGCAATTCTTTTGCGATGCCGGGGCCGTCGTCATCAACGGTGATTTCAATCGTGCCGGATTGCTCATGCGCGGTCAGCCAGATACCCTTGGCGAACTTGCTGGCATTGGTGATGATGTTTGATATCGCGCGCTCAATCGCGATAGGCCGTACCTTTATCATCAGGCGGCCTTCGGGCAGCACTTCCTGTATGTTTGCGCCCTGCCGTTTGGCTTTTCCGGTCAGGCGTTCCAGCACGGGTTTCAGGTCGGTCATCTCGGGCGTTTCGTCGCTTTCGCCCTTGGCGAAGGTCAGGTAACCCTCGATCATCTTTTCCATTTCCTCGATGTCCTGCCGCAGGTTTTCGGCGCCGGTCGAGGTTTTCTGCATGGCCAGCTGCAGCTTCATGCGCGTCAATGGCGTGCGCAGGTCATGCGAAACGCCCGACAGCATGGCCGTGCGCTGTTCCATCTGGCGTTTCAGGCGTTCCTTCATTTCGAGGAATGCGGTGGAGGCCTGCCGCACTTCGCGCGCCCCAACGGGCCGGAAATCGGGCACGTCCTGCCCCTTGCCGAATTTTTCCGCTGCGACGGCCAGCCGCATGATGGGGCGTATCTGGTTGCGCATGAAGAGCATGGCGATGCCCAGCAGCACCATGGCGCTGCCGATCACCCATAGAATAAAGATATAGGTGGTCGAACTGGCAAGACGGCGCTCTGGGCATTGAAACCGCGCCATACGCTTATTGTCGAGCTTCACGACGATATCAAACCAGCGTTTTTTGGGCGTCTGGATGATAAAGGGACGTGTCAGCTTACGCTCGAGCCCCGATTGCAGTTTGTCACCGATGCTGAAATAGATCAATTTCTTGAAGGCCTGCCCCGGTTTCAGCGCAACCTTGTCCAGCGGCTCGATGGTAATCACCATTTCAAGATTTTTAGAAGCTTGCTCGATCACCTGCGAAGGCTGCTTGCCTTCCGCCAGCTGTGTCGACAACACCTCGATCTCGCCGGCCAGAGCCATGACCAGTTTTTCCGTCATCGAATCCCAATGGCGGTCGAAAAACATAAAGGCAACCACCACCTGTAACAGCAGAATCGGGAGCGCGATAATCATCAGCGAGCGCCCGAACAAGGTGCGGGGAAGTAAACGGTGGCGCAAGGTTCTGACGACGCTATCGGACATCAGTCAGTCCACAACACATAACCCTTGCCGCGCACGGTCTGGATATGGCGGGGCAGCTTCGGGTCTTCTTCCACCTTTTTGCGCAGGCGGGTGATTTGTACGTCGATGGTGCGTTCGTTGGAATTCATTTCGCAAAGCGCGGCCAGTTCCTCGCGGCTTACCACTTCGCCTTTTTTGGAGGCCAGCGCCTTCATCAGGGTATGCTCGACGGAAGTGAGCACCACCCTCTCATGCCCCGCAATCAGCTCACCACGATCGAGGTCCAGCGTCCACTTGCCCAGACGGATCGGCCCGTCTTTTTCGGGTGGGCGGGCATGGACACGGCGCAGGATGGCGTTGATGCGCAGCAGCAACTCGCGCGGCTCGAAGGGTTTGGGCAGGTAATCATCCGCCCCCGCCTCGAACCCTGTGATACGGGATTCAATTTCGCCGAGCGCGGTTAACAGCAGGATGGGCGTGGTGAGGCCCTGGCTTTTCAAGCCTTTGGTCAGCGCCATGCCGTCCTCGCCCGGCATCATCACGTCGCAGATGATAAGGTCATACGCGAGGTTTTTGAGGATGTCGCGCGCATCGACCGCATCAGTCGCGGTAGTGACAAGGAAGCCGTTCTCGGTCAGGAACTGTGACAGCAGGTCGCGCAGCCGCTCGTCGTCGTCGACGACAAGAATATGCGGTTTTTTGTCGGGGTCGGTTTCGGCCTGCTTTGGATTGGTCATAATTTCATTAATTAGTTGCGCATCCGGACGGTTTCAGGATAGTATGACGCCATCGAAATTGCACCTTTTATTACAGGAAGACGACCATGGCTGGAGCCCTTATCCCCTACGACGACCGTGACGGCCAGATCTGGATCGACGGCAAGCTTGTGCCCTGGCGCGACGCGAAAGTCCACTTCCTGACCCATGCCCTCCATTATGGCTCCGGCGTCTTTGAAGGCGTGCGCTGCTACAACGGCAACATCTTTAAACTGAATGAACACAGCCTGCGCCTGCTCGACGGCTGCAAACAGATGGATATGAAAATCGAGTACACTCTCGAGCAACTGAATCAGGCCTGCGTCGATGTCGTGAAGGCGAACAAGCTGACCGACTGCTACCTCCGCCCCCTCGCCTGGCGCGGGCCCGAGCAGATGGGCGTCGCTGCCGAGCAGACAAAAATCCACTTTGCCGTCGCCGCCTGGGAATGGCCGAGCTATTTCAGCGCCGAGATGCGCGAAAAAGGCATCTCTATCATGATCTCGCGCTGGCGCCGCCCCGCGCCCGACATGGCGCCCGTCACCGCAAAAGCCTGCGGCCTTTACATGATATGCACGCTGTCGAAACATGAAGCGGCGCGCGCGGGTTACACCGACGCCATCATGTACGATTACCGCGGTTACGTCGCCGAACTGACCGGCGCGAACCTGTTCATGGTGAAAAACGGCGAAATCCACACGCCAACTGTCGATTGCATCCTGAACGGCATCACGCGCCTGACCGTTATGGAACTGGCACGCAACCTTGGCTACAAAGTCACCGAACGCCACATCAAGCCGGAAGAACTGAAAGACGGCGATGAATTCTTCTGCACCGGCACGGCCGCGGAAGTCACCGCCATCGGCAAGATCGGCGACAAGACTTACAACGTCGGCCCCGTCACGCACAAAATTCGCGACGAGTACGAAAAACTGGTGCGCCAGCCCCCTGCCACCATGGCAATGAAGGTCGCCGTCTAATCTCTACTGTTTAGGCTTGGATGTCTTTGGCTTGATCTGACCAGACCGCACACCTGCAGAATGGTCCGGGCTAGCCGAAATGGCATCGACCGTGGCCATGCCCGCCTGCTCCGCTTCTACAAGATGCTCGTCAGCCCTGCCGCTGGCGATGCCGCTGATCATGCGGCGTTTCATCCATTCAGCGGTAACATAGGTTTGTTCCTTGCCATTTTCGACAGCCGTGTAAATGCCCCGTTCGGCAGGCGGGGTACGCGCGGCAAGTTCGCGCATCTTGTCTTCGGCCATTTTTTCGACGATGCCTTGCTTAAGGCGCAAGGGATTCCAGCGTGACGCGGTCAGGAAATGCTTGTCATCCAAGCGCTCGAAATTCGCCACGAATTCGCTGATTTTGACTATTTTACCGTCAGCGACGCTGTTGAAGGCCTGCTGAAGCCTGCCCTTCACTTCTTCGCGCTGGCGCTTTTTTTCTTCGTCGCTCACGGGAAATCCGTTTAAAGCTTGGGCTTGATAGTCCCAGCCTTGGCCTTGTCCGTTTGGTCTGGCGCCCGCTGGACAGCCTCGGCGGCAGCGACGCCGACGCGGCGCATCGTATCTTCATGCCCGTCGGCTGCCCCCGCGTCGACAGCCTTGACCAAAGCTTCTTTGATGAAGGATGAATTCACGTAGGTGACGGTCTTGCCATCGGCGCCGGTTTCGGTGAAGACACCCTGCCCGCGCACGTCTTTTTTCACCATGTCGTTGACCTTACCGGACACCGCCATGCGCTCGAGCCCGCCCAGGTGTTTGCTCGAAATCTCGTCAAAGGCCTGGAGAAGGTCGACAACCGCGACAATCTTCGGGGCGACGGCATTGAACTGCTCTTTTAACTGTCCTTTGAGGACGTCTTTCTTTTCTGCAGTATCGGCCATGCGTTAACCTTTTCTTAGTAATCGACAATCTGATTATACAGAAGAATAGTTAACGACCTGTTAAAGCTTCCAAAGCTTTACGCCACACCTGCAATTTCAAAGCTTTGGACATATTTGCGCGCGCAGGGCTGGTCGAGGGAAGGAGCCCCAAGGTAAGCCTTCCCCTTATTTTCTCCGGCAAATCGGGCAGGACTCGGCGCCTGAATTCTTTCTCGGCCCAGGTGCCGTTGAAGAAAACATTTGTAATACGCGGGTGCGCTTCGAAATAGGCTGCAAAGTCGTTTACGGTAATCGTTTCATCCGCGATGCTGCTATCGAGGCTGCCGTGACGTTCGCATTCGGCCAGCACGTCCCAAAGCGCGAGGTTATTGCGCTCGATGATTCTCACCCGTTGTTCGTATGTTTCGGCTTCCATCCCGAAAATTTCCGCCATGATGTGCCAGAAGGCGTTCTGCGGATGCGCATAGTATTGCTGCGCCGCCAGCGACGTGATGCCGGGCGAAGAACCAAGGATCAGCGCCCGCGCCTTTTTCGTGGTGATTGGCGGAAAGCTGACAGCCGTGTGACGTTTTGATGTGACGGGTTTCTTTGGCACCGTTTTAATATTTGGCGGGAAGAGGCTTTGGCAACCCCTTCCCTGCCAAAATTACGCGGCCTTCCGCGCGCCGATCGGCTGCACAGGGCGTTGCGGCACGCCATTATAGACCGAAAGCGGGCGCATCAGTTTGTTATCCGCCAACTGTTCCATGATATGCGCCGTCCAGCCCGTGATGCGGCTGATGACGAAAATGGGCGTGAACACAGGAATGTCAAAGCCCATCAGGTAGTATGCCGGGCCGACGGGATAATCGAGGTTGGGGTGGATGCCCTTTTGCTCGATAAAGGTCTTGGCGAGGATGTTTTCGATGTCGACCCATTTCTGGCCGTTTTTGATTTTCGCCATTTCATGGAAGTAATGCGTCATATAGGGCACGCGGCTGTCGCCATTGCGGTAAACGCGGTGGCCGAAGCCCATCACCAGTTTCTTGTTGGCGAGGGCATCGTCAATCCATGCCTGCGCCTTAGAGACTTCGCCGATATCAAGCAACATGTGCATGACCGCTTCGTTCGCGCCGCCGTGCAGCGGACCTTTCAGCGAGCCGATGGCGCCCGTGACTGCCGCATAGATTTCCGACAGCGACGACACGATGGTACGCGCCGTGAAGGTCGAGGCGTTGAAGCCGTGTTCCGCATAGAAGGTCAGCGAGGCGTCGAAGCACTTCACGACTTTCGGGTCGGGTACTTCGCCGAAATACATGTGGAAGAAGTTTTCGGCGATCGTCAGGTCGGCGCGCGGCGCAATCGGCTCCTTGCCATTGCGGATGCGGTAGTCTGCGGCGATAATGGTCGGGATTTTCGCCTGCATGCGGATAGCCTTGCGCAGGTTCGCGGCGCGCGAAATATCGTTCGCCTCGGGGTCTTCGACGCCCAGGTAGCTGACGGCCGTGCGCAGCGTATCCATGGGGTGCGCGTCCTTGCGGAACTGGCGGATAACCGTCATCAGCTTGTCGGAGATCTGGCGGTCCGCCCTTTCCTGCTGTTCGTATTTTTTAAGCTGGTCTGCCGTCGGCAGCTCGCCGTGCCACAGGAGGTAGCCCACTTCCTCGAACTTGCAGTGTTCGGCCAGTTCCTGCACCGGATAGCCGAAATAAGTCAGCGTATTCGTTTCATCGAAGACCTTGGAGATTTTGGACGTGTCGGAATAGACGCCGGCAAGGCCTTTGGCGATCTGGATGTCACCGGGAGTGTTCGGCATGGGATGACCCTTTGTGTATGACGTTGTTTTATAAGGATTTAGACCCTTGGCGGAAGCAATTCAAGGGCTATTAATCCGTTAAATATCAGCAGCTTGATGCAGTAATAAAATGTTCATACATTGCCGGTACAATGGGAATATCCACGTGGGAGGGGTTCCATGGAAGTTGCTGCCGTTGCAATGCAGGCCTTGTCTACTCAGCAGGCTATGGCCGTGCAGATGCTGAAACAGAATGCGGAGGCGCAGCAGGCCATCCTGCAGGTGCTCACCGACGCGACGCGCGGGCAAAATCTGGACGTTAGCGTTTAAGCTCTGCCCTGCTTTTCATTTAATAAATCTATCGATTAGAGGAATTTGGCGGAATAGCTGCCGAGTTCGGCTTTTACCTGCGGCGACGCCTTGTTGTAGATGTCGGCTTCGATCGCCTTCATCTGCTCAAGCGCGTTTTTCAGGCCAGGAACGGTCGCGAGGCTGTCTGCGGTTTCTTTGATAATCGTGATGCGGGCGTTGATTTCGTCGACACCCTCGCCTTTAATAAGGCCACCGACAACGTTGCCGAACTGGAAGCTCAGTTTCTTCGCATATGCTGAATCATTCTCGTCGAAATCGCCAAAACGTACGGGACGGGATACGCCATCGAAGAGTTCGCGCAGGAACCCCCGTGTTTCAATGGAAAGCGAATTCAAACCCAAGTTATACAACCCCTATTGCATAGCCGGTTAACCGGCTGTTTTTCTTACCCAAGAGAATATCATACAAAAATAGATTATGTCAAATACTTTATGTATCTGAAATAGTTGGCAATAATCTACATATTCAACGTGTGGACGCTTTAAGACTTCAACTTGAAATTGAAGATATTCTGGTCGAAAGAATTATAGTCCTCGTAGCGCAGCAGGGCGTAAAGATCCTTACGGTGCTGCATCTGGTCGAGCAGGGGCTCTTGCGTGCCTTCTTTCTTAATTACATCCAAACCGCGGTCTATGGCCCCCATGGCGAGGCGCAGCGTGGTGACGGGATAAATAACAAGGTTATATCCAAGCGCCTCGAGCTCTGACGCATTCAACAGGCGCGACTTGCCGAATTCGGTCATATTGGCCAGCAGCGGCACTTTCAGCGCCTTGCGCATCGCCTCGAATTCTTTTTCGTCCTGCATGGCTTCGGGGAAGATCATGTCGGCACCGGCATCGACATAGGCCTTGGCGCGGTCGATGGCTTTGTCGAGGCCTTCGGACGCGCGCGCATCGGTGCGGGCGATAAGGATGAAGTTCTGGTCGCGCTTGGCCTTCGCGGCCGCCGCGATTTTTTTCACCACATCGGCGGCGGGCAGCACCGATTTATTGTCGAGGTGGCCGCAACGCTTGGGGTTTTCCTGGTCTTCGAGGTGACAGCCCGCAATCCCCTGCTCTTCCATCACTTGCACCGTACGCGCAGCCGACATCGGCTCGCCGAAACCGGTATCGATATCGATGATGGCGGGCAGTTCGGTCACGCGCGCAATCTGGTGGCCGCGCCCGGCCACTTCGCTGAGCGTCGTAAGGCCGATATCCGGCAGACCCAAATCAGCCGACAGGACGGCGCCGGAGATATAAACGCCATCGAAGCCTTTTTTCTCGATCGCCATCGCCGTCAACGGGTTCATCGCGCCCGGGAAGCGCAGCAGCTTGCCGCTTTTCAGCGCGGCGGCAAAGGCGGCGCGTTTTTCGGAGGCGTGTTTTTTGGCAAAGAGCATAGGGCACCTGTGGCTGTGAAAAAGCTGGCTAAAACTACAGCCAAACGCTCAAAACCAAAAGAATTTTTGGCGTTAACATAATCTAAACCATCCCCGCATATACTGGGAGCATCGCAACAACAGGATCAGGGATAAACATGGCCAGCAAAAAGGCGACGGCAAAGAAAGCTGCAGCACGCAAATCTCGCAAGGTCACGGCTTCCAAACGGACGGCCGCAACGCATAAGCGCAAAGCACGTAGCGCAACACCGGCCCGCCGCCGCGCATCGCGTCAGCAGACAGGCTGGTCCTTCAGCCGCATGCTCGTCAATATCTTCGGCATGCCGCCTGTGAACCGTTAGAAGAGGCCCTTCTTACCCACCGCGAGGTTTTTCTCGGGGATTTCCACGTTCAGCCCGAACAGCTCGTCCGCCGTGAGGTTCGGCAGGCGCTGTACGACGTCGAGGAAGCGTTTTTGCTCTTTCGCATCCACGATGCCTTCTGTCAGCGTCATGAACTTGCGGATATAATCCGGACGCGTGAAGGGTTTCGCGCCAAACGGGTGCGCATTGGCGACGCCCAGCTCATCCACAATTTTCGTGCCGTCGGCCATGGTGATTTCCACCTTGCCGCCGAAGGCTTTCACGTTCGGATCGGGGGAATGGTAACGCTCAGTCCAGCTCTTGTCTTCGACGGTACGGATTTTCTGCCAAAGCTCGACCGTGTCCTTGCGCTGCGCGCGCTCGGGCAGGTAGGACTTGACGTGGTGCCACGTACCGTCCTGCAGAGCGACCGCAAAGATGTACATAATGGAATGGTCGAGCGTCTCGCGGCTCGCCGTCGGGTCCATTTTCTGCGGGTCGTTCGCGCCGGTGCCGATGACGTAATGGGTATGGTGCGAGGTATGGATAAGCACATCTTTCACCTTGCTCCAATCCGTCACCTTCTTTCCCATGCGCGCGGCGAGATCGATCAGCGCCTGCGACTGGTACTCGGCCGAGTGTTCCTTGGTATAGGTCTCGAGAATTGCACGCTTCGGCTGGCCCTTGCCCGGCAGCGGCACGGTGTATTTCGCGTCCTTGCCGTCCAGCATCCACGCAATCACCGAATCTTCGCCTTCGTAAATCGGCGAGGGTGCCCCTTCGCCGCGCATCGTGCGGTCGACGGCTTCGACGGCCAGCTTGCCGGCATGCGCAGGCGCGAAGGCTTTCCAGCTGGAAATCTGGCCCTTGCGCGACTGGCGCGTGGTGCAGGACACATGCAGCGCTTGCTGGATCGCCTGATAGGTCGTGTCGGTATCGAGGCCCATCAGCGTCGCGATGCCCGCAGCGGCTGCGGGGGCGAGGTGGGCGATATGGTCGATTTTATGCTTGTGCAGGCAGATGCCCTTCACGAGGTTAACGTGCAGCTCGTAACCCGTCGCGAGGCCTCTCATCAGCGCATGGCCGTCTTTCGCTGTCTGCTGCGCCACCGCCAGAATAGCGGGGATATTGTCGGCGGGGTGCGAATAATCGGCCGCAAGGAAGGTGTCATGGAAATCCAGTTCGCGCACCGCGGTGCCGTTTGCCCAGGTCGCCCACTCCGCGCTGAACTGCTGTTTCGACGAAACGCCAAAAACCGTCGCGCCGCGCTTGCTGCCGCGGCTGTGGTCGAGCGCCTGAGCGCGCGCCGTCGTAACAGGGCCGCGGTTCACGGCAGCCAGCGCGACTGAAGCGTTGTCGATGATGCGGTTGATGACCATTTCGGTCACTTCGGCGTCGACCGCCACAGGGTCAGTCGCCACTTCAGCCATTTTCCACGCCAGCTGGTCCTGCTTTTTCAGCAAGTCTTTTTCGGGATGCACTTTGACCTGATGATGCACCAGACCGGTTTCTTCTTGCGATTTCACTTTCGGCTGCCCCATGGATAATCTCCTGTTTAAAAAGTGGTTGGGTATTTATAGCATTCCGAAACGCTTGCGCCACTAGGTTTTAATGCACTGAAAGATTTAGGTTTTCCTTTCGCACCGCACAAATTGGTTGCATGGCCATCACGACAGATATATACATAACTCGGTAAATTCCTGTGTTACGGATTAAGAGATATTGTGATGAAAAAAGACCTGACCGGCAGCGTGCCCAAACAGCTCCGCAAAAAATTCAATGCCATGTCCCCCACCGGCCTTGGTGTTGCGAAGAATGGCAAGCTGCAATTTCCGTTGAAGCTGCAAGCAGGCATTCGTTTTCATGACGATTTCAACAACTACGGCCAGAAACGTCCGAAGGTGGGCGATTTCGTGTCCTATGCCCTGCCCTCCGGCATCCTGACGGCGGGCACTGTCGGCAAGATTATCGCAGAAGACAAGACGGTGCGTATGCATGACGGCGCCTACATCATCCAATTCCTTGACGGCGAAACACATGAAGCCTGGCGCTACGGCACCGGTCATCTGACAGAAGCGCAGGCAAAAGAAGTCCGCGACCAATATCTCAGCCAAGGCCGCAAGGACAGGATCAAGAAGGATTTCTGGTAGGGCTTTCCCTTCGCGCTGGGAAAGCTATATATTCTCCGCACTGACGGAGCGCTTTTCATGAACCCCCTCGACAACATCATCTGGCACGCGCTCAACACCCGCCATGCGCAGTTTGCGCAGGGCGACGCGCAGGTGAAGAAATTCCTGCCGAAGGTTGCGCCGTTTTCGGCGTTCCCTGAAGCGGATAACGACGATTATTCGGGGCTGGCGAAAATTATTCCGCATGGTGGCGTGACGGCCTTGTTCACGCGGGAGGATTACAAGCCGCGCCAGGGCTGGGAAGCCGTGGCAGGCGGGCCGCTGATCCAGATGGTGCGCGAGGTTAAGGGCGAGACTGGATTGATGCCGCCCTCCTCCGCCATCGAAACGTTGGGCGCCGGGCAGTCTGCCGAGATGATCGAGCTGGTGCAGATTGCCAAGCCCGGGCCTTTCAGTTCGCGCACGCATGAAATGGGTGATTATTTCGGCCTGCGCGAGGGCGGCAAACTTGTCGCGCTGTCCGGCGATCGGTTGAAAGTGCCGGGCTATACCGAGGTGAGCGCCGTATGTACGCATCCCGATCACCTTGGCAAAGGCTATGCGGGCACGTTGATGAGCCGCGTTATCCGCGGCATCGAGGCGCGCGGTGAAACGGCGCTGCTCCATTCCCGCGCCGATAACGACCGCGCCATTGCGCTTTACGAGCGGCTGGGCTTCCGCACACGGTTGAACGGCTATTTCATCGTCCTGAAACGCGAATAATCATTCCCATAATTTTATACTTTTCCTGTCCATTTCTATTTTTCTGTTAATTGACCAGCGCCTACACCGGCGTTATATTCCCTCATCCACTGAACAGATTTTGACGGGTAGCACGGTGAAATTCCGGAAGCTGTTAAAACGCCTGACGCTCACAGCCGCTTTCAGCGCGGCGGCGCTTGGCATTTATAGTTACAAAATAGAACCGTCAATGTTGAAAACCACGACCTATCAGGTCGACACGCAGAAATGGCCGCAGGACATGCCGCAGCTGCATGTGGTGGCGGTCAGCGATTTGCATGTGGGTTCACCAAATGTGTCGATAGAACGGCTGGGGCGAATTGTCGAGCGTATAAATGCGCTGAAGCCCGATGTCATCCTGCTGCCCGGCGATTTCACCACGATGAAGGGCGAAGGCGTCGTGCCCGGCGGCAAATATGTCGAGCCGCGCGATATCGCGGCGGTGCTTAAAAACCTGAAAGCCCCCGGCGGCGTCTATGCCGTGATTGGCAATCATGATGTTTACAACGACCCGGACGGCATGGCGAAGGCGTTGCGCGACGTAGGCATTACTGTGCTGGCGAATGAATCCGCAAAAATCGCCTATGGCGGCCGCACGTTTTATGTGACGGGACTGGAGGACGATACCTCGCAGAAACCCGACTGGGACAAGGCGCTGGCGGGTATCGATGCCAAATCGCCTGTTATTGCTTTCATGCACGACCCAGGCCCCTTCGTCGACATGGGTGCGCGTCCCGTCATCGCGATTGCGGGGCATACGCATGGTGGACAGTTCCTGCCCTTCCTTGTGCCGCTTATCCGCGACCCCGTTGTGCGGGCGCCGGGGAAGTATATGTACGGTCACTTCAACGAAAACGGCAAACAGCTGATTGTTACAAGCGGCGTGGGTGAAAGCGTATTGCCTTTACGCCTTGGTGCGCCGCCTGAAGTGGTAAGCCTGAAAATAGGCGCGCCTGCGGTGAAGAAATGATCCTTTCCATCATCCCCCGCACGTTCAAAAGTTTTTTCGGCAGCGGCACCGCTTTTAGTGAACAGATCGTGCCGCGCGGCCTCGGGAAATTGGGCGTGCCTGCAAAGCCTGCTTCCCGCATCGGCAAGGCCGTCGGCTGCGCTTTGGGGTTAGCCAGCGTCGCCACAGCCGCGTGTTTCCTTGCCGGCATCCCGATAGCAGCACCCATGTTCCTGCTTGCGCCCAGTTATTTCGGAATTAAAGGCGTCATCGCGGCCACCGCTGTCACCGGCCTGCTGGGTGGCGTGGGTACGGTGGTGGGCACAACCGGTCTTGGAATGTGCCGGGGCGGTTTTGGCAGCGCCCTGAAACTTGTCGTACCGGAGGCGCCGGAAACATCTTCATTCGACGCAGGCAAATCAGCGCAAGAAGACTTCAAAAAAGCCCGGAATTCTTGCCGGACCGTTCAAAAACCTGTAAATTCCCCTCCGATGAGCCCAAAACCATGATTTCTCATGAAATAAATCTTGAATATTATGGATATTAGTGCTATAGTACCCCAGATAGACAACGAAAAAATAAAGAGGGGTAATAACGATGAAATCTTTCAAACTCGGTTTTGAATTCCAGTCCAGCAAGGACAAGGCAGCCGCCACCGCAGCCTTTAACGGCGATTTCGACGCCGCTTTCGCCGCCGTAGAACGCGGCGCGAACATCAATTCATGCCGCTTTATCGGCGACGTCGACAACGGCGGCGGCGAAGGCAATATCGGCTATTCGGCTGTAAAGCATGGCAATATGGACGCGCTGAAAAAAGCGCTCGAGCTTGGCCTCGACCCCAGCCTCAAATCACCCTACCGCCAGCCGCTGGTGGCGTTTGCCATCAGCAACAAGCAGGAAGCCATGGCGAGCTTGCTGATCGAGAAAGGTGCAGATGTGTCTTCCTACCTGATCGGCGATTTCTTCAGCCCTCTGGCGCTCGCCCGTATCCACGGGATGCCGGAACTGGAAAAGCAGATTGCAGCAACGCTCACGCCCGAAAAACTGGCCGAGGCGCGCAGCAATGATATCCCGAACTTTGCAGCTCCCAAACCGGCCGACAAGCCCGGTTTCAAGGTTTAAAATATTATTTGACATAATATGTCAAAATGATCTAGAATGGCTTGGTTTTAACCATTAACCAAGCCATCGGGGCGAGGAAATCATGGGCTTTTTTGGCAAGTTATTCAGCCGGGCGACCGAGACCAAGGAAGAAAAAGTTCAGCGCAATCTGAACCAGGAAGCCTGTGAAGCCGGCCTTGAAAACAACTTCAAGCTGGCGCTCGAGCTGCTGGCCCAAGGCGCCAACCCCAATTACATCGGCTATAAAACCGAATACAGCTATGACGGCAGCTACAAGGTGCCCGCCACCCTCTCCTATTCCGCGGTCAAGCATAACAACGAAAAAGCCATGATGGCGCTGATCGAGCGCGGGCTCGACGTGAACATTTCGCTAGATCAAAAAACTGGCAAGCCGCTGTTGATGCATACCATCGAATCCCGAAACGAACGCCTGGCAGGCATCCTTGTCGACCATGGAGCGGATTACAGCTTTGTGCGCAGCGACCTCGAAACCTGCAAATCGTTGGCTGAGGCTTATAATATGACCGAACTGCTGGGCAAAATGGCCGCACGCGAAAACCCCTCGACCGAGGCAAAACAGGACGTGACGGCGATGAAGCCGATCGTCTTGAAAAAGTCGGCAAACACCCCTTAACGTTAACCTTTCCACATGCTAGCTTTCACGCACTGTTATGACAGTTGTGGAGGCACCATGGACGGCACGAACCCGTCTCAGGAAGAAAGCAAGCTTGTGCGCACGCCTGACGGCACCAAGCGCTGGTACGTGGGTAGCAAGCTGCACCGCACCGATGGCCCTGCTTTCGAGGGTATCGACGGCACGAAAATGTGGATGCAGCACGGCAGGCTCCACCGCGAGGACGGCCCCGCCATGGTCCATCCCGACGGCAAGGAAGAATTCTATCTCAATGGCACGCATGTCGAGAAAAAGGACTATGACGCCTTCTTCGCCCGCCTCGCCCGCGAGAAACGCGAGATGGAAGAGCTTGAGGCCGCGCGCAAACAAAAACTCGTCGATGACGCCCACGCAAAATCCGCCGCAGGCGACCACGATAAATTGCGTGAAGCCGCGAAGCAAAACCAGCGATTCCGCCTGCCCAAACCGCCGCGTCCGTAATTAAGGTTTAGGAATATTCAGCCCGCTTTTCATAGCCGCAGCCGAGGCCCTGCAAATATTGCTCGGCAAAGGTGATCAAACGTTGAACCGGAAAAGCATGATATCGCCGTCATTGACGACATATTCCTTGCCTTCCTGGCGCATCTTGCCGTTTTCCTTGGCGGCGACTTCACCGCCGAGCGTGACGAAGTCGTTATAGTCGATCGTCTCGGCGCGGATGAAGCCGCGCTCGAAATCGGTATGGATGACGCCTGCGGCCTGCGGCGCTTTCGACTGGCGGCGAACCGTCCAGGCACGCGCCTCCTTCGGCCCGACGGTGAAGAAGGTTATGAGATCGAGCAGCTTGTACCCCGCGCGGATAACGCGGTTCAGGCCCGGCTCGTTCAGGCCGATCGAAGACAGGAATTCCTTCTTGTCGTCTTCGGTGGGCAGCTGCGCGATTTCTGCTTCGATCGCAGCGCAGATCACGACATGCTGCGCGTTTTCGGCTTTCGCCATCGCAGCGACTTTTTCAGTCAGGGCATTGCCCTTCTCGGCATCTTTTTCCAGCACGTTGCAGACATACAGGACAGGCTTTGACGACAGGAGCTGGAGCGACTTGAAATATTTCACTTCGTCTTCGTTGGCCAGCGCGACCGTGCGGGCGGGCTTGCCTTCGCGCAATGCCTCGACACAGCGTTGCAGCACTGGCGCCTGTATGATCGCGTCCTTGTCGCCCTGTTTGGCTTTTTTGACCATGGGCTCGACGCGCTTTTCCAGGCTGTCGAGGTCGGCGATCATCAATTCGGTTTCGATGATTTCCTTGTCGCGGATGGGATCGACGCCTTTTTCGACGTGGGTAATATTCTCGTCCTCGAAGCAGCGCAGCACGTGCAACACGGCGTCCGTTTCGCGGATGTTGGCAAGGAACTGGTTGCCGAGGCCCTCGCCCTTCGACGCGCCGCGCACGAGGCCGGCGATATCGACGAATTCCAGCTGCGTCGGCACGATGTTCGCCGATTTGCCGATCCTGGCGATCTCATAGAGGCGGTTGTCAGGCACCGCCACGCGGCCGACGTTGGGCTCGATGGTGCAGAACGGGTAATTGGCCGCCTGCGCCGCCGCAGTCGCGGTAAGCGCGTTGAAGAGCGTCGATTTACCGACGTTAGGCAGGCCCACGATGCCGCAATTAAATCCCATCTTTTGCTTCCTTCTTTTCGTCTTTTTTCTCTTTAGGCTCTTTCGGTTTCGGCGGGTCGACGGTTTGCGCGACCTTGCTCATGAAACCGGCGGTATCGCCTTTTGCCAGCCGTTCGGCGTGTTCGGCGATGCCGTCCATCAGCAGTCCCAGCCATTTTTCATCCGCGTCGGTGAAATTGCCCAGCACATAGCCGTGCACCATTTCCTTCACACCCGGATGCCCGATGCCGAGGCGTACGCGCCAGTACATCTGCCCCAGGTGTTCGTCGATGGAACGCAGGCCGTTATGCCCCGCAGCGCCACCGCCTTTTTTAATCCTTATCTTGCCCGCCTGTAAATCAAGTTCGTCATGAAACACGATAATATCGTCGGGCAGTATCTTGTAGAACGCGGCTGCCGCCTGCACCGACTGCCCCGACAGGTTCATGAAAGTCTGGGGCTTGAGTAGCACGACGTTTTCATCACCCAGCTTGCCTTTGCAGACAAGCCCCTTGAAATCCTTTTCCCAGCCGGAAAATTTATGGCGCTCAACAATGATGTCGAGCGCCATAAATCCGATATTGTGGCGGTTATGCTGATATTGCTTGCCCGGGTTGCCGAGTCCGACAAAGAGGCGCATATCAGCCCGCTTTCAAAGAAAGTTACTTCTTCTTCTCGCCGCCTTTTGCGGGGGCAGCTGCGGGAGCAGCACCCTTCGCAGGTGCAGCAGCGCCTTTTGCAGCAGCAGCCGGGGCAGCAGCGCCAGCCGCAGGTGCAGCAGCACCTTCAGCAGGTGCAGCAGCGCCTTCAGCAGGCGTAGCGGCAGCGGTTGCGGTCTCTTCATCGGATTTCAGTGCCGACGGAGCGACGATGGTGATGATCGAGAAGTCGCCCTGCTGCACAGGCTTGATGCCTGCGGGCAGCTTGAGCGCGCTGATGTGGACGGTCTGGCCGACGTCAAGGCCGGACAGGTCAGCGACGAATTCCTCGGGAATGTCGGTCGCTTTGCAATAGACTTCCACTTCGTGGCGGATGAGGTTCAACACGCCGCCCTTGACGAGGCCGGGCGATGCTTTTTCGTTGACAGTGCGCAGCGGCACGCCGACGCGGATGATCGTCTTTTCGGAGACGCGCAGGAAATCTGCGTGCTCGGGACGGTCGAAAACGGGGTCAACCTGCACGTCGCGGGGCAGGACAAGGTGCTTCTTGCCGTCGACCGTCAGGTCGCAGAGCTGGGTGAAGAAGCCTTTCTTGGCGAGCGCCAGACGCAGTTCTTTTGCGTCGACGGAGACGAGTACGGGTTCTTGTTTGTCACCATAGATGACGCCGGGAATTTTCCCGGTACGACGAACTGCACGGGCGGCCCCCTTACCGGCCTTCGCACGTGCTTCCGCCGCGAGCGCTGTTTTGTTTTTAGACATGGTCTTTTCCTTTAATAGATGTTGATGCCTGCCAGCCTCCAGGGGTGCTGGTTCAGGACGTGACATTAATAGACAAAGCGGCTGAAAAATCAAGCAGAAACTGGATTATGTATTTTTATTCCGCTTTTTCCCTTGCATTTGGCAAGATAGTTATGTAAATATGCCTCAGCAGCCCTTAGTCCTAGAGGAGATAGACCCCAAATGACCGAAAAAAAGTGGAATTTCAGCCCTTTTAGCGACGGCGTCGCGACCACCACAACAACGGCTGTGGGCTGCGCGGTTCTCGGAATAGGCCTCAGCTACTTCTTCACCCCCATCGCTTTGGCCGCCGCAGTGGGTTACGGGCTTTATAACGTGGCTCAGTCTGCCACCTTCGCAATCCCCAAGGTGCGCGACCACTATTTCAAGAAACAGGTTGAAAAAGGCACTTACAAGGAAGTCCCTGCCGACGCCCCCGTGGTAAAAATGGCGGCTGAAATCAGCAATGCGCTGGGCCGCAAGGAACCCCCGAAATTCTATACAGTCGACGATAAAACCGTCGCAAAGATGGCCTTGCCTTGGGGCCTGCGCTGGATGATGAAGATTCCCGACATCCGCAAGCAGGCGATGCCGAACGTCTTCGCGGCCCTGCCCGGCATGAATACGCTGATCGCAACCGAGGAAGCGCTCAGCCGCCCCCGTTCAGCCGAAGAACTGAAATTCATCATGGCGCATGAAATGTCGCACCTGCATGCGAACGACAACCGCTCGCCCGCCATTTTCGGTCGCACGATGGTCAAGAAAGTAACGCGCGCCCTCTTCTGGGGCACCGCAGCGGCCGTCGGCCTTGGCATCTTCGGCGTGGGCGTGCCAGTTATTGCAGGCACCTCGGCGCTGATGGCGCTGGGCGGTCTATGGGCCACCAGCACGGCGGCAAAGGTCTGTTTCAACCTCGCCATGCGCACGGTTGAAAACCGCGCCGACCGCAACGCGATGTACATCACCCGCAATTACCAGGCCGGCGCCGATGCGCTTGCCGATATCGACCCTGCCAGCAAGCGTTCAAAGCCGCTGCCTTTCTACAAGGAAATGATGATGGACCACCCGTCATGGCATCCGCGCGTCAAGACGCTGCGTGAATCGTTCAACAAGGTGTCGGAATATCCGGAAATCATGCCAACGGTTTCGACCAATACGCCCGTGCAGGCTCCAGCCAACACGCAGGATGTCGAAATCATCTGGACGACGCCGCGTTCCTTTAAACGGTCTTAGGCAGCGTATCGAAAAGCGTCGAGACCGAACGCTCCTCGCTGATGCGCAAGATCGCCTCGCCAAACAATGCGGCGATGGGCAGGTATTTAATCTTGCTGCAAGCCTTGGTCTTGTCGTTCGCGGGAATTGAATCCGTAACGACCATTTCAGTCATCGGCGATTTCATGATGCGGTCCATGGCCGAACCAGAGAAAACCCCGTGTGACGCCATCGCACGCACCGAGCTTGCGCCATGCTCCATCAGGGCCGTAGCGGCGTTGCAGATGGTGCCTGCGCTATCCACCATGTCGTCGATCAGGATGCATTCCTGGTCCTGCACGTCGCCGATCACATGCATCACTTCCGAAATCCCGGCTTTTTCGCGGCGCTTGTCGATAATGGCAAGGCCGGCGTCGAGGCGTTTTGCAAAGGCGCGCGCCCGCACCACGCCGCCGACGTCGGGCGAAACGATGGTGAGGTTCGAGGACTTTTTCGTTTTTTCGATATAGGGCACGAAAATCGGCGCGCTGGCAAAAAGGTTGTCGACGGGAATGTCGAAAAAGCCCTGGATCTGCCCTGCGTGCAGGTCCATCGTCAGTACGCGGTCGGCACCCGCCGTGGTAATCAGGTTCGCGACCAGCTTGGCCGAAATGGGCGAGCGCGGGCCGGTTTTACGGTCCTGCCGCGCATAGCCGAAGTAAGGAATGACGGCGGTGATACGCTTGGCCGATCCGCGGCGCAGCGCGTCCATCATGATCAGCAGTTCCATCAAGTGGTCGTTGGCTGGATAGCAGGTCGACTGGATAACGAAGACGTCTTCGCCCCTCACGTTGTCGAGGACTTCGAGGTAAATCTCCTGGTCGGCGAAGCGCTTGACGTTGGCCTCGGTCAGCGGGATGCCAAGATACGCGGAAATCGCCTCGGCCAGCGGCTGGTTGCTTGTGCAGGAAATCAGTTTCATTCGCTTCTCGCCCATCGTCTTTGTCCGGATTTAAACCGCGCCCATGTTACCCGAAACTGGCCAAAAATACATAGGGTGAAGTTTGTGACTTAATATATTGATTTTAATAGGATAATTAACGAAATCAATTATTTGACATAATCATATATCGCCTGTATAGTATATCCAAAAAAACAGGGTGTCCATGACAGGCAAAAATCCACAACTACTCGAAAGCTTTAACAAGGCGGCGGCCGCTTTCGGCGAAGGTGATATCCGGGCAGAGATGCTTTCTGCGCATTTTTACAGCGCCATGCGTTACGGCGCGTCAAACGACATGGAAAAACAGGCCCTCACGGATGCGTTGTTTGACAACACTGTGAAACGTTTAATGCACTTTACGACATCGGGCATCTATGCTTTCAACGGTACAACAGCCGATGCCGCCGCGGTACCAGTGTTAGATGCCCTCACCTCTCCCGAAGCACGGGAGTTCGTCACCAAACAAGCCAGCCTGAAAATGACAGAAATCATTATGGCTGCTTCCGCTGTCTCGGCGTCAACCAGACGAACGAGATACCCAGGAGACGATGGCCCTAAAGACTACGAGCATTACCAGACGCAGATGGCGAAGCTTGCAGCGCTGGCGCTGAACTACGCTGATATTTTCGCCTCTCCCTTGCCCGCCGCCAGCATCCAAACAGCAAAAGACATCACCCCCGCGCGGCGCATAATCCTCAAGCAAGGCGAAGGGACACAGCCATGAGCGGACCTACGCTGGTAGAAGAATTCAACACCTCTGCATCGAGATACATAGAAAAAACTGATATACCCCTCTCCGCTTTGCTGTTGCGGTACAAAGTCCTCCAGGATTACAAGCTTGGCGATGATACCGAGAAAAAGGAAATTACCCTGACACTTTACGGCTGCGCCATAGACCGGATCAAAAAATTCTCGGCCGCCACGCCCTCAAGCAACCTGTACTTCTATGAGGGGCTGCATGGCGAAATTGAAAGCATATTCGACAAGGTTCTCGAAACGTCAGGCCAACCCGCACATCTCCCGATGACTGCGCCCCAAGACATTGCCACGCTTGCGCTGGACCTCCTTCGCAACATAGAAAAAATGGAAGATAAAGATTTCAAGAACTACAAGAACGAAACCGACTATAAAGAGATGAGCGAATATCGCGCGAATGCAACACAACTCGCGACGCTCGTCGCGGGTTACGCGGACAAGTTCCGCAACGCTATTTCCGAAGTGACGGGCAACATTTCAACTTCGCAGCCTGTGACAGCATCGAAACCAATCCAGCTTCGCCACGCAGGGACACAGACGCCATGAGCGACGAGCAGAGCCTTGCCGACGAATTCAACAAATCCGCTGCATCCTGGGCGTCGGAAGCATACGATACCAACGTTACCACCGACCTGCTGCTGATGAAATACGAGGCAATGCAGCGTTACAAAATCGGCGATAACGGCGCGAAGAAAGAACTCACTCTTGGCCTCTATAATGCGGCCACGAGCATCATCGGCAGGCGTTCAGGCGTGCCGGCCTCAAATTCCGTGTATTTCCCTGAAGAACAATGCAAGGACCTCACGCGCATCTTTGATGCGGTATTGCGCGAAGGCGAGGCAAAAAATCTGCCAGCGACTGCGCCCCAGGAACTCGCCTCGCTCTCGCTTGATCTTATCCGCAAAACCGAAACGCTTGACCCCAAGCAGTTCAAAGATCACCATGGCTATCCGGACCATAACCGCATCACGGCATACCGTAACGGCGCCACTGCGCTGGCGGGTCTGACCTTGCAATATGCGGAAAAACTGCGGGAAGCAATCACTCAGGTTACGGGTAATGTCACGACGTCGCAGCCCCTGTCCGCTTCACGCCCGATCCAACTGAAAGCTGCTGCAGGAGCGCAGACACCATGAACGACGAATTAACCCCCTTTCCCGAGCTGGCCGAACAATTCGCCAAGGCCGTTGAAGCCGGAAAGAAAACCGCCGCCACCCTTCCCTTCGTCACCCTGCAATACAAGGCGCTGATGGAGCACAAGGCCGAGAGCGACGAGGATAAAAAATTACTGACCGCTCAGGCCGCGGGCCTTGCCGCGCACTGGCTTGCCAAAACATCCAGGGCCGATTTTCACGGCAACTTCCAACGGTCGACCGAATTGATAGGGCCACTGCTGGATGCGCTCGAATTGCCGGGTTCAATCCCCTTTGTTCCCATTCAGGAAGCCGCGAAAGCCGCCGAGGCCTGTGTTGCCTTCGCCTATAACGGTCCTTCATTGCTGGCCAAGGCCGCAGCCGCAACCGAAGGGAATTCCGACGACAGCCTCGCCCGCCGCGAGGAAAACCGCACAAGCCTGCTCGCGCTGACGCAGCGCAGCCTGGACTTCGCCGACCGCTGCAAACAATTCCGCGAGAACCTTAATCTCGACTCCAAGACCTCGAAGGACATCGCCCCCGCCAAGCGTATTACGCTGAAAGCACCGGAGGCAACGAGTGCCTGAAAAACCTTTCCACACACTCGCCGATGAATTCAATTCGGCCGCCGACAGCTGGACGGAGGGCCCGCTCAAAGCAAACGCGCTGGTCACGCGATACGCCTTGCTGATGCGTCATTGCACCGATAATGACGACCAGCGGCGCCAGCTCACGGCGAAGCTTTTTGATTCCTCGCTCGTGATGCTCGGCAAAGTCACAAAATTGGGAACGCAGCAACCGCTCAATGCGTCCTATGCCGGCCACATGCGCGTGCCGCTAGATGCTATGTCGGATGAAACGGCGATCGGTTATGTGCCCAACGACGCCCCGCGCAGGCTGGCGGATGTGGCGCTCGATGTCCTCGCCGTTGAAGCGAAAAGCGAGGTCGACAGTTCCGACAGAACCAACTTTACCGACTTTGCCAAAATGGTGCTCGAATATGCCGACAAATTCAGCGCGGCCATTTCGGCACGCACCTATGACACCAGCACGTCACAGCCGGTGCAGATGAAACCTATTTCACTTAAGTCGAAATCACCCGACGCACCCTAATTCCCATATTTCTATAATAATCCCATATTAATTTGATTTTGACATAAGCGAATTGCCCCGCTACGCTCTCCCCATCCACATTTTCGGGAGACACCATTGGCCGGCAGTTACGACGAGCTTTCAGCCGCATTCAACCAATCCGCACGGGACTTCGTGCGGATGGAGCCAGATGCCACATGGCTTGTCACCCGCTATCACACCCTGCTGAAATTCAAGGCCTCGACCGACGAGGAAAAAACGGCGCTGGTAAATACACTCTGCACCTGCTTCGAGGATTACCTGAAAAAATACACGCCTGACACCGTCCGCTGGATTGCACCGGAGGCCGAGAAAAGCCTGACCACGATCGCATCGGCGCTGAAAGACCCCGAAAGCATCCACCGCATCCCCGAGGGCGCCTCGAAGCGAATTGCCGACCTTGCGATCGACCTGCTGGACCAGGCGGAAAGGATGGAAAAGAATGACACCATCCCCTACAACCGCCGCGAGGAGTATTTCAACAAGATGACGCGCATCGCCGGCATCGCCCTGTCGACCGCCGAGGCAATGCAAACGGCCGCGCGTGACCTCGACGTCAAAACATCGAAAAACATCTCGCCCGCCAAACGCATCACACTGAAAGCCGCCGACAAGGGCCCGCAATAGGAAAGACGGACAACACATGCTGATCGATGAAAATTTCCGGGAGCTGTCGGATGATTTCAACGCCTCCGCCAAGGCCTTCCTGAAAGACCAGGAAGACCGCCCCGTCGCCATGCTGCTGACCAAATATTCCGCGCTCATAAAGTACAAGGCCAAAAACAACGACGAGCGGGAACTGCTGGCCAGCCAGCTTTTCGATTGCGGCTTGCAGCTGCTTGAAAAAGCCGCCGCGGACGGTCGAGGTTCTACGCTCAGCCATTCCGCCGGCCGCAGCCTGTGCCGCAAGACGCTGGAAACCACGGCCGCCATCTTCAACATGCTGTCGCAAGATGAAAGCAGCCGGGCCGTGCCCGAACCGGCGCCGGACAAGCTTGGCGACGTGGCGCTGCGTCTTGTCAAAAAAGCCGAAGCCCTGGAACTCGGCACAGGCCACAATTATGAATTCGAGAACTATCGCGACGGCCTTATAAATCTGGCCGCCCAGACGCTTAAATATGCTGATGTTTTCAAGGAAACGGCTGTTGGCGGCAAGAAAGCCGATGTCTCGACCACGCAGGACATCACCGCCCGCCGCATCATGCTGAAAAACCCGAAAGAAGAAGGCCCGGCGCCTTAAAACCCCGGCGCGCGAGGTTTCAGTTTCAGGGCTGGGCCAACGGCAACGGACTGTGCGGTTCCTTGAGTCATCTCGTCACCGAGTTTTTCACAAAGCGCCTGGCGTTCCCTTTCCAGCTTGGCTGTGAAGACAGGTTCTAGCACCGCAATCGTGTCCAGCCACTTCTGGTTAACTGTATTGTATGACGGGTCGCCGCATTTGCGCGCAAGGTCGAGCGCGTTCATGCCGTTGCGGTCGACGGCATCGATATTTGCTCCCGCGCGTATCAAAGCCGCACAAACAGCCGCATCGCCATTTTCGGCAGCGTTGAGCAAAGGCGTTTTGCCCGTCCATGTAACAGGCTCGAGGTCCGCGCCTAGTTCTATCAGCCTGATAGCGGTGAAACTGTGCCAGCCTTCGATCGCCTGCGTCAGTGCGGTGTCGCCGTTGTCACATTTTTCTTTCACGCTGGCGCCGTATTTGATCAGCAAATCGAGTGCGGCCGCATTGTCGTCGCGCCCGGCATAAATTAAAGCCGTCCAGCCGGTCTGCCCGACGCGCGGATCAGTGGGTGCGCCCGCCTTCAACAGCATCTCGGTAATTTCGTTATGTTTCTGGCGCACGGCGCACATTAGCGGCGTCTGGTCGCCCGGATATTTCCAGTGGATGGCATCAGGGTGCTTTTTCAGCACTGCCGCCACATCTGCGGACTGGCGATAAAGGATAAGGTTGAAGAAATAGGATGCCCACTGCTGCGCCTCTTTCTGCGCAGCCTCGGTTTTCTTATCGTCTTCAGCGATTTCGTTATCGAGTTCCATACCCATGGGATTGCCTCCGGATGCGAAATCCTAGCTCCATATAAGTATTATGTCAATTATAAATCGACAAATTTTGACATAGGGAAAATTGCTGTGTAAAACAAGCGCCTAAACATAAAACCGGAGATACGGATGCTGCGCGACACCTTCAATGAACTCGCCAACGATTTCAACACGGCCGCGGACAAGGCGATTAAAACAGACGCCTCCCCCGCGCTGCTGCTGACACGCTATTCCGCCATCATCCGCTACAAGGCGCAGTCAACCGACGAGAAAGAAGCCGTTGCAAGCATGCTTTTCAAAAAAGGGCTGGAGCTGCTGAACAGCTTCGCCACCAACGACAGCTATCTCAGCGACAGCCGCCGCGTCCATGCCGCGAATGCGAAAAACTATGCACAGGCAATTTTCAACCGCCTGCTGGAACCCGACAGCCTGCCATACCTGCCTGAGCATTCGGCAGAGCAGCTTGCAGACGCCACCATCGCACTGGCAAAACGCGCCGACGGCGTGACACGCGACACGTTCCGCCACAGCTACCATCCGGATAGCGAAGCGAATGAATACAAAAAGGCTCTGACGGCGCTGGCCGACCTGTCGCTTGGCGTGGCCGATAAATACACCGCGACTAAAACCGCGGCCACTGCCGCCGTGATGGGCCAGAAGATCGCCCCCGCCGCGCGCCTGCAACTGCGCCAGCCGGGCGAAGGTTAAGGTTTTACGACTTCGATTTCCGATGAAACGCTGACCGAAGCCTTGTTGCCCTGGGCATCCGTCGCGTCATAGCGCAAGTAATTCACGTCGCCGATGACCATCGGCACCGGATCTGCAGACCAGGTGAGGCACGTGGGCAGAACCACTTTATCGCTGCTGTCGCCGTCGATCACCGCATGGCCGCCGTCAAGCTTCGTAAGCCCTGCCGACAAGACATTAACCTCATTCGCCACGCCGTTCCTGACAATAACAACCTCGACATTGATCAGGCTCGCGCCGTCGATATTGACGACACCGGCGCCATGCACTTCCAGTTTGTCGATACCACCGCCACCATCAATAGTCCCGGTTATTACATTGGCTTCTTCCGACGTGCCACCAACCACAATCATATCGCCCTTGCGCGAAAGGATGCCGCTCGTGCTGGCCGAATAATTTCCGATACCTGCAAGGCTGCAACCGTCATCATCCACTGGCCTGAAGGCCGGTGCGGGAATTACATCAGTTACATCCGGGCGCGTAACAGGATAATCGCCGCCTGCGTTATTCTCGGGCTCAGGCATCGGGGGCGCCTTGGTCGCCGTGGGTTCAGGTACGTCCGAAGCTGTTTTAATAACGGGTAACTGCTGCTTGCTGTCGGGAGCCGTGAAATCCTCCAGCACCAGCGGCGCTACCAGCACCACTGCAAAAAGGGCAAGCACAACGGCAACATCACGGACGATCTTCTTCATGAAATCGCGATCACGGAAATCTGGCGGCCATAATCTTCTTCCTTGCGCTGGGTGGTGCGGCGGTAGCTAAAGAAGACGCCTTCGTTCGCAAGCGTATCCTGTCGCGTGTCATAGACAGTACCCACGCCTGCGGCTTTCAACTGTTGCGTGACGAAACCCGGCAGGTCAAAAACCAGATGCCCCGGCTTGCCCGCGCGGAAGAATTTTTCATTGCCTTTATCTTTTTCAAGGAAGGGCTTTTCGAACCCCTCGCTCACTTCGTAAGACTGCGGCCCGATGCAGGGGCCGATGGCGGCAACGATGTTTTCGGGAGAAACCCCGAAACTGCCCATGGTTTTGACGGTTTCCTCCAGCACTCCGGACAACGCCCCTTTCCAACCCGCATGTGCCGCACCCACAACACGGCCCTTCTTTGCGGCGAATAGCACGGGCGCGCAGTCGGCGGTCAGCACGCCAAGGCCGATGCCCTTCTGGTCGGTCACCATGGCGTCAGCTTCGGGCGATTGTTCGCGCGTCCAGGGCTTGTCGACCTTGACAACCTTTGCGCTATGCACCTGTTTCAGCGTCAGCACTGCGCCGGGTTCGAGGTCGAGCGCTTCCGCCACCATTGCGCGATTGGCGCGCACGCTCTCGGCCTTGTCGTTGGAGCTGAAAGCGCAATTGAGCGAGTCATAGACGCCCGTACTGGTGCCGCCAAGGCGCATGAAAAACCCGTGGCGCGTGTATTTCAGTTTTTCGAGATCGGTGGTGAGGAATTTCATGTGAAACCTGCCGGTTTTAACGGTGGATAGCTGAAGCCGATGACCTTGAACCGCTGCCCCATTTCGGAAGCAGCGGTCAGACGGCGGATCGCCAGCGCCAGGTCTTCGCGTTGCTTCATGTTGGCTTTTTCGCCTAGCTTCTGCGCGCGGGCCGAAATGCCGAGCTTTTCAAGGAATACCCCTTGGGTAACAGGCCCCTGCACTGTGAGCCCCGAGGCTGACGCGGCACTTCCAAGCGCTGAAAAATCCACATCCGCCGTGATATCCTGCGCACCCGGATTTCTCAGCACATGCGTGAATTTATGCTTGCGATACCCTTGCAGCGTGTCCCGCAATGCGGGCATCAGGTAGCCGTAATCGATCGCCAGCGCAGCGCCGCCGTGCTGTTTAAGACGGGCGGCGATGTGACCGACGACATCGATAGCAGCGGGACAACGCTCGATGATGCCGCCATCCGGCGCCGATGCAGGCAGGCCTTCGCCGTCATGGGGCTTGAGGGTGAAAAACAGTTCCTTGCCATGCATGTCGTAACCCACATGGCGTTCGTGCCACTTGCCGCCGACACGCTCGAACTGGCGTATCGGTAGCGCGTCAAAAAATTCGTTTGCGATGATGATGCTGAAGCCTTGCGGTAAAGCGGCAATATTGCCGTGCCATGCCGGGCGGTAATCTTTTAATGTTTCGGCCTGCCTTGCCTTCAGCGCGGGGCTGATTTCGACCAGATGGAGCTTGAGCGCGTCAAGCAACCCGGGCAGGCGGCGCATGACGCGGAGCATGTCTGCGGACAAAGTGCCGCGCCCCGGGCCTAACTCAATAAGGTTGAAAGGCGACGGCTTGCCCGCCTGCATCCAGAGGTCCGCCGCCCAGGCGCCGATCAGTTCGCCGAAAACCTGGCTGATTTCGGGCGCGGTGATGAAATCACCTTTCACGCCAAAAGGCTCTTTGCCCGAATAGTATTCGCGCACGGCTTCGGCCATGAAATCGGGCAAGGGCATTGGCCCGTCTTTCAGGATGCGCGCGGCGAGAGGATGGACCTCAGGCTTTTGCGGCTGCTGCGGCTGCCCGTTTCTTGGCATGGCAGATAACAATCCCCCCGGCGATAATCATGGGGATGCACAAAATCTGCCCCATGGAGAAATAATCGAGATAAAGGCCGAGCTGTTTGTCCGGTTCGCGGAAAAACTCGACAGTGAATCGGCACAGGCCGTAGCCTATCAAAAGGGTGCCGAACAGCACACCCTCTGTCCGGCGTACCGACGGAATGCGCGCTAAAAGGAATAGCACCGTACCCAACACAATGCCTTCAAGTCCCGCTTCGTAAAGCTGGCTCGGGTGGCGCGGCAGTTGCGCGGGGTCGTGCGGGAAAATCATCGCCCAGGCAACGTTCGTCGGGCGGCCATACAATTCACCGTTCACGAAATTGGCAAGGCGGCCGAAGAAAAGGCCAATCGGCACTACCGCCGAAACAATGTCGCCCAGCGCATAGGGATGGAACTTGTGATAGAGCGAATACGAGATGATCGCCGTCGCCACACCCAGCAACCCCCCATGGAAGGACATGCCGCCCTCCCATATATAAAACGCGCTCAATGGGTCGTCGAGGTACTGCGGCAGGTTATAGAACAGAACGTAACCCAGGCGCCCGCCCAGTATCACGCCCAGCACCAGCCAGGGCAGGATGTTATCGGTATCGACACGGGTCGGACGGCGGTCTCGGTCCAGGTCGGCCAGCCAGCCGCCATAGAGCCAGCCCCCGATAAAGCCGGACAGGTAGGCCAACGCGTACCAGCGGATACCAAAGCCCCCCCATAAATGGATGGCAATCGGGTCGATTTCGGGGAAGGGTATACCTGACATTTAATTGCTCTTTTACGTCCGTTTTTGAACTATAACTACGGTTTAGCCAAGACCTTGGGTAATCTAGGCTTTTTGGTACCCTGCCGTATCCAAATTCATTGCATAAACTATATGGTTCGTGATAGGAAGATACAAATTTTGGGGATAATTATGAGAAGTGCGCGCGACAATCTGAAGTTCCTCGACGACCTCGCCAAAGTGGCGACGGGCGCGATCGGCTCGCTTGGCGAAGTCAGGACCCAGCTGCGCGCGCTGGTCAAGGAACGGGTGGATGAAACCCTCTCCCGCCTCGACATGGTCAGCCGCACGGAATTCGAACGCGTCGAGGCACTGGCCGAAAAGGCCCGTGCACGTCAGGAAGATCTCGAAAAGCGCCTTGCGGCGCTCGAGAAACAGTTGAAAAGGAAGCCGAAGAAATGATCAGCTCGCCCTTCGAACTCGCCCATGAAGATGATGCAAACCCCCTCGACCTGGTCGAGGACATGGTGGCCGAAAAAGGCTGGGAAATCCTCCGCAACGACGAGGACCTGCTGGTCTTCCGCGTGCCCGGCACGAAAATGAAATACGAAATCTGCATGGAATGGCAGGAAGAATTCTCCGCACTCCTCTTCGCCGCCTCCATGCCCATCGAAATCACGGAAAAGAGCCACGAGGCCGCCGCGATTTCCACAGAGAAAATCAACAGCAATATGTGGCTCGGCCACTTCGACCTGTCGAACAAAAACATCTACCCCACGTTCCGCCACACCCTGCTGTTCCGCACCGTGCCCTCGGGCGCGGCTGTCGACATCGTGCAGGACGTGATCGAGATCGCGGTCGCCGAATGCAACCGCTTCCACACCACCTTCCAGCTGATCGCTGCGGGTGATGTGCGCAGGCATGACGACCTCTCGGCCGCCATTTTCGAAACCGTCGGCGAAGCTTAACTCCCATGCCACCACCGAACGTACTTCTCGTCGGCTGCGGCAAGATGGGCGGCGCGCTGCTTCGCCGCTGGCAGGAACTCCAACTTTACAAAGACGTCTGCATCGTCGAGCCCACGCCCATCAACGTGCTGGCCGCAAAGCAGGTGCCCGATTTCTCCCGCATCCCCGCCACCTTCAAGCCCACCGTCATCGTCATGGCCGTCAAGCCGCAGATTCTGCCGGAAGTGACCAAGCTCTATAAGCCCTATACCGATAAGGGCGCGCTGGTGATTTCGATTGCGGCGGGCAAGCCCATCGCCTTCTTTGAAAAAGAACTGGGCAAGAAGGCCGCCATCGTACGCTCCATGCCCAATACCCCCGCCTCGATCGGCAAGGGCATTACCGTCGCCGTCGCCAACCGCAACGTCAACAAGGCGCAGAAGGCCAAGGCCGCCGAACTGCTCGGCGCCGTCGGCGAGATGATGTGGGTGGAAAGCGAAAAGCTGCTGAACCCCGTTACTGCCCTCTCCGGCTCCGGCCCCGCCTATGTGTTCCTGCTGATCGAAGCCCTGACCGAAGCGGGCAAGAAAATCGGCCTCGAGCCCAAGATGGCCGAAAAACTTGCGCGCAAGACGGTTATCGGCTCGGCCGCTCTCGCTGAGGCCTCGCCCGAAATCCCGGCCGCCAAACTGCGCGAAGCCGTAACCTCCCCCGGCGGAACAACCGCTGCTGCGCTCGACGTACTGCGCGGCAGCCCCGGTGTGCAGGAGCTTTTCGACAAGGCCCTCAAGGCCGCGACGAAACGGGCGGAAGAACTCTCGAAATAATTATTTACGGCGGTTGCCGTCAGTGCCGAGGCCGATCGCCTTGGCCAGATGGCTGCGCTTTTCGGCGTAGTTGGGGGCGACCATGGGGTAGTCTTCGGGCAGGCCCCATTTGGCGCGGTAATCTTCGGGGCTCATGCCATAGGCGGTTTTCAGGTAGCGTTTCAGCATCTTCATCTTCTTCCCGTCCTCGAGGCAGATGAGGTAATCGGGCATCACAGATTTCGATACAGGCACCGCAGGCTGCAAGCCTTCCGCATGCGCAGGCGCCGCCTCGCCTTTGGAAATTTTCACCAGCGTCTCATGCACCTGCCGCATCAGCGCCGGTAAATCGGAAACGGTATGGTTGGAAGAATATCCGGCGACGATACGCGCCATCGCACCCAGCAAATCGCCCTTTGACTTGTCATCCATGGAAATACTCCCTGCTTTTATTATAGTACGGAGAAGTATTACTTGGCTATAGTCACATCCGCATCGCGCAGGTAGAAGGGCAAAGGCTCGTCCGCCCCGCCGGCGGCAAATTTCGCAAGCCCCAGCCGCGCCGCATCGGCCGCCGTTACTTTCACATCCGAAACAACCGCACCCGAAACAAAAGGCACCAGCTTTTCCGCCGCATCGCCTGAAATAATATAATCCCCCGCCTCCAGACCCTTGGCAAACTCCTCGGGCGGCACGTTCACGGGCGGCGCCCCCGCCAGCCGCAGATAAAGCTCCTCCCGCCACGATTCAAGGCAGACGATATTTTCATGCCCCGCCACCTGCGCCGCAAACAAATCGAAACTGGAAAGCCCCACAATCGGTGTGCCTGCGGCAAGCGCAATACCGCGCATGGCGGCCAGCCCTATGCGGATCCCCGTAAAGCTGCCCGGCCCTGTCACGGCCACCAGCAGGCCGATGTCATTAAAGGTCAGGCCTTCTTCCTTCAACCCGAACTGCAGGTGGCTGAGCAGCAAATTTCCCTGATCCCGCGTTTCCGCGGTTTCATAGGCATAGACAAGCTTCTCGCCGTCAACAAGCGCCACGGAAAGGATGGAATTCGCCGTGTTGACGGCCAGGCACTTCATACGATCTGGCAAGCCTCGTCAAAGGTAAGGCGCGGGCTGCGCGGAAAGACCTTCGACGGGTCGCCATAGCCCAGCGCGCAGATGAAGTTCGCCTTGAAACGCCCTTCGGGGAAGAATTCGGCGTTGGTTTTCGCCTGGTCAAAACCCGACATCGGCCCGCAATCAAGGCCGTGCGCGCGCGCCGAAATCATGAAGTATGCGCCCTGCAACGAGGAGTTGCGCATCGCTGTTTCGTTGATGAGCGCCGTGTTGCCCACAAACCACGCCCGCGCGTCAGTATGCGGGAAAAGCTTCGGCAGGTGGTCGTAAAACTGCGTGTCATAGGCAAGGATGGCCGTGACAGGCGCCGTCATCACTTTGGCCACGTTCGCTTCCATCAAAAACGGCTTCAGGCGCTCCTTGGCATGCTGGGTTTTCAAAAACACGATGCGCAGCGGGCTGGAATTGGCGCTGGTCGGGCCCCATTTCATGTCGTCGTAGATTTTCTGGAGCAGGTCGTCCGAAACCGGCTTGTCCAGCCAGCCGTTCTGGGTGCGCGCCGCCCTGAAAATGAGGTCAAAACCGTGGTCTGTTAAAGCCTGTTTAGTCATGCTAGAATCCCCCTGTTACTCCTGAGAACCTTCAAAAGATGCTGTCTATTCAAAAACATAATTCAAGCCTTTTGTACAGTGCGTTTTTGAGCATGGCGCTTTTGCTCAGCGCACCCGCACATGCCGCGATCGAGGCCGACAAGGCCTCGGCCGTCATTTTCGTCTACCAGCGCGTGGGCGAGGATAGCATCCCCCAGAGCAGCATCGCCACCGACACCTTCAAGGAACACGTCAAGGAGCTGAAAACCGGCGGCTACAACGTCATGCCGCTGGGCAAAATCGTCGACAAACTTAAAGACGGCGACAGCCTGCCCCCCAAAACGGTCGCAATCACCTTCGAAGGCGGATACCTGTCCACCTTCAACAACGCCGTGCCCGTGCTGGAGGAAGCCGACCTTCCCTATACCGTTTTCTTCGCCAGCGACATGGCAGACGGCACCAACCCCTCGCATATGACATGGGCGCAGCTGAAAAGCCTGCGCAAGAAAAAAGGCGTGACGCTGGGCATCCTGCCCTCCGCCTATGCGCACCTGGCCGGCATGGAGGCCGCACAGAGCTCCGCGCTGATCAACAAGGCCGCCACACGCTACAAAGAAAACTTCGGCGAAGACCCCGAATTTTTCGCCTATCCCTATGGCGAGTATTCAAGCGCGCTGAAAAAACAGGTGGCCGGGTATAACTTCAAGGCCGCCTTCGGCCAGCATTCGGGCGTCGCCTACGCCAAATCCGATTTCAACGCCCTGCCGCGCTTCACCATGACCGACGCCTTCGGCGACCTCGAGCGCTTCCAGCTGACCGCCCGCGCCCTGCCGCTCCCCGTCGGCGACGTGACGCCCGAAGACATGCTGCTGAAAGACAACCCTCCGATGATCGGGTTTACCGTAACACAGGAAATCCCGAGCCTTGGGAAACTCTCCTGCTTCCTCTCGGGCGCGGGCAAGGCCGATGTCACCCGCCCCGGCGGCGGCCGCGTCGAAATCCGTCTGCCGGAACCCCTCGACGTCCGCCGCACGCGCGTCAACTGCACCCTGCCCGACGACACCATCGTCCCCGGCGAGCCCCAAAGCTGGCGCTGGTTCGGCATGCTGCTGATTGCGCCTGGTCTGGATGAAGACACGCCTGCGCCCGCAGCTCCGGATGAGGAAGATGATACGCGGGATGAGTAAGACGTTTTTAGTGTTACTCATTTTGCTCTCATCAATCCGTCTGGCCCACGCCATAGCCATTCCTCCCGCCGCCATCGACGAACATGCGGTGACCCCCTCCTGCATTTCCGTCCGCCCTGCATATCTTTTCGGGCAGGGGCAGGTTTATGGGACGGATGGCAAGGGGCCGGCGATACGGATTGAAAATGGCTGCGATACATCAGTTACCATCGAAACCGTAAGTACAAATACCACTTCCGCGAATGAACTGGTGCCCGTTAATTTTATCGACGCGGGCTTTTTTGCCGACAAAAAATTGCTGACCAAGCCGGACGAGTTTATTTTCACGCCGCGCACTGCGGATTGCGCCACTGCCCGTTTCATGCAGGATACCGATAACAAGCTAAAGGCAAAACGCGCTGAAGCGCTGAAACAGAAAATCGACAATTCATCCTCGGCCGACGAACTGCTGGAACATGTCGGCAAAACGCCGCAGGAGAAACCCGATACCCGCCCCGTTACCTGCGGCCCGCTGGAATTGAAACCCGGCGCATTGCTGGCGCTGGCTATGCCTTGGGGCACTGCCTATACTATCACGGGCACGCCCGACGTGAAAATCGCGGGGCAGATGATCAACCCGCTCGACGTCAATTCGCCCGATACCTTCCAGTTCGCCGAAAACGGCGACAAGGTGACGCGCTACATGCTGGCCGTCCACAACATTGAAACGGGGCAGAACCTGAAAACCGCCCTGCGCTGGTTGCAGGAAGCCGCGGCGCAGGGCTACCGCCCCGCCATCTTCCAGCTGGAACAATGTTATGAAACCGGCAAATGCGGCGTGGACAAGGATAAGAAAGAAGCCCTGTTCTGGCACGCGCTCGGCCATGGCGATATCGAGCCCGATGGCGACCTCTATAAACGCCTGGACGCATGGCAAAAGACGCATCCGGAAGTGACGGATTATTAATTTAGATGATTGTCATTCCGGCGAAAGCCGGAATCTCGCAGGCCGCAGGCATGCTTTTATAAAACCGCGGCAAGCGCGGGAGATGCCAGCTTTCGCTGGCATGACAAGGCGGAGGCATGGCATAATACCCCCAAGCCTTGGGGGAGGCCTGAACATGAAAATCGCCAACATTCTTTATGCGCTGCCGCTGCTGTTTGTCGCCGCCTGCGCGCAACTGCCGGAAGACGCGCGTTACAAATCCGGCACCTGCAAATCGCCGCGCAGCCTGACGCTGACGAAAATCGAATATAAAGACGCCGAACATTGGACGGTCTGGCTGAACGACAAGCGCCTCTCCCCCGGCAAGGGCAACAAATGGCCGGAAGAAATTTTCTCGTTAGACGCCTCGCCCGACAAAATCCGCATCCAGTGGGTCGACAAATGCCTGAACCGCATCAACACCACGATGCTGCGGCCGGGCCAGATCTACGACCTCGGCACGGGCATCACGCTGCCTTACCAGCGCCAAGGCTGGTTCTCTTCGGAAGAAGACAGGAAGAATCTCAATAAATAAGGTTTATACGCCGTAGTTCGGCACGCCCATCCCTTTGTGGCGGCCGACGGTGCGTTTGCAGTCCTTGAACAACTGGTTGATGCCTTCGTCGCAGGCCATGCTCAGCGCCCTGCCCACATCCTTGCTGCTGTTCAATATGCGTTCGCGCTGCTGTGTCGACAAAGGTTCGACCATTTCGCACAACAGCGGGACTTTATCGTAAGACGACATCCACCACACCGCCATGGGCGCGGCCAGCAATTGTATGCGCTGCTGGTCATCGAATTTCAGGACGACATCGGCGAGGCGTTTGGTCAGCGCGCTGCCGCGTGCGGGGTCGCGGTCGCTGATAATATTTTGCAGCACGGTCGCATTGGGCGAGCCGTATAATTCATTTTCAGTCGCTTTCAGGATTTTCAGCTGTTGCGCGGGCTCAAGCGCCTCGATCACCTTCATAAGCGTGTCCAGCTGGCCCTTGTTCGTCAGGGTATCGAAACGTTTCGCATCACCCGCAAGGAAGTCCACCGCCACATCGCCCTCGCCCGAGGTCGCAAGCTGCAGCAGCAGTTCGGCCACCTGTTTTGACCGTTGCGCGACAAAGAAATGGATGTGGAATTCGTCTTGGGGCGCGCGGATACCGTCGAGTATGCGTTTGTTATCCGGATCCGCTGCCGCCACGAACATCTGCGAGGTATTTTTGGCCATGCTTCGCCCCTTTTGAATGCTGCACATATAATAGCAATACTTAGTTTATGGGAAGTTAACAGGGTAAATCCCCCTTCATTAGGCGCCAAATATGCATGTATTTCCGCGTTTTGTTCCCTTTATGGAAGAATATAAAGCGGGTTGCCAAACGCTCTCCATGGTCTATCTTTGAAGGCGCAAATTTCACCGTCATTCAGGAGGTTTCACCATGACCAACCCGCAACCCAAGCCGGCATCCGGCGCGCCCCAGTTCACGCTGCCCGCACTGCCCTGGCCGAAAAACGCGCTCGAGCCGCATTATTCGTCGAAGACGCTCGATTACCACTACGACAAGCACCACAAGGCCTATGTCGACAAGGCAAATGAACTCGTCGTCGGCAGCGGCCTCGAAGGCAAGTCGCTGGAAGAAGCGATCATCGGCGCCAAGCAAAAAGGCCTCGGCCCCCTCTTCAACAACGTCGCCCAGATCTATAACCACAACCTGTTCTGGGAGAGCATGACCCCGAACGGCGGCGGCGCTCCCACCGGCGACCTGCTCGACAAAATCAACAAGGATTTCGGCAGCGTTGACAAGTTCAAGGAACAGTTCGTCGCCGCAGGCCTCGGCCAGTTCGGCTCGGGCTGGGTCTGGCTGGTCGAAGACAAATCCGGCAAGCTGGAAATCGTCAAGACCGGCAACGCCGAAACGCCCCTCACCGACGGCAAGAAGCCCCTGCTGGTCTGCGACGTCTGGGAACACGCCTATTACCTCGACTACCAGAACAAGCGCGCCGACTTCCTGAAAGTCTTCGTCGACAAGCTGGCCAACTGGGACAGCGCGAGCGCGAAGCTCAAGGCGCCTGCGTTCAAGCCGTAAGGTTGCTGGATACGATTAAAAAAGGCCGCCAGTATCCGCTGGCGGCCTTTTTCGTGTCCCTTTGCTTCGCTAAAACTTGACCCTGACCTGCGCCCCGATGGTGGCGGGCGTGATTTTGGGGATGGGCGGGATAATGTTCAATTTGACGTTCACCTTGTCATCCCTGCTGCCGAACCTTAAGTACGGAATGGCTGCGACAGGTAGCTTCATGTCGTATCCGGTCAGCACACCGGCCTGCAGCCCCGCGCCCAAAAACCTGCTCCCCTTCGTTTCAGCCGCGACAGATGCATATACCGATGTGCGGTAAAGGCTGTTCTTGTAAGCCCCTGCTTCCACATGGAAAGTATCGTTAATCCGGTATTCGAGTCCGACACCGGGGTTGATTTCGTTGAAAGTCCTCTTTTCGCCGTTATCGTAGAACTGCCGCCAGCCAAAATGGTGCGACGCGACGCTAAATACCGCAGATAATTGGCCTTTTTCGGGCGCGGGTTTTTTAGGGTCAACCGTCTGCTCGACAGTGACCGGGTCTTGCTGCTGCGCCTGAGCGGTGTTTGGCGCGGCGCTGCCTGCGATCGTGACGGCCGCGGCGGCGGCGAGGAATGCTTCTTTTACCATGATAGAAATCATAGCAGAGAATGGTAAACGCCTTATTTATTCACGTTATTACAAAGTGTTAGACAGGCAGCAACAGTGCTGCGATCTGTCGCCCTTCGGCCAGCAGGACGTTATAGGTGCGGCAGGCGGCGGCCGTTCCCATGGGTTCGATGACGATATTGCGCGCTTTAAGCGCGGCGGAGACGGCGCGCGGAGGCAGCGCTGAGTGCGTGCCGGTGCCGAGTATCAGGTAAGTTACTTCGTGCGCGGAGAGGGCTTCCAGATGCGCTTCTGTAAGCGCGGAGAGGCCCTCCAGCTGCAGCGGAACGACGTCGCTGCCAGCGATCAGCACCGCGCAATTATATTGCTTGCCGCCGACAATAAACCCCTCGGCCGAATAGGACTGGATAACGGGCGCACCAACAGCGACACGGGGCGTAAGGTCGGCCATCCCTGATTAGAGGGTCGCCGCGAGCGGCTTGCCCTTCTTGTCGGTCTCTTCCTTTTCGCTGGCCGGATTGCGGCGCAGTTTCAGGTAGGTCAGGAGCGGTGCCGAGAAGAACATCGACGAATAGGGCCCGAACAGGATACCCACCAGCATTGCGTAAGTGAAACCGCGGATACCCTCCGGCCCGAAGACGGACAGCGAGAGCATGGCCATAAAGGTCGCCATGGAGGTCATCATGGTACGGGTCAGCACGTCATTGATGGACAGGTTGACCAGTTCCGGCATGGGCATCTTGCGGTACTTGCGCATCATTTCACGGATACGGTCGAAGACGACGACGGTTTCGTTGATGGAGTAACCGGCAACCAGCAGCGCGGCCGCGACGGTCGACAAGTCGAATTCGATCTGCGTGATGAGGAAGAACAGCAAGGTCGAGAACATATCGTGCGCGAGCGCGAGGACGGCGACAACGCCGAACTGCCATTCAAAGCGCAGCCAGATGTAGCCAAGGATGGCGATCATCGACCAGAAGAAAGCCCAGAGGCCTGCGCGGATCAGCTCGCCGCCCACCTGCGGGCCGACGTATTCGACGCGGCGGAATTCGACTTCCTTGCCGAGTTTTTCCTGCACTTCGGCGGCCATCGCTTTTTGAATGCCGCTATCGGCTTCGCGGCCGGGAATTTTGATCAGCATCGCTTCCTTGCCGAAGTCCTGGATGGTCGGGTGGCCGTGGCTGAAGCCGTGCAATTCCTTGCGCACATCTTCGATCGTGATGCCAGCAGGCACCTTCACCTCCATCATCAAGCCGCCCGTGAAATCGATGCCGAGGTTCAGGCCCTTTGTGAAGAGCAGGAAGAACATCGCCACGGTCATCAGGCCTGAGAGCGCGAAGGTGAATTTATGGACGCCCATGAAATCGAAATGGGTCTTGTCCTTGAACATGCGGAAACGGAAAGCCATGGTCGTAAAGCCCCTCTTCTTAAAGCACGAGCGTTTTGGGTTGGGCCTTTTTCAGCCACAGGATGATGATCAGACGCGTCAGCATGATCGACGAATAGAGCGAGGTGACGATACCGATGCTCATCGCCACGGCAAAGCCCTTCACGGGGCCGGAGCCGAAGGAGAACAGGATGAAGGCAACGATCAGCGTGGTCAGGTTGGAGTCGATAATGGTCCGCAACGCCTGCTGGAAACCCGTATCGATGGCCGACATCACGGTACGGCCATGCCGGATTTCCTCGCGGATGCGCTCATATATAAGGACGTTGGCGTCGACCGCGATACCGATGGTCAGGATGATACCCGCGATACCCGGCAGCGTCAGTGTAGCCTGCAAGGTGGAGAGTAGCGCGAAGATAAAAGCAAGGTTGAACAACAACGCGATATCGGCGAACAGGCCAAACAGGCCATAAGACGCGAACATCAGCAGCATCACAGCCGCCAGCGCCACGATGGCCGCCATCTTGCCGCCCTGCACAGAGTCGGAACCCAGCGAGGGGCCGACGTTGCGTTCCTCCACAACGGTAAGGCTGGTAGGGAGAGCGCCCGCGCGCAGCAGCAGCGCAAAATCGGTCGCTTCCTTCATCGTGTAATCGCCCGAAATCTGGCCGGAACCGCCGCAAATGGGCTCGCGGAAGTAAGGATAGCTGATGACTTCCTTGTCGAGCACAATCGCAAACTTGCGGCCGATATTGGCGCGGGAAATTTCGCAGAAACGCTGCGAGCCCAGAGACGTGAGCGTGAAGGACACGGCAACCTGGTTCATCTGGTCGAGCTGCGGTTGCGCGTTGGTCAGCATATCGCCCTTGATCAGGGCTTCTTTCTTGATCACAAGGCTACCGCCGCCCTTGATGGGCAGGCGCATGGAGCCAAGGTTCGTGGTGATGGATGTGGGATCTGCCGCTTCATCCAGCAGGTGGAAGGACAGGACGGCCGTCTTGTTAAGCTTTTCCTTCACTTCGGTGGGGTCGTCGAGGCCCGGCATCTGCAGCACGATGCGGTTTGCACCCTGACGCGCGATAATCGGCTCTTTCGTGCCGGACTCGTCCACGCGACGGCGGACAATTTCGATGGACTGGTCGATAATCTGTTTTTGTAACTCGGCAACCGCGGATTCATCCATGACGACCGAGAGCACACCATTGGCCAGCGTCACCGTGGCGCGCTTCTCAACCTTGCGCGCGACACGCTGCGCTTCTTCACTGTCTTTTTCGGGGTTGATAAGGCGCACAGTTACGCCGCCTTCGGCGGGCTCGAGGTTTTCGTAGCGGATTTCCTTTTCACGGAATTCCTTGCGCAGGTCCTGCGCCATGCTGGTGAAACGGTCCGTCATCACCGTCTTCATGTCTGCTTCGAGCAGCAGGTGCGAGCCACCGCGCAGGTCGAGGCCGAGGTTAATGGTCTTGGACGGCAGCCACGGTGAAACGTTCGCCTGCAGCCATTCCTTTTTCTCCTGCGGCAGCAGGTTCGGCACGGCATAGGCGGCGCCCATCAGCGAGACGAAAATGATGAGGAAAATCTTCCAGCGTTCAAGGTGCAGCATGCAATGTTACTTCGCTTCTTTGTCTTTGTTGGCGGCGGATTTTTCATGTTCGGCACGTTTCAGCGCGGCGCTGTCGCGCACCAGCATCAAGGTGGAACGCAGCGCGGTGACGATGACGCCAGGAGCCAGTTCGAGCTCGATCTCGTCATCGCCCATGACCTTGCGGACGGAGGCGATAAGGCCGCCGCCGGTGACAACGCGGTCGCCCTTTTCCAGGTTGTCGATCATGCGCTTGTGTTCGTTCATCCGCTTGTTCTGGGGACGGATGACCATTACGTAAAAAATGAAGAAGATGAGGATCAGCGGCGCTATGGGGCCCATGAAGTTGGTAAAGCTGGGCGCCTCGGTAATCCCTTCCGACAAATCCTTGGTCGCTTCCTGCGCCCATGCGGGGGTGATGAACATGCTTGACTCCTCGGTACTCAATAATCATTGTTTGTTTGCCGGATTATATTGCGCATCGGGTTCGGAAAAACAATAGAAAACAGCAATTTGATTGAACCGCGACGCAAGACCTACCAAAGACTGGAAAGATACAGGCAATGAAGAAAAAGCTAGTCATTTCGACCGCCGCAATTGTGGCAATAATTGTTATTATTTTCATTGGCGTATTCTACTTTTCTAAACCTGTTTTCGAATACGGCCTGAAAAGCGCAGGCTTCGGGGGCTCTAAAATCGAAAGCGCGGAGTTCACGCTACAGGGCACTACTCTGAAAAATATCCACCTGGACGACAAGAACACGATCGGCCAGATCAACCTTTTTGCAACGGCCGGCGACTTCATGTCAGGCAACATGACCAAGGTGGAAATCCATGGCCCGACGCTGAACTGGCCAATGGATATGGCGGGCGGTAGCTCTACAGGCGCGCTGCACCTGCATTCAAAAAATACCGAAATTACCCATGGCCGATTGAACGTCGCAACGCCGCTTGGCGAACTGCCGCTCGACTTCAAGGGCAGTATCGTCGACAAGGGCACCGAATATCAGGGCAGTTTCGACATCAAGGCCGCTCCCAACGATTTCGCCGAGCTGACAGGCAAGCTGACAGTCAATATGACCAAGCTGCCACGGCTGGTGAAAGTGCATTTTGAAATCAACGACGGCAAGCTGATGCACCCGGATGTCGAGATGAAACGCGTTACCGGTTTCGTTTCCGCCGACATCGACCCCGACAAACCCCTGCCCGCCCTCTCTGCCCAGTTAGATCTTGGCTCGATGCGCCTGTATGGGCTGCCGTTGCAGGGCGTGAAACTGATCGCCAGTACGGGCGCAAAAACGACCGTTAGTCTGCAGGGACAGGTGCAAGGGGATTCCGGCGAATTCGGTGTCGAATTCAGCGCCGCACAGAAAGACGAGAATACCGACGCGATTACGCTGAATGCAACCACGACGCTCAAGAAACTTGAAACGCTGGAAATGGCAGGACTGAAAGGTCAAGGCAACTTCATGCTGACGCTGACGGGCGAACGCGGCCGCGGCGCGCTGACGGATATGTCGCAGTGGAAAAGCCTGTCGGGCAGCATGGGCCTTGAAATGGACAAGCTGTCCATGCCGAACCTGTTGAAGGACGCCGACGTGCTGGCGACTGCGCGCCTGGCGCTCGACCCGCAGGCACAGGTGTTCTTTGCCGAAGTGGCCGATGGCGCGGTGAACTTCAGCGGCGTGTTCAAGGGCATCGATGCGACGCCCATCCTGCTCAGCATCCCAGCGAATGCCAAGGCGCCCCCCGGCCTGAAATGGGACAATAAGGCCAAGACGCTACGCATCGGTTTCAACAACGCCAGCTTCACGGGACTGAAAATCGTGGCGGGCAAGATTTCCACCGATGCGACTATCGACATGTCGGGTGCGCCCACTGTTGACGGCAAGCTGGTGGTTGGCGAACTGGCCAATATGGCGCTGGGCAAGATGCAGGCATTTATACCTGTCAAGCTTGCTCTTAACCTGAAACCGGCCGGCGCAGGCGTCACGAACATCAGCGGCGAGATTACCGAGAAGAATGGGAAGTTGTACGGCAAGATCAGTGGCAAGCATGACGCGACGGCGAACAAGGGCGACCTGCTGGTAAAACTGCCGCCGATGAACCTTGTGCAGGCGGTATCGCCGCTCGCCGCGATTTCGCCCATCTCGCAATTCTACATACAAGAAGGCTATGGCACGCTGGGCGTATCCGGCGATTTCGCCTGGGGCAAGGGCAAGACGGGCTGGGTGACCGGTTCGCGCGGGCAGATATATATGAAAGACTTCACCGCGAATGTCCGCGGTAACGTGCTGAATAACATCAACACCGTGATGGATTTCGACAGCCTGTCGCCGCTGGTGGTAACGAAGCAGAAAGTTGCCGTCGGCTCGCTCAACGTCGGCCTGCCGCTGACGAACGGCGATGCAGTGGTGAGCCTCGACAAGAAAGGCGTCTTTACCTTGCATTCTGCGGAATGGGAACTGGCGGGCGGAAAAATAACCTCCGAACCTTTTGCCATGACGCTGGCCGATATGGCGGCGGATGTAACGCTGACAGCCAAGGGGCTGTCTCTGCCCGAGCTTTTTAAAATCGCGCCCATGGAGGGGCTGAACGCCACGGGCACCGTCGACGGCACATTGCCGCTGCAGATACGCGGTGGCGTCTTTACTGTTTATAACGGTGTACTGCAGACGACCGGGCCCGGCACCATCAGCTATAATCCGAAAGAGCTGCCGGAATTCCTTAAAAACCCGAAACAGCAGCAGTTGCTGGACCTCAAGACCGCCCTCACCTCGTTCAACTACGACAGCCTCGGCATGACGATGAACGGCCAGCTTGGCGGGGCACAGAAGATTACGCTGAACATCAAAGGCAAGAACCCGCTTTTTTATAACGGAAAGCCCGTGAATCTGAATTTAAATGTGGAAGGTCCTCTGGAAAATGTGTTAAGATACAATCCCGGTGGCAGCCATATTCCTGACGCCATCAGGGATCAGCTAGAGGCGTGGGAGAACAAGAATGCAAAACTTTAAGTTTTTGGTCGCTATGGCGTCGCTGGCAGGCACCCTTTCCGCCTGCACCCCGACCGTCAAGGTCGAGGCGCCCGACAAGCCGATCGAGATCAACATGAACATCAAGATCGAGCAGGAAGTGCGCGTGAAGGTCGAAAAAGACCTCGAAGCCGCCATGGCGGACAATCCGGAACTCTTCGGCAACTAATTTTTTTGAGAGGGTAAAAACATGCTGATAAAAATCATTACGAAACTCGTCCTCGTCGGGTTCATGCTGTTCATGACGGCTTCCATTGCCTTTGCCGCCCTCACCGTCTCGGCCGCAAAGCAGGACGGGCTCGTCGGCGAGCAGGCCGACGGCCTACTCGGCATCGTCGCCCCCAATTCATCGGTCGAACTCACCGCACTTGTCGACAAGACCAACGAAGGCCGCCTTGCGCTTTACAAGGCAACGGCCGAGAAAAACGGCACTACGCTTGAACAGGCGCAGGCTGTCGCGGGCCAGACGCTTATCAAGAAAGCGGCGCCCGGCGAATATATCCAGAATGCTTCGGGCGCGTGGCAGAAGAAGTAATCTTATCAATGGCTTCTGTTTTTTATTGACATAATAACAGCGGGATATTATCCTGTGCTTCCACTATGAAGGAAGCACACCCGCATGCCTGATGCCGGCCAAAACCTCGATGACCTTTTCAACCTCCGTGCGTCCTTCCCGGACGAGACGGAGAAGAAAGCTTTCTTCGAGGCCGCGCGCAGGAACGACATACGCACGCTCGAAAAAATAATCGATAGATGGCCCGATGCGCCGACGAAATGGTATGACGACAAGAAACCTGTGCTCATCACACTCTATAACTCCGGCAATGCCGAAACGGTCAATTTCCTGGTGAAAAAGGGCGCTGACCTCGAACAGACCGAAAGCGACGGCAACTGGACGCCCCTCATCCTCGCCGCTTTCATCGGCAAGGCGCAGGATGTCGAAAAATTCCTGCGCGCAGGCGCAAAAGTGGATGGCAAGGACAAATGCGGCCGCACCGCCTTGTCAATGGCAGTCGACAAAAACAACCTTGTGGTCGCGGATATGCTCGTGCTCTGCGGCGCGGACGCCGATATCGTCACTGCCTCCTATAAAAAAACCACCATCATGCAGGACGCCAAGACCGACGAGATGCGCGACGTCCTCAAATCCGCCCGCGCTCGTCGTGAAGCCTTCCTGAAAGGCCAGAAGGTCAAGGCTCCCGGCCCAGCCGAGCCCGCCCCTGTTGAACCTCCCGCCCCTGAAAGCGACGAGATCAAGCTGCTGAACCGCATTGTCCTGCGCAAGGACGGCGACGAGGCCCCCGCCCCTAAAACCGAAACGCCCGCCCCTGCAAAACGCGGGTGGCTGAAAAAGCTTGGATTGTAACCATGGCGGACAATAACCCCAGCATCGACGAACTGTTTAACCTCCGCGCGTCATTCCCGTCGGAAGAGGAGCGCAGGGATTTCTTTTACGCGGCACGCAGCAATGACATTTCGCGCCTCAAAAAAATCATCGAGAAATGGCCAGATGCACCGGAAAAATGGCGTGACAGCGAAGGCAAGCCCGTGCTGATGGCGGCCTATAATGCCATCAAAGATGACACTATCGACTTTCTGATCAAGAAAGGCGCAAGCACAGAACATACTCGCAATGACGGCAGCTACAACGCTCTGATATACGCTGCCTTCCTCAGCACCATGAAGGATGTCGAAAAATTCCTGCGCGCAGGTGCCGACCCGAACGGCCGTGACAACAATAAAAATACAGCGCTTCACCTTGTTGTCCAGCACAACGCCCAGCCCGAAATCATCGATCTTCTGGTCGTCTGCGGTGCAGACCCCAGGGCAAAAAACAAATGGGGCAGCACCCCGCTTGACGAGTGCAAGAACCCCGAGCATCGCGATATCATCAAGGCCGCGCAGGCGCGACGGGATGCCTTCCTGAAAAACTACAGTTCCAAGGCATCGGCACCAGCGTTGCTGGAAACTGCGACTGAAGATAGCGACGAAATCAAGCTGCTGAAACGCATCGAATTGCGCAAAGGCAACGAAAACACCCCCTCTGCGCCCGCCAACGCTAAAAAACCCTGGTGGAAACTGGGTTTTTAAGGTCACTTTCATGACAACTATCGTAACAGCTGCAGACGACAAATCGTCTTCATCGCCTCACGCAGATATCGTGATCGTCGGTGGGGGCCCTATCGGATGCTGGACAGCACTTCAGGCAAAAAGGCGCAACCCGTCAGCACAGATTGTCGTATACGAACGCAAACAGGTCTACGAACGCGACCATATCCTGAGCATCCAGAAGGGATCGTTCCTGCAGTGGTCGAGCAACACCCAGAACGACAGGGAGTTCCTGAAGGATATTTTCAACGCCCAGGCGACTTTCGGTTTCGCTGCATCGCAGGAAGATCGCCTCAAAGCCGACGTTGCGAACCTTGAGGGCAGTAAAATAAATATCTGGCGCAAATTGCCCAAGGTGCTGGACATCAGGACTATAGACTTTGAACGGATCGTGAAATCGGCCTGCGAGGCAGCGGGAGTCCGCTTCGTCTACCGCAAAATAGACACGCCGGAAGAAGTGATGGACCTGCACCCCGAATGCACGCGTTTCATTGCAGCAGACGGCGCGCATAGCAAGATGCGTAAAGGCGTTTTTGGGGAAGATTGCCTGTGGAAGCGGGACATTTACCCTTCGCTGGATTTCAACTACTCCTCGCGCGGGCAGGCAGAATACTTGCGCGTTAATACCTACGACAAATTGGGACATGTCTACGCCGAATATGTCGGCCTCGAAAAAGAGGGCAAGTCAGCGGTCAATATCCGGATGGTCGTGAGCAAGGAAGAATACGACAACATCCCCGCCGCGAACTTCAAAAGTCCGCTGGCCGTCACGCCGGACGCGTCCTTCTGGGACAAGAACGGTCCTACCAAAACTTATGGGCGTACACTCAAACAGGATTTTTATGATTTGCTGGCCCTGCGCGGCGTCCATGCCAACGACAACCCTTCGGATGGCAAGATTACGATGACAAAAATTTACCTGTCACAGTATATTGCCAAAAAATTCGCCAAGGAAATCTCCCACAACGGGCAAAAGAAAAAATGGTTCCTGGTTGGCGACGCAGCGATGGGCATGCCGTTTTATCGTTCGGTCAATTCCGGCCTTATCCTCGGCGCACAATTGGCTTACCTGCTTTCCACTAGCTGGGTGCCTGAAAGTGCAAAGACTGTCGTTTATAATAACTATACCCGCCCCTTCCGTATGGTGCGCGAATTCGCGCGCATTGCCAAAACAGAAGCGAAAATAATGCAGTATAAAAACGTCACACGGCCTCTACTGCACAAGCTTTCGAAAACAAAAGCGGGGCCGGCCGTGCATACCGTCTGCGATTACGCACTTAAGAAGCTGAAATACGGCAAGACCTCCTGATCAGGCCGCAAACTCCGCTCTCTTGTACCCCTGCATGAACAAGATCGACGTAAGGTCAGTGAAACGTATCTGGTACGGCGTCGCCGCAACCACAGCAGGCTTGCCGAAGTAGCCGACCCCTGCCCCCGCTTTTTGCAACATGGGGATATCGTTCGCGCCGTCGCCGACAGCCACGGTTGCGCGCAGGTCGATTTGCAGAAGTTTCGCTTCTTCCACCACGGTACGTTCCTTGGTGCTTTTGTCGACAATGGGCGGAATGACTTCGCCGGTCAGTTTTTCCTGCGCGATGCCGAGGCGGTTACCGATGTTTTTATAAAAGCCCAGCGTCTGCGCCACGGGTACGGTAAAGAAATCGAAACCACCGGAAATCAGCACGGCCTTCGCGCCGTAACGGTTCATGGTCTTCACCAGCGTCGCAGCGCCCTTCGAATAGCGCACCTTGCCCAAAGTTTCGGCCAACGCTGTTACAGGCATACCGCGCAGCAATCCAACGCGTTTTTCGAGTGCTTCCCTGAAATCAATCTCGCCCCGCATGGCGGCGGCAGTAATCGCAGAAATTTTTTCGCCGAGGTTGAAATGCGCGGCTAGTTCATCCAGCGTCTCGCCCTCGATCATGGTTGCGTCCATATCGGCGATCAGCAGCTTCTTTTTCCGGTATTCGTCGAGCGGCTGCACGAAAACATCAAAGCCTGTCATGACCGCGAATTTTTCGCGCAGCAGTGCAGTCAGCTTTTCGCTTTGCCCCTCGATAACAATGTCGAAGGCCTTGCCCGGCTCCAGCACATCGGGCGCTATACTGCCCGCGCCCGCCTGTTTTGCCGTCTCGAGCGCACGGTTTTGCACGTTGTTATCAGCTCCCCCAAGGGTACCTGAAACGATGGTGATGACTGTCTTGAGCATGGCAAAAAGTCCTGAATAAAGCCTCTGACTTACCCGCTATTAATAGAGCCTTTTTTCGTCTCAAGCCATTGTTTTCACATGATGATTTGGAGATTGTAATTATAGAACCCCGTTTTAAATTGACATAATCATTAGGGCATGGGAAAAGATTTCACAGAATACTTATAAAACAACAGATGAAGGTATCGACCCCCATGGCTCTTTATACTGTCCGTAACGTTGCCAGCTCCCTTGCACATTACGCCGCGACAACCGCTATCTGCGCCGCAGGCGTTGCTGTTGCCGCCCCTTGGGCTTTGATTGCCTCGACAGTGATGGTCGGCGGGCTCAGCTATTACGCCATCAAACACCAGAAGAAACTGATGGAAGACCGCTTGGTCGAACATGCGGCCAGCACGCCCGACTCCCCCAACCTCGGCAAAATCGCGCAAGAGCTGTACCAGAAATCCGGCCTGAAAGCCGAAGGCTTCCCCATCTACGACTTCAAAGTCGACGAGAACAAGAAAAAGGCAAAATCGGGCGTATTCGCCGAACTGTTCGAGAAGATGACCAACGTCGCGGCCAAAACGCATAACGCCGCAGCACTCCGCCTCGGCAAGCCCGTCATCATGATTTCCACGCCCCTGCTGAAACTACTGGACGACAAGGAAGAAAAAGCCGTACTTGCGCATGAGTTCGCGCATGCCGCCTGCCGCCACCAGCACCTGACCATGCCGTCGCGCCTGCTGGGCGCCGTCGCGGGTTCGGCTATCGGCCTGACGCTACTGGGCATCACCGTGACCAGCGGCTGGGTGCCTTTCCTGGCTGCCATCGGCGCTGCGCTTGTCGTAGGCAAAGTTGCAAAAACGCTTACCGGCAAATCAGCCCTGCTCAAAGAAAAAGACGAAGACCTGTCGCTGAAGGAAATCGCCGAGAAGAAAAAAGCAGCCAAGAGCGCATCGACTGCGTCTTCGCTGGCATCCGCAGCTGTCATGACGTTTATGGTGCCGATTTACGGCCCGCTCTGGGTAGCTTCGAAAATCGTGTCCGGCGCGGCCGCGCTGGTCAGCGGCACCTTCAGCCGCAGCATAGAATACCAGGCCGACCGCGGCGCGGTCGAGCTGGGTGCAGACCCCCTCGCCCTCGTCACCTCACTCCGCAAGATGGAAGTGGTGATGGACCGTTCCAAGAAGAAAGCCTTTGGCGGCGAACTGCCGAAAGCGGGCTACCTGAGCAAGCAATGGGCGAAGGCCACCCGCACGCACCCCGTCACCGAAAAGCGCATCGAACGCCTGTCCGAATACGCCCGCAAGCAGGGCCAGTCGGAGGAAGCTATTGAAAAGGCTGCCAAAGGCAAGATCGAGGTCGAGGAAATCCACGACATTTCTTATGACACGCTGAAACAGATGGTTGTCGGCTTGTAATCACCGTTAACACTTCTCTATAATACAATCCGCGAGCGGAGCTATTTTGGCCCCTCGCGGATTTGCTTTTCAGAGGATGTGTCACATGCAAAAACCCGCCACCAAACCCGCCTGCCCCCATTTTTCGTCGGGCCCCTGCGCCAAGCGCCCGGGCTGGACGCTGGATGCCCTGAAGGGCACCGCACTGGGCCGTTCCCACCGCGCCTCTATCGGCGTCAAGAAACTGGCGGAAGTGATCGAGAAATCAAAAGCCATCCTCGGCATGCCCAAGGATTACCGTCTTGCCATCGTCCCCGGCTCCGACACGGGCGCCATCGAAATGGCCATGTGGTCGCTGCTGGGCGCCCGCGGCGTCGACGTGCTGGGCTGGGAAGTCTTCGGCAAGATGTGGATTATCGACGTTACCAAACAACTTAAACTCTCCGACGTGCGCACCTTTGACGCGCCCTTCGGTTCCATCCCCGACCTTTCGCAAATCGATACGGACAGCGACGTGGTTTTCACCTGGAACGGCACGACCTCCGGCGTGAAAGTGCCCAACGGAGACTGGATTAAGAAAGACCGCCAAGGCCTGACCATCTGCGATGCCACCTCGGCCGTTTTCGCCATGGACCTGCCGTGGGAAAAACTCGATGTCGTCACGTGGTCGTGGCAGAAGGTGCTGGGCGGCGAAGCCGCGCACGGCATGCTCGCGCTGTCGCCCCGCGCGGTCGAGCGCCTGAACACCTATTCCCCGCCCTGGCCGATGCCCAAGGTTTTCCGCCTGACCAAGGGCGGCAAGCTGGTGGAAGAGCCCTTCGAGGGCAAAACCATCAATACCCCCTCCATGCTGGCGGTCGAAGACTGCCTCGACGCCCTGAAATGGGCAGAGGGCGTGGGCGGGCTGAAAGGCCTGATCGAGCGTTCGAACGCCAACCTGAAAGCCGTTGAATCATGGGTAGAAAAGACGCCCTGGGCGGAATTCCTGCCGGAGCGCGTTGACATCCGTTCCAACACCTCCATATGTTTTAAGGTGGTCGACCCATGGCTGACCGCAAAGGACGAAGAGTCCCAGCGGAAAGTCATCAAGGCGGTCGAGACGGCGCTGGATAAGGAAGGCGTCGCTTATGAAGTCGCCAACCACCGCGATGCGCCCCCCTCGTTCCGCCTCTGGGGCGGTGCGACGGTGGAAACCGCGGACATTAAATCGGTGCTGGAATGGATAAGCTGGGCATACGAGAATGTGAAATCACAGGAGCAGGCGAAAGCGGCTTAATCCCGTTACGGGGGAGAATGATAAGGGTTATCGGGCACAGGGGGGTCCGCCAGCACAAGGGCATCGATGAAAATTCGCTGCCCGCCTTTGAAAAGTCGCTGGCTGAATCCGACGGATTGGAGACAGACGCCGTGATCTCGGCGGATAAATCCGTTTACCTGTGCCATGAAGTGGGTTCCATCGGCATTCCCCACCTCTTCCACCGCTCGCGCATCAAGCTGCGGAAATACCTGAACAAGGCCTCGGCCAAAATCGTCGGCAAGAAACGGCTGGAGCAACTGGACGACAAAACCGTTTCCGCGCTCGCCTTGAAAAACGGCGAATGCCTGCCCACCCTCGCCCAGCTTTTCGCGTTGGCGGCCAAGCACCCCGGCAAGACTTTCAACATCGAACTCAAGGGCCACAATTCGGCCGAGCCGGTATTGAAGGAAATCGCCAAGGCCATCAAATCGGGCAAGGTGAAGAAAGAACAGATCATCATCTCCTCCTTCGACCATCATGCGATTGCAAAGGCGCGCGCGCTGGCGCCGGAATTGAAATACGGGTTGATTTGTTCGCAGGGCGACCGCCGTTCGCGTATCTACCCCTGGACGGATAACAAGGAAAGCCGTTATTCGCCGTTCAACGACAAAACCTTCAAGGGCAAACAGGCGCAGGCCGCCAAGCCCGATTTCTTCGTCATCACCGCGCGCAACTACTCGCTGAAGAACCTGCGCAAAATGAAAAAGGCCTTTCCGGACGCGAAAATCATGATCTGGTCAAGCCGCAGACCCGGCCACGACCGGTTGCTTGAAAAACGCCTGAAGAACAAGGAAATGGCGGCACAGATCGATACGATCATTTCCGACTTCCCGGGCAAGATGGTCGAGCATTTGAAGAAGAAGGGGTTTAGGGCGTAACTACAACCGAAACCCCGGCGAAGGCCGGGGTCTCAGGCCGTTGCAGAAATCAATTTATTTCGACCCTTTTGATAACCAGTTTTATACTGGATGGCCGGTTTAGTTTTTTATATTGGAGTTGACATGGCGGAAGCAATTGGGAAGAGAGAAAAGAAGCGGTTTCAATTTAATCTAATACTTTTGATGCCATTAGTTTTAATCGTACTCCTTGCTTGTACAACCTCGCAATCTGCAGCAGAGACAAAAAAAAGCATACCGAATCCCTCGAAAGACAGAATTCTAACTTCAAAACTTTATTCTGAATGCAGAATGACAATCACTGATGAGCACTTCGAAAAATCATTTTGTAATGGCTACATTGACGGTGCTTTCGAAGGCATGGCATCTGGAATATTTTTTACTTTACAGTCCGTAAATGGCATTGCGGACCAAAGACAAGTTAACTTAAGAAACAGAAGCACTATCAATGTTTGTTGGCCCCATGGGAAAAGACCGCCAAATATTAAAATAGCGCAACAATTTATTGGGTGGGCTAAATCACACAAGCGTGAATTATTTTATCCTGAAAGCGCAATTTCCGGACTAATTCAAAGCCAACGATTGGCATTTCCTTGCCCGGTTAACAATCAACAATAATTCAGGATCAAAGGAGTCGGTGTAAATTGATTTTTGCAACGACTTGAGACTCCGGCCTTCGCCGGGGTTACGATTGAGTGTAGCTTTTTAAACCGTCAGCTTCTTGAACTGCCCGCTTTCGACAAGGCAGCTGTAATCCTTGCATTCCTCGAAAGCCTGACGCGCGATGCGGGCGGATTTTTGCTGGAAGGCTGCGCCGACGCCGTGCTTGCCGAAGAACGCAAGATCGCTTTCCAGCACGTCGCGGTCGAAATAGGTTTTGCGGTGATCGCCGCCGAGGCTGTCGTAGTAGTAGCTGCCCTCGTCTGCGTTCTTGCGGCCGCGTATCGCCTGATAGGCTTCAGAAAGGCCGCGCCCGACCCAGAGCGCCATGCGTGTGGGCCCATCGACGAAGCCTTCGAACAGCATCTCGCCCATCGTGAATTCTTTATTCTCGAGGGCGATTTTGCGTTCTTTGTACTCGTCGTAATCTACGATTTTTTGCGCGACGGTGTTGAAGGCGATCTGCATGGTTCTTCTCCGTGATGGCTGCAGAATACGCCTTCCGTTGCTATTGTCACGTAAATTTTCCGTAATGAGGTATCGAAGTGCCGCATCCCCGCAAGAATTTTACGGCTGGGCTGCGGAATCCGTCACAAAACTGCAAATTGTGCGCCGCAGCAATGCGGGGCTTGAAGGGGGTTCGCCTGCAGGCGTATCATCATTCCATTGAATTTTTAGAGGAAAAAACCATGACCGCCACCGCCAAACCCAAAGTCCTTATCAGCGATAAAATGAGCCCGCAAGCCGAAGCGATTTTCAAGTCGCGCGGCGTCGAGGTTGTGGTGAAAACCGACCTGCAGCCCGACCAGCTTAAAGAAGAAATCGCGAACTATGACGGGCTTGCGGTGCGCTCCTCCACCAAGGTCACGGCGGATATCCTGAAAAACGCGAAAAACCTGAAAGTCATCGGCCGCGCCGGCATCGGCGTCGATAACGTCGACGTGCCAGCCGCGACGCAAACCGGCGTCGTCGTGATGAACACGCCCTTCGGCAACTCGATCACCACGGCCGAACATACGCTTGCCATGTTGATGGCCCTTGCCCGCGATATACCGCAGGCAAATGCCTCGACCCATGCAGGCAAATGGGAAAAAGCGAAATTCATGGGCCAGGAATTGTTCGGCAAGACCCTCGGCGTTATCGGCTGCGGCAATATCGGCGCTATCGTCGCGGACCGCGCGGTCGGTCTGAAGATGAAAGTCATCGCCTATGACCCGTTCCTCTCCGCCGACCGCGCCGTGGAGCTGGGTGTTGAAAAGGTCGAGCTTGATGACGTCTTCAAGCGCGCCGATTTCATCACTATCCACACCCCCATGACCGAGCAGACCAAGGGCATCATCAACGCCGCCGCTATCGCAAAAATGAAAAAAGGCGTGCGCCTTATCAACTGCGCACGAGGCGGGCTGATAGTGGAGGCTGACCTGAAAGCAGCCCTCGACAGCGGCCATGTGGCGGGCGCTGCGCTCGACGTGTTTGAAGTCGAACCCGCCAAAGAAAACATCCTCTTCAACCATCCCAAAGTCGTCTGCACCCCGCACCTGGGCGCTTCGACTGTCGAGGCGCAAGAGAACGTGGCCCTGCAGGTCGCCGAGCAGATGTCCGACTTCCTGCTCCAAGGCGCGGTTGCAAATGCGGTCAACATGCCCTCGGTCAGCGCCGAAGACGCACCGAAGCTGAAGCCCTATATGAAACTGGCCGAACAGCTGGGCAGCTTCGCGGGCCAGATGGCGACTTCGGACGCCAAGGAAATCCAGATCGAATACGAAGGCCTTGTGGCTGGCGTCAACACCAAGCCGCTCACCGCCCTCGTCCTCGCAGGTTTCCTGAAGCCGTCGATGGAGGGCGTGAATATCGTTAGCGCCCCCGCCCGCGCCAAGGAACGCGGCATCACCATCGCCGAAACGAAACGCGACAAGGCGGCGAACTACCAGACCGTCATTCGCATCATCGTGAAGGACAAGGCCGGCCAGACATCCGTCGCCGGCACGATCTTCGACGGCCGCCCGCGCATCATCGACATGAACGGCGTGCCGACGGAATGCTCGCTGAACTCGGAAATGCTGTACGTGCAAAACCTCGACAAGCCCGGCCTGATCGGCGCTGTCGGCACGATTTTGGGCGACAACAAGATCAACATCTCCGACTTCAACCTCGGCCGCATCCCGGGCAAGGACCGCGCCATCGCGCTCGTCTCCTGCGACAGCTATATTCCCGAGGCGATCGTCGAAAAAATCTCGAAGATCCAGCAGGTCGAGAAGGTTAAAGTCCTGCGCTTCTGATGCCGGCCAAGGAACTTTACGCCCTCCTCGCCATCGTTTTGATGGTGTGTTCACGGGGCGCCTATTTCCTCTCTATCTACCGGGGCAGGACAAAGCCGCATGCGTTTTCGTGGCTGATATGGTCGGTGATTTCCAGCATCGGTTTCGCGGCGCAGGTGGCAGAGGGTGCGGGTCCCGCGGCTTGGGTACGCGGGTTCGGGTCATTCACCTGCTATGTCGTGATGGCGCTGGGATTCTGGCGTGGAGAGAAAACGATTACACGCGCCGACTGGACAACACTGATCGTCGCCTTTGCCGCCATACCGCTCTGGGTTATCACCAAGACACCGGTTTATTCCGTCATACTTGTCTGCCTGATCGACACTTCGGGCTACATCCCCACCGTGCGCAAAGCCTGGAAGAAGCCGCAGCAAGAAACCTATGTCGGCTATATTCTCTCCGCCTTCGGCGCGCTGTTTTCGCTGCTGGCGATCGAGAATTACAACCTCTCGACTTACCTTTACCCGGGCGTGCTGGGCTGCACCAACCTGATGATGGCAACATATCTGCTGACGCGGACGCATTATCTCAGCAAAAAAGCGCCACCGAAAACGGCAGACGACACCTCGTCACTTCACTGGCAGTGACAAGTCGTGCTTGCAGCTCGTGCATGTGGTTTCGCTCGGGGCACGGCTGAAAAATTTTCCTTTGGAGAAAAACAGCGCCCAAAGCCTTGTACGGCATTTTGGGCAGCGTATCAGGCTCCAGAAAAACCATGAAAATGCCGCAAACGGCAGTGAAATCGACAGCAGCAGCGGCAAGATAATTAATAAATCTTTCAAACGGAAAATTAAAATAAATAGGAACAGCAGTAGCATGCCGAAGCCTGCGACGACCGAAATAAATCCTGTCCAGCTTGCCAATTTGGCGTACGATGCCAACCTGTCGATCGGCTTCTTCATTTCCAGAGCGCGGCGCGCAACTTGCCCAGCGCCTCTTTCTCTTTCGTAGAAATGTTGTCGGGGATGCCGAGGTCGTTGGCGCTGGCGGGCAGCGGCGGGCCGTAATTCGGCTCTTTCGGCTTGGGTGTTTCCTCCTGATAGGCCTCGGCAACACAAATCGCCGTCTGCATCAATACGGCGCGGTAAGCCTTGAGGTCTTCCGGCTGGCCTTGCGCGCCGACCATTTCCAGTGCGACAGCACAATCGCCCAGCACTGTATCGACCCCCGCGGCCCATTCAACCCATTTATCCTGATTGGCTAGCGTATTGGCCAGCGCATTACGTACGAAAGGCGATGACACGTGATACCGCGCCACGTTTTCAATAGCCTTCCTCAGCGCCGCGCGCTCGACCTTGTCGTCAAGAATCCCCCGCTGGTCGTCGACGCGGCTGAGCCAGAGGCCCACGCGGAACGGCAATTTAATGACAAGTTCGTCTTCCGTGGCCGACATACTTTCTCCTATTACCCGCTACGCGGTGATCCCGCGTTTTCAAGCGCGACGCTGACACGGTTTCTTCCGGCTTTTTTCGCTTCTGCCACCGCCGCTTCGGCACGCGCAAGGAAAGACGAGACATCTTCGCCCGGCCTGAATTTTGCGACGCCGAACGACAGTGTGATGCTGCCCATGCTCTTGCCCGTGGTGCGGTCGGTGACTTCCTTGCCTTCCAGCGATTTGCGCAGTGCCTCGGCTACCTTCAACCCCGCCGACAGCGCCGTACCGGGCAGCAAAATAGCGAATTCGTCGATGCCGTAGCGCGCAGCCGTGTCGCGCCCCTTGACGTTTCGTACCAGTGTGCGCGCGACGAGGCGCAGAACCTGATCCGCAGTATCGGCGCCGTAGCTGTCCGTGAACGGCTTGAACTTGTCTATATCACCCATCAGCAGTAGCAACGGGGTGTTCGACTCCGTGCATTCTTCGATATTTGAAACCAGGCTGCGCTCGAAGCTTTTGCGGTTGGGGATGCCGGTAAGGCTGTCGGTGGTCGCATCTTTTTTGGCTTTTTCAAGTTCGGCGCGCAGATCAGAAATCTGTTTCGATTGGGCCGAAAGCTGCACTTCAATCGCCTTGTTCTTCTCGACCATCTTCCAGGTATCGTTAAGGATGCCCGACACCGCACCGCTGACATCTTTCAGCGATTTCGCGTTCTCGATCCTGCCGGCCGCTTCCTCCAGCGATTCGCCATAGGCGACTGTGTCGTTACGGGCAGTATCGATTACCGTGCCCATGCCGGCGGCAGCCATCTGGATCTGGTCGCTGGTCTTTTGCAGCGCCGCATCCTGCGCAGCAGGGCTGAGGTGGCGGTTGTAGATACGAAGGCATGTGATTTCGTCGAACTTGCCCTGATAAGCGTCGATTTCCCGCAGGATGCCGGGATCGCCTTCGAAATACCGATACCAGAGTTCATAGAACTGGGGGTTGGAACTGAGCAGAAGCTCATCCAGCTTTCCGAGCGTTTTGGTTGTCAGAGCGCGGGACTTATGCATATTGCCTCCGTTATTCTATAAAGATTCTATATGATTGGGTGACTACATGACCAGCCTGTAATGGCTTTCCTTAATCCGCGAATTGGTCTATAACGGTTTGCAAGATCACAGCAAAAGCGCAGCCACATGACGATCACCGAAATCTATGGCCTTCTCGCAACCCTTATGGTCTTTGCGTCGCGCGTTTTTTACTTCAAGTGCATTTTTAAAGACGGCGCAAAACCCCATGCTTTTTCTTGGTTAATATGGGGCACAATTTCGGCGGTCGGGTTTGCCGCACAAGTTGCGGAAGGCGCCGGTCCCGGTGCCTGGGCGCGGGGCTTTGCCTGCGCGACTTGTTTTATTCTTGTGATCATCGGCTATCGGCGCGGCGACCGCAGCTATGCGCGCGCGGATTGGGTGACGCTCGCGATATCCCTCTCGGCCATTCCGCTTTGGGTCATCACGCAATCGCCGCTCGGCTCGGTGATCCTGGTATGCATCATCGACACCGTTGGCTACCTGCCGACGCTGCGCAAGGCATGGCATAAGCCGCACGAAGAACCCGCCACCGGTTACGCCTTTTTCGCCGTGGGCGCCCTGCTCTCGCTTTTCGCGCTCGAGCACTACACGCCCTCCACCTGGCTCTACCCTGTTGTCATGGTTTTGTCGAATACCGCCATGACATTTTTCCTGATTTTGCGGCGGCAGCAAAAAGCCCCCGTTGCCGGAATGCTGTAATTAAAGTATAATAGAGTTATGAGATTAGGGCTTTTTCTCAGTATCGTTTTTATTGCGTTCTACGCCTCGCCTGCCGCCGCCGGATTCGACGTGCGCCCGCAGACGATGCCGAATGCGCGTCCACCCATCAACCAGTTGACGCCGGAAGAAGAAGCCGCGCCGGTGAATTTGAGCGGCGTCACGGCATCCTCCATCCGCGTGCTGAAGGGCGAACGCCGCATGGATTTACTGGACGCCAGCGGCAACACTATCCGCAGCTACAAAGTCTCGCTGGGAAAAAACCCCGTGGGCCGCAAGGAATACGAGGGCGACGAGCGCACGCCCGAAGGCACCTATTATATCGAAGGCCGCAACCCAAAAAGCGATTACCACCTGTCGCTGAAAATTTCCTACCCGCAGCCTACAGACCTGAAACGCGCTAAAAGCCGCGGCCAGAAACCCGGTGGCGCGATCTTCATTCACGGCAAGCCCAACGGCAAAAGCTGGATGTGGTGGAAATACGCCCAGAAATACGACTGGACCAACGGCTGTATCGCCGTATCGAACGAAGAGATCGAGGAAATCTGGAACCTCATCTCTGATGGCACGCCTATCGAAATTAAGCCCTAAAATTTCAGGAGAACACCATGCCCCTACCCGGCCTCACTTCTGCTGCCTCGGGCTTGATGATGCTTGCCTCAACACTTGCGCCCTGCCCTTCGCAAGGCACTGTCGAAGTGAAGGTGGCGCTTGAAAACACACCTCCCCCTGTATCAACAGCTATGACGGCACAGCAGTTGACCCAAAAGTTCGGCAGCGACCTTGATACAACGTTGTCCACCGACGGAAAATGGATGATCAGCGGTCTTACGCGAAGCAATATCAGCTCGAAATCGAATTACAGCTTTAAAGCAATCCAGAACACACAGACCGGCGCTACCTGTTTTGTCGTCGACAAAGTCAACTATACAATTGTATATGCCCCCGAGATCTATATCGCCTCGGATTACAAAAACATGGGTTGCCGCTACAGCGCGACGATGATGCACGAAAAACGCCACGTAAAAATCGACACCAATACCATCACTGATTTTATGCCGCAGATGGAAAAGAAGATAAAAGCGGCGGCTGAGGCGCTGGGCCCCCAAGGCCCATATCCTTCGGCGCAGATGGAAACCGAAAAACAGCGCATGATGTCTACCGTTGACGCCTCCCTGAAACCTATTATAGAAGAACTCGTCACCCTGCGCCGCCAGCGCCAGGGCACGATTGACACCGAGGCAGATTACAGGCGCGACACAGCAGTCTGCCCCGGGCAGTTCCCCAAATTCGACGGCGGGCAGTAATGTTGATTGACCTCGGCCTTGCAGTGATGAAGGCGTTTACGCTGGCGACGCTGACGGTCTGCCCCCTGCCCCCGCAAGTGCCCAAGGTAAACATCTATTTCTTTCCAAAGCCTCCCGTTCACATTACCGAGGCGCCTATGATGGCGCTGACCGAGGCCATGAAAAAGGGCAGCCCCAATTCAACTGCCGCCTCCCACAAGGGTTTTATCGTTTTCGGCCTGACTGAAACCGCAATCGCCGACGGAGGCACGCGCGTGGGACTGATGGGTATCAGCGACAATGAAGGGAATACCTGCCTTGGCGTCGAGAAAGTCGACATGGTCATTCACTACCAGCCCACCGTTTTTGTGGCGAAAGAACTCAAGGATTTCCCCTGCCAGCTAGCTGTGACGCAGATGCACGAGGACCAGCACGTCGCCTTCGACCGCGAGGTAATGACCGATTATATTCCCAAAATCAAGATGGAAGTCCTCTGGCACCTGCGATCACTGGGGATGATGGGTCCCTACAACCAGTCTGAAGTGCCTCAGAAACGTAAGGAAATTATGCAGGGCATTATTGAATCTTCCAAACCCATGCTTGAAAAGCTGCGCAAAGTACGTGAGGCAAAACAGGGCTCCATCGATACCGTAGAGAATTACAAGGCAGAATCTATGAAATGCCCCGACGAGCGCGCCAAGCTGATCGAGATGCTGAAAGATGTGCTGAAATGATCGCACCTGCATTCACGGCGGGCCTTGCCAAGGGGTTCATGCTGATCCAGTTAGGAGCCTGTCCCATGGCTCCGCCGCCGAAGGTCACTCTGAACCTGAACGCAGAGCGCCCGCAATACGTCGAAAGTCTCGGCGTCCCAGAACTGACGCGACGGTTTGGGAATTCCACGAGCTATAACACTTTCACTTATACCGACCTCAAGGTGGCCGGCCTCACAGACTCGCATATCGGCCGCCGTTACAACATCGTGCCCGCGGTAATGCGCGAGGGTGACGAAGCCTGCCTTGGAGTAAAAGAAGTTATCGTCGACATATATTATGCAGCCGAAGTATATATTCCCGCGGAATATCCGCGCGGTTCATGCCTTTATGACGTGACGCTTGAACACGAACACGGACATGTAAAAACAGCGCTCGCGACAATACGCGAGTTCGGGCCGCGCTTCGAGACGGAAATCAGGCGTACAGTGGATGAAATGGGCCCGCAGGGGCCACATGTTGATGCTAAAGAAGTATTGGATGACGAAGTCGCTTCAATTACTGCACAAATTGGCGACACTGTACAAGCCGTTTTTGCAGAGATGATCGAAACCAACCAGCAACGACAATATGCGATCGACGACCCGAAGGCGCTCGAAGGCATCTGGAATAAATGTCGCTAGGCGCATTCGAAGGCCAGCATATTCACGTATGGTCCTTGTATTTCATGCACCTTTAGTGCCGGGATGTCGTCATGGCTGGTCAGCGCATGAGATACCGCATCGTTCCGTGACAACGCATAAGTGACATAGGGTATCTTGAACCCGTCGCTACTCTCTAGGTATATTCGGTAATATCCGCGTTCCATTGTCGTTTCCTCCAGCCGTATGCTCATGTTACGTCTCCTTCCGCAGCGAACCTGCGCGTTAAATAGTTTTTTTCATTTTGGATTTTATTAAAATTGACCTTCCTGACCCCAAAGGCCGCCAGCCTGATCACGCCTACTATAGCCAACCCCATCGCATAAAATCCGATAATCAGCAGCGACAACATCAACATATCGCCATAAGTAAATGCAAAAGGTAGGGCAATGAGTGTTATCCCGATTTTCCATGCAAGCGCTATGTGCCGCGTGAGACGCGCATGGGCGGTTGTATCGGGCATGAGGCGGCGACGGCGCAACGCCATGACCGGCGCGCTTGCAAGGTAAACAAGCCCCAGCATGAACGACAAAGTTGAAACAAGGTTCTGCGTACCACTCGCGCCTTCCATGGGCATGCAGGCGAACGCAAGCTGCGGCAGGGCAAGACAAAAAACGAACATGGGTATAGCGTGGCGCATGGCGATGCTCCGGTGACAGGACGCGTTAAAATGCCGGGCTGGCCGGCTCTGATTTCTATGATTTTCGAGAGTTTTCTATGGCGGACGGTGCCGCAACACCGGAAGTTTTCAACCTTCCAAGGCAACTTTTACCACTACAGACAAGTATATCAGAACATGCTTAAAACACAGTAAATGCTGCATTTTGGCGAAGTTTGTTGAATTTTGCGGCGTTTTCGTGGTATCTGGTTCCGCATGAATACACGCGTTCACATCGTTGGCGGAGGCATGGCAGGGTCGGAAGCGGCCTGGCAGCTGGTTAACGCCGGTGTGCCCGTCACCATCCACGAAATGCGCCCAGTCAAAAAAACCGAGGCGCACCATACAGAAAATTTTGCCGAGCTTGTCTGCTCGAATTCTTTCCGCTCTGACGACTGGGAATATAATGCTGTCGGCCTGCTGCACGAAGAAATGCGTCGCGCGGGTTCGCTGATCATGGCAGCGGGCGACCGTCACAAAGTGCCTGCAGGTTCCGCACTGGCCGTCGACCGCGATGCCTTTTCCGCCGATGTCACCGATAAATTGCAAAACCACCCGCTCGTCACCGTCGAACGTGGTGAAGTCGCAGGGTTACCGCCATCGGACTGGGAAAGCGTCATCATCGCAACCGGCCCCCTCACCTCGCCTGCACTATCACAAGCCATCTTGTCGCTCACGAACGAGCAGAGCCTCGCCTTCTTCGACGCCATCGCGCCCATCGTCTTCAAAGATTCCATCGACATGGAAAAAGCCTGGTTCCAGTCGCGCTACGACAAGGAAGGCCCCGGTGGCACGGGCAAGGATTACATCAACTGCTCCTTCGACCTCAAGGAGGACTATTACGCCTTTATCGATGCATTGATGAATGCCGAAAAAACAGAATTCAAGGAATGGGAAAAGGACACGCCCTATTTCGAAGGCTGTCTGCCGATCGAGGTCATGGCGGAACGCGGCCCCGATACGCTGCGCTTCGGGCCAATGAAACCCGTCGGCCTGACCGACCCGCGCGCAGGACGCCGCCCTTGGGCCGTCGTGCAGCTGCGTCAGGATAACGCGCTCGGCACGCTCTATAATATCGTAGGCTTCCAGACGAAATTGAAATATGCCGAACAGGCCCGCATCTTCCGCATGATCCCTGGCCTCGAGAATGCGGAGTTCGCACGCCTTGGCGGCATTCACCGCAATACCTTTATCAACAGCCCAAAGTTGCTCGACGCGCATCTGCGCCTGAAAGCCCAGCCGCGCTTGCGCTTTGCGGGTCAGGTCACAGGCTGCGAGGGTTATGTGGAAAGCGCCGCCGTTGGGCTGATGGCCGGACGTTTCGCCGCCGCCGAAATCCTCAGTCGTGATGTCACCACGCCGCCCGTCACCACAGCCATGGGCGCGCTGCTGAACCACATCACGACCGGCGCCAACGCCGAAACGTTCCAGCCGATGAACGTCAACTTCGGCCTCTTCCCGCCCATCGACGAAAGCACACTCGTCCAGCCGGGCAAAAAGAAGGTAGAAAGCCGCGACCGCAAGAAGGCCTACAGCACCCGCGCATTGGCCGACTTCGACGGCTGGCTGCAGGGCTGGAAACAAGCTGCCTGACGCTATCCCCGCTGCGGTTAAACTCTCCTTAAACCTATTGTAATATAATTATAAAACAGCCTCAATTGCAGTACTGGGGGAGATACATTCATGAAGACATTGGCATTGAAATCCAACGGCCTCGACCTTTCGGGTGTTCTTGCGAAAGCGAAGGAAATCGCGCCGCAGGTCGCAATCGTTTTCGGCTCGCCCGCCCTGTTCAAGGATGGCGAAAAAGTCTCCGAATCCTGCAAGACGGCAGGCTTTAACGTGCTGGGCTGCTCAACAGCCGGCGAGATTTCAAGCGACGGTGTTTCGGACGACGGCTTTTCTCTGGTCGCGATGCATTTCGATGCGACGGAAGTAAGGACCGCATCGACCGCGCTTTCCTCCGCCGCGGCCTCTCGCCAGGCCGGGCAGGATATCGGCACGCAGCTGAAAGGCCCCAAACTGAAAAGCGTCTTCGTGCTGAGCCCTGGCTTGAACGTGAATGGCAGCGACCTGGTACGCGGCATTACCGATGCAGTGGGCACCGAAGTTATCATCACCGGCGGCCTTGCGGGTGACGGCACGGCCTTCGCCAATACCCAGACTTTGCTCAACGGGCAGGTCTCCGGCACGCGCGTGGTTGCGTTCGGTTTATATGGCGACAAGGTGCGCGTAAAAAGCGGCAGTCGCGGAGGCTGGAAGCCCTTTGGCCCCCTGCGCCGCGTCACGAAATCGGCGGGCAACGTCGTGCATGAACTCGACAATAAACCAGCACTTGCACTTTATAAAACCTACCTCGGCGACAAAGCAGCGGAATTGCCCGCGGCCGGATTGCTCTATCCCTTCTCCATCATCCGCGAAACGGACGAGAAAGAAATCGGCATCATCCGCACGATTTTGAATATCGACCATGCGGCGAATACGCTGACCATGGCGGGCGACCTGCCCGAGGGCAGCCTCGTCCGCCTGATGCATGCCGATACAGACTCGCTCGTCGACGGCGCGCGGGAAGCGGCGGAAGAAGCCCAGGTAAAAGGCGCCGACAGCTCTGCCACCCTGATGGTCAGCTGCGTCGGGCGCAAGCTAATCATGGGCTATGATGTGGACGAGGAAGTGGAGGCCGTTATCCGTGCCATAGGCAAGAATTCGGCTTTCGGCGGGTTTTACTCATACGGCGAAATCTGCCCCTTCTCGGAAACGGGTTTTGCCGAACTTCACAACCAGACAATGACCATCACGCATATCACGGAAGACGCGGCTTAAGCAGCGCCGCGCTGGCCGTGCAGTTCGTTTGAAATCGCGTCCAGCAATACCTCGCGTCTGTAGGGCTTCTTAAGGATGCGCACGGCCGCAAGGCTGGTGCCTTCCTCCTTGCGCAGCGCCGTTTCGGCATAACCCGATGCCATCAGGAATTTAAGCTCCGGCCGCACTTTGCGGAACTCGCGCACGATATCGAGGCCCTTCAGCTTGCCCGGCATGAAAAGGTCGCTGAAGACAAGATCGTAACTGCCGCCTTCTTTTAGCAGAGTCAGCGCTTTATCGGCGTTTTCGGCGGCGGTGATGACATATCCTGCCTCCCGCAACTGCTGAGATACCAACTCGCGAACATTCGCATTGTCCTCGATCACCAGCAGGTGCGCTTCCTTGGGCTTTTCGTGCTTCAGCACCACTTTGGGGGTGGCAGAGGCCTCTTGCTCTGCCGTGCAGACGGGCAGGAGGATGTTGAATACCGCGCCCTGTCCCTCTTTGCTGGTAACGTTGATAAAGCCGCCTGCGCTATTCACAAAGCCCAGCACGAGGCTCAGGCCAAGCCCGGTGCCCTTGCCGGGTTCCTTGGTGGTGAAGAACGGGTCGAATATCTTCTCCATGACCGCAGGCGGGATGCCGGTGCCCGTGTCGGTAATGCGGATTTCAACGTAATCGCCCGCCGAGGGCTGCTGCCCCTGCGGCAGCTTTTCCTGCCCCGAGAGTTTCGTCTGCATGATATCGACGGTTACAAGGCCGCCCTCCGGCATAGCATCGCGCGCGTTGAATGCGATATTGAGCACGGAAGTTTCTAGCTGCAGTTTGTCAACATACACGTTCGGCACACCGGGGGCCACGTTGACGGCCAGTTGCACCTGCCCGCCCAGCCCGCGGCGCATCATGCTTTCAATGTCTTTTAACGTGGCGTTGACATTGACCACATGCGGCTCCGCGGGCTGTTCGCGCGCGAATATCAACATATGCTCGATCAGCTCCGCGCCCCGTTCGGCTGTGCGCAGGATTGTTTCCAGATGCTTTTCCTGGGACGGAAACAGCGTCTTGCGGAGGAAACCGTTTTTTGCCGCCCTGATCATGCTTTCGGTCTGGCCCATGATGATTTGCAACAGGTTGTTGAAATCATGCGCGATGCCGCCCGTCAGCTTGCCCAGCGCCTCCATCTTCTGCGCGTGGCGCATGCGCTCGAGGTTGCGGTTGGCCTGGTTGAGTTCTGCTGAGCTGATTTCAAGGTTACGCACCGCAATATGCAGGCGTTCATCCCCTTGCGCAAAAATACCGTCGATTTCCTTCAGGAAAGCCGGCAGCCCGTCTAGTATGGCTTTGGCCTGCGGCGAGCCCGGGCCGTTTTTCTGCAGGTCGGCCAGTGCGCCTTCCGCATCCTCAATGTCGAAATGTTTCCTGAAAAGCCGGGCTACACGCTTCGAATACATAGCAAAATTCCCCCTTGGTGCCGTCTATCCAGTATATCCCACAAAACTTAATCTAAAGTTTTTATCGTTTAAAAACAGCGCATTAGAATTGTGCACACGCCTTTTTCTTTGACATAATATTACCCTCTTGCTAGATTGCCCTGGCTTCAAACCCCTGCCCTTCGAGACAGCGGGAAAAACAATAAAAACAACGGCGCCAAACCATGACGACATCAACGGCCAAAGAAATTTCGTTGGGAAAGATTTTCGACACCTACGTCAAAATCACCCATGATATGCCGATCGATCTGTACGAAAAGGCCATCACGCTCTACGACAAGCTCGCAACACGCCGCATGATGCGCACGGGGCCGCTGGCGGCCTTTACATTGCCGGCCAGCATCCTCCTGCGCGGCTGGGCCAAGGCTGCCGGGATGGCAACCCATAAAGGCGTACTTTCACCTGTCGCGATCATGGGCGGGCTCAGCGGTCTCGGCGCCGGCTGGTTCGCGGCCGGCCAGGCGGTGTATGCCGCGCTTTCCGCTACAGCCATGGCGGGCGTGCCGGGAATAATAACAGGCATTGTCGCGGCAGTTGCTACTGCCCCTGTCATCATGCCCGCCATTGCGCTCGGCACTATCGCGGCAAGTCTTGCCGCGGGCGCGTTCGGCATCTGGATATCTGCTGTGGGCGCAGCGATAAATATTCCTGTCGGCGTCCGCAGGTCTATCGACTATTTCAGCGGCAACCGCAACCAGACTTATGGCGAAACGTTCAGCGACGGCCCACCGCCTGCGCCCCCCACGGTTATCCTGCCGACACTGTCCGAAGTCGAGGAACAATTCAGCATGAAGCCGCCGGTGAAGAAAACCGCGCCGGTCTTCAATGCCGAAGCAGCCACCAGCCTTGGCGCCGATATTACGGTCAAGAAAATCAAGCTGAAGGCGCCAACGGCCGCTTCCCGTAAACTGTAAGGCACCGATTTGCTTTTCAACGCCGGGCTTGTTATAAATACCCGTATTCCAAGGGTTCCCCCGCATGTCCACGACAGCCAAAAAACGCCAGCCACCCAAGCTGTCCGAAATCTATAGGTTCCTGAAGGCCCATTACGGCCGCAAGCCCTGGATGGTGTTCGCGGCCTTTGCCTGTGTGTCCGTCTCGAGCGCTATCGATATTTTCATCCCGAAGGTCTACGGCTGGCTGGTTGATGCTGCAGCCGCCGCAGCGGGTAACCGGCATTTCAGCGACATCCTTTATCCTATCGCCACATTGGCCCTATGCAGTTTCTGCTACCATGTCTTTTTCCGCACCGCGAACTTCATCAACGCGCACACCAATACACGGGTTCATGCCGAGGTTGCCGCCGATTCAGTTAACTACGTGCATAGCTTCGAAACCGAGTGGCATACCAACACCTTCGCCGGTTCGATTGTCACCGCCATCAAGCGCGGCAGGTCCGCGGCGCACCGCATCTATGACACGGTCTGCTACGATTTCTGGCCTGCGATCGTTGTCGTGACGGGCAACATTTTCATGATGTCTAAAACTTCGCCCGCAATCGCAGGCGTGCTGGTCATCTACGCCATGGTTTTCACAGGTTCCAGCCTTTACCTGAGCCTGCGCTTTGTCGCGCCCAAAAACCGCATCTATGCCGATGAAGACAGCCGTCTGGGCGGCACGATTGCCGACAGCGTTTCGGGTTATGCCGCTGTGAAAGCGTCTGGCGCGGAACGGCATGAGTACGAGCGCATCCAGCACGCCGCCCGCCGCTTCGCCAATGCCGCGCGCGCGGCGTGGATACGCGCGAACATCCTTTCCTTTGCCCAGAACCTTGTCGTCAACGGCGGGCGCCTCTGCGCGCTGCTGCTGGCTGGAAAATTCTGGGCCGAGGGAACGTTCACCAGTGGCGACGTGATGTTCGTGCTTATGGGGCAGCGTTATATTTCATTCTACCTCGACGGCATCGGCAACCGCGTGCGTGATGTCATTGAATCAATGAACGACCTCGAAGAAGTCGTCACATGGAAAAACCGCCAGCCGCTGATTACCGGCGCCGCAAACGTGAATACCGCCGACCTCGCCCGTTTTGCCCTGAAATTCGATAACATCACTTTCCGCTATACCGGACAGGATCGCGACGCGGTGTCGGGCTTTAACCTCGAGATCCACCCCGGCGAGAAAGTCGCGCTTGTCGGCCGTACGGGCAGCGGCAAAAGCACGCTGTTCAAGTTGCTGCATCGCTATTACGAACCGCAGACCGGCTCCATCACCATCGACGGCCACAACATCGCGGAAACAGCCCTGCCCGACCTGCGCCGCCATCTGTCGCTCGTCTCGCAGGAGCCCGTGCTATTCCACCGCAGCCTTGCCGAAAACATTGCCTATTCAAACCCCGGCGCCAGCCTCGATGAAATCAAAAAGGCTGCTGAGCGCGCGCAGATTGCGCCGCTGATCGAAAGCCTGCCACAGAAATACGATACGCTGGTGGGCGAGCGAGGCATCAAGCTGTCAGGCGGCGAGCGCCAGCGTGTGGCGATTGCCCGCGCCCTGCTGGCCAATTCGCGCATCATCTTGCTGGACGAAGCCACCGCCGCGCTTGATAACGAAACCGAAAAACTGGTGCAGGCGGCGCTCGCCGACCTCGCGCACGGCCGCTCCGTCCTCGCCATCGCGCACCGCATTTCTACGGTGCAGGATTACGACCGCATCGTCGTGATGGACATGGGCCGCATCGTCGAAATGGGCACGCACCAGGAACTACTCGAGCTCAAAGGCCAGTATGCGCGCCTCTACCACCGGCATGCTGAGGAAGAACTGCTGGCGGGCTAGGCTTTCCCGGCGGGAACCGGCTGGCCTTCGGCGACGCTGATGAAACGGATGGTTTGGCCGGACGCAATGGGAAGCGCGCCAATCCCCTCAAGGGCCGGCAGGGCCATCTTTTTTTCTGCCCGCAGGCCATATTGGCTCCGCTGCCCTTCGATGGCATCTTCCATCGTTTCCGCCTCGGTCTTTTCCCAGTCTTTCACGGCGTGCAGCAGGTCCGCCCGCCAGTGTTTGACCGGGGCGTTGTATTTCCCGACGCGCGTCAGGATAACAAAGAAACCTTTATCTTCAGCCATGCTTTCACTCCGCACAATCAGCGGGCGCCTCGGCATGGCTGGAGCGAACGAGCCAGCTTTCGCCATTCTTCTCCAGCACGTAAATCCTTTGCCCGTCTTCTTCCAGGCTATAGCTGCCGTTCCTGAGCGTATCTTTTCCCAAAGGGGAAATTTCGATGAATACGCGCGAAGAAGTGACCGCCGGCCTTTTCGTGTGATAGGCCGTTTTGACACTGGTGTAAGCCGCATAAGTTACTTCATGCATAGCCTGCAGCGCGCCTGTGCCGCGCAGGTAGCCCCGTCCGCGTGTTACTCTGGTTGCCATTATCCGTTCATCCTTCGGTTGTTTCTGTTTGCATTCAAAGGCCAATAAAGGCCGGCGCGGCCCGTTTGCCACGCTTTAAAGGGAGCTAATTTTTCCAAATAATCTTACCGTTACTTCAGAACATGCGGCGGCAAGGTGCAGGAATTGATTTCCTTATGCGCCCTGTATAGCACACACTATGTCAAAAAGGGCTTTTTATTCAGTACTGCTGCATTTCGCTCTTAAAGCTGAACGATATCAACACGCCTGCCCTGTTGCTCTCTCTGTCAAAGTCTTCTTGACATGCAACCTTTTGGTTGCATATAATAAGGGTATGGGGACGGATGAAGACAAAGTGTTCAAGGCGCTGGCCGATGCCAGCCGGCGCGACCTTCTGGACAGTCTGCGCAAGCGGGCAGGACAGACCCTGAACGAGCTTTGCGCGGGCCACGATATGACCCGCCAGGCTGTCACCAAGCACCTCGCCCTGCTGGAGGAGGCGAACCTCGTCGTCACGCGCAAGCAGGGCCGCGAGAAACTGCACTACCTGAACCCCATGCCGATCAGCGACATCTACAGCCGCTGGATTGGCAAATTCGAACAGCACCGCGTGGCGGCGCTGCAAACGCTAAAAGAAGCCCTGGAGGAAAAGAAATGAGCAACGATTACGTCTACACAACCTATATCCGCACCACCCCCGAAAAAGTATGGCAGGCCATAACCAATCCCGAATTTACACGCCAGTTCTGGGGCGGGCAGGTGAACGTGTCCGACTGGAAAAAAGGTTCCAAATGGGAACACCGCGATGCGGGAAGCAACGCGCTGCGACTGACAGGCGAAGTGCTGGAATCAAAGCCGCCCAAAAGCCTTGTCGTCAGCTGGACAGACCCCGAAAACGCCAAGGACACCTCGCGCTGCACCTATGACATCGAGGCTGTGCACGACATGGTGCGGCTGACCGTCACCCATGGCAACTTTGCGCCCGGTTATAACATGCGCGAGAAAATCTCGGGCGGCTGGCCGCTGGTTCTGTCGAGCATGAAATCCTTCCTCGAAACCGGCAAGGCCGTCGATATCTTCGCCATCAAGGCGCCCTGCGCGGGCGGCAAGAAGGACGCTGCGGCTTAATACTTTCCAACAACAATCCACTCTCCTGCCGTGCCGGAGAGGGGATTTTTTTATTTCGACTTGTCCTTGAAAAAATTCCAGATCACTTCTGTCGCGTTGATGTCATGGCTGACACGTCCGACCATACCTTTGAACAAGTATTGCCGCCCGCCCGGCCATGTGTGGCCGCCGCCGGTGACCGTATAAAGCGCTACCTCTGATTCCAGGCCTTTATATGATTTCAACGACACGCGGGTTTCGTCATTAGGGTCGTTATCGGGCAGCTGCTTCGCTTTAAGCGTTTCGGGTTTTGCAAGACCGGCATGCTTCACCCAGAAGGCGAAAGTATCTTCCGTCGAAATATCCTCACCCCGCTCCTGCCCTAAAACTTTAACCATGCCACCGTTATAAGAGACCAGAGGGTCTTCCGTGCCGTTCATGATAAGGACAGAAACGGGTGTGGCGGGCTTGCATTTATCTACCATGCGTTTCGGCATCAAGCCGATAACAATGCCGGCTGCCGCGATCTTATCGGGAATTTCGCAGGCCAGGCGGTTCGCCATATGGCCTCCGTTGGAGGGGCCAACGACGTAGACGCGTTTTGGATCGACACGACGGCTTTCCACAAGGTTGTCAATCAACTTTGAAATAAAACCGGTATCGTCCATGTTGCGGGCCTGCGCGTCGACGTGGCTATCCTCCCGACCGTCGTTCCAGCTTTTCTTGTATCCCTGGGGGTACACGACGAGAATATCTTCACGGTCAGCAAGCGCATCAAACGAATTATCTTTACCCACCATCACGTCAAATCGTTCAGCCTTGCCGCCGCCGCCGTGCAGCACGATAATCAACGGGCGCGGCGCGCCATCTGCGCCGCCTTTGCGCGGGTCATAAACCCAGTATTCGCGCATCATGCTATCGTGAAGTATTACACGCTTTTCAAGCTCTGCCGCACGGGCGGGCATAGCGATCAACAGCAAGAAAATGATCAATAAAATGCGCATGGAGGAGCCTCCCTTTCCTAGTTATACCCCCAAAAACAGTGAATCCCTATGCGGTATCATTTTACCTCTTGCCTAATCCGCCGGGGTTGTCTAGCTTTCCAAAAGCCTCTGAAAATTATCCGGAAAAGTGACAATGTCCGACCTGTCGACCATTGCCCAGCTGACCGCCGCCACCACGACGCGCGCCGTCGGGCTGTGCTATGACGAAGTCGCGGTCAATACCAGCTTGCTTCAGGACATCGAAAACAAACGCAAAAACAAGGCCGTGATGAAAGTCATGGCGGCGTCTTTCGGCATGAAGATGGCCGTCATTCCGGCGGCGCTGGCCGTCAGCGCGCTTGCGCCCGGAATCATTCTGCCTTTGCTCACCTTTGGCGGATTGTACCTTGCCTGTGAAGGCGTCAGCCATATGCTTGAAAAAGATGAAGATCCCAAGAAGGAAGGCCTGCAGCAGGCCGGCAAGGACGCCAGGGCGATCGAAAAAGACCGTATCAAGCGGGTGCTGGTCATCGACGGGTTATTGTCCGTCGAGATCACGGTGATGACACTGGGAATTATCGCGGGCGCGCCTGCCCTGATCGCAGGCGCGGCACTGGCGGCAACGGGCGTTATCCGCACCGTCGGCATGTACAGCCTGATTGGTGGTATCATTAATATGCCGCGCGCAGGAAAATGGCTGGAAAACCGCAAGGGTAACGGCCCCGCCACAAAGGTCGCGCAAAAAATAGGCAAGGCGCTGGGTAAAGCGAACCCTTATATTATCAAGGGCTTTTCGATTGCCGGCACCATGGCGCTACTGATGATCGGTGGCGGGTTGCTTATCCACGGTATTCCGGGCGGCGAACATTTGATGTCGAGCGCTCTCGGCACGCTCGGCGCAAACCCGGTCGTCCACGGACTGGTTGAAAAAGTTATCGAACTTGGCGCCGGCCTCGCGGCCGGTTTCGTCGCACGCCCTGTGATGGACAAGATGTTCGAGGGCATCGCCCACGGCTTCAAAAAAACCAAGGAAGTGATACAGAAGCCTTTCAAATCAAAACCGAAAAAGCAGCCGGCTCCCGTAGTCGCGCCGCCCGCACCAGCCAACAGCAACACATTGCAAAACGCGCCGGATGCGAAACAGGCTTTCAACAGCCCGAAAACTGCAAACGCGACGCAAGCGCCAGTGCAAAAACCCGCGGCGCCAAAACCTTAGTTTTTCAGCCACAGCCTCAGCGCCATGAACGGCGGCTGGCGATAGAATTTCGGCGAGAAAACGTCGTAACCAGCTTTTTCCAGCTGCGCCAGATACATCGATGCCATATGCCGCATCAGCGCTGCCTGCCCCTTCGGCGCGGGCGACAATAACAGTTCTTTCGCGCGGGCGGCAACCACCGTCACGGCTGGTTTAATCTTCTCGACCTCTTTGCGGTCGTAAAGCTTGTACTGGTCCATGCCTTCGCGCGCCAGCAAATCCTCCGGCAAATAACAGCGGCGGTGAGCGGCATGGACGCCAACGGCGCGCAATAATCCAGCAAGCGCATAGCCCGTCGCAGCCGCTTTGCCCTCGCCTTTCTCGCCCACCACTTGTTGGGCCAGCGATAACAAAGGCGCGGAGGTAAACTCGGCATAGCTTGCCATGCCATCCAGCGTCGCAGGCAGGCGGTCTTCAAGATCGAATTCGCGGGCATGCATCAGGGCTTCGAAGGGTTCGCGGGGCAAATTATATTGGGCGATCGTATCGGCAAGCGGTTCCACCACCTGATGTTTCAAAGGCTGCTTGCCGTCATAAATCCCCGCAAGCGCGTCTTTCCACCATTGCAAGCGAATAAGGCCGAGGCGCGTTTCGGTCACTACCTCACGCGTCTTGGCGATTTCGTGATTGAAAGCGTATAGCGCCCACAACCCCTCCCGCACCTGCTCAGGCGCGAAGAGCCCCAAAAGGAAACGGTCCGGATCATGTGTCCGGACCGTTTGCCCGCAATAGGATAATCCAGCCATCAATCGTTATAATCGTACCTGTCTTCCCAGCGGAGCGGCTGGTGACGGTCGGCGGTGCCGGGCTTCGAACGTATCAGGTGGATAGGCTCATCCATCAGGAAGTTGCGGTAATAAGCCGTAGCAAAAGGATGGTATTTCGATTCCAGCTCGGTTGAATCGATGATGCTGAGAAACAGGTCAGCGTAACGCTTGCTGTACAACTCTTGTTTCGACGAGCAGGTGGCCATGTAACGCTTGCCGCCGTAAATGCTGCCAAGGGCGATGGCCTGCATCGGCACCTTATTGCCGTCGCCGTCTTCCTGCACGAAGGAGAACTGCACGGCGGTCGCGTCACCCTTCGCGCCGAGGCTGGCAGGTGCGAAGTAGTTGTTGATCACTGAATCTTTATACTGAGCGGTTTCGCGCGCCCAGAATTCGCGGTCCAGCTTTTCCATCACTGCCTGGCCCGTAATGCGCTTGGGATAGATTTTCACGCGGCCGTCATCCCATACCTGCATGCGGCAGGTCGCCCAGTCTTCGGCCAAGGGGCCCGCGATGCGCAGGCGTGTGGTCGGCGTGTCTTCGGTCTGGATCTTCCACACATCGGGGAAAGACATCGTGTAGTCATGCACTTCGTCTTTCCAGACGAAAGTGTCGGCCTTCGCGGCGACGGATGAAACCAGCATGGCGCCCATCACGGCGGCGGCGAGAATCTTGCGCATTAAAAACTCCTCCTGAATTCCTTGCCTTGATTGTGCAGGGTTTTTGGATATTTGGGAATAGTTTTGCAGCGGTAACAGGTTGGGATTGCGGGATTATGCTTGCGCGCGAAGTTTATGTCAAAAATCACAGCCCGGAGCACGCAAGGAAATTGCGGTTTAAATAAACAAGGCAGGCTTGCAATGAACCTCTGAAAACGCCTGCCAAATGGCACAAAGCATGTATTTGAGTTGCCGGAACCACTAAATTATTGCGTTTTATGCAATATTATGATACCATAAAATCATGTAGGTCGACTTCGCCAATGACACGCGCGAGACCAGCAGGGTAGTTGAACATGGTGAATATTCGGTACTACCAAGCGGAAAAACCGGGGTTTCCGCTAAAAGCCTTTTTGCAAACAACTTGATCGCCGCGCCAGCCGCAATAGCCGAAACAATGGGATATTACTGCGGGCTCTCCTGGCCAAGGTTCGCGACAGCGCGGCGATTTTTTTTCTTATTTTAACATCTTCACATTTATACTTTAACAAGGCTTTAGAGATAACCATGTTCATCATTTAATTTCTGGAAGGGCAAATAACTTGCCAAAATCAACACATCTGATTTTAGTCGTAATTTTTTTAGGAGTGGCATGGGTAGGATATAACTTTGTAATTTTTCCAAGACTTGAGATGAACCGGGCTATGGAAGCGTCCGCAAAAGGTGACGTACACGCCAAAATACACGCAGCTGACATGAAAATGATTTGCCATGATTTCTATCGGATGGACATCAAGATGCTGGCAAACGAAGGATGGTCGCAAATCCAGACCTTCGGTATCCTCATTGGCTGCAGCAGGGATACAGTACATGAAGGCGTCAAATTATTGGAAGAAGCTGCTGCGACCGGCGATGCGGAAGCAATATACAGGCTCGCCGTTGCTTTCCGCGGATCAGACGACCTGAAGTCCATGCAACTTATGGAGCAGGCTGCTGAAAAGGGTCACGCGCAGGCACAGTTCTTTAACGGCCGCCGTTACTTGGCAAGTAACCCGCCACGTCCTGCGGATGCCTACTTCTGGTTTAAGCTGGCCAAACGCACTACAAACGACACCTGGATTACACGTCAAGAACAGGAAGCCCTTGCCTTGCTATCCCCAAATGAGAAAGTAGCCGTGGAAAAGAGAATTCTCGAATGGGATGATGCCAAAGCGAAAGAAAAAACGGGGGATTAGCATGTTTGACGTCCGTTTTATTCCCTATTGACTTAGTATGAATTAAAGGCTACAACCTGAAAAGGATGAAAAATGCTGACGATGAAATGCAAATACGCCCTGAAGGCGTTGGTGGTCCTGGCGGCGGAGGAGAAGAAGCTCCGGTCGAAGGCTATTGCCGAAAAAGCCAAGGTGCCGCCGAAATTTCTCGAGGCCATCCTGACTCAGCTGAAGGAAGCAGGCATCATACGCAGCGAGCGCGGCGCGCAGGGCGGCCATATGCTGAATATGCTGCCCGCGAAAATCAAGGTGGGCGACGTCATCAGGAATGTGGACGGTATGCTGGCCCCCCTGCCCTGCGCCAGTACCTATTACTACAAGAAATGCGACGACTGCGACAACGAGCAGTATTGCGTCATACGCCATGCGATGCTGGACGTGCGCAACAAGATTTCGGAAGTGCTGGATGGCATGACCTTGCAGGACCTGATCGACATGTCACCCAAGAAAAAGCAGCAGATATTCTGGTAGGAGACAAATAATGTTCCGCAAACTATTCATCAACCACTGCGAGGAAGCTGGCGAAAGCTACGCGGAACACCTTGCCTTTACCCTGCGCACGTCGTGGGAACTGCTTTGTATCGGCGCGATTTTGCTAACCCACGGATTACTGCCTTGCGTATTCACCACCACCGCAAGCAGCCGCATCAAAAAGCTTTATAATAAGATCAACGAACGTTCACAAAATAAGACGACATCCGCCGAGATTATTTACTGAAGTTAATCAGGCTGCCAGCGCTTTCGGCGCTTGTACAGGCGCCGTCCCTTCCGCTGGTTTTGTATCCCGGAAAATTGCATTTACCGGCGAGAAATCATAGCTCGAGGTCTTTTTAAGCTTCGGCATGATGTCAGGGAAATGCTTGTTAATGAGCGGCTCGACTTCGGCCGCAATCGCGCGTACCTTGCCATGGTCGTAGGGCTCAAGCGTCGGGTTGGTCTTGCGCAGTTCGTGTGCGCCGGGCGAGGTTGCCGCGGGTTCGAAGACGAAACCGGCGTTTCTCTCGGTATAGAAACGGCGCTCGGATTCCAGCAGGATGCCCAACGTTTCCGCCATATTGCGCGGGAAGATGCCACGGGAAATGATGTCCTTGAAGGCATTCGCCATCAGCCCGATGCCCTCGTCGAGGTTGAGCAGCCTGCCCTCCTCCGCATCGTTAACAGTGATATTGCTGCGCGGACGGCGGCCCATTTGCATCAGCGTGGCGGTCAGGTATTCCTCGCCACAGCCGTTGGAATATTCCCAGCCGTTCAGCATGGCCATGTTGGTAATCTTTTCCTCGATCAGAGGCACCCACATGCCCATAAAGTCGTCGGCGTTCCATTGAACCTTGCCCCAGGCGCGATAGAGCCTGCCGTCGAATTCGGCGGGAGCGATGACGGCGCCCTTCAACTTTTCCGACCAGTACCCACTCTGCTTCACGCCGTCGGCCATGTTGGGCTCAATGACTTCAGCCAGGAAGCGTTCGTGGTCTTTCTTTGCTTCGGCCAGCGTGGCGACGCCGTATTTTTCCATGAATTGATAAAGGCGCGGGCCGCTGGTGATCGGCACGCTGACATAGGTCAGGTTTTCGGCCTTGAGCGTCGAAAACGCGGCGAGTGCAAATTGTGCTTGGATTGTGTGGGTATCAGGGCGGCCTTCGGTTCGGTTCGGTATCCTCGGCTGCACCATGCTTTAACCTCCACAACGGTGATGTTTGCAACTTGCGGCTGGCGGGGATTTTGCTGCCAGCGAGGGTCTGGGAACCAGGGGCGGCGCGACCCTGACGTTCAGCTCGGCACGGCTGCCGGGGCCGTTTTCGGCGCGGTAAATCGTTTTATCCATGCTCTCCACCGCCAGCACCGGGTATTTTCCGATGGAGGTTTCGCCCGATAGCATGACACCAGACGCGCCCTGCATCACGGCGGTAAAGACGTCGGTCACTTCGGCGCGCGTAGGGCGCGGGTTTTCGATCATGCTGTCGTGCATCTGGGTCGCGACCAGCACAGGTTTTTTCTGTGCTATGCTCTCGTTGATAAGGGCGATCTGCGCGGGCGGCACTTCTTCGGGCGGGATTTCAACGCCGAGGTCGCCGCGCGCCACCATTACCGCGTCGACTTCAGCGATGATTTCCTTCATGTTCGTCAGCGCCGCGGGTTTTTCCATCTTCGCCATCACTTTGGCGCGGCCGTTAATCAGCGCCTTGCCTTCGCGGATGTCGTCGGCCGACTGCACGAAGCTGAGCGCGATCCAGTCCGCGCCGCGGCTGAGCGCATATTCGATGTCGGCCTTGTCTTTTTCGGTGATGGCCGAGACAGGGCGCGACAGGTCGGGCACGTTCACGCCCTTCTTGCCGGACAGCTCAGCGCCGTAGATGGCCTCGGCGATGACATAGCCTTCGCCCTTGCCGACGATTTTCATGCCAACGTCGCCGTCATCCATCAGGAAGCGCGCGCCGACTTCAAGCGCGGCCATGACGTCGGGATGCGGGAAGGACACGCGGCTTTCGTCACCGGGCGTCGGGTCGAGGTCGAATTTGATCTGCTTGCCGGGGGTCAGCGGCACTTTCATGCCATCCTTGAACGCGCCGATACGGAGCTTCGGGCCCTGCATGTCTGCCAGGATGCCGATTGGTTCGCCGACGTCTTTTTCAAGCTGGCGGATAATGTCAAACAGCTTGCCATGGTCTTCGTGGCTGCCGTGGCTGAAGTTGAGGCGGAAGGTATCGACGCCCGCTTCCCAGATTTTCTTGATAGTCTCGTAGGTGTTGGTGGCGGGACCGAGTGTGGCGACGATCTGCGTGGTATTGGCCCTTGCCTGTTTGGTCGCCTTGGTTTCGAATTCCTTCTTCATCATCACCTGCTGTTAAGGTTGGGGGCGGCGCGCGAAGGCTTTGCGGCCGGCGTAAACCGCCTTGTCGCCCAGCTCTTCCTCGATGCGCATCATTTCGTTGTACTTGGCGATGCGTTCGCCGCGGGCGGGCGCGCCCGTCTTGATCTGGCCTGCCTCCGCCGCAACCGCGAGATCGCCGATGAAATCGTCGGGCGTTTCGCCTGAACGGTGGCTCATCACCACGCCGTATCCCGCCTTTTTGGACAGGGCGATGGCGTTGAAAGCCTCGGTCAGCGTGCCGATCTGGTTTACTTTTATCAGCGAGGCGTTGCCGACTTTGTCGTCAATCGCCTTCTGGATGATTTTCGGGTTGGTCACGAAAGCGTCGTCGCCGACAATCTGCAGCTCCTTGCCCATAGCGGCCCGCTGGGTTTTCCAGCCTTCCCAGTCCTGCTCGCCCAGGCCGTCCTCGATGCTGAGGATGGGGTATTTCTTCATCCACTCGGCGTACATCTTGATCATGTCGTCGGTGGTGTGTTCGGATTTATCGCCTTTCTTGAAAACGTATTTCTTTTTCTCTTCGTCGTAGAACTCGCTGGCGGCAGGATCGAGGGCGATGGCGAAATCTACGCCGGGTTTATAACCCGCGGCCTCGATAGCGCGGACGATGTATTTGAGAGGTTCTTCGTTATTTTTCAGGTTAGGCGCAAAGCCGCCCTCGTCGCCGACACCGGTAGCGAGACCTTCGGCTTTCAAGATTTTTTTCAGCTGTGCATAGACTTCCGATCCCATGCGCACCGCTTCGCGGAAGTTGGGCGCGCCGATCGGGGCGATCATGTATTCCTGAAAATCGATATTGTTGTCCGAATGCGCGCCGCCGTTCAGCACGTTGAACATGGGCACCGGCAGTTCCGTTGCTTCTTTGCCTAAGATGTTTTCGGAGAGATATTTGAAGAGCGGCAGGTGAAGGCTGTCAGCCGCAGCGCGCGCCGTGGCCAGAGAAACGCCGAGGATGGCGTTGGCGCCGAGGCGCGCCTTGTTATCGGTCCCATCAAGTGCGATCAGTTTTTCGTCGATAGCCTTCTGGTCAAAGGGGTCAGCGCCGATAAGGGCCGCCTGAATTTCACCGTTAACGTTGGCGATGGCTTTCAGGACGCCCTTTCCGCCGTAACGGGATTTGTCTCCATCGCGCAACTCGATGGCTTCCTGCGAGCCTGTAGAAGCGCCCGAGGGCACCGCCGCGCGGCCCATGCTGCCATCGCTTAAGGTGACATCAACTTCGACTGTGGGGTTGCCGCGGGAGTCGAGAATTTCCCGCGCATGAATCTTGCGGATAGTCGGTTTCGGTAGTTCTGCCATCTGTGCCTTTCGTAGTGCTATTTCAGTCTTTTTGTACTCGCTTAAGTAAATCCTTACACGGTATAGATTGATGGTCAAATGGAATGAATTAATGCATTTGTTTACAATTAGTTAACTTATGCTCATATTATTACTATGTAGGCTTATGGTACCCCAGCGATTCTGGCATTCAGCCAATTAGGCGATTACCCGGGGTAGACAGGTTCGGGACGATATCACGCTGAAATTTCAGTTCGGACGCGGCGGCTGCGGCGCACTGTTTTGCAACAGGTTGCCTTTTTCGAGCAGGCCGAAATATTCCGACACCGTCAGCGCTTTTGAATCAGGCGGCAGTGTCCATTCCTGCCTGTAGGTTTTTGACTGGTAACCGCCTTCGGGTACCGGCACTACGGGCACGGCAACAATCCATTGATCGCCTACTTTGGTCGCGGTGGCGGAAACTCTCTTTTTTGTGCCATAGGGGTAATCGGGGTTTTCAGGAACTTCGAGGCTCTCGCAGCCCAGCCAACGGGCGAAACGTACCGAGGGTTGTGCCCTTTCTTTCACTTCGCGGCAGGCGTCGCGCAGCGCGCGGCCTTCCTCGGTCGCAACGTCGGGAAGGAAATGGCCGAAAGCGCGACTGTTGGTGACGACGAAGTTAGGGATGCGCTCGATGCGCGCGCATTGCCAAGGCTCGCCGCCATTGCCGCCGGAAAAGTTGTTATCAATACGCTCCTTCCCAGTCAGCTCCACCATTTCCTCTTCCCTGAAGTCAAAAGAAAAATGGCTACCGTCAAACGACTTGGCTCCTGCGCGTTTGGCAAGATCTTCGTATCCCTGTTTCACCGTGTCAAAATCGGCGATGATGTCCTGAATTTTTTGCAGCGTCTCGCCACCAGCTACAAAATAGCGCCAAGGATGGAAAATGCTGGTTTCCTGTGTTGCGGCTTTCTCAAAAGCCAGCGTCAGCGCTTTGGTATCGCTGCTTGCAACGTGTTTCGTCATGAAAATAGCTCCTGTGCAGACGGGAATTTCAGGCAGATTAATCCTGTAATACCTGCGGGTCAAGCTATTTACGTAACAATATTATAGGATTAACCAGCGATTTAACTCATTCAGTTATAATGGAATTTATTCGTTATCTGGTTTTCGCAGGGGTTATCATACCTGCCCGGTATAACTCTTCAGAAAGCAACTTTATTCAGGAGATACCCCATGGCTGACCGCACCCCCTCCCCGCAACTGTTCCTGCGCGTTTCTGTTATTGCACTGGGACTTTTGGCTGCAACCGCCTTTTCATCGGATGCCTACGCATGGGGCAAGCGCGGCAACGGCGGCAGTAGTTGGGGCCAGAACCGCGCGGCGGCTTCCGGCGAATGGAAAGCCCGCGGCGGTGAAAACCGCGGCGCATGGCGCGAAAAACTGGAAAGCCGCCAGAATGGTGAAGGCGGTGGCTGGCGCGAGCGCCTGAAATCCGAAAACGCCGACGGTACAGCGGCAGAGGGCCGTGGCGCATGGCGCGAGAAGCTGCAGCAATCCCGTGACGCGCAAGGCGAAAACAAAGCCGCCACCGGGGAACAACAGCAAGGCTGGCGGGCAAAAATGGAACAATATAAAGCTGCCAAAAACCAAAAAACCCCGTCGACCGCAAACGCCGCCACTGAAACAGGACGCATGGCAGCGCCGCAAACCCCTGATGCTGATGCCGATGCCATCGCAGGCGCCTCGGACCCCGATGTCGTTTCCGGCACAAGGGGCGGCACTTACACAACCCAGCACAATGGCGACGGCACATGGGAACAAAGTTATGAACGCGGCAACGGCAGCTCGACCCGCAACACCACAGCCACCAACGCCGACGGCAAGAGCACCAGCTGGACGACGCAGAATTCCGTGACACATGAAAACGGCACTGTCACTGGCAGCAAGACAGTGACGGGTGAAAACGGCAAGAGCTATTCGAAATCGACCGCCGTGAATGCCGAAGACCACACGCTGACAAAAACCTATACTGGCCCGAATGGAAATACCAGCGGTTACACCCTGCAGGGCGACAGTACGCCCGGTGACGGCAACCGAACGGGCACCTATACGACGCAGAATGGAAAAACCGGCACTTACCAGCAGCAGGTCAGCTACGACAGCGGCACGGTCACGCGCCAGAACACTGTGACTAATTCGAACGGCAAGGATGCAGGCTGGACAACGCAACAGTCCGTTTCGAAAGAAGACGGAGTCGTGAAGGGCAACACCACTGTAACGGGCGAAAACGGCAAGTCGTCGGAATGGAATATGTCATGGGACCCGACGTCCAAGACTGTCACCCGCGATCACACGGGCCCTGCCGGCAATACGCAGGGCGGCAGCGTGACGGTCACGCACAACGCAGTGAACCCTTAAAAACTACAGTTCCCGTACGTTGCTGACGCCTTTAATGGCGCGCAACGCGCGAGGGGTGTCTTCCTTCACGTTATAGCCGCCCGGAATTTCTAAGGTGGCCGTGCGGCCCGCTGCATCCATGATCAGATGAACCCTCACCCGCCCCTGCCCGCCCTGTTGCAGAATGTTTTTAATCTGCGCCATGGCGGCGGGGGTTTCAACGGTGATATGCAGTTGCTGCGTTACGTTTTGCACAGCCTGCGTAAGCGGCTCGATGCTTTGCGCAAGGAAGCGCAATTCGTCTGAATCAGGCTTACGGTCAACATCCACCGATAACAAAATGGGGGTTCCAGCTTCCAGCAATTCACGGCTGGCGTTCAACAGGTCTGAAAAGACCATCATCTCGAAAACGCCATAGGGGTCGGAGACGGAAACGAACGCGAAGCGGTTTCCTTTTTGCGAGGTGCGTTCCTGCTTACGCACCACAATGCCCGCCATGCGCAGCCGGTTGGTGGGGCTTTGCTGCAACGCGCCCTGCACCTGCGTCGAGGGTACGACGCGCAGGCGTTCCAGCTGCGTCGTCATGTTGTCCAGCGGGTGTGCTGACAGGTAGAAGCCCACGGCGTCGAATTCATGCCGCAGCTTTTCCAGAGGTTCCCACTTGTCGGCTTTTGCGATCGGCGGCTCGGGCAGCGCGTTACCACCACCGCCGAATAGGCTTTCCTGCCCGCTGGCCTTCTCGTCGGCATGCGCTGCGGCATAGCGCAGCAGCGTTTCGCAGGACGCCAGCATTTCGGCGCGGTTTTCATGCATGGCGTCGAAAGCGCCGGCAGCCGCCAGCGATTCCATCTGGCGCTTGTTGATGACTTTGGTGTCGAGGCGGCGACAGAAATCATAGACGTTTTTAAAAGCCCCGTTCTTGTCGCGCTCCGCCACCACGCGTTTCATAGCTTCCTCGCCCACGCCCTTCAGGGCGGCAAGCGCGTAGCGGATAGCTTTTTTACCGTCCGGGAGCAATTCAACCGAAAAACGCGGCAGCGATTTGTTGACATCCGGCGGAAGCAGGATGATTTTCATCTTGTTCAGTTCCTGCCGCAGCACGGCCAGCTTGTCCGTGTTGCTCATATCCTGTGTCATGGTCGCGGCCATGAATTCGACGGGATAATTGGCCTTCAGGTATGCCGTATGATAGGCGATAAGACCGTAGGCGGCCGAGTGCGCCTTGTTAAAGCCGTAATCCGCGAATTTGGCGATCTGGTCGAAGATGCCCGATGCCATTTCGCTGGAAATATTATGCGTCTTCTGGCAACCCTCGACGAAAATCGCGCGCTGCGCGTCCATCTCAGCCTTGATCTTTTTACCCATGGCGCGGCGCAGCAGGTCGGCGCCGCCCAGTGTATAGCCCGCCAGGATCTGCGCAGCCGCCATGACCTGTTCCTGATAGATCATGACGCCGTAGGTGTCTTTCAGCACAGGCTCCAGCAGCGGGTGCATGTACTGGATTTCTTCTTTACCCGACAGGTTTGCAATATACTTCGGGATGTTTTCCATCGGGCCCGGCCGGAACAGGGCCACGATAGCGGAAATCTCCTCGAAGTTCTTGACGTTCATCTGCTTGCACAGGTCGCGCATGCCCGCGCTTTCAAGCTGGAAGACGGCAGAACAGTCGCCCTTGGCCAGCAGGCTGAAAGTCGCCTTGTCGTCCATCGGGAATTTCAGCGGGTCGAGGTCGAGGCCCGTCGTTTGCTTGATCAGCTTCACCGCGTCGTTGATGACCGTCATCGTTTTGAGACCAAGGAAGTCGAACTTGACCAGCCCCGCCTTTTCGACGTCTTTCATGTTGAACTGTGTTGCCGCGATGGTTGAACCAGGATCGCGGTAGAGCGGAACGATTTCATCCAGGCGCTTGTCGCCGATCACGACGCCCGCCGCGTGCGTCGAGGCATGGCGGTACAATCCCTCCAGCTTCAGCGCGACGTCGATCAGCTTTTTAACCTGCTCGTCGGTGTCGCGCGCCTCCTGCAGCAGCGGCTCGGTCTCGAGCGCTTCTTCAAGGCTGATGGGGTTGGCCGGGTTCTGGGGCACTAGCTTGGCGATCTTGTCGACCTGGCCATAGGTCATTTGCAATACGCGTCCCACGTCGCGCACCACGGCGCGCGCCTGCAGCTTACCGAAGGTGATAATCTGCGCTACGCTGTCGTGCCCGTATTTGTCGCGCACGTAATTGATGACTTCGTCGCGGCGTTCCTGGCAGAAGTCGATATCGAAGTCGGGCATGCTGACGCGTTCGGGGTTCAGGAAGCGCTCGAACAGCAGCTGGCATTCGATGGGGTCCAAGTCGGTGATCTTTGTCGACCAGGCGACGACGGAACCCGCGCCCGAACCACGGCCAGGCCCGACGGGGATATTGTGATCTTTCGCCCACTGGATGAAGTCGGAGACGATCAGGAAGTAGCCGGGGAAGCCCATTTTCGAAATCACGCCAATTTCGTATTCCAGGCGGTCGAAATACTGCTTCTTAACCTCGGCGCGTTTTGCGTCGTCCCAGCCTTCCTTGAAAACGTAATTATTCAGGCGCCATTCGAGACCTTTTGAAGCGCGGTCGCGCAGCTCCTCTTCCTCCGTCCGCCCCGCTTCGGTGACGAAGCGCGGCAGCATGGGCTTCACTTCTTTCAGCGTATGAGTGCAACGCTTTGCGATTGCGACCGTGTTCTCAAGCGCCTCGGGCAGGTCCTTGAACAACTCTGCCATCTGCTGGGCGGATTTGAAGTAATGCTCGGTCGTCACCTTGCGGCGGTTGGTGTCCTGCACGAAAGCGCCCTCGGCGATGCAAAGGAAGGCGTCATGTGCCTCGTACATCTCCGGGTCAGCGAAATAGCAGTTGTTGGTGGCGACAATCGGAACGTTGTGCTTGTACGCGAGGTCGAGCAGCCCGTCTTCGATCGCGACTTCGTCGGCGGTGCCGTGACGTTCCAGCTCGACGTAAAGCCTGTCGCCGTAAATTTTATGCAGCTGCAGCAGCATCTTTTCGGCTTCCGCCGCGCGGTTTTCCATCAGCATGCGGCCGACGCAACCCTTGGTGCCGGCGGTCAGGGCTATCAGGCCCTCAGACCATTTCTCCACATCCGCCCAGCTGACGGCGGGCTTCTCGGCATGTTCCAGGGGCTCGAGGAAGCTTTTGCTGGTCAGCTTCATCAGGTTTTTGTAGCCCTTTTCGTCCTTGGCGAGCAAAACCAGCTGGTCGGGCATTTCAACCTTGCGGTTTTTCTGGTCGACTTGTTCGGGTTTTTCCACCCATAACTGGCAGCCGATTATAGGCTGGATGCCCTCCTTCATCGCCGTCACGGAGAATTCGAGCGCACCGAAGAGGTTGCCGGTATCCGTCACGGCCACAGCGGGCATCCCAAGCGCCTTTGATAACGGCACAAGATCTTTCAGCTTGATCGCGCCCTCGGCCAGCGAATAGGCCGAATGGACGCGCAAATGGATGAACGGGACGGCGTTGTCTGTCATGTCGTTGCTGCTTTTGTGCCCTAAAATGGCATAGAAAGCCGTTGAAATTCAATAGTTTTTTCTGAAAAATCAAAGCCTTGACATAACGTTTCGCCCTGATAAAATCACCGCATCCTTTACAGAAAAAGACCCGCAAAATGACCATTAAGCTCAAGGACATGGAAGACAGGCCGGAAGGCAGCGGCATTCCCGCTGCCACCGATACCAGCCTGACACAGCAGTTCAAGGAACTGGCCGCGCGCAATACCGAGGCGCTGGCCCCGCTGCGCCCCACCCTCGCGCGCCTGAACGAGATTGTGACGCGCTTCCAGGAAGAAGGCCATGACGCCGTGGGCGTCGAGTTCGCCAGCTTCAGCAGCTTACGTGCGCTCAACCTGCTACAGCGCACGGGCGCGGAACCGCAGCAGTTTTCGATTTTGACGGTCTATGACGCGAAATTTCTGGTGCGCCTGCATGGCGATTGTAAAATCGACTGCTACCGCGACAACCTTAACAAGCCCCTGCCCCTGCAGGTGCTGGACAGCGAAGAGTTTTGGTACAAGACCGAACGCTCGACGGGCGGGACGGTTAAGGTATTGAAGAACGAGCCGCGTTTCGACCGCTACGACCTGAACAATCCCGATGACGAGGCGAAATTCATGTCCTGCATCATCGAAACCGCTGCCGCCTGCGCCGCGCTGAATACCCTGCGTGAGTTTGATTTGCCGGCATCGCGCCCCGACGCCATCCAGAAGCCGATTGCCCCTGTGAAAGTGCGCAAGCCTTAAACCGCACCGTCCTTCAGCTGCAGCACCCTGTCCATCTTCTTCGCCAGCTCGTGGTTGTGAGTGACGATAAGCGCGCCGCTGTTTTGCTCGCGGATGGTTTTCATCATCATCTGGAAGACATCATCTGCCGTGCGGGGATCGAGGTTGCCAGTGGGCTCGTCGGCCAGCAGCAATCCGGGTTTATTTACCAATCCGCGGACAATGGCGACGCGCTGCTGCTCCCCGCCTGACAGCTGCGAGGGGAAATGCGTCATGCGTTTTGACAGGCCGACGCTGTCCAGGAGTTCTGTAGCCCGTTTTTTAGCGGCGTCTTTGCCGACGCCTGCGATAAACTGTGGCAGCATCAGGTTTTCGAGCGCCGTAAAATCGGGCAGCAAATTGTGGAATTGGTAGACGAAGCCGATCTGCGTGCGGCGCAGCGCCGTGCGGTTTTCGTCGCCGAAGCTTTCGACCTTGCTGCCATTGACAATGACATCGCCGCTGTCGGGCTTTTCAAGCAAGCCCGCGATTTGCAACAACGTCGTCTTGCCCGAACCGCTAGGGCCCAGCAGCGCGACGACTTCGCCGCGTTTGATGGCCATGTTGACGCCACTCAGGACGTTCAAGACCTGCCCGCCCTGCTCGAAATGGCGCTTGATGTTTTTCAGTTCGAGTACGTTACTCACGGCGCAACGCCTCCACCGGATCAAGCTTGGCCGCGCGCCAGGCCGGGTAGATAGTGAAGAGGAAAACGATGACCAGCGCCATCACGACAATCCCGCCGACCTCATGCACGTTCAGCTTTACGGGCATTTGCGACAGGAAATAAATCGTCGGGTCGAAAAGCGTCACGCCCGTCATGCTTTGCAGCCACTGGCGGATGGCCTCGATATTAGCGGCAAAGGATATGCCAAGCGCCGCCCCCGCAGCCGTGCCGCCGATGCCGATGGTCGTGCCGGTGATGAAGAAGATGCGAATGATGTTCTGGCGGGTCGCGCCCATGGTACGCAAAATGGCGATATCGCGCGATTTATCCTTCACCAGCATGATCAGGCTGGAGATAATGTTGAAAGCCGCGATAATGATCATGAGCGTCAAAATCAGGAACATCACGTTCCGCTCGACTTCGAGCGCGCTGGCGAGGCTGGCGTTGTTGTTACGCCAGTCTGCGACAACATATTCGCCGTTCACTTCGTTATCCACCGCCGCTTTTACCTGATCGATTTCCTGCAGGCTTTTCGCGCGCACCTCGATAGCGCCTACGCCTTCGCCCATGTCGAAAAAGGCCTGCGCCATATCCATGGGCATGAAGATGAAATTGTTATTGTATTCATACATGCCGACATCGAAAATGCTGCCAACGATAACGGTCTTCTTGACCGGCATCGAACCGAAAGGTGTTGCGCGCGGGCGTGGAGCTATCAGCGTCACTTGGTCCCCTGGGCTCAGGCGCATGCGTTCAGCCATGGCGGTGCCGATGGCAACGTTTTCGCCACCGAAAGAATCCTCGCGATGCAACTGCGCTACGATAGCCGACGGGTTCTCCTTTTGCGGATAAAAGCTGTCGAATTTCAGGTGGAAATCGGCAGGGATAAGGCCACGGATAACGATGCCCCCCGCACCGCCTTCGATGCTCATCAATGCCTGCCCCTCGACGGTTGGCATAGCCGTCTGAACGCCCTCGATTTTCGTCAAGCGCTGCACCAGAGGGTCATACGGGAACATCGGCCCCGAACGGCTGTAGACGTTGATGTGACCGTTGATGCCGAGGATTTTGCCGATCAGTTCTTCGCGAAACCCGTTCATGACAGACATGACGATAATCAACGTCGCCACGCCCAGCATAATGCCGAGGAAGGAAAAAACGACGATGACGGAAATAAAGCCCTCCCTGCGCTTGGAACGCAGGTAGCGGCCCGCCACCATTTTTTCGAAGGCGAAGGACATTAATAGGCTTTCGCGAGGATAACCTTGGTACCGCCATCGGCAAAAGGCAGGCAACGGGTGGTAACGGCAAACTCGCCTTTAATGGCAGCCCATTCGGCGCTGTCCTTAAGCAGGCTGTAATCGATCTTGACCCCGCCCTGCTGCTCGGCGGCGAAGAACTCGCGGACTTCTTTCAGCGTCTTCACTTCCTTAACCATGCCGGCCATGCGTTCGCGCGCTTTGGCCAACAGGTCTTTCTGCATGGCCTCTAGAGCTTCGCCGATTTTGGCGGCGCATTCGGCCACGGAAACCTTCACCTTGCCGTCTTTACCAAGGTCGCGGCGGGTAAAGACCAGCTGGCCTTCCTCGATCTCGCGCGCGCCGATTTCAAGACGTACAGGGACACCCTTCTTGATGGCCGACCACATTTTGTCGGACGAACGCGCATCGGATTTATCCACCTGCACAGAGATGTCCTTGGCAATGAGGTCCTTTTTGACCTTCTCGCAGAACTCGAGGATTTTCGCCTTGTCGGCATCATCCTTGATAAAGGGCAGGATAACAACCTGATAGGGCGCGATTTTGGGTGGCATCACCATGCCGTCGTCGTCGCCATGCACCATGATAAGCCCGCCGATGGTGCGGGTCGACATTCCCCAGCTGGTCGTCCAGGCATGTTTCAAGACGCCGTCGCTGGCAAGGTATTTGATGTCGGACGAATGCGCAAAAGTCTGACCAAGGTTGTGCGAGGTCGCACTCTGCAACGCCTTGCCGTCCTGCATGAAAGCTTCGACAGTATAGGTTTCGATAGCGCCGGGGAAACGTTCATCCGGCGTCTTGCTGCCCGGGATGACCGGCACGGCGAGGTAGTTCTCGATGAAGTCGGCGTATACATCGAGCATGCGGCGGGCGTCTTTATCCGCTTCCTCCGCCGTGGCGAAGGCATTGTGGCCTTCCTGCCAAAGGAATTCGGTCGTGCGCAGGAAGATGCGCGGGCGCATTTCCCAGCGCATCACGTTGCACCACTGGTTCAGCTTCAGCGGCAGGTCGCGATACGACTGCACCCAGTTTTTCATCGACTCGCCGATGATGGTTTCCGAGGTGGGGCGGATGATCATGGGTTCTGTCAGCACGGAATCCTTATCGGGGCCCAGTTCGCCTTTTTCGTTTTTCGACAAACGGTGATGCGTGACGACAGCGCATTCCTTGGCGAAGCCGTCGATGTGGTCGGCTTCCTTGGCGATATAGCTCATGGGGATCAGCAGGGGGAAGTAGGCGTTCTGCACCTCTTCCGCCTTGATCATTTTGTCGAAATGCTTCTGGATGTTCTCCCATACCGCGAAGCCATAAGGCTTGATGATCATGCAGCCGCGCACGGGGGCGTTTTCGGCCATGTCGGCGGCCTTGATCACATTCTGGTACCATTCGGGGAAGTTTTCATCCCGCGTGGGCGTAATCGCCGTCTTGGAATTCTTTTTCAGGTCTTTTGCGGCTTCAGCCATAGGTCACCTTTTAAAATTGCCTGCCCCAAAAGTAACCAAGCGGCGGCAAATAATCAATCATTGAATATGGATATCAGGCACGCTAGGTGGCAATTCTGCAGGAATCTCAGCGGGTGCGGGAGCTGGTGTTTCGACAGGGATTTCAGGCTTTTTGGTGCAGAGCTCTCGGAGTACCTTGGCGGCATGACCGTCCATAGGCTCGCCGTTAAAGCTGAGCTTGCCTTTTTCGGAGGTAATAGTGCCGACGTTAATCACGCCCTCGAGGCCGGGCGTCGGAAGGCCAAGATATTGCGCCGTATCAATCGTAACATCGAAACTGAAGTTTTCCGGCATTTTAACGGGCGACGGGTTCAGGTCAGCCTCCACGACCGGCTTGCCATGCACGTCGACGCCTGGCTTGTAATCGACACCTGCGGGTTTTTGGTATTCGGCAATGCTGCGGCAAAGCGCAGGATCAATCTCTGGCGCGGGTTTCGCAACCTTTTCCGCCGCCAGTGCGGGCGCGCTGATTAACGAAGAAAGCATCACGGCGCACAAAAGTTTTTTCATCATTTCACCCTGAACCATTCACCCCAGGTAATAACGTCAAAATCCACCATCAGCCACAAAATGCCGACGATGATGGCGGAAACGATCGAGGTCAGTTTTATTTTATAGGCCAGCCTCGGGTCTTTCGGCGCGCCGGCGTCATGGCCCAGCGCCGCATCGGTATGGCGCTCGATGCCGATAGGCAGCACAGTGAAAATCACCAGCCACCAGACCAAGATATAAATAAACAAGGCATTGACGATGCCCATGCTACACCCTCACCAGATGCACGCGCGTCTGCGGCTTGCGGTCGAAGTTTTCGTTGAAATAGCGGCGCGCAGTGACGCGCACCAGCTCCGACAGCGCCGCATCGTCGCCGCGTTGGTTCTTCGGCATGTTTTTGAGGACTTTCGAAATTTCCTGCGCGACTTCGTCGAGGTGTTCGCTATCAGTCTCGCTGTTTTCATCGAGCAAGCCAAGCGCCGTGACTTTCGGCATGGCCAGCAACTGCCCGTCGCCGTCGATGACAACGGTCACGATGGCGCTGCCGTTGAACATCATGCGCTTGCGCGTCAAAATGGCTTCGTGGTCAATCGCGACGATGCGGCTGCCTTCAATGGCGAGGATGCCTGATTTCACCTGCCCTACTTGCCGCACACCTTCCTGCGAGACCTCGATGACCATACCGTTTTCGGGCAGCAGCACCTCGGGCACACCACAATCTTTGGCCAGCTGCGCATGCTTTTCCTGCTGCATATGTTCGCCGTGCACGGGCAGCGCAGCCTTGGGGCGCACCCAGCTGTAAAGCTGTTTTAATTCGTCGCGGTAAGGATGGCCTGAAACATGGATAGGCGCGTCGCGGTCCGTCACCACATCGACGCCCATGGCCAGCAGCTTATTCTTGATACGGTCGATAGCCCGCTCGTTGCCGGGGATGGCGCGGGACGAGAAAATGACGACATCGCCTTCATCAAGGCGGATGGCTGGATGGTCGTCATTGGAAATTTTCGCCATGGCCGCGCGCGGCTCACCCTGCGACCCGGTGCAGACGTAAACCAGCTGGCTGCCCTCCATCACGCCTGCTTCTTCGTCGTCGAGGAAGGGCGGGATACCTTTCAGGTAACCGCTTTTGCGGGCCGCGTCATCGACGGCCCAGAGCGAACGGCCAATCAGGCACACATGACGGCCATTGTGCTTCGCGGCGGCATAGATGCCCTGCAGGCGCGCGACGTTGGTGGAAAAGCAAGTGATGGCAATCTGCCCTTTGAACTCTCCGAATAACTCGATGAGGTTGTTTGCAACCCCGCGCTCCGATCCAGAATGGCCGGGCACCATGGCATTGGTGGAATCGCCGACCAGCGCCAGCACGCCCGCATCACCCAGCTTGCGCAGGGTTTCTTCGTCCGTCACATTGCCCACAACGGGGTCTTTGTCGATTTTCCAGTCGCCGGTATGAACAATCGTGCCTACGCCCTTGACTGTGATGGCGACGGCATGCGCCTCGGGTATCGAATGAGACATTTCCACGTATTGTATGTGGAACGGGCCAATATCGAATTCAGCCTTGCGCGGCAATTCGTGCAGCTTGGCCTGGTTGCCCCAGCTGCGTTCATTCAAATCCTGCCGGATACGCTCGGCGGTGAAGGCAGTTGCGTAAAGCGGCGCCTTGTTCAGGCGCGGCCAGAGGTTTTCGATGGCGCCGATATGGTCTTCGTGGCCATGGGTCAACAGGATGCCGAGCAGGCTGCTGCCGAGGCTTTCGGCGAATGTCGGGTCGGGCAGCAAAATATCGACGCCCGGCATGGTGTCGTCGGCAAAGCCCATGCCGCAATCAAGCATGATCCATTTGTCTTTATAGCCATAGAGCGTCATGTTCGCGCCGAAGACGCCGCAGCCGCCGAGCGGCACGAAATAGATGGCATCGTCTTCCATTTTGAAATCAAGCTTTGCCATCAGATATTGAAAACCTCTCCGGATGCGATGTTGCGGCGCGTGCCGTCCTGCAGTTCAACCTGCAGCGCCCCGCCTTCGTCGATGCCGATAAACTTGCCCGCGAAAGTTTCGCGCGGCAGGCGCACGTTGATGGTATTGCCGATATTGTGGGCGAAACCAAGCCAGGCGTGGCGGATGGGCGCAAAGCCCTGCTTCTGCCACAGGCTGTAAAGCAATATAAGCCGAGCTGACAGTTTTTCCAGCACCTGACTGGCCTCTGCCTTGACACCGAAAGCGGCGAGATTTGCAGCACCTTCCGGTGCGTGGGCGACATTGACGCCGATGCCGGCCACCACGAAATCACCTTCCGATTCAATCAGGATACCGGCGGATTTTTTGCCGTTCAGCAGAACATCGTTCGGCCATTTAAGGGCAACAGGAACCGATGCGGGAAGAAATTCTTTCAGGGTTTCGGCCAGTGCAACCGCAGCGACAAACGATATTTGCCCGGCCTCCAAAGGCTGTTTGCCGGGGCGCAAGACCATGCTCATGAACAGGTTGCCACGGTTTGAAACCCAGCTGTTGCCCTGCCGCCCCCTGCCCGCGGTTTGCTCACCAGCAGTGACGACTGTTCCCTCGACAGCGCCGTCGCGTGCCAGCGCTTTGGCATGGTCGTTCGTGCTGGGGGTGGTATCGAGCTCGACGAGGTTTTTAAGCGCCATATTACTTGGTCAGCAACGCCTGTGCCGCCGCCTCCGCCGAGACCAGCAGCGGGCCCGGGAAAGCGATGAACAGCAAGGCCACCACACATGACACGGCCAGCAGAAAATTCAGCCTGCCGTCCTTGGCGGGGTCAATAGCTTCATCGCCTGCGGGGTCGAAATACATGACCTTGATGATGCGGATATAATAGTAAGCCGCAACGACCGAGGTCAGCACCCCCACGATAGCCAGCGCATAAAGCTGCGCATTCACAGCCGCCTGGAAGATAAACAGCTTTCCAAAGAAGCCAGCCAACGGCGGGATGCCTGCCATAGAGAACATCATGATGGTCATAGCCAGCGCCAGCATGGGCTGGCGTTCGCCAAGGCCAGCGAGGTCGGAAATCTGCTCTACCATGCGGTCCTTCTGCTTCATCATCAGGACGATGGCGAAGGTGCCGATGCTCATGATCATGTAAAGCGTCGCGTAGACCATGATTGCGCGCACGCCCGATGCGTCCGCAGCGGCGAGGCCGACGAGCGCGTAACCCATATGCCCGATGGAGCTGTAGGCCAGCAGGCGCTTGATATTGGTCTGACCGATGGCCGCGACGGCACCCAGCGCCATGGAGGCCATGGAGAGCGCAGTAATCACCTGCCTCCATTCCTCCACCAGCGGCATAAAGGGGCCCATGGCAACACGGGTGATCAGCGCCAGCGCCGCAATCTTGGGCGCAATCGCAAAGAACGCGGTTACCGAAGTCGGCGCGCCTTCATAAACGTCAGGCGTCCACATATGGAAGGGCACGGCGGAAATCTTGAAGGCAAGGCCGGCCAGCAACAGCACCATGCCGGTGATGATGCCGATGCCCGCATGCCCCGCCGCAAGCGACGTGGCGATTGCATCGAAATTGGTGGTGCCCGTAAAGCCGTAAACCAGCGACGCGCCATAGAGCAACATGCCGGAAGACAGCGCGCCCAGCACGAAATACTTCAGGCCCGCCTCGGGCGAACGCAGGGTGTCCCGCTGGATGGAGGCCAGCACGTAAAGGCAAAGGCTCTGCAGTTCAAGGCCCATGTAGAGCGCGATCAGGTCATTCGCCGAAATCATCAGCAGCATGCCGAGCGTGGCAAACAGGATGAGGACGGGATATTCGAAGCGCATCACACGCTCGCGCTCGACGTATTTCGAAGCCATCATGATCGACACGGCCGAGCCCGCCACCACCAGCAGCTTCATGAAGCTGCCGAAAGCGTCGGACACAAACGCGCCGCCAAAAGTCGAGGACGTCTCGGTGCAGAACTTGCAGATCATGGCAAAAACCGCGATCAGCGCGAAAATACCGAGGTTCGCGACGCTGCTGTAGTCTTCCCTGTTCTTCGCCACGCCGAACATCAGCAGGATGATGCCGAAGAAAGCGAGCGAGATTTCGGGGAAAGCAGGCGCCAGGTCAGGGGCGGTGAAAAAGTTCATGGCTGGGCCTCCGGCTGGGCGATATCCGCCTTGAAGTCAGTGATTACCTTGGCAAGCGAGGGCGCCATTGGCCTGGTGAAGCTGGAGGGGTAAATGCCCATCCACAGCACCAATACAATCATGGGCGCGAAAATCATAACCTCGCGCGCGCTCAGGTCTTTCATCGCGCGCACGTCGGGCTTGACCAGCTCACCGAAAACAACGCGTTTATAAAGCAGCAGCGTATAAGCAGCGCCCAGCACAACACCCGTCGCGGCAAGCGCCGTTACCATGGTACTGACCTGGTAAGAGCCGACAAGGACGAGGAATTCGCCCACGAAACCACTGGTGCCAGGCAGGCCGATCGAGGCCATTGCAAAGAGCATGAAAGCCACTGCATAGTTTGGCATGTTCTTAACGAGGCCGCCGTAACGGTCAATTTCGCGCGTATGCAGGCGGTCGTAAACCACGCCGACGCAAAGGAAGAGCGCGGCAGAAACGATACCATGCGAGAGCATCTGGAACATCGCGCCATCCAGCCCCTGTTGCGTCAGGGTAAAGATGCCGATGGTGACAAAACCCATGTGTGCCACCGAAGAATAAGCGATCAGCTTCTTCATGTCCTCCTGCGCCAGCGCAACCAGCGAGGTATAGATCACCGCAACCACGCTGAGGCTGAAAATCAATGGCGCAAAGAACAGCGAAGCCTCCGGCAAAATCGGTAGCGACAGACGGAGGAAGCCGTAACCGCCCATTTTCAGCAGAACGCCAGCAAGTATGACCGAACCCGCCGTCGGCGCCTCGACGTGCGCATCGGGCAGCCAGGTATGGAACGGCCACATCGGCACCTTCACGGCAAAGGAAGCGAGGAAAGCCAGCCAAAGCCATTTTTGCATATCGAACGGGATATCCATGCCGGCCAGCGTCTGGATATCGGTCGTGCCATACTTGCCGTAGAGCGCGAGGATTGCCAGCAGCAGCAGGACGGAGCCCAGCAGCGTATACAGAAAGAACTTGAACGAGGCGTAAACACGGCGCTTGCCTCCCCAGACGCCGATGATAACGAACATCGGTATCAGCACGCCTTCGAAGAAGACATAGAAAAGCATAAGATCGAGCGCGCAGAACATGCCCACCATCATCGTTTCCAGCAACAGGAAGGCGATCATGTATTCCTTCACGCGGGTCTCAACCGACTCCCAGCTGGCAAGGATGCAGATGGGTGTCAGGAAGGTGGACAGCAGCACGAAGAAAATCGAAATACCGTCAACGCCCATTTTATAGTTGATGTTGACGATACCGGGCATCCAGGGGATCGTTTCCAAAAACTGGAACGCGGCCGATGTCTTGTCGAACCCCGCATACATATAAACGGACAGCGCGAAGGTGAAGACGGAGGTCAGCAGCGCCGTATTGCGCGAATTGCGCGCCACGGTTTCGGCATCGCCCCGCACGAAGAAGATGAACAGCACCCCCACAAGCGGCAGGAAGGTAATCAGCGACAGGATAGGGAAAGTCATCATGGCGTAGGCACCTGCGCGTTCATGTGTTGGTACAGGACATATCCGGTGACAAGCGCCACCACACCGATCAGCATCGCGAAGGCGTAGTGATAGACGTAACCCGTCTGCATCTTGCGCGCCTTGCCGGCGGTTTTATCGATAGTGCTGGCAACGCCATCGGGGCCCAGGCCGTCGATGATCATGCCGTCCCCGCCCTTCCACAGCACACGGCCGAGGAAGAAGGCAGGAATGACGCCGATAAGGCGGTACAGCTCGTCAAAATACCATTTGTTATAGAGGAACGAATGCAGACGGCCAAAGGTGCCGGCCATGATGGCGGGCAGGTGGCGCGACTTCACGTAAAAGACGAAGGCCAGCAGAATGCCCGCCGCAGCGACGCCCGTGGGCAGCAGTTTCACCCACTGCGCGACGCTATGCGCATGGTGCACGGTATCGTTGTCGGGCAGCACGAAAATCGCCTCGCCCCAGAACCTTTCGCGATATTCGCCTACAAAGAACTTGTTGAAGGCGATACCCGTCACGACCGCGCCTGCTGCGAGGACGTAAAGCGGAATGGTCATGATCTTGGGCGATTCATGTACGTGCGCCATAACCTTTTCATCCGCGCGCGAATGGCCGTGGAAGGTCAGGAAGATAAGACGCCACGAATAAAACGCCGTCAGGAAGGCCGCGGTGATACCGCACCAATAGGCGAACTCCCCCACCCTGCTATGGTCGGCGAAGGCGGCCTCGAGGATGATGTCCTTGGAGAAGTAACCGGCGAAGATAGGCACGCCCGCCAGCGCAAGGCTGCCGATCCACATCATCGCATAGGTGACCGGAACCATCTTCCAGATGCCGCCCATCTTGCGCATATCCTGCTCGTCCGACATCGCATGGATGACCGAACCTGCTCCAAGGAACAGCAGCGCCTTGAAGAACGCGTGGGTAAAAAGGTGGAACATAGCCGCGCCATAGGCAGAAACGCCCAGCGCGAAGAACATGTACCCCAGCTGGCTCATGGTCGAATAGGCGATCACGCGCTTGATATCGAACTGTGTCAGCGCAATGCTGGCGGCGACAAGTGCCGTCAGAGCGCCGATCACGGTGATGAATTCACGGACAGCGGGTGCATATTCGTACAGCGGCGACATGCGGGCAACAAGGAACACGCCGGCCGTCACCATCGTTGCCGCGTGGATGAGCGCGGAGACGGGCGTCGGGCCTTCCATGGCATCGGGCAGCCAGGTATGCAGGCCCAGCTGCGCCGATTTACCCATCGCGCCGATGAACAGCAGCGCGCCGATCAGGCTGAGCGCATGGACCTGGTAGCCGAGGAATTCAAGCTGGCGGCCCTCGAAATCCTTCACCTGGGAGAAAATCGTGTCGAAATCGAGCGAGCCGAACAGGAAGAAGCAGGCAAAAATGCCAAGCGCAAGGCCGAAGTCGCCGATGCGGTTCATGACGAAGGCCTTCACGGCCGCGGCATTCGCACTTTCCTTATGGTTCCAGAAACCGATGAGCAGGTAGGACGCAAGGCCCACGCCTTCCCAGCCGAAGAACAGCTGGACGAGGTTGTTCGCCGTCACCAGCGCAAGCATCGCGAAGGTAAAGAGGCTGAGGTACGACATAAAACGCGCCTGCGCGTCGTCGTGGTGCATGTAGCCGACGGAATAGATATGCACCATGCAGGAAACGACGTTGACGACCAGCACCATCAGCGCCGACAGCTGGTCAAAGCGAAGCGACCAGCTGACTTTCAGGTCGCCGGATGAAATCCAGGTGAACAGTTCGATGGTGCGCACATGCCCCAGCAGCGCGACGTCGCGGAAAAGGATGAGCGAGCAAACGGCGGCGATGCCCATCAGCACGCAGGTCAGCACCTGTGCGCCCGTGTCGCCGAGGCCCCTTTTGCCGAAAACCCCGGCCATGATGGCGCCGACCAGGGGGGCGATGACTGCGATGACTTCCATTGTCGTTACCCTTTAAGCGCGTTGATATCCTCGACCGCGATCGAGCTTTTGTTGCGGAAAAAGACGACGAGGATGGCAAGGCCGATGGCCGCCTCCGCCGCCGCCACGGTCAGGATGAACATCGAGAACACCTGCCCCGTCAGGTCATGCAGCTGCGCCGAAAAGGCGACCATGTTGAGGCTGACCGACAGCAGGATAAGTTCGATGGACATTAATATGATGATGACGTTGCGGCGGTTCAGGAATATGCCGAAGACGCCCAGCGTGAACAGAATGCCGGAAACCAACAGGAAATGTTCGATACCGATCACCATTACGACACTCCCTCTCTGGGTTTTATTTTTTCGATAATCAGCACGTCTTTGGGGTTACGGCTGACCTGCGACGCGATTGACTGGCGGCGGACGCCCCTGCGTTCGCGCAGCGTCAGCGTGATCGCGCCAATCATGGCGACCAGCAGGATAAGGCCGGACAGCTGGAAGAGGTAGACATAGTGCGTGTAAAGCACCTGACCCAGCGCTTGCGTGTTGCTGATACCGGCTTCAGGCTGCGGAATAGGTTGCGCGGCGTTCGCGATAAGGGAAGACGGCGCCCAGCTGCGGTAAATCCAGCAGAGTTCCGCCAGCAGGACGGCACCGATAGTGCCACCGATAGGCAGGTGCCTCAGCATGCCGCGGCGCAGCTCAGCGAAATTGATGTCGAGCATCATGACGACGAAAAGGAACAGCACGGCGACCGCGCCCACGTAGACGATAACCAAAATCATCGCGAGGAACTCGGCGCCCAGCATCACAAAAAGCCCCGCCGCGTTGAAGAAGGCGAGTATCAGGAACAGGACGGAATGCACCGGATTGCGTGCCGAAATCACGGCAATGCCGCTGGCAATCAGCACGGCCGAGAACATGTAAAAGAATATCGCCTCTACCATTATATATGTCCTTATCTGTACGGCGCGTCGGCTTCGATGTTGGCGGCCAGCTGGGCTTCCCAGCGGTCGCCGTTATCGAGCAATTTTTGTTTGTTGTAGTAAAGCTCCTCGCGCGTTTCGGTCGCGAATTCGAAGTTCGGGCCTTCGACGATGGCGTCCACCGGGCAGGCTTCCTGGCAAAGGCCACAGTAGATGCACTTCGTCATGTCGATGTCGTAACGAGTGGTGCGGCGGCTGCCGTCTTCGCGGGGTTCGGCTTCGATGGTGATGGCCTGCGCGGGGCAGATGGCCTCGCACAGTTTGCAGGCGATGCAGCGCTCTTCCCCGTTCGGGTAGCGGCGCAGCGCGTGTTCGCCGCGGAAACGGGGCGAGAGCGGGCCTTTTTCGAAAGGGTAGTTCAGCGTGACCTTGGGCTTGAAGATATAGCTGAAGGTCAGCAGAAAACCCTTAACGATTTCTACCAGCAGGAAACTATTGAGTGTTCTTTTAAACGACATTTTGTTTCCTTTTACATGCCGGGCAGCGCATTTTTATAGAGCAGCGCGCCCGCGACCACGATGACCCATACCAGCGTAAAGGGCAAAAAGACCTTCCAGCCAAGGCGCATCAACTGGTCGTAACGGAAGCGCGGCAGCGTCGCGCGCGTCCAGATGAAGAAGAAGAGAACGATAGAAACCTTGATACCAAACCAAATGATACCGGGGATGAACGATAACTGCTCCAAGCCAAAAGGTACCTTCCAACCCCCGAGGAACAGCACGGTCGTCATCCCGCTCATCAGGATCATGTTCATGTATTCGCCGAGGAAGAACAGCGCGAAGGTCATCGACGAGTATTCGACGTTATACCCCCCCACTAGTTCGGATTCGCCTTCGGGCAGGTCGAAAGGCGCGCGGTTGGTTTCAGCCAGCGCCGAGATGACGAATACGACCATCATCGGGAACAGAAGTAAAATAACCCACCAAGGACGCTGGGCTTCGACGATGGCGGTCAGGTTTAGAGAACCGGTCGCCAGCAGCACGGTCACGAGGACGAAGCCCATGGAAACTTCGTAAGACACCATCTGCGCGGCGGAGCGCAGGCCGCCGAGGAAGGCGTAGCGCGAGTTCGACGCCCAGCCGGCCATCAGGATGCCGTAAACGCCCAGCGACGAAATAGCGAAGAGGTACAAGACGCCGACGTTGATATTCGCCAACACCCAGCCGGAACTGACGGGAATAACCGCCCATGCGATCAGCGACAGCATAAAGGTCAGCATCGGGGCGATCACGAACACCGCGCGGTTCGCGCCCGCGGGGATGATGGTTTCCTTGCCCAGGAGCTTAATGCCGTCAGCCAGAGGCTGCAGCAGGCCGAAGGGGCCGACAACCATTGGGCCTTGGCGCATCTGCATCGCGGCAAGCACTTTGCGCTCGGCATAGGTCAGGTAGGCCATGCCGATGATCAGCGGGCCGACGAAGCAGAGTATCCAGACGACGATATTGGCGACAGGCTGCACATATGAGGTGCAGAATTCCGCCGAACATACCGTTTGCGTCCAGAAATCGGTTTTGAAAACGCCAAAAAGTTCGTTAGCCATGGGTGCCCGTTTTCTCTTTCTGGCCGTTCACGAAAGCCTCCGTGCAATCCGCCATGACCTTGGAGGCGCGGGAGATGACATCGGTCTGGTAGAAGTTTTCGATGTAATGGCCAAAGGGCGCATCATCGCACTTGCCGTCCTTGCCGAAATTCCTCCATTCCGCCGCGACGATGGTGTCGGGCGTCTTGAATATCGGGTTGGCTTTGGCAAGGCGCGCGCGGATTTCGCCGAGGTCGTTGTAAGGCAGCGCCTTGTTCGCCACTTCCGAAAGTGCGCGGATGATTTTCCAGTCTTCGCGCGCATCGCCGGGCGGGAAGACAGCCTGTTTCGCCACCTGCGCCCTGCCCTCGACGTTCACGTAGGTCGCGTTCTTTTCGGTATAGGCGGCACCCGGCAGGATAACGTCGGCACGCGCCGCCGCCTTGTCGCCGTGGTGGCCTTGATAAATCACAAACGTGTCTTTGCCAAGGGAACCGACGGGGATTTCATCCGCGCCCAGCAGGTAGAGCACGTCGGCCTTCAGCATTTTGTCGAGGTCGCCGCCGGTAAAGCCCAGCTCGAGCGCGCCGACGCGGCTTGCCTGCGTATGCAGCAGGTTGAAGCCGTTCCAGCCGTCCTTGACCATGTTGAATTTCTCGGCGACCTTGCGGGCGAGCGCATGGATTTCCATGCCGTCGTCGCGGCCGAAAGCGCCGGGGCCGAGGATGATCATCGGGTTCTGCGCCTTCGACAGCACATCCGCGAAAGCACCCTTCCCCTTCGCCAGTTCTTCCAGCGTTTCGGGGCCGGCGCCGAGATATTTATAAGGATAGTTCAAATCCGCCTGCTGGCCGATAACGCCGATCTTGATGCGTTTTGCCAGCCAGGTCTTGCGGATGCGCGCATTGACCAGCGCAGCCTCGACGCGCGGGTTGGTGCCGACGAGCAGGATTGCATCCGCCTGCTCGATACCCGCGATGGTGGTGTTGAAGCGGTAGCCGCAGGGTTGCGCCGTGTCGAACTGCGCGCCATCCTGGCGGCATTCGAGGTTTTTGGTGCCGAGCGCTTCCATGAAATCCTTCAGCGCGACAATCGATTCACAATCCGCAAGGTCGCCAACGATGGCGGCGATTTTCTTGCCGTCGGTGTCGTCGAGTTTATCGGCGATTTCATCGAGCGCCTGCTGCCATGCGACGGGCAACAGCTTGCCGTTGACGCGCACATAGGGGCGGTCGAGGCGCTGGTTTTTCAAGCCGTCGATGGAGAAACGTGCCTTGTCGGAAATCCATTCCTCGTTCACATCTTCGTGCAGGCGGGGCAGCACGCGCAGCACTTCACCGCCGCGCGTGTCGATGCGGATGTTGGAGCCGACCGCGTCCGACACGTCGATGCTTTCAGTCTTGCGCAGCTCCCAAGGACGTGCCGTGAAGGCATAGGGTTTCGAGGTCAGCGCGCCGACGGGACAGATATCGATGATATTGCCGGACAGCTCCGACGTCACCATCTGCTCGACGTAGGTGCCGATTTCGAGGTGTTCGCCACGGTTCAGCACGCCCATTTCGTCCACGCCTGCGATTTCGTCGCCAAAACGCACGCAACGGGTGCAATGAATGCAACGGGTCATGATGGTTTTCACCAGCGGGCCCAGTTCCTTGTCCTTCACCGCGCGTTTTTCCTCGCGGTAGCGGGAACGGTCGAAACCAAACGCAACCGTCTGGTCCTGCAAATCGCACTCGCCGCCCTGGTCGCAGATCGGGCAATCCAGCGGATGGTTGATGAGCAGCATTTCAATCACGCCCTTGCGCGCCTTTTGGGCGAGCGGCGAATTGGTATGCACCTTCATATCGTCGGCGCAGGGCATGGCGCAGGAGGCGACAGGCTTGGGCGATTTTTCGACCTCGACGAGGCACATACGGCAGTTGGCCGGCACGGAAAGCTTGTCGTGGTAGCAGAAGCGCGGGATTTCAATACCCAGCTGTTCCGCCGCCTGGATGATAGACGTGCCGGGATCAACCGTGACTTCCATTCCGTCGATTGTCAGTTTAGGCATTAGGATCTCCTGCCTTTAATAAGAAGGAACAACATCGACAACAAATATGAAGGCATGAAGGTGACGCCGTAAATTAACATCACAAGAGCTCCCGCACCTGAACCGCTAGAAGAGGAATAATTGATACCCAATGTTACCAACAGCACAGTAGAAAATGCCGCCATTAACGAGAAGCCTTTTTCCTCGTTCTTTTCAAACGCCACCCCGGAAGCAACCCAGTAGATGATTGAAGGCACCAGACTAAAAATACCGAAGGCAAATACACTTACTTCAGTGAACAAGTTTATGCTAACCAAAAACCAAAGGAGCGCATGCGCAAGGATAAAAGAAAACACGAAAGCCAAAAGTGTCTTGGAAAAAAGCGACATGCTCACCGTCCCACTTTCCGACTGTTGTTTCATTATGAGATAGCTCACGCCGCAATCCTCTTCCGGTATTCAAGAATGCGCTTTTCCATCTCGGGGCGGAAATGCTTGATCAGCCCCTGGATGGGCCACGCCGAGGCGTCGCCGTGGGCGCAAATGGTATGGCCTTCGATTTCCGAGCCGATATCGAGCAGCATGTCGATTTCGGTTATGTCGGCTTCGCCCTTCACCATGCGTTGCATGATGCGGTACATCCAGCCCGTACCTTCGCGGCAGGGCGTGCACTGGCCGCAGCTTTCGTGCCAGTAGAAACGCGCAAGGCGCGCAATCGCATATATAATGTCTGTCGATTTATCCATGACAATGACCGCCGCGGTGCCAAGGCCCGAGTTGACGGCGCGCAGGCTGTCGAAATCCATCAGCACGTTGTCGCAGATATCGCGCGGCAGCAGTCGCGTCGAGGAACCGCCGGGAATGACCGCCAACAGGTTGTCCCACCCGCCACGCACGCCGCCGCCGTGTTTCTCGATAAGCTCCTTTAGCGGGATGCTCATCGCTTCTTCGACGTTGCACGGATTGTTGACGTGGCCGGAGATGCAGAAGACCTTCGTGCCGCGGTTCTTTTCCTTGCCGATGCCGGCGAACCATCCCGCGCCGCGGCGCAGGATTTCGGGCACAACGGCAATCGTTTCAATGTTGTTGACCGTCGTCGGGCAGGCGTACAAACCCGCGCCCGCCGGGAACGGCGGCTTGTTTCGCGGGAAGCCTTTCTTGCCTTCGAGGGAGTTCAGCAGCGCCGTTTCCTCGCCGCAGATATAGGCCCCGGCCCCGCGGTGCACATAGATGTCGAAATCCCAGCCGCTGCCGCAGGCATTTTTGCCTACCAGCTTGGCATCATAGGCTTCGGCGATGGCTTTCTCGAGCGCCATGGCCTCGTGGTAAAACTCGCCCCTTATATATATGTAGCAGGCATGGGCGCCCATGGCGAAGGAAGCGATCAGCGCGCCTTCGATAATGGTATGCGGTTCGTGCCGGATAATATCGCGGTCCTTGCAGGTGCCCGGTTCGGATTCATCGGCGTTGATGACGAGGTAGCTGGGGCGGCCATCCTTTGACTCTTTCGGCATGAAGGACCACTTCATGCCCGTCGGGAAGCCCGCGCCGCCGCGGCCGCGCAGTTCGGATTTCTTTACTTCCTCGATAATCCAGTCGCGCCCCTTGGCCAGCAGGTCTTTCGTGCCGTTCCAGTTGCCGCGCGCCTTGGCTTCCTTGAGGCCCGCGCTTTCCCAACCGTAGAGGTTGGTGAATATCCTGTCCTTGTCCTCGAGCATTATTTTTTCTTCCCTTTGGACGTTTCGGCTTCGCCGGCGATTTTATGGCCGGTCTTCTTCGCGACGTCATGCAGGCAGGTCGCGCCTTGCGCACCCAGCGAGCAAAGGCGGCCGGTCTGCGAGCCTTTGGGCACTTCCTTGCCGGCCTTCAGCGCGTCGAGCACGCCGATGACGTTTTCAGGCGTCAGGTCTTCATAGAAATCGTCGCCGTTGCGCTGCACGACGGGCGCGTTAACGCAGGCGCCCAGGCATTCGACCTCGGTAATCGTGAACATGCCGTCCTTGGTCGTCTCGCCAAGGTGAATGCCGAGATGCTTTTCGCAGGCCTTCACCACATCCGCCGAACCTGCCAGCCAGCAGGGCGTGGTGGTGCAGAATTGCAGGTGGTGTTTGCCCTTGGGGGACAGGTTGTACATGGTATAGAAGGTCGCGACCTCGAAAACCTTGATGCGCGGCATATCGAGGATGCGGCCGATTTCAACCATAGCGGCTTCGGGAATCCAGTTGTCGTGCTGCTTCTGCGCGATATCCAGCAGCACCATCACGGCGCTCGCCTGCCTGCCCTTCGGGTATTTGGCGATATGCTTTTCGATCAGCTTCATGTTCTCGGGCGAGAACTTGAACTCCTTGGGCTGTTCGAACTGTACTGCTTGTGCGTGGGCCATTAGCGGTCAATCTCCCCGAAAACGATATCCAGCGAGCCGATAATCGACACGGCATCGGCCAGCATGTGGCCGCGCGACATGAAATCCATGCCCTGCAGATGCGCAAAGCCCGGCGCGCGGATGTGGCAGCGGTAGGGCTTGTTGGTGCCGTCCGAGACCAGGTACACCGCGAATTCGCCCTTGGGCGCCTCGACGGCGGTATAGGTTTCGCCCGCGGGCACGTGATAACCCTCGGTATACAGCTTGAAGTGGTGGATCAGCGCTTCCATCGAATTCTTCATGTCGGCGCGGCTGGGCGGCGTGATTTTGTGGTCGTCGACCATTACGGGGCCCGGGGTCATTTTCTCGAGCGCTTGTTTCATGATTTTCGCGCTCTGCTTCATTTCCTCCACGCGTACGAGGTAGCGGGCATAGCAGTCGCCCGTCGTGCCGGTCGGGATGTCGAAATCCATTTCTTCGTAGGTGTCATAGGGCTGCGACCGGCGCAAGTCCCACGGCACGCCCGAGGCGCGCAGCATCGGGCCGGTAAAGCCCCAGTCGAGCGCTTCTTTTTTCGACACGATGCCGATGTCGACCGTGCGCTGCTTGAAAATGCGGTTTTCGGTCAGCAGGTTTTCCATGTCGGTGATGAACTTCAGCACCTTGTCGGCCCAGGCATACATATCTTCGCCAAGGCCCGCGGGCATGTCCTGGTGGACGCCACCCGGACGGAAATAGTTCGCGTGCAGGCGCGCGCCACAGACACGTTCGTAGAATTCCATCCCGATTTCGCGTTCCTCGAAGCCCCAGAGTGCGGGGGTGAGCGCGCCGACGTCGAGCGCATAGGTGGTGATGTTCAGGATATGGTTGATGATACGCGTCATTTCCGAGAACAGCACGCGGATATGCTGCGCACGTTTCGGCGGTGTGATGCGCAGGAGTTTTTCAACCGCCAGCGCGAATGCATGTTCCTGGTTCATGGGCGCGACGTAATCGAGGCGGTCGAAATACGGCACAGCCTGCAGGTATGTTTTATGCTCGATCAGCTTCTCGGTGCCACGGTGCAGCAGGCCGATATGCGGGTCGGCGCGCTCCACCACTTCGCCGTCCATCTCCAGCACAAGGCGCAGCACGCCGTGCGCGGCGGGGTGCTGCGGGCCGAAGTTCATGGTGAAGGGCTTGATCTTCGTCTGGCTGGCAAGATCGGTTTCTTTTTCGCTCATGCCTTCTTCTCCTCGCCCAGCGGCGGCAGGTCGGCGCCAATCTTGGGCTTGCGCGCCTTTTCATCGCCGGGAAGCTGCATGGTGGTCATGCCTTCCCAGGGGCTGTTGAAATCGAAATTGCGGTAGTCCTGCTGCAGCTTCACGGGTTCGTACACCACGCGCTTCAGCGTTTCGTCATAGCGCAGCTCGACGAAGCCCGTCAGCGGGAAATCCTTGCGCAGAGGGTGGCCTTCGAAGCCGTAATCCGTCAAAATGCGGCGCAGGTCGGGGTGGTCGTTGAAGAACACGCCGTACATGTCCCATACCTCGCGCTCGAACCAGTTGGCGGTGCTGAAGATGGAAGCAATTGAATCGACCGGCGCGGTTTCGTCGGTGCGCACCTTCACGCGGATGCGCGCGTTGTGCTTGAGGCTCAGCATGTTATAGACGACCTCGAAACGCTCGTCGCGTTCGGGGTAATCGGCGCCGCAGATGTCGAGCAGTTGCTTGAAATCGCAGGCAGGGTCGTTGAGCAGGAAGGTCATGAAGCGGCGCAGGCTTTCGCGGCGCACGGTGACGATCGGTTCGCCCAGCAGGACTTCCTGCTTCAGGATGGCGGGCGCCATCGACAGTTCGACATAGGCCAGCAGTTCTTCGGGTGTTTCAAACGACATCAGCGCACCAGCCTTGTATCTTCGCGCCCGATTTTTTTCTGCAGCTGCAGGATGCCGTAGATCAGCGCCTCGGCCGTGGGCGGGCAGCCCGGCACATAGATGTCGACAGGCACGATGCGGTCGCAGCCGCGCACGACAGAGTATGAGTAATGGTAATACCCCCCGCCGTTGGCGCAGGAACCCATCGAGATCACCCAGCGCGGCTCGGCCATCTGGTCGTAGACCTTGCGCAGCGCGGGCGCCATTTTGTTGGTCAGCGTGCCCGCCACGATCATCACGTCGGACTGGCGCGGGCTGGGGCGCGGGATGACGCCGAAACGGTCGAGGTCGTAACGGCTCATGTAGCTGTGGATCATCTCGACGCCGCAACATGCCAGACCGAATGTCATCGGCCACATCGAGCCGCGGCGCGCCCAGTCGAGCAGCTTGTCCAGCTGGGCGACGACAAAGCCTTTGTCCTGCAGCTCTTTCTGCGCGGCCTTGATGATGGCGTCCTGCGTCTTGCCGGGGGGGATGGGTTGCATCTTTTTACTCCCAGTCCAGGGCGCCTTTGCGCCACTCGTAAATGAAGCCGATGGTCAGCACGCCCAGGAAAACGACCATCGACCAGAAGCCGTAAACGCCGATGGAACCGAGGCTGATCGACCAGGGGAAGAGGAAAGCGACCTCGAGGTCGAAGATGATGAAGAGGATGGAAACAAGGTAGAACCGCACGTCGAACTTGGAGCGCGCATCGTCGAAAGCCTCGAAGCCGCATTCATAGGCAGAGACCTTTTCGCTGTCGGGCTTCTGCTTGGCAATGACCCAGGACAGCGCCACGAAGAGGGCGGAGAGGACAACAGCAATCCCGAGGAAGATCACGATGGGCAGGTAGTTTTGGATCAGTTCAGAGGCGATCATTGAGGACCAGACTTTCCGTGTGACTCCCGGAATAGGGAATCAGCGCGAAATAATGTTACTCCCGCAGCAAGTGCAGATAAAGGCTTAAAGTTTGAAATGGAAGGATATTTTGGGGTTATTTGAACGCAGAAAATACGGCGTCTTTGCTTTTGGAATGGCGCGAGAGACGGGACTTGAACCCGCGGCCTTCGCCGTGACAGGGCGACGCTCTAACCAGCTGAGCTACTCCCGCCGATTCCAAAAAAGCTTGGTATTTATTGTGCTTTTCGGCCTGAAAGTCAATGTCTAAATAACGCGATTGATTTCAGCCCCTTAATCGCATGTTTTCACGTGAAAATGGGTCACTTGCGGCATTTATGAGAAACGGGTTGCGGCAATCCTTGCCATAGAGTAGCTTCGCGCGAGTTTTACACATCATAACGCGGAGCCAGCCAATGTCCTTCAAATCCCACGCCCTCACCGCCGTCTTTGCCGTCGTCGCAGGCTCCGGCCTCACCGTTGTCGCGGCCGACCAGTACATCAAACAAAAGGCCGTCACCGAAAACAACCCCTGCGCTGTGTATCAGGTCATCGACCAGCGCATCAACACGCACTACGCCAAAGTGAACGGCGAAGCGTCGGGCTCTGCTTACAAGGAAACCGAATTCCTGGGCATGAAAGGCTGCGTCGTCGCTGCCGGCTCCAAACAGGCGCCCGCGAAATAATTAAACAACCCCGTCCGGCGCCAGCCTGCACTGGTCACGGGTATTCCCCTGCTCCACCTGTATAGTCACATGGTGGATCTGGTGGAGTTCCTGCAGCTCGAGCGCGACTTTTTGCAGGAAGACGTCGTCGACCGGATGCCCCGGCCGCAACAGGTGGCACGTCAGTGCGACCTCGGTCGTGCTCATCGCCCAGATGTGCAGGTCATGCACACCCGTCACGCCGGGCAGTTCGTGCAGGTAGAATAAAACGTTCTTGCGGTTGATGTGCTTAGGCACGCCGTCGAGCGACAGGTGCAGCGCTTCTTTCGCCAGCCCCCAGCAGCCCGCCAGCACGATAACCGCGATGACAAGGCTGATCGCAGGGTCCATCCACTGCCAGCCTTTCAGCCAGATAATCGCGCCCGACACCACGACGCCCAGCGAGATCGCGGCATCCGCCACCATGTGCATGAAGGCGCCGCGAAGGTTGATGTCGTGTTTCTGTCCCTTCCAGAACAGCATGGCGGTCGCCATATTGATGACGATACCCGCCGCCGCGACGCCGATCACCATTTTCGTCTCGATCGCCTCGGGCCGCGCAAAGCGCTGCAGCGCCTCGATAATAATCCCGCCGATGGCCAGGAACAGCAGGCAAGAGTTCACCAGCGCGGCAAGGATCGAGGCGCGGCGGTAGCCGAAGGTGCGTTCATCAGTCGGGCCGCGGCGCGCAAGCCATGCAGCGCCCCAGGCCAGCAGCAAGCCGATGACATCCGCAAAGTTGTGGACGGCATCAGAAATCAGTGCGAGCGATTTCGCCATATAGCCGTACGACAGCTCCGCACCGACGAAAGCAAGGTTCAGGAAAGCGCCGAGCGCAAAGGCGCTGTCGAAATTTTTCGGGACATGATGGTGGTGCCCATGACCATGCCCGTGCCCATGCCCATGTGAATGGCCATGATCATGGTTGTGGTTATGTCCGTGATGATCGTGCGGCATTTCGCCCCATTTGCAGCTTCCCTCCTGAAAAACTTACCTGAAACAGGCACTTGAATACAGCACCGTTTTTCGCCTGTTGCGATTCGTACCGTTATGCTCGGCTCGTGTATATTTTATGCTCACATTAATAATATATTAAGACATTGTTTTTTAACGATATTTTAAGAATGTTTTGACAGCCTTCCCGGCTTTGCTAAGCTGAAACTACAGCAACTAACAACGTAAAGATGAGGAGCAACAGAGAGCGCAACTGAAGGACTAAACACCCACTTACACACACCCACACACACCCTGACACTGATACATATATATAGCACGGCAGCAGTCCCCCCCTCTGCTGCCGTTAGCTTTTGTGGAATGTGGTTAGCCTTCCGAAGGACCGCCGCTCAAGGGACGTTTGAGTTTCCAGGGGCGCTTTACACTGATGTCTCGCTGCGTTTCCTGGGGGGTGTCAGCAGCGGAAGCTTTCTCCAGCGGCTCCACATAGTCGGCAAGATCGCTCATTGCTGCGGCGGACCTGTCGATGGCCAGGCTCACGGCCCAGTCCTCCTGTTCGTCGGCAAACGTAAAACGATGCATGGCCATTTTCCGGAGATTTCGTGCAAAACCGTCCGGCACATAGCCCGGACGCGCCGCCTTAGCGAATGCATCTGCCAGCAGCTCGGCATCGTTCGCATTCGGCTCTGCCTGGTTGGCGTCGACACCTTCCATGTCCAAACTGCCCACATGTTCGATCAGCTGGGCAAGGCGGTTGAACAGTGTCTGGCGCGTGGTGTCTTCTTGTGCTACGGCCACATACAAAGGAAAGCGGCGGCACAGGCTGTCGCGTATAAAATCTGCGCGTTCGGAATCTTCGGTTTCATTTTTGAAACTCTCCGCAAAATCGTCGTAGGCTGCGAGAATTTCCGCATCGGACATCATGGGAACACCTATATGTTATGTAAAGTTATAGTGCAGGAGCGTTCCGCATGTCAAGCGGCATATACCATTCCTAAGTTACTGATTTAATTTGAACTTAAGGCTGCGGTGCCGGTCGTGCCACAGCTGACGATGACGTTGTAGCAGGACAAGCAACTTCTTCATCTTTTACTTGAGGTTCAGCCTTATCCCCGAAGAAATCACGCAGTTTTACGCTGGCCTTATGCGCCGTTCCCGTGACAGATTCCAGCGTCTCAACGCCGATTGCGGGTTTTTTGCCCTGCTCTTTCGCGTTCTTTTTGGCCTCGCGCAACGTTTTCAGCAAGCTGCGCAGCCCCATCTCGCCCGCTTCTAATCCGCCACTTAGGGCGATATCTTCAACCATTCCCGCAACTGCGAGCTTGGTACCAAAAAAGCCGCCTACACCACCCGCAGCGACGCCAAGGATGGCCGCACCCGTCGTCAGTATCGCACCAGCACCGAAATGCGCCGCAACCATGCCACCTGCGATACCCCCGAGGATCAAGCCGCCCGGAATAAGGGTCGCGTACAGCACTGCCGCGATGACCGCCGTCTTCACGATTTTCCGGCCGACGCTTAATACCTTGCGGTAGATTTCATCCTTGGTGACGGATTTCAGTTCCTGTTCTTTTTTCTCTTCAGCCATGTGCCTCGCCCTCGTTTTGTGGCTTTATATATTATGTATAATCATTAATCAAGCTGTAAAAGGGCCGCCCCGATGGCAGAGAGGCGGCCCTTCTAGTACAGCGAGTACCTCGTTACACCAAGCCTCCCGTTACCTTACGGGAGCCGGAGCCGGTGCGGGCGTATGGACCGCGGCACCGGGTGCCGGGGTTTGCGCCTGCGCGCCGGGCTGCGCAGCCTGGTTGAAATTCGCGACCGGGGCCTGACCCATCGGCGTGCTGCTTTCGCACTTCACGTCGAGCAGGTAGGGATAGTTCTGCAGCCAGTTGGCGATGCGCCAGCGTGCGCCGTAGTAAGTCACGGTGCATTTGTTGTTGGCGCCGGGGGCGACGGGGCCCACCACGCGGTCGGGCATGAAGAACGGGTCGCCTTTCGTCTTCCACTGCCAGAGGTCGTGCGCAAGGCTGGGCTTCACCTTGAACAGCACCGTCTCTTCGACGCCGCCGTTCGGGGTGGTCGTGCCCTTCACGACCCAGATGTTTTCCGCCTCGTTCACGACGTGCTGGTCGTTCAGGTAGATGGTTTCGTTCTTGTGCATGAACAGCGCCATGCGCACGCCGTCGCCGATCGGCTCGGTCACCGCACCGATGGCCGTGCGGGCGGGCGCGCCAACCATGCCGGGGACGGCAGCCGAAGCCACGAAGGCAGTCGCCAGGATAAAGGCGCCGGCGCGGTTACGCGACAAGTGCTTCTCGCCGGTTTCCTTGTCCTTCTTGTAGCAGACCTTGTTGAAGGCCCACATGTAGCACTTCGCGATGCGGCTCGTGACCGGCTTCACGAACTCGTACACCGGGGAAAGTACCTTTTCCCAGGCGACGAGGCCCGCATGCTTGATCACGTGCCAGCCGCCGCGGACTTCCTTGGCGGTTTCGTTGACCGCCTTGATTTCCTTCAGCGTGTCGGTGATGACCGAGCCCTTGATCTCGGTCTTCTTAGCGATATCGCCGCCCTGGCTGGTGGCCTGGCGCATGCGCCTTGCCTGTTCCAGCAGCTCGTCGGCTGTTTTAGGGGTTGAACTTGCCATCTCGTTTGTCTCCTTGTTCTTCTATACCGTTACTTGTTCACCTTGAACGCCGAGGCTGCAGAAGGTACTGCGGCCCCCTTGTTCTCGTTCGCAGGCGGGGCTGCGACCTTTTCCTCTGCCGCGCCTTCGGGCTTGAAGTCCGTATGGGCGGTTTTGGTGGCCGGGTCGTAAGTGACCTTGAGCTTGCCCGCTTCGTTCGGGTGACGGAGCATGGTGTCCGAGAGGTCCGAAGTGATGTTGTTCTCGATCCATTTCTGGATGGAACGCGCACCGCCGCGGGGCTCGTAGTGGTCTTTGCACATCTGCTCTTTCGCCGCCTTGTCCATCTCGACGGTCAGGCCCTGCTCGGCGATCCAGCCGTTGATCTCCTTGAAGGTCTTGTCGGCGATCATCAGGATCTCGGGCTGGCCGAGGCGGTTGAAGCAGAAGATGCCCGTGAAGCGGTTCAGGAATTCGGGGCGATAGCCGGAGCCGCCTTTTTCCTTGTCCGGGTTCCACAGCACCGCAAGTGCGCGTTTCTTCGCCTCCTCGAAATCGATGCTCTCGTCCAGGAAGTGCTGGGCGCCGATGTTCGAGGTCATGATGTTAATCGAGTTCGCGAAGGATGCCGTAAGGCCGCGGCGGTCGGTCAGCTTGCCCTCGTCCAAAATCTGGAGGAAGAGGTCGAAGACGTCCGTGTGGCCTTTTTCGATCTCATCGAAGACGTTCACGCAGTAAGGCTGGCGGCGCATGGCGTTGGTGAGGACACCGCCGTCGGCGTAGCCTTCGTAGCCCGGAGGGGCGCCGATGAGCGTCGACACCGAGTGTTTCTCCTGGAACTCCGACATGTTGTAGACCTTGAGCGCGGCTTCGTCGCCGAACAGTGCTTCGGCAAGCGCCTTGGCCAATTCGGTTTTACCAACGCCCGAGGGGCCGAGGAAGAGGAACGAGCCGATCGGCTTGTTCGCCTTTTTCAGGCCCGTACGGCCGCGGCGGACCGACTTGGCGACCGCTTTCACCGGCTCGTTTTGGCCGAAGACGCGCTTCATCAGGGTCTCGTCGAGGTTGATCAGCTTCGAGGTTTCGTCCTGGCCGAGGCGGCTGACGGGAACGCCCGACAGGCGGCTGAATTCCGCGAGGACGTTTTCGTTCTGCAGCGTCAGGCCTTCGTTCAACTCCTTGGTCATGTCGTCGAACTGCTTCTTGTTGTCGCGGACCAGTTTTTCCCACATGACGCGCTTTTCGTTGAGTTCGCGGACGACGCCCGTCTCCAGGCCGCCCTTGCCCATCGAGAAGCCGAGGCTGCGGGTTTTCTCGCCGGCGATTTCCTTGCCGGCGGCCTTGTCGGCCTCCATCTTCTTGCTGTCTTCGATCTGCTTTTGCTTTTCAGCTTCGATCTGCTCGTCGAGGAGGCGGATGTTCTCCTCGCCCGTGCGCTGTTCGCTGTAGAGTTCGCGCAGTTTCTTCTGGGTTTCGCCCCACTGTTCGCCAATGAATTCGATCTGGGACTTGGTTTCGATCTTCATCGTCTCCAGTTCGCCCGGCGATTTGCCGGCCAGCTCGGGCGCGACGCCCTTGCCGGCAAGCGCGGCTTCGATGTTGGCGAGGCGGACTTCGACCGGCTCGAGCGCCGTGGGTTTCGAATGCGCGTTGTGGCGCAGTTCGGTCAGGGCGCCTTCGAGCAGCATGAAGGTACGCTTGGGCTGGGCGCTGTCGAGTTCCTTGATGGTGTATTTGCTGGTCAGGTCGACGGCCGACTTGATGGCCTCTTCGCTGATGGTGACTTTATGGTGTTCTTCCAGCTTTTTCACGCCGGCCTGGACCATCGTCGTCAGGGTCGCGCGGTCGGGTTCCTTGATCTCCATCAGGGTGAAGATGTCTTTCATGTCGGAATGCGCCTTCAGGGCCTCCGACAGGTCGCCGTCGCGGACTTCGAAGACCGCCTGCAGCGATTTGTTTACGCGCAATTCGCGCATCAGGGCGTTGATGACGTTGTTCGCGCCGGTGTTGCGCACGCCGTCCAGGAAATCCTTGAAATCGTCGATGACGAGGACGGTATCAGGCGAGCGCGAGAGGGTCTGGAGAGCCTTCTGGAAGCCTTCGTTCACTTTATTGGCGTCGCCCGACGAGAAAAGCCCGTCAGTGTCGAGCCAGAAGAAACGCTTGCCTACGATGTCGAGCGGAGTGTTCGGGTCTTCCTTGCTGGCCTGCAGGCCCATCACGACCGAGGAGACGCCCACGCCGGCCAGGCCGGTCAGGAGCAGGTTGTTGCCGTCTTTGCGCATCAGGACGTTGGAGACTTCTTTCATCTCCCGTTCGCGGCCGACGGCCTTGAAATCAGGGTGCTTGGCGAGGTAGTCGGAGCCGCGGAAGAGGTAGTCGCTGCTCGAGCCTTTCGTAACTGCGGGGTTGGGTTTGTTGTCGTCTGCCATCTGCTTTGTGCCTTTTCGTGTTTCTTGTGTTTTTTTTATAGAGTCCGCCCGTTAACCAGGTGTTGTATTTTCGCTGTACCCTGGCCTGGGGCCCTTCCCCGGCGGGGCTTTTGGCCCCGCCGGATCAGGTGGTCTGTCTTAGCGGTTGAACTGCTTGAAGGGGTCAGAGATGCCCGGGGCATCGGCTGCCTTCTTCGGTGCAGGCTTGTCTTCGTTAGCAGCCGGCTTGGCAACGCCGCCGTTTGCTTCCGTGACTTCGGCTGCGATACCGATCGAGGCTTTGACTTCCTTCTGGACCTCAAGCGTCTTCTCTTGCAGGTTCGCCAGGATGTCTTTCATCTCGGTCAGGCCTTCGCGGCTGATCTGCGAGGTTGCCTTGATCGCCTCCGAGTAAGACTGGAGGTCCTCGATGGCTTTCGTCAGGCCGTCGTTGGTGTCCTTGATGCCCATTGCCGAGCGGATGGCTTCCTGCATCGCGACTTTGTTGGTCTTGTCGTTCATGGTGCCGACCGTCTGCTTGGCCATTTCCGCCGATTCATTGAGTGCCGCGGCGGATACAGCCTGGAGGACCGTCGAGAGGCGGTCTGCCACGCCGGCGACGCCGGACGAGTGCAGTTCGCGCGTCTTGGCGATCTGTTCGCGGTTGCTGTCCTTCATCGACTTGATCCGGAAGCCCTGCGTGGACAAGTCCGCGAAGGTCTTTTCGGTATCGACCGTGGAAGCGCCCAGCGCGGAGACGTGGTCTTCGACCGCCATCTTCTTGCTTTCGCGCTCCATCTGCTTGATCGCGCTTTCTTTCGTGCCGTCAGCCGGGGGCTGCAGGGTGTCGCGCACCTTGGCGTTTGCTTCCGCTGCTTCGCGGGAGCCCTCGCTCACGATGGCATAGATGCTCTGCATGCCGGAGTTGACGTTGAAGAGGCCTTCGATCTGGTCGCCCATGCCGTCAAGGTGGCCGAGGACGGAGCCGACGCGATCGCTCGTAGAGTTGACGAAGTTCTGCGCGGCGCCGACAAGGGCCTTCTGGCGGTCTTTGTGCTCGTCGGAGGAGATGTCAAGCAGCTCGCGCAGCTTGGCCTTCTGTTCCGCGAACTGCGCGTATTCGGTGGCGCGCGCCTTGTTCGGGTCCTTCAGGTTTTCCAGCTCTTCCGAGGTCTTGGCGATGGAGGCGTCGATATCGGCGAGTTCGGTCTTCTTGGCTTCGATCTCGCGGATCGCGTCGTCCTTCAGGCCGCCGAGGCCGAAGAATTTGCGGTGCTTGCGGCTGTTCTGGAGAACCGCGAGGTCGCCGTTGACATTGCCGATCTGGCCCTGCAGGCCTTCCAGCTTGGACTGGCGGTCCGCGAGGTCTTTCTTGCGCTGCTCTTCAGCGGCCTGGTCTTCCTTGATCTCCTTGAAGACGCCGAGGACCGTTTCGCCGCCCGCGCAACGCAGTTTGTAGACCGCGTCAATGATCTCGGTCAGCGGGGTCATGCGGTTTTCGAAGTCGATAACCGCGCCGTTCAGTTCGTCATAGACCTGCTTCAGTTCCGAGAAAGCACCGGTATCGGTCAGCTTGATGATTTCCTGCGCCATGCGCTTGCGTTCGAATTGCAGGTATTCCTTGAAGGCCGTGAATTCCTTCAGGCGGGTCATGTTCTGCTCTTTGGTGTCCTCGAGCTTGAAGGTCAGCGCCTTGGTGACTTCTTCCTTCTTCTGCTCGGGGGCGAGTTCTTCGTTGAAGATGATCTTGTAGAAGGTGTTGGTGCGGATATCGGAGAATTTATCGTCCGTCTTGGTCGCCGTGACGTTCGAGCCTTCGGGCGCGGAAGTCTTTTTCTTCGTCGCCTGACGGGCCTGCTCGATCATCTCGGTGATCTGCTTTGCCTGGGTTGAGGTGTTTGCCATCTCTGTAGTGCTCCTTTGTGCTTCTTCGTTTGGGTTGTTGTTTGCTAGGTCTTGTTTTCGTCTTCAGTCTTTAGTGCCGGTCCTCGTCTCGTCTTCTCCCTTTCGTTTTTTGTTTGTTGTCGTCAGTAGGGTTTTGTTTTTGAGTCGCGTCTCCTCTCCCGGGGAATCCTCATCTGGATTTCCCGTCTGGTCGGTCAGTCAAAAGTGATCAGTTAGGTGCTATCCCGGTTGTCGCTCGCGGAAATAAAAAGAGCCGGTCTTTGCAAAAAGAATTCCGGCTCCCGCTGCTGCGCTTTGTAGTCTGATTTCAAGTACCGAGTTTATGTAAATCAAGTAGTCACCTGGGGTTGTTTCACCTGTAAGTAAACGGTAACAGGTATGATAATACCGTCAACAACAACCGGAATCCCCCTTTGTTATCAGCAAGTTAACAGCGTTGAGATTTCGGGTTGCGTCGGCGAATCGAAGGCCTGCAAAACCTACCACATTGAAAACGCTGCATAAATTTTCTTCAGCGATTCTTGGTGAATTTTTGATGAAGAAAATTTAACCGCAGAAAATTTTTTCATCGCGGGCGAAATGAAATGCGGCGCCTGCTGATAGGCAGGCGCCGCATAAATTCAAAATCGGATATCAGGGCTTCGGCTGTTTCGTAACTTCCACAACGGCTGGCGTCGCAACCGGCGTTTCCGCTTTCGGGGCTTCAACCTTAGGCGCTTCGACTTTCGCGAAACGCGTCGTCAGCACGGCAATCATCGCACCTTTCAGCTCTTCATGCTTCGCAACGGTATGCACGGGCGCGTTCAGTTTCGCGGCGAGGTCCTTGATGTTCCCCTCGCCCGTGCCGACGCTGATGAAGTCGACGGTGATGCGCGGGTTAAGCGCCATGGCTGCCGTCAGCATCTGCGCGGTCACGTCGACGTTATCGGTCGCCTTGCCTTCGGAGATGATGATGTAATGCTTTTGCCTGTCGCTGGCCTTGTCCGGCGTGTTGTTGACGAGGATTTCCTTGGCAATCGGTTGCAGGTCGCAGGCCTGGTTCGCCGTCTTGTCGCGCGCCTTGTCGAGGCGGTCGCTGTTCGTCAGGTTCAGGCCCTTGGTGGTCGTGTCGTAGAGCGCGGCCGAGAAATTCACGCCATGCGAACTGTCGACGGCAAAATTGATATCCTGCGCGGTGCTGATGACGGCGCCGACCGGGCTGTTATACCCCTCGCCCATGCCTTGCGTCTTGGCGATATAGAAAGTGACGTCGTGGCCTTTCAGCAATTCGTGGCGGCGGTCGACGAACTGGTCCAGCACCTTGTCATGTGCGGCGCGGCGTTCGGCGTCTTCGGCCTTCCAGATCAGGCTGTCCAGTTTCTTCGCGGCTTCCTGCGCGCGTTTGGCGATGTCGTTGAACTCGTCGCGCACGGCGCGCAGCTCGGCAGAATAAGGCTTCTTTTCTTCTGACATGGCGAAATCCTTTCAAGGGTGATGAGTTTTCATATCCTCGGAGGTGGGTAATGTCAATATACTAACGCCAGCCTTTTTTGCCCTATTGTGACCCCTGGTTCATTATGGTATTTCATAGACCTCAATTAACCCCAAAACGGCATAAACCATGGCTTTCTTCCAGAACCCGAGCCTCCTGCTGACCGCCGCCGAAAATGGCGACGCCGCTGCAGTCGCGGGTTACCTGCAGCAGAAGAAAGACTGGATCCGGCACAAGGAAAAACACACGGGCGATACCGCCCTGCACAAGGCCGCGCGCAAGGGCCATGTCGCCGTGATGAAACTGCTGCTCGCCGCAGGCGCCGGCACCGGTGAATGGAACGAAAAATACGAAACCAGCCTCCATTCCGCCGCCGCCAGCGGAAACGCCGAAGCGGTCGAGCTGATACTGGGCGCCGACCCTAATATCGTGCAACGCATCAACCACAAAGCAGGCGCCTATACGCCGCTACAACACGCGATCAAATCCGGCAGCGCAGAGGCTTTGAATGTTTTGCTGAAAACCGGCAAAGCCGACCTGAACGCCGACAACCCGCCCGCCCTGTTCTTTGCCGTTCAACAGCGCAAGGAAGAATGTGTCCGGGCGCTGCTGGACGCCGGAGCCGGCACCGGGGTTATTCACACGCCCGAAGCCCGCCGCAACAGCTGGAACTACAGCTATGAAAACCAGCCGCCCCAAAGCCCCCTGAACGAAGCCGTCAAGCTGAACGAAACAAAAATCGCCCTGATGCTGCTGGAAAAAGGCGCCAAGGAACTCTCCCACGAACGCCTGCTGCATATGGCCGCACTCAACGGCAACCTCGAGCTTGCCGCCGAACTCGTCGCGCTGGGGCGCGACATTAACGCCCGCGATGACGAACAGATGACGGCGCTGCATTACGCCGCACAGAAAAACAATCCGGATATGGTCCATTTCCTGCTGGCAAACGGCGCGAACAAGGATATCCAGGACAAGCACCGCCGCACGGCAATTGCGCTTGCCCAGCAGTTCGCGCTTAAAGAGAATATCGAGCTGCTTCAAGGCGTGGTTACTACCGCCGAACCCGTCAAGCGCAAGCCCGTAGCGCTCTCACCCGCCGAGAAACCCAAGCCCCTGCCCGCGCCCGAACCCGTGAAGCCCGGCAGCGACCCGCTGTTCGACGAAGAAACATGGAAGCTGGCCGGCAAATCAAAGCTGGTGCATATCAATTTCTATCCCGAGCTTGGCCGCCGGATGACCGAAATTTTCAATTTCGAAAGCCGCGAACGCACGGTGATTTCCGAGAACCTGAACCTTCGCACCGAAGCCATTAACGGCCAGAGCTTCGACAAAATCGGCGAAGAAGCCCTCACCAAAGCCGTCAGCGAATACCGCAAGCTTGGCGGACAGGTTGACGAGGACAGGGTTTTCAAGGACAGGATGCTGAAGGGCCGTCGCCCTTAAAAAAGAAGAAAAAGCCGGAATTATTCCTTCGGCTTAATCCTGATTGTCTTCATCGGTTTCACAGGCACGCCGTTATGGCATGACGTGTTGATAGACTCCAACGTCTTCTTGCGCTCGCGTTCTTTTGCGCGGTTTTCAGCTTTCATTTTCTTCCAGCTGTCGGCCAAAATGACTGTCGCGTATTTCTCATCGACAAACATGCGCGCCCAATTTTGTTCGTCCACGCCGCGCTGTATGCCGCGGTTGAAACGCGTGGCGGGCGGGTATTTCAGCTTGATCTCCCCCTCCCAGGCCACTTCGGTGCGCGCGGCGTCGTTGAAGATTTTCAGGAAGTCGCCGTCCTCGAGGCAGTTCAGCCCGTCATACCCCGTCTTGCCGTCTTCATAGACGCTCCAGATGATGCCTTCGGTGCCGGTTTCGCAGAAGGCTTCGAGCCTGCCGGTAACCGTGCCTTCGCGGGGTGGACGTATGAGTTTGTTTCGCTGGACCATTTAGCTCTGCCTGTTAACAATTATTGACATAATAAAATCAAGCGCATAAAAGTCAACGCCAAATCAACATTGACATAACGAACCCTGCTTCGCTATGAATCCATTACATTCAAATGGAGACGTACCGATGCCTGACGCCGAAAAGGACGCCATCCTTTACCCTGCCAGCAAGCCCTTCAACACGGGCAAGCTAGACGTGGGCGATGGCCATGCGATCGCCTATCAGGAGTACGGGAAAAAAGGCGGCATCCCGATCGTCTATCTTCACGGCGGCCCTGGCGCTGGCTGCGCGCCCTACTTCCACCGTTTCTTCGACCCCGACGTTTTTCACATTATCACCTACGACCAGCGCGCCGCGCCGCTGTCGTCGCCGGATGCCTATAAAAAAGACGGCAACCCCATCCACCTGATCGAGGACAATACGCCCGCGCATCTGGTGGAGGACAACGAAAAACTGCGCCAGCATCTTGGCATCGAGAAATGGCATCTGTTCGGCGGCTCCTGGGGTTCCACCCTCGCCCTGCTTTATGCCGAAAAATATCCCGAGCATACCGAGAGCATGACCCTGCGCGGCGTCTTCATGATGCGCGACAAGGAACTGGACTGGTACATCAACAAAATGGGCGTGTTTTATCCCGAGGTGTACAAGGAATTCGTCGATTTCATTCCCGTCGCCGAGCGCGGCAATATGCTGGAGGCCTATTACCAGCGCCTCACCGACCCAGACCCGAAAGTGCATCTGGCTGCGGCCGCCGCATGGACGCGGTTTGAAAACGGCTGTGCCTTCCTCGACGTGCCGCCCGATGATATCCGCAACGATCCGCCAGAAAAGGCGCTGCCCTTTGCGCTCATCGAAGTTTACTTCATGCGTAATTTCATGCCCGATGACGGCATCATGCAGAACGTCGGCAATATAAAGCATATCCCAACCCATATCGTGCAAGGGCGTCATGATAACGTCTGCCCGCCGATGTCGGCCTTCGACCTGAAGGAAAAACTGGATAACTGCACCATCGAATTCACGCAGGCCGGCCATTCGGGCGGCATGCCGGAAACCATGAAGGGGCTTGTCGCCGCCACCAACCGCATCCGCGATTTCGGCTCGCCCGTCGAGAAACAGAAACCCGCACCCGCCGCCGCGCAACCCAAGGGACCGCAGCCATGAAAAAAGACCTGAAAGACAAATTCCTTTACGCCGCCAGCAAGCCGAACAAGACCGGCGACATCAAGCTCGACGCGACGCATACGCTGCATTACGAGGAATTCGGCAACCCCAAAGGCAAGCCGATTGTTTACCTGCACGGCGGCCCCGGCGGCGGATCGGGCGACCATTTCCACCGTTTCTTCGACCCCGAAGCCTTCCGCATCATTATTTACGACCAGCGTGGCGCGGGGAAATCGAAACCCGCGGCGGAGCTGAGAGACAATACGCCCGACATCCTCGTCGAGGATATCGAAACGCTGCGCAAACAGCTGGGTATCGACAAATGGCACGTTTATGGTGGGTCATGGGGTTCGACCCTCGCGCTGCTCTATGCAGAGGCGCATCCCGACAAGACCGAAAGCCTGACGTTGCGCGGCATCTTTCTGATGCGCAAGCGCGACATCGAGATGTTCTATGAAGCCGCCGAACTCTTCCGCCCCGAGGAAGTGCGCAAACTGAAAGACGCGTTGCCCGAAGCCGAGCGCGGCAAGGATTTCATGGAGAACTTCTACCAGCGCCTGGTCAGCGAAGACCCCGCCGTCAGCATCCCTGCCGCGCGCGCCTGGGCGAACTTTGAAAACGTCTGCTGCTTCCTGAACCCGCCTGCCGCATCCGCCACGCGCACGGCGCAGGACGACCAGGACGACCTGAACATCTCGCGCATCGAGGCGCATTTCTTCCGCAACTGCCTCTTCAAGCCTGACGACCGGATTTTGAAGGACATCGACAAAATCCGTCATATACCGACCGTCATCGTGCAGGGCATGTACGACCTCGTCTGTCCGCCGCAGATTGCCGACGACCTGCACAAGGCCTTCCCCGAAGCGCACATGATCAAGACCGTCTCCGGCCATGCCGCGATCGAGCCCGAGATCATGAAGGCGCTGGTGGCCTCCACCGACCGCATCCGCGACACGGGTACCCCCGTGCCGAAGCCCAAGGCCAAAAAACAAAAAGCCGCCCCGAAGGGCGGCCACGGCGGAGCATAAGCAAAGCCTAAATAAAATTACGGAGCGTAATTGTAATTAAGGCCCGGGCGGGCGGCAGGTATCCCTGATTTCCTTGATGGTCAGCAGGCATTTGCCGCAGTTCGGCTTCTCGTTGCCCGAGCAGATGTTGTAAATGTCCTTAACCTGCTTCGCCTCGGGGTGGCCTTTGACCACCTCGCGGACTGCTTTATCGTTAAAGCCTCTGCAATTGCATACATACATGATGGATTATGTATACCATAATCGCGTCATTAATGTCAATGTAAGCGCCTAAAAACCCTTAATTCTCGGGGGTTTGTGCTTTTTGAGGTCTTCGAGGCGTTTGGCGCTGAGGGCTTTCCCCTCCTCCTCGTTTTTCTTCGCAGTTTCGGCGGCCAGCCTTTCGGCAACCTTGCCTTCGATCAACGCCACCACGTCGGGAAAGTTGCGAATACGCGCGGTCATGGCGGGCGTGTTGCCTTCGTCGTCTTTCAGCGAAGGATCGGCGCCGCGCTCCAGCAGCAGCGCAATCGTCTCCTTGCGCCCGCCTTCCGCAGCCCAGCCCATCGGGGTACGGTTGCGCACGCCGGGCATGTTGATGTCGGCCCCGTTATTCAAAAGCCATTCGACCGCTTCGATATTGCCATACCACGCCGCCCAGCTGAGCGCGGTATCTCCCGCTGAATCGCGCGCATGCACGATCGCGGGCCCTTGCGCATCGAGAACTGATTTCATGGCGGGAATATCGTTACGCTTGGCGGCGGCGCAGAATTCCTCGACTTCATACCACGAAGGATCCATCTGAACCGCCTGAAGGGTGGTGGGCGCTGAGAGACTCGAACTCCCGACACCCTCGGTGTAAACGAGGTGCTCTACCAACTGAGCTAAGCGCCCTTAAGGCTATAAGGGATATATTTTTCGGCCGCGATAATCAAGGCTTTATAAAGCGCCTGAAATCAAGCAGTTATCGGGGCAAGTGCCGCGAAAGGTAGGCCCGGACGCGCTTGAAAACCGCCATCCGCTGCTCTTCGGTCAGATGTTCTGCAGCAAAACGAGCGTAATCAACGTCCCTGCTGCCTTTTACTTTCGGCATCAGGCCCCTGTAATCCTTCATATCCTCAAGCCATTTTTGAATGTCGGGATGTTCAAAAAGGTTGATGAGCGCAGTCACGCTGAGATACCAGAAAAACGCATCGGCGTAATCCCCCTGCAGGTAATTGACATTACCCAAGCCGTGGCGGCAGGTCGCAGGAGGCACAAAGGTGAAGTCGACGTTGCCGCCACCTTTTGCACATTTTTTGAAGTGGTATTCCGCACGCTTGAAATCGGGCTTTACCGGCCGCTCGCCCCTGCATTTCGCGACGGTTTTATATTCTCCCGGCGGGCGCGTTTTTTCGCCGTCTTTCAGGAAGTAACTGTCGAAGGCGTATTGGGCCAAATAGTATTCGCCCAACTGCTGATGCGCATCCAGGGCAACGCTTTTGTCGTGCTGCGCTGCGGCCCTCTTCCACCATTTCAGGGCGACGGAAGGGTCGCTTTTGTAAACACCGGCGCGCGTATCACAAGCCCTCAGCGCCAGTTCAAGTTGCGCGCGCCCGTCGCCTGCCTCGGCCTTTGCCTCTAGTTTAACAGGCGCGACCCGCGCTGCTGCCCCTGACAACCCGAAGACAACAATTACAAATGACAGAAAAAATGATGCAATAAAAAAGCGCATGTGAAACTCCCTGAAACTTTTTTGAATCTACTGCCGCTACCTGCTTTTGACAATCTGCTTTAAAAGCCTTCGCATGGGATGCTATCATTTATCAGGAACCATAATATGGAGCGCCCATGACGTCAGAACCCGCAACCGAAAAACAGCCGCTGAGCGACAGCCTTTTCCACATGTGGCGGTGCCTTGTTGCGATTATTATGGCCGACGGCGTCTACCACCAGACGGAACGCAAATTCCTCGACAAGGCGATCATGGCGCTCGAAAACGCTTATGTCGTGACGCTTGAACACCGCAAGACTTTCGCCGACGACCTGCGCCACCCGCAGAACCTCGATGACCTGCTGCCCAAGGTGACCGAGCCGCTGCACCGCGTCCTGCTGCCCTATTTCTGCGATTACATCTCGCTGCTCGACGGACAGGCGGGCCAGTCAGAAAAGGCATTCGTCAAGAAAATCCGCGACCAGCTCGACACGCCCGACCTGCGCCCGCTGATCGCCGAGGTGCAGCAGTCCCTCGCCACCAAAAAGGCGGAAAGCACCAGGCATTTCCAGTTGGTCGATTTCCTGCTGGAACGCCTTGGCATCGGCCGTCTCGAGTAAGATTTACTCCAGCAGCGCCTTCTGCGGCGCCACCCCATCCCATGTCATGGGCGCCACGACCGAGATCGAGGTCGCGGGCGAACCTTCGATGATCCGCGTCGTGCGCACGACGTAAACAAGGCTGCCGTTAGCGGCATCGTAAACGCGGTTGATGTTGAGCGATTTGAAAATAATCGAGCGGCGTTCATCGAACACTTCTTCCCCGCTCTTGTCGGGGTCGATTTTTCCGATGTAGCTGATGGGCCCCGTCTGCACGCAGGAAACACTGGCAATGCTCGGGTCTTCTGCAATCCCCAACGCGCCTGAAATGCCGCCCGTGCGCGGACGCGCGACGTAACAGGTGACGCCCTTCACCTTCGGGTCGTCAAAGGCCGTGATAACAATCTTGTGGTTCGGGCCGATAAGCTTGAACGCCGTCGACACCGCGCCGATATCGCGCTCGGTCTGCGCATAGGCAGGCATTGATAACAGCAGCATTACTGCAAGCAGGAAAAACTTACGCATCGTAAACTCCCTCGTTTATTTCGTTATGCCGGGCGGCGACGGCGGCCGCGGTTTTTCGTTTTTAACCTGAATGGCAAGCTTGGGGTCGTTGACCAATATGCCCTGCACATCCAGCGACATCAGCTTGCGCAGGCGATCCGGCGTGATATCGCCGACAGCGCCAAGTTTCGAGCCCGACATCACGAATACCGGATGCCCGTCCGTCTTCGCCAGCGCGAGGTTTTTCCCGTTCACGTCGTTTTCCCACAGGCGCGCAATCGTGCCGCCGATCTTGAAAAATTCGGGGAAGTCGGACGGGTTTTTCAGGAAGCCCAGCATCTGCGTATCCGGCAACAGCGCCTTGATCTCCCGCGCCTGTTCCAGCGAACGCACGCCGATAATAACCTGCCCCTCCATGCCGCGGTCTTTCAATTCTTTCACCAGCTTCGCATGGAACGCGGGATTGCCCACTTTCAGGTCGAGCAGAAGCGTGATTTTATCCTTGGCAAAGTCCAGCGCGTCGGAAAAAGACAGCGCGGCCTTGTTCGTCGGGTCATGGCTGCAAATCAGCGACCCGTCCTTCGCCTCCCGTATATCCGTCTCGATAACATCCGCCCCCGCCTTCACTGCCTGCTCGAAAGATTCCATCGTGTTGTCGGGATAAAGGCTGGAATAGCCGCGATGGGCGATGATTTTGAGGTCTTTTTTCATGGTTTCGATTTACTACGAACTCTTAATTACGGCGTGCCCTTCGCTGGAGCAGCATCCGAATTCTTCTGCTTTACTTCAGCTTCTCGCGCCTTGCGCTCGTCTATTTCTTTTTTGGCGGCTGCAAGGTTGGTCATCAGTTCGTCTTTATGATCTGCAATCCTGCTCTGGATTATCTCCATGCCCTTGGCGAACAAAGTAGGCAAAATGGTAATGCTTTTTTGGCCGGTCGGGGTACGGTAAAAAGCCGTTATGTCTCTCAACTCCTGTTCGGTGAAATTTTCGATATGTAGCTTGATCAAGTCTTCCTTGACAGAGTTCCAGGAAAGGTATTTGGCAGCGAAATCCAGCCCAACCTTCTGCATTTCCGGAGGATTGTCCTTCATCATGGAGTTAAACCCCACCATGAAGCCCTTGTCAAAATTCTTTTCAGACCCGCTTACGATCATCAATTCTTCGGCCGCCTGCCGGTGCGAAACCTCGTCGGCGCGGGCAGCTGTTAACGAAACCGGCGCAAATGAAAGAAAGGCCGCAAGCATGCTGGCGGCCAGATATTGACGGAACATATTAATTCTCCTTTGTACGGCTCGAACCTAAAAAGAAACCCCGGCAAAAGCCGGGGTTTCAGGTAATGTGATTTTAAACGTTCAGCAACAAGTTCTCCCGCTCCCAGGACGAAATAACCGTGTTATAAGCCTTGAACTCCGCTTCCTTGATGCCGACGTAGGCTTTTACGAAGCGGTCGCCGAGCAGGGCGGAGAGCGGTTTGCACGACTTGAATTTTTTCAGGGCGTCGGCGAGGTGGTGTGGCAGGGTGTGCGGACGTTTATAAGCGCTGCCCTTGATTTGTTCGGTGGGCTCGATTTCTTCCATCAATCCCAGCAGGCCGCAGGCGAGAGTCGTTGCGATCGTCAGGTACGGGTTGCCGTCGGCGCCGGGCAGGCGGTTTTCGACTCTACGCCCTTCGGCTTTCGAGACCGGAATGCGCAGGCCCGCGGTGCGGTTGTCGAGGCCCCATTCGACGTTGATAGGGCTGTCGGTTTCCTTGTGGCCGAAGCGGCGGTAGCTGTTGATGTTCGGCGCAAACAGCGGAATAGCGTAAGGCAGGTAACGCTGCAGCCCGCCGATATAATGGCGCAGGAATTGCGTATCCGCGCCGTTATCGTTCGAGAACAGGTTCTTGCCCGTTTTGCGGCTGACCACCGACTGGTGCACGTGCATGGCGGAACCGGGCTGGTTCTGCATGGGCTGCGCCATGAAGGTCGCGTAAACGCCGTGGCGCATGGCCACTTCACGCGCGGTGCGCTTGAACAGGAAGGCTTGGTCGGCCAGTTCAACAGGGTCGCCGTGGTTAAAGTTAACCTCGATCTGCGCGGCGCCCGCTTCGTGCGACAGCGTATCGATGTCGACATTCTGCTTGTCGCAATAGTCGTACACGTCTTCGAAAATCGGGTCGAATTCGTTGACGGCGTCGATGCCGTAAGCCTGACGGCCAATCTCTTGCCTGCCGGAGCGGCCGACGGGCGGCTGCAGCGGAAGGTCGGAGTCCGTGTTCACGGCCACAAGATAGAATTCAAGTTCGGGCGCGACCACGGGCTGCCAGCCGCGCTTTTCGTACTCGGCGCAGATCATCTTGAGCAGGTTGCGCGACGACAGCGGCACAGGCGTATCGTCGGCATAGAACGGATCGCAGATCACCTGCGCCGTCGACTCCTGATACCAGGGCACGAGGCGCACGGTGGCTTCATCCGGCGTTATGTAAACATCACCATAGGTCGGGCTGACATGGTTGTCGATATCGTCGGGGTAATCCCCCGTCACCGTCTGTACGAAGACCGTCTCGGGCAGCGGCATGCCCCTTTCCCGTAAGATGCGGAGAAGCTTGTCGGCGGGAATAATCTTGCCACGCGCGATGCCGGACATATCAGGGACAAGACATTCCACTTCCGTTATTTTATGTTCGCGGATAAACTCTTCTAACTTGTCCATGGGTTCTCCATATGGATGTCTTATCGGTTATGTAAACAATGCCCCTCGTCGGTGATAGGTCGGACTATTATAATGTCCCCTGGTACGCATTGTCGGCCAATCGGCTCATTGCGACTCTAGGTAGCCTAAAAGACGAGGTCAACTGCGATATTTGTGTCGTCGGAGGCGGTTTTACTGGACTCTCGGCCGCTTTTGAGCTCGGTTCGAAGGGTTTTTCTGTAATTATTCTGGAAAGCGGCGAAATCGCCGAGGGCGCTTCGGGCCGGAACGGCGGCCAGCTCATCCGCGGTTTTGCCAAATCGCCCGACTGGATGACGGATAAATTCGGGCTGGCCGAAGCCAAGTTCATGAGCAACCTATCGCTCGAAGGCCTCGCACTTATCCTCGCCCGCATCAACAACCTTGGCATCAAGTGCGACCTCAAATTCGGGCACCTCACCGCCGCGCTCGAGGAAAAACACCTCGGCGAGCTGAAAGGCGAAGTGAAGGCCTGGGCCGATATCGGCCATGCCGACCTGCAGATGCTGGGCAAGGCCGAGGTGCAGGACCTCATAAAAACAAAGGCTTATATCGGCGGGATGTTCGACCCCAAGGGCGCGCATATCCACCCGCTCAACTATGCGCTGGGTCTGGCGCAGGGCGCGCAGAAGCATGGCGTGCGGATCTACGACAATACCCGCGCGCTCAAAATTGTACCCGGCGAGAAGGTCAAGGTTGTGACGGCTAACGGTTCGGTCACGGCAAAATATGTCATTCTCGCAGGCGCGATCCAGATGCAGGGGGCGGAGAAAATCGCGCGGAAATCCATTACCGCCACCGCCCATATGATCGCGACCGAACCGCTGGGCGAGCGGCGCGCGCGTAATATCATGGGCCGCGATATCGCGGTGTCGGATGCACGCTTTATCATGGATTATTACCGTCTTTCAGGCGATTACCGGATTTTGTTCGGTGGCAACTGCAATTACGCCGACAAGGAGTTTTCGGGCGAAGACGCCCGTTTGCGCCAGCGTATGCTGAAAATCTTCCCGCAGCTGCAATCCGCCCGCATCGACAACTGCTGGAGCGGCCAGCTGGAATTCACCATCAACCGCATGCCGGCTTTGGGGCGCATGACCCCCAATATCTACTATGCCCACGGCTTTGGCGGGCATGGGGTGATTGCCACCAATATCCTTGGCAAGGTGGTGGCGGAGGCCGTGGCGGGCCAGGCGCAACGCTTTGATGTATTTGCGAAAATAAAGCACCAGCCGTTTATCGGCGGCAACCTTTTGCGCCGCCCCCTTTTCGTGCTGGGCATGACTTGGTATCGCCTGCGGGATATGTTATAAACCCCGCAAAATAAGGGTGAAAAAATGACCTACGTCGTTACAGACGTCTGCATCAAGTGCAAATATACCGATTGCGTAGAAGTCTGCCCCGTGGACTGCTTCTACGAGGGTGAAAACATGCTCGTCATCAACCCCGACGAATGCATCGACTGCGGCGTCTGCATCCCCGAATGCCCGATCGACGCCATCGTGACCGATATCGACGAGCGGGCCGAGCCTTTCCTCCAGCTGAACCGGGACTATTCCACCGGCCCCTGGCCAAATATTACCAAGAAAAAGCCTGCGCCTCCGGATGCCGATGCTTTTAAGGATACCAAGGGCAAGATGGAATTCTTCAGCGACAAGCCCGGCTCCGGCGACTGACGCCTTTCAATCGATCGATTGGCCCACTCCCCGTTTTTGGCTGCAGTGATGCGGTTCTGATGGCGTCCTGATGCGGCGCTGATGGGGCGGAATCGCGGCGCTGCAGGCCTTCTGCTGGAACCAGCATACAATAAAATCAATGCCTTACGCCATCAAAATCTTCAAAATTTCCGGAACCTCCACCCCCCTCATGTATTGGGCTTAATGAAGTCAATAATCCAACAGGAGGACGTCATGGATAAAGATCGTATCAAAGGCGCAGCCAAAAAGGCCTCAGGCGCCACCAAAGAAGCCGCCGGCAAACTGGCCGGTGACGAAAAACTGAAAGCGGAAGGCAAGTCGGAAAAACTGGCCGGCAAAGTCCAGAGTACCCTTGGCGGTATGAAGGATGCGGTCAGGGAATCCCTGCGCTAAGTGCTGACTTTTAAAGCTAAAATCCCCCGCTGTAACAGGCGGGGGATTTAGTTTGTTTTTCAGGTAATTATGCGCCGGACTTTACTTTAACCTGCAAGGGCTTGGGGACAGAGATCCTTCCCGCCGGTTTCAGGCCGATGTCTTTCAGGGTTTCTTCCACAGCGGCGTCGAGGATACGGCGTACGTCGTTCAGCCCCGGCTGGTTGTTAACTTCGTGAATATTGCGCACGACTTTCTTGTCGTAGTCCAGCTGCTCGGCGCGGACATCGAAGCCGGGTACAAGGTTGATAAAGCGCATCTGCAGCGCCGAATAGACGTTGTGGTTGAAATCCGGCGCCTTGTCGAAGCCAAAGCATTGGGACCACAGCAGTTTCTGGCCAAAGATTGTTTCCAGTGCGTAATTTGCAGCTTTGTGCATGCCATCGCCAACCCATTTTTCCGCGCCCGGCACTTCCGCCAGCGACGGGCTCGCACCGCGCGCGGCAATGGCGGCCAGCGTTTCATTGGCCGCTTCTTCCAGCAAGGGTTTGACATCGCTCAGGCCGGCGACGTCATTGAAGGATTTCTGCAGATCGCGCAGCACAGAACGCTCGGGGTAATTATAGTCCGCAGGCGCCATCAGCCCTGGCACGGCGCTGGCGAGGCGGTTGCGCTGATCCCACTTCAGCGAATGCAGCAGCTCCTTGCCCTCTTCACTGGCGATTTGCTCGGCGGTGAAATGGCCGGCGTCGATGAATTTTGCGATGACGCGGTCAAATGCTTCGGAAAGGTCGCTCATTTTCGCCTTTAACTTTTGCGCTTGAAGGTCAGCGGCTTGCGGACCTTGATGTCGTCGTCGGTTTCCGGCGGCTCGGTGCCCGGAATTGAAATGGCGGGACCTGCGGCGCCGGTTGCGGCAATAAAGTCATCGGCCGCGGCCTGGTTGAAAACCTGAACATTGCCACCTACGTCCAGCAACAGCTTCACTGTTTCGCGGTCCCCGGTCATGACGGCCAGCTGCAGCGCACTCATGCCCGAAGCCGGACCGGGTGCCGGGGCGACAAAATTCTGTGAAGCCGGGGCAGGAGTGGGGCTGGCAGCGGATTCTTTACCTGAAAACCATTTATCCCAGAACGCCACGCAACCCTCCCCTGAATGACTTTATATATGTAGCCATCTAAATAATATGTAAAATAACATAATCTGCGCCTTACCGTCAAATACTTCCATGGAGTCTTTGAACGCTTTTGCGAACAGGCCATTAGGAAAGGCGCGGAATGTATAGGAAACAGGTTCTAGTGTACTGGTTATTAACGATTTTTTAACTTTGTACTTGAATTTTTATGACATTCTGGTACAGTCCGTCTTAACTGGCAGAATTACGACCTAACGGTACATGTTCTGTTAAATACTTGAACGTGCTGAATATTTTTTCGGCACTAACCTGTGAGGACAAATGGCAAAGATTACCAAGGGTAAGGCAAAAGGCAAAAAACCGGTAGCTGCAGCCCCGACCAAGACCGCTCCTGTCAAAAAGACCGCAACCGCTGTTAAAGTTACCATGCAGGGCAAGACGGCCGTGAAAGTCACGCCCGCCCCGAAGGCAGCCCAGAAACCGGCGCCCGCCCCCGTGCAAAAATCAGTCAAGCAGGAAGCCCCTGCCCCTGTCGCCGTACCCAAGAAGGCCGAGAAGCTGGACTTCGCACCCGGCGACTTCGTCGTGTATCCCGCGCATGGCGTGGGCCTCGTCGAAGGCGTCGAGACCACGATGATCTCGGGCATGGAAATCACGCTCTATACCATTTGCTTCGAAAAAGACCGTATGCGTCTGAAACTGCCGGTTTCCAAGGTTAAATCCTCGGGCCTGCGCAAGCTGTCCTCCAAGGACCGCCTGAAAGACGCACTCGGCACCCTGCAAGGCCGCAGCCAGACCCGCCGCGTCATGTGGTCGCGCCGCGCGCAGGAATACGAAGCGAAAATCAACTCGGGCGACCCCGTCGCCATCGCCGAAGTCCTCCGCGACCTGCGCAAGGACACCGACGACAGCGAGCAGTCCTACTCCGAGCGCCAGATCTACCAGGCCGCGCTCGAGCGCCTTGCCCGCGAAGTCGCCGCGATCGAAAAGATCGACGAGAAGAAAGCCGCCGAGAAACTGGAAGCAGTGCTCTCGAACGTCGCGTAATTTTCTTCGGCTACAAAGTAATAAAAGAAGGCGGTCGATATGGCCGCCTTTTTTTATCTTGCGCTAATCCCCGGATTGCCCTATTTTGACATAATTCAAAAATCTCACGGAGCGATGCCGCGTGGCCTATCCACAGCGCAAGCAGGATAAGTTCGTACCCAAGAAGAAATCCAATACCAAAAAAGTATTGGCCGCCGTACTCGCCGCCACCGCGCTGGCGGGCGGCTGGGTCGGCTATCAGCGCTACAATCCGCAAGCCGAGGGCGGACAGCCGCGCGTGGATATCGAAGACGTCCAGCCGCTGCCCCAGATCAAGCTCGATACCGTACCCGTTTATGCCGGCCGCGTTGCGCCGCAGGCAATCGACAGCCTTTGCGAGCTTCCCGGCGCGAAGCCGGTCGAAAGCCAGATACAGGAATTCACCCAGTTGCAGGCCTTTGGCGGAACCTTTACGCGCAGCCTGCTGTCTTACGCGCGCGAAGCAAAAATCTACACCTGCTTTTATAACGACGCCTCGGTCGCCTCGACCTTTGACCCCGACAACGGCTTTGCGCGCATCAACAAAACCGGCGATATCGCCGACCATATGCTGCAAGACCTACATGCCACTATCCATGGCTACCAGCACAACAGCGGTGCTTTGAAATACGACAGCAGCTGGAACCTGCACAGCCGTATTTCGCAGAAGGTTGCATCGGAAGCACTGGCGCAGGCGGGAGAATTCGCCGCCGCGCTCGAAATGTCGGGGAATGGCAACGCCACACTGGCCGCATTCCACGATAAAAACGCCACGACGGGCTGGCAGGTATTCAAGGACAAGTACGCTCAGACGGCGGATATGCAGCAGGCCTCGGCCGCCGCCGTCAATGCGCTGCTCCGCGATCCCGCCTTTATTGCCTCCCACGCCAACGGCGTTGTAACGGATTATTACAACGATTACGCGACTGGCAAGGTCAGCCGCCGCGCGGCGGAAAAATTCGACAACGTGGCCGTCGAAAAAATGGGCGAAATGCCTGGTGGCGTAAAACTGGCCGAAGGCGTGACGCTGCCGACGCAGCAGGAAATGGCGACAGCAGTGCCGGAACTGGCGAAGGCCTTCGACATCTTCCGCCCCGGCCACGAAAAGCAGGAATTCATCGGGCGTATCGCGCCGCGCATACAGGGCTCGGGCAACCGCTATACTGTTTTACAAGCAATTGCGCGCGTTGACGGCGACCTGACGGGCCAGTTCAATTATGCCGCGCGCCCCAATATCGGCGGCGTGTGGGAGAACTGCGCGCAAGCCGATTACAGTTATTCCCAAGTTCCCAAAGCAACGCAGGACCTCTGGCGCAACCTGCAGACGCTGCGCAAGGGCGAGGTGATGGGCAAGGCGATCGTGGAATTTTCGACCCGCGCCGATGTCTTCCACTGCTATTTCAGCATGAGCGACAGCCACGCGGGCGAATGGTTCGATAACGATGGCCTGGTGCGCATCTCCGACAAATCAACCGATATCGATTATATCCTGACGACCCAGGCACATGAAGTTATTCATGCGGCGCAACGCGTCAACAACCTGCGCACCTATGACCGCAGCTGGCGTATCGCGGATTACCAGCTGATGACACTGGCGCACGAAGGGGCGGCACGCACCGGCCAGATGCTGGTTGCGCTCGAGCTTGACAAGGCGGGTGTGCCCGGGCCGTGGAAAGATATGCAATCGCGCTTCCCCGAGAATACCAAGGTCATCAAAGCGGCATACGATGCCGCAATCACCGCAGGTTCGTCACACGCCGATGCCATGAAGGCAGGCGGCGCTGCCGGCTGGGCGCAACAGTTCAAGACGCGTGACTGGGCGGATTCATACAATCAGGACATTTTGAAAGACTATATCACCGAACTGGTGCATGGCGACAAGCTCGCGCCCAACCAGAAAGGCTATACGCTGGACCGCGCGCGCCTGACCGGTTCGATCTCCGACAAGTTCAATTTCACCGCGACCCTCCCCTCGCTGCCCGCGCCCGCAGACCGTTTCGGCGGCAACGAGCAGATGCGGCAGGCCTTCGAATACGTCAACCTGGAACATATGGCGCGCACACAGGGCCGCACCACTACGGGTTATAAAACAGAACTGGCGCGATTGCAGGCAGACAAGAACCCCTACCTGGGCGTCGACCTGTCGATTATTGCCGGCACGCTGTCGAACAAGGACACGACCCTGTCGCCCCTTGATGCCATGAACTGCTTTGCGGGGCTGTCCTCTGGCTGCACCTATGGCGGCAAACCGCTGGATGCAGGCGCGCTCAAGATAAAAATGCAGTAAAACAGCGCTTTACGAGGCCTTGCGGCCTTCGCTGCGGCACAGTAAAATTGCCGCAACAGGCAGGACCCCATGGCAAAGACCAGCACCGTGCAAAAACCCGTTTCAAAAAACCACCCCTTGTTCGACCAGGCTTTCACGCTGCACCGGCAGGGCAAGGTGGACGAGGCCGTGCAGTGCTACCGCCAGCTGCTGCGCGAAAAACCCGACGAAATGTCGGCATGGCTCAACCTCGGCACCATCATGCGCCAGCGCGAAAATTTCAACGCCGCGCTGGCCTGCGCCGGTCGCGCGATGGAACTTTCGCCCGGGAATACGTCATGCATGACGAACTACGCCAACTGCCTTGTCGACCTCGATCGCGGGGAAGAAGCGCTGGCCATCCATGCCGAAGCCGTGAAGATCAAGCCGGGCGATATCCGCCTGCACAACAACTACGCCATCGCGCTGCGGGATTTCAACCGTTACGAAGAAGCGCTCGAGCAGTTCAACCTTGCGCTGAAAATCGAACCGAATAACACCAACATCGCCTGGGACCGCGCCATTACCTACCTGCACCTGCAGGATTACAAGCGCGGCTGGGACGCTTTTGAAATCCGCTGGAAGCACAAGGACCTGCCCGAGCGCAAGTTCACCGTACCCCGCTGGAGCGGCGAGGATCTGACAGGCAAAACCATCCTCGTCCACGAAGAACAAGGTTTTGGCGATACGATCCTCTGCACCCGCTACCTGCCGCTGGTCGCCGCGCGCGGCGGCCGCCTGATTTTCGAATGCAAGAAGCCGCTGCACCGCCTGTTCAGCAAAATCCCCGGCGTCGCGAAAATTTCCGAGCCGTTCAAGTCGGACGAAAGCTTCGATTACCACGTGCCGATGATGAGCCTGCCCGGTATTTTCGGAACCGACCTGTCGAACATCCCTCCCGTTGCGCCGATGTTCGTGCCGGATGCTGTGCCCGAAGGTGCGCAGAAACTGCTTGATATGGGCAAGGGGCGCTTCCGCGTCGGCATCGTCTGGTCTGGCAGCCCGACGTTTTCGCGCAACCGCAAGCGTGCGGTGAGCATCGAGCGTTTCCTGCCCTTCGCCGAGATACCGGGCGTACAGCTGTACGGCTTGCAAAAAGGCCACGGGCAGAAAGAGATCGAGGAATTCGGCGCAGATCCGCTCATCCTCGACATCGGGCCGCATGTGAACGACTTTGCCGATACGGCCGCAGTATTGCAGCAGCTTGACCTTGTCATCATGACCGACAGTTCGGTCGCGCACCTCGCCAGCTCGGTCGGCAAGCCGGTATGGAATATGCTGTGCTATTTCCCCTACTGGCTCTACCTCCACGACCGCGAGGACAGCCCGTGGTACGCCGCCATGAAACTCATCCGCCAGCCTAAGGCCGGCGACTGGGACAGCGTTTTCGAGCGCGTGAAGAAAGACCTCGCCCAGGCCGTAGAGCTGAAAAAGAACGGCAAGTGGCCCAGCCACATCAAGGACCGGAAGGGATAACCCCGCCATGCCCCGCATCGTAATTATTGGGGCAGGTTTCGGCGGCTTGACCGCTGCGCAGGAACTGGCGGGTGCGGATGCCGAGGTCACGGTTGTCGACCGCCATAATTATCACCTTTTCCAGCCGTTGCTTTATCAGGTAGCAACCGCTGCGCTATCGCCCGCCGATATCGCTTGGCCGATACGTCATATTTTGCGCCGCCAGAAAAATACCACCGTCTTGCTGGATGCCGTGAAGAGCATCGATGCGGCTGTAAGCGTTGTGCATACCCAGGGCGGGCAGACGCTGCCGTGGGATTACCTGATCGTAGCGACGGGCGCGCAGCATAGTTATTTCGGTCATGCCGAATGGGAGAAAGACGCCCCGGGCATCAAGACTATTGCCGACGCCACAGACCTGCGCCAGAAAATATTGCTGGCGTTTGAGCGCGCCGAAGCTGAAAGCGACGTGGCGAAGCGTGCGGCGCTGCTGACCTTCATTGTTGTAGGCGGCGGCCAGACAGGCGTCGAGATGGCGGGTGCGATTGCCGAACTGGCACGGCATTCGATTGCCGAGGACTTCCGCAACATAGAACCCGGTTCGGCACGTATTATTTTGGCGGAGGCCGGCCCCCGCATCCTGCCGACACTGGAGGAAAAGTTATCCGCCAAAGCCAAGGCCGTGCTCGAGAAAATGGGCATCGAGGTGATGGTGAGCGGCAAGGTAGAGGAAGTGGATGGCGAAGGCGTTTCTATCAACGGCCAGCGCATCGCCGCGAAATCTATCGTCTGGGCGGCGGGTGTCAGGGCGTCACGCGCGGGTGAATGGCTGGGCTCAGCCATGGACCGCGCCGGACGTGTAGTTGTCGACAAAAAACTGAACATCGCTGGAAATGACCGCATTTACGTGATCGGCGACACGGCAGCCTATACGCCGGAAGGCGCCGAACGCGCCCTGCCCGGCACCGCCCCCGTGGCGAAGCAAATGGGACAGTTCGTGGCGAAGCGCATCAAGGCTCTGATAAGTGGGAAACAGCCCCCGGATAATTTCCGTTACAAAGACGTCGGCACAGTCGCAGCTATCGGCCGTAACAACGCGATTGTTGTGCTGCCACACCTCAAAGTTTCCGGCTTTATCGGCTGGCTGATGTGGGGCGTATCACACATATATTTCCTGATAGGCTTGCGCAACCGTGTTTCGGTGATGCTCAACTGGGCATGGGATTACGTGACCTGGCAGCGCGGCGCGCGACTGATCACCTCGGACGACCCTGAGGAAGAATAATCAGGGTGCGGGGCCTGCAGGCTTTGCTTTTTGCGGGAAATCTTTCATGTGTGCGTCGTAACGGTCGGCAAGGTCGCCCGCCGCCTTGTAATCCACCTGCACCTTTTTAAGCGCCTCGGGATGAGCGACGGCCCAGTCGTAGGTACGCTTGACGCTGTCTTTCAGGCTGACGGGGTCGGTAAATCCCGTGTCGCGGTGGAACTTCGAGACATCCATGATAAAGTTCTGCGGTACATCGCCGCCGCCGGTCACTTCGGGCGGCAGGATGCGGAAGTTGAATGCATGGCCGGCGTTATCGGCATAAAGCTGTGCCCATTCGCGGCGCGTACGTACGCTGTCTTCGCCAAGGTTGTAAATCTCGCCCTTGACCTTCGGGTGGCCGAAGCTGTGGACGACGGCAGAAGCGACGTTTTCGACATAGCCGTAGGTGAATAGCGCAGATTGTTCGTTCGTGCCCATGACAATATCTTTCTGGCCGTCGACGATATGCTTGATGATGTCGCCATGGCGATGCGCGTACTGGTAATCGCCGGGGCCGTAGACCATCGGCACTCGAAAAACCGTCGCCTCGACCTTGCCGGCCTTGTGCGCGTCCATTAGCGCAGCAGTCATCAAATTCTTGTCGTAGTCGCCGCCCCCATGGGCGCGGTAGTAGAACTGCGTTTTTCGGGTCTCATCTGTCTCGCGCACCGGCATGCTGCCCACCGGTTCCCCTTTATTGAGTTTCTCGAAGCTGTCGTAGCAATCGGCGGAACTGAGCGCAATCACATGCGCACCGGTGCCCTGAAAGACGTCCACAAGGTCTTTCGCATGTTTTTCAGTGAGCGCCATGCAATGCACGACGACATCGGGCTTCGCCGCCAGCAAATCGGCCTTAAAGGCCTGCAGGTTTTTCAAATCGCCACTGATGGTATCGTGCGGCGAATGCGGATTGCGCAGGCCGCGGTTGAAAAGGACAACGTCGTGCCCTGCCGCCGCCGCCTTGTCGGCAATTTGCCCGCTGATAAAACCAGTGCCGCCGATGACGAGAACCTTCATGGCCGTATCCTTATATATATGTTTGATGGACAGAAGGTAGCCGAGCAGGAAGGCAGTGGCAAGCCCCGATTAGCGCCCCGGTTCCTGCGGTTTGTAGTTCAGCGGAAGGCGCTTCAGGCGCACGTCTTCCGGCAGGCCTTCGGTGAACCAGAGCAGTGCCTTTTCGTCGGCGATGCGGCGGTCTTCGCGCAGCTGCGCTTCTTCGCGGATCATTTCGGCGACAAGCGGTTGCTTGTATCCGATAGAGAAATCGAGAGCGGTACGTCCGGCATCATCCTTGACTTCAAGCCCAGCGCCGCGGCCCAGCAGGATGGAAACCGTGTTCAGTTTCTTCCGCGAGAGGCTGAGGTTTTTGCCGCCGCTACGGCTGATGACGGCGCCCGCCAGCACGAGGGCTGTCAGGCCGTGCTCGTCCTGCTTGTCCAGCTTTGCGCCACGGTCGATCAGGTGTGTCACGCATAAATCATAGCCACGGTGCGCAGCGGCCATCAAAGCCGTCTGGCCGCGGTTATCGGCTGCATCGATATCGGCCCCCGCCTCCAGCAGCAGATCCATCACTTCCTTGTGGCCGGTAATCGCGGCGTGCACCATCGCGGTACGGCCGTGGTCATCGCGCGCGTCGATAATCGCGGCGCCGTATTTGTCGATGACCTGCTTCAGCGCGACTTTCGACCCCTTGGCGGCGATATAGTGGAACGCCTCGATTTCCTTCGCGCCCGGCGTTGCGGGTGCGGCGGCGGCATTGAAAACCGGCGCGGCCGGCTGCGGCGGGTTCCACCTTCTCATGGCACACCCGGCTTTCTGCGCAAGGCGTGGTTCACGGCGGTTTTTTTCTTGAGACCTTCATGGAAGGCATAAGCGGTACGGTCGATTTCCTCGCGGCGCAGGCGTTCGCGCAACAGAAGCTCATCGCGCACCAGCACGGCGGTTTTGGTGCAACCTTTCGCAAGGGCGGCATCTTCGGCCGTCTGGCCATTATTATTGACGGCGTTCAGATTGGCGCCGCGCGAAATAAGCAGCTGGGTCGTGAGCACGTCACCCTTCAGCGCGGCCTTGATCAGCGGAGTATCGCCCGTGACCCCGTCGCGGTGTTCGATATTCGCACCTGAGGTGAGCAGGAAATCGACGGAGTCAGTCCTGCCCTTTTCAACCGCCCACATCAGCGCCGTAAACTTTACGGGTTCGCCGCGCGTGTCATCGATATGATGCGCGCCGAATTTCAGCAGGAATGTTGTCATGCCCATGCGGTCGCCTTCATGCGCGCCATACATGAAGTCGCGCAACTCAAGCTCGGTCGGCTTGACGTCGTCTGCGGGCCCGGTGACAGCCAATGTGTTGCGATAGCTCACGGCTTTTCCTGTATTTTTATAAGGCTAAACCGTAGCAGAACTTTAGTATTATGTCAAAAATACGAATATATCCTTGTTATTATTCTATTTTCAGCCAAAATCCGGCGATGGAAAACGGTAAAAGCATCAGCAAAATCATCTCCGCGCGGCTGTCGCGCCGCAATCTTATAAAGGGATTGGCGGCGGGCGTAGCCGCCGGCGCAATCATCCCCGCCTCTACATTGCTGGCACGCGAAGCGCCCATCATGGCGCAGAGCACACTCACATTCACCGAAATCACTGGTGGCCTTGACCACGACCATCACGTGCCCGACGATTACGCCGCCCAGATTTTGCTGCGCTGGGGCGACAGGCTGCACAGCCACGCACCGGCCTTCGACCCTCAAAAGCAGACGGCGGCGGCGCAGGAACAGCAGTTTGGTTATAACTGCGATTTCATTGCCTTTATGCCGCTGCCGCAGGGCTCACAGAATTCTGATCACGGCATCCTCTGCGTTAATCATGAGTACACCGACGCGCCGCTTATGTTCCACAAAACCTACGGTGTTGCCGAAGTAGAAGTGGAAATGATGGCTCATGGCATGAGCTTCGTTGAAATCAAAAAGACCAAGGGAGGCTGGGAACCCGCCGCTACAAGCCCTTACAACCGCCGTGTAACAGCAAAAACCCCCATTAGAATTTCCGGTCCTGCGGCGGGGCACGACAAGATGAAAACTTCGGCAGACACAAAAGGCGTCGAGGTTCTGGGCACAATAGGTAATTGCGCAGGCGGCGTCACCCCTTGGGGCACTGTGCTGACCTGCGAGGAGAACTTCCATCATTACTTCGGCAACCAACAGTCTACCGATGCCGATTACAATGTCGGCGCAGATGAGGAGCGCCCGTGGAGACAGGTCGACAGCCGCTTCGACCTTGGCAAAGAGCCGAACGAGCCACACCGCTTCGGTTGGGTGGTCGAAATCGACCCCTATAACCCCACGTCAAAACCAGTAAAACGCACGGCATTGGGACGCCTAAAGCACGAGGGCGCGACATGCATCGTGAATAAGGACGGCCATGTCGTTGTCTATATGGGCGACGATGGAAAATTCGAGTGCGTTTATAAATTCGTCACCAAGGGAAAATACGACCCCGACAACCGCGCCGCAAATATGGATTTGCTGGACGAAGGTACGCTCTATGTCGCGCGCTTCGAAGAGAACGGCAAACTACGCTGGCTGCCCCTCGACAACAAGAACGAAGGCATGGGCACGTTCCCCGCTTATGCCGATGTGTTGGTTAATACGCGTCTTGCGGCGAAGGCCGCAGGCGGCACGCCGATGGACAGGCCAGAAGATGTAGAACCCAACCCTGTCACCGGCCGCATTTATGTGATGCTGACGAACAATGTCTCGCGCAGTTTTTTTGAAAAAGACGCCGCCAACCCACGCAGCCACAATGCGGGTGGGCATATCCTCGAAATCGTGCCTCCCGGTGGCGATGGCAAGCATGCTGACCACGCGGCAGAAGAATGCAGCTGGAATTTCTTCATCATTGCTGGCAAGCCGGGCGAAGATAAAACGTCCTATGCCAACGGAACATCGGATAACGGCTGGCTCGCCTGCCCCGATAACTGCGCCTTTGATAACCGTGGCCGCATCTGGATCACGACAGACCGCAGCAGCCTGCAGCAAGCCTATGGAACCGGGGATGGTTTGTATGCTGCTGATACGCTGGGGAATGGTCGCGCACTGACGAAACTGTTTTTCCGGGGCCCGGTGGGTGCGGAAATTTGCGGCCCCTGCTTTACCCCGGATAACAAGACGCTCTTCCTCGCCGTGCAGCACCCGGGCGAAGGTAGCAGTTTTGCACAGCCCTCGACGCGCTGGCCGGACTTCAAGGGCGATATGCCGCCCCGCCCTTCGGTCGTGGCGATTAACAAAAAAGACGGTGATGTCATCGGAAGTTAATAGTATGAAATTATTCAATTAATTTCAGATTCCTTGACTTGGCCTCATCATTTTCATAATATAAAACGCTTTTCAATTTAATCATCATTGCGGCCCAAGCCGCGCATGGGAAACAAAAATGCAGCTGGTGCCGGATCGCCTGAAAAAAATCTTCAATCGGAATTCCGCCAAAAAGGACGATCCCTTCGCCACGAAGAAAAAGAAAAAGCGCAGCTGGCTCTGGACCTATTACCTCGCCTCCGCCGCCATGGCGATCGGCATGCAGTTCGCGCCGCAGGGCTGGTACAGCAGCAGCCTCGACGAACATATGGCGAAACAGGGCGTGCCAGTCGAAAACATGAACCAGTATTACAGCGCGAAAGACATCCGCGTTTACAGCCGCTCCAACCCCCTCTACATCTGGCATGAGGCCGGCAACATGACGAAACAGGTCGTGGGCGAAGCCTGGAGAGACCCGGCATCCGGCGGCGCGGGCAAGGCAATTGCGGTCGTCTCGACCCCCCTCACCTTCGGTGTTGCGCTGTTCCAGACCACGACGACGTTTATCCTGCCGCATCCGCTCGACGCGCACGCGCTGGTGCCCGACAAGCCGCTGAACGAACGCGAATGCTATATTCGCCCGCCGGGCAATATCTCGGCCGACAAGTTCGTGTACAAGTTTACCGGCTTTGACGTCGACCGCTATAAATTCAAGAGCGATAAGGAAGACCTGCGCAAGATCTTCTACACCTACGTCATGGGCCACGAGGCGCGCCATTGCGACCAGAACATGAAGCTGCATACCTCATCGCTGAACGAGGCGGATGCCGACCTTTACGCGCTGAGGCTGGTGAGGGCCCTAAACGCCAACAGCCCCGCGACACAGGAAGCGCAGACGATCCTCGAGCACGTGCGCATCAAGAACGCGGTGGCGGGCAGCGACGCCTATCACGGCTCCACGCTCACGCTCCAGCGCATGAAGCAGACGCCGATGGACGCGCAGATGGATTACGCCAGCGCCTCCACTCTCAACCGCCTGCTGAAGGACGCGGATGAAATGAACAAAGGCAGCCTCCTCAAGGTTGGCAAGGACGGCGAGATGGAGAAGAACGAGCGCTTCTATCACATCGCCCGCGCACTGATCGACGGCGGATACCTCGACGGCCAGCCGCCGGTATTGCAGACCGCCAAGTCTTTCGTCAGCAGCATGGATTTCTTCCAGGAATACTCGGGCGGCAAGGTCATCAAGACCGACCATGCCAGGACCAGCGTTGACTTAAGCTACTTGACGCGCCAGTACCAGCCCGCGCCGGACAAAATTCCGGCGACGGCGCCTGTGCCGCGCACAGCAGCGAAGGCTGTACGTCCCGCCGCTTAAGCTTATGGCAAAAGATACGCTTTGAACGCTTTCCATTTCAGAAAGCGAAGCGTATGCTTTGTCCATGTCATTCAAGAATAAATTCTCGAATCTCGGGCAGCCGAACCGTATCTGGACGGTTTCCGCAATCCATGGCGAGCTCGAGCGACTGGTGGCGATCCACAAATCCGTCTTCGATAAATTCCGCCCGGGCGACCGTCTTGTCTATACCGGCAACTATCTTGGCGGGCCCTCGGCGCGCCCCAAGCAGACGCTCGACGAACTGCTGCACTTCCGCCGCACGCTGATGGCGCTGCCAGGGGTGGAGAATAATGACATCGTCTACCTGCGCGGCATACAGGAGGAATTGTTCGGCAAGCTGCTGCAATTGCAATTCGCGCCTAACGCAGGACAAGTCGTTGGCTGGATGGCCGAGCGTCATCCGGACATTGATGTACTTTTGCGCGCCTATGGCAGTTCTTTGCCCGACGCCACGCGCGTCGCGCGCGAGGGCATCATGAGCATCACCCGCTGGACGACGTTCCTGAAGAACGCCATCCGCAGCGAACCGGGGCACGAAAAATTCTTTACCGTGCTGCGCCTCGCCGCCTTTACCGAGAACAAGCAGAGCAACGACAATAATTTGCTTTTCGTGCATGCCGGCATCGACACCGATAAACCGCTGGCGGCGCAGGGCGACCAGTTCTGGTGGGCGTCGAAAGGGTTTAATAAAATCGAAGAGCCTTATGCGCCTTTCCGCGCCGTCATCCGCGGCCACGACCCCGAAAAAGGCGGCATCCATATTGGCAGGAATGTGATGAGCATCGACGGCGGATCAGGCCGCGGCGGCAAGCTGGTCTGCGCGCATTTGTCGCCGACGGGCGATGTTATTGAACTGCTGGCTGCTTAAGACCTATTGTACGTCCTTGGGCTTCCACGCTTCGACGAGTTTGTCGCCCTGCGCGATCTCTTCTTTCGACATATTGATCGTGACCGTGGCAAGGCCTTTGACAGCTTCTTCCTTACCACCGTTCACCGCCAGCTTAAGCCATTTATAAGCTTCGACCTTATTGGCTTCAACGCCACGTCCGGTGTAGTTGAGGAAACCCAGGGCAAATTGTGCTTCTGTATTGCCTTGCGCAGCGGCCTTTTGAAACCATCCAACGGCGCTGACAGGGTCGGCCTCGACGCCCTTGCCTTCATCATACATTGTGCCAAGGTTATATTGAGCGTCTGCCACACCTTTATCGGCCGCGCGCTCGAACATTTTGCGCGCGATGCTGTAATCCTGTTTCACGCCGTCGCCCAGATAATAAAGGTAGGCGAGGTTGTTCATGCCGGAGGGATGGCCTTCGTCTGCGGCTTTCGCGTACCATTCGGCCGCGCGCTTGTTATCTTTCTTGACCCCTTTGCCTTCATGGTAAATTTCTCCCAGCTTTACCATGGCCTCGGGGTTGCCGGTCTCGGCCGATTTGGCGAACCACTTCGCCGCTTCTTTATCGTCCTGCCCAGTGCCCTGACCTAACTGGTGCATCACGCCCATATTGAACAGCGCTTCAGGGTCTCCCTTTTCAGCCAACGGTTTGTATATTTGGAGAGCCCGCGTGTAATCCCCCGCGAGATAGGCCTTGGCCGCTTCGTCATGGCCGTCTTCGGCGAAAACGGGAGCCGCCGCGACAAGAAATCCAAAGAGAGCCGTAATAACAAAGAGATGATGCTTTTTCATTCCCCCACCCTGCGGATTTCGGGTTTGAAGGTCAATCATTACCTTTTATTGGCGCTCCGCCTCTTGACTTAAGGAAGGCCAGCAATAGATTACGAAAAATATCAAAATTTCCTCATTCTTGTATTTTTTGTTCGTTCAAGTATCGACAATTAATTATTAATTTCAAAAACTTACTTGCACAAAAAAGTCACGTACCCCTTTAGTTCTTCTTAACTAAAATAGCCTAATATGAAGGATGACGGGGTGATCCGGTCACAGGCCGGCTGCGTACAAGAAGTACAAAGTTAACAATTGGACGTTACACTCTTCCCGTCCATCAAAATATAGAGCGGTTTCTCTGCAAAGCTAGAAAGAAGGCACTATGGCTCATCTTGACGATCCCACAACCCAACAGGCGAACCTGCGGTATATCCGCAAGGCGATGGATGAGCCTTTGCTCGAGCGCGAACATGAACTCAAGCTCGCACGCCGCTGGAAAAATAAGCGCGACGAAAAGGCGCTGCACGAACTCGTGCGTTCTTACACCCGCCTTGTGGTGGCAGTTGCCGCGAAATTCAAGAACTATGGCCTGCCCATGGGCGACCTTATCCAGGAAGGCAATATCGGCCTGATGGAAGCCGCCGCGCGTTTCGAGCCTGCGCTTGAAAACCGCTTCTCCACCTATGCAACCTGGTGGATCAAGGCGCAGATTCAGGACTATGTACTGCGCAACTGGTCTATCGTGCGCACCGGTACGACCGCGTCCCAGAAATCTCTGTTCTTCAACCTGCGCCGCCTGCGCGCGAAAATCGCCGGCCAGGCCGCGCGCGATTACCTTGACGACGACGCGGTGACGCTGATCGCCAAGGAACTGGGCGTCGAGAAAAAAGAAGTGCTGGAAATGGAAGCCCGCATGAACGGCGGCGACCAGTCGCTGAACGCCCCTATCGGCGAGGAAGGCGATAACCAGTGGCAAGATATGCTGTCCGACAACGGCCCGAACCCCGAAGACATCGTCATAGGGATGAAGGACGCCGCCACCCGTTCGAACTGGCTTAACGAAGCCTTGAGCGAGCTGAGCCCGCGCGAGCGCACCATAATTCAGGAACGCCGCATGAACGACGAGGTTGTGACCCTTGAAGACTTAGGGAAACAACTCGGCATCAGCAAGGAACGTGTGCGCCAGCTCGAGCAGCGCGCCATGGACAAGCTGAAGGCCTGCATTTTGACAAAAGCAAAGGACGCGAACATCGATCCCGCCCTGCTGGCTCCCGCCGCAGCGTAATCGATACTAACGCCTTGCGGTAATTGTCAAAAGCGCTGTGTCTGTGCTAAAAAAGGTCGTGGGGGACAATCATGAAGCACAACCTTTTTTATGCATTTGTTTTGTTAGCTGGTATTTGCGTTGCAACGGTAGCGCCGCTTCAGGCCGCGAACCAGCCTAAATTCTACAAACCTGTCCAGACCAAGCCCGATGATCTCGAGCTGATCGATGTCGGCACCGTTGTCGGCGTTACAAAATCCGACGTCATCCAGCTGGATAAACATCGCACCTTCCACCTCGACAACATCCGCGTCCCACCTGTTTACGAAGACAAGGCGCGTGAATACCTCACGACAAAACTTGTCGGCCAGAAAGTCGGCCTTTTCCGCAACAAAACATTACCCGATGAAGGCCGCGTCGACAAGCAGGGCTACGAGATGATCCATATGGTCATCAATGACGGTACATGGGTGCAGGCCGCGCTTGTAAACGATGGTTATGCCTGGGCAGACTCATCCGAATTCAACCGCGATCTCGTTATCAAGCTGTATGAATACGAAATTGACGCACGTTCAAAAAAACGTGGCTTCTGGAAGGTGCCTGACCTGAGCGTGAAAAACGACCGCACTATCCGCAAAGGCACACAAGGCACCTACCAGGTTTTTGAGGGCCCCATCTGGAACTTCCGCTCCAATAAAGGCTATGACTACCTGAACTTCGCCCCTGACACGCAACATGACTTTACAATCGCGCTCGACCGCAACCGTTACGCGATGTTCCGCAACTATTACAATCCCGAGGGAAGCGTACAGGGAAAGGCAGGCGCGACTGCCTACGGCTTCAGCCCTTATGCCTGGGGTAACGCAAAAGTGCGCATCCGCGGCTGGGTTGTCGACAATGGCGGCCCGTTAATCGAATTAACCCATCCGGAGCAAATCGAATTCCCCGATGGCTATCCCGGTAACACCCTGCCCAAGAAAAAATAAACTGATGTCTCCTGCCGCTCCTTCCCTGCTGCTGCCCTACGCCCCAATCATGCCATTTGAAACCGGCTTCCTGCAGGTGGACAGCATTCACAGCATTTATTACGAGCAGTCGGGTCGCCGCGATGGCGCGCCCGTTTTGTTCCTGCATGGCGGACCCGGCGCGGGTTCCAGCCCGCGTCACCGCCAGTTCTTTGATCCTGATCACTACCGCATCGTTATTTTCGACCAACGCGGCGCGGGACGTTCCACTCCCCATGCCGAACTGCGCGAGAACACTACACAGCATCTAATCCGCGACATCGAAAAGCTGCGGGAAAAACTGGGCATCAACCAGTGGCATGTTTTTGGCGGTTCGTGGGGCTCGACCCTCGCCCTTGCCTATGCCGTCGAACATCCCAACCGCGTCGCCAGCCTGACGCTGCGCGGCATCTTCCTGATGATGCAACGCGAAATCGACTGGTTCCTCTATGGCATGAAAACGGTTTTCCCCGAAGTATGGGATGATTTCGTGAAACTTCTCCCGCCGGACCAGCGGCAAGATATCCTCGGCAATTACTACAAACTGCTGACGCAGGAGGATGCCGCCATCCGCCTCAAGGCGGCGCAGGCATGGGCTGCTTACGAAAGCCTGTGCTGCATGCTGATACAGCGGCACGCGATGGTGGAGGAAAGCAAGGCGCCTGACCACGCCTTGCCCATTTCGCGTATTGAGGCGCATTACTTCATCAACTGTAAATGGACGCCGGATACCTATCTTCTTGATAACGTCAAAAAGATACGCCATATCCCCGCGACAATCGTGCAGGGCCGTTACGACATGGTCTGCCCGATCGAAACGGCACATGACCTGCACAAGTCATGGCCGGAGGCGGAATATATCGTCGTGCCGGACGCAGGCCATTCCGCTTTCGAGCCCGGAATCTTGAGCGCCCTTATCAGTTCCACCAATAAATTCAGGGCTGTAACAGTTAAATAAAGCGACTTATTAACCCTTGCTACCCCTTATGACTCCGTTCATATTGCAGGAAGGCATTTATTCAAATAAGGGTGACCAATGAAAAACTTCCTGACCCTCGACGACCTTTCGCCGAAAGGCAAAGTTGTCCTGTTGCGCGCCGACCTAAACGTTCCCGTACAGGAAGGAAAAGTCACTGACGCCACCCGTATCGAGCGCCTGGTGCCCACGATCAGGGAACTGGCATCGAAGGGCGCGAAGGTCGTTATCCTGTCGCACTTTGGTCGTCCCAAAGCCGTCGACTCATCCCTTTCGCTCGCTCCCATCGGCAAGGCACTCGAAGCCGCTTACGGTAAAACGGTAGCTTTTGCCAATGACTGCATCGGCCCGCCTGCAAAAGAGGCAGTCGCCAAATTAAACGATGGCGACGTATTGCTGCTTGAAAACGTGCGTTTCCACCCGGAAGAAGAAAAAAACGACACGAATTTCGCCCAGCTTATCGCCGGCCTTGGCGACGTGTACGTGAATGACGCGTTCTCCTGCGCACACCGCGCGCATGCCACCACTCACGGGATTGCCACCCTCCTGCCCGCTTACGCCGGCCGCTTGATGGAAGCCGAACTTGACGCGCTTGGCAAAGCCGTAGGTAATCCTACCCGCCCCGTTATCGCGATTGTCGGCGGCGCGAAAATTTCGACCAAGCTCGATCTATTGAATAACCTCGTCACCCGCATCGATACGCTTGTGCTGGGTGGCGGCATGGCGAATACTTTCCTGGCAGCCCTCGACAACCCCGTCGGTAAATCGCTATGCGAGCATGAGATGCGCGAACAGGCGCAGAAAATCATGGCAACGGCCAAGGCGCACAAATGCACGATCCTTTTGCCTGTCGACGCTATCGTTGCCAGCGAATTCAAAGCAAATGCCCCATCTCAGGCCGTCACGGTCGAAAGCGTGCAGGACGGGCAGATGATGCTGGACATTGGACCCGAGTCCGTTGCCGCCATAGGCAAAGTGCTGGAAGGCGCAAAGACCGTGGTCTGGAATGGCCCCCTTGGCGCCTTCGAAACCACGCCTTTCGATAAAGGCACCGTCGCTGTCGCACAAAAAGTCGCCGAACTTACCAAAGCCGGCAAGGTTATCAGCGTGGCCGGCGGCGGCGATACCGTATCCGCTTTAGCGCAAGCCGGCGTCGAGGAAAAAATGAGCTATGTCTCGACCGCAGGCGGCGCCTTCCTGGAATGGCTGGAGGGCAAAACACTGCCTGGCGTCGAGGCGCTCGAGAAAAGCGCTAAGACCGCCGCCACCGCGCCCGCCAAAAGCCTGAATATCAAGGGCGCCTGAACTTGTTGCGAGCCGCGCAGCTAACGCTTGTAACCCTTGCGCTTATTGTCAGCTGCGCATTCGTCCTACCGTCCGAACGAGAACCTGCGCAGCAGCCCCCGAAATACTTCGAAATCGTCGTGCATGACCCCACATGCAAGGGCAACGAATGCTTCACTGAATATATTTTCCTCTCCAACGGACTTTCCATCCGCAAGCTGCCGACAACCGATAAAGCGCCGCGGCGCCAGGTCGGAGTAAAACAGGCGAGCGACGCCGCCACCGCCGCATTATTTTCGCAAGTCGAAAGCTTTTTCACACAAAGCAGTGTGCCCAATAATCCCGGCGTGGCCCAAGACCAGCTGTTCTTCTTCGATGGCGACAAATACCGTGCCTATAACGCCTTTGCGCCCACCCCGTCCGAAGTAATGAAGATTTTTGACGCCTCAACTGCAGCTTTCGACGCTGGCACTGCCGCAGAAGACTTTTTCCTCCACACCTACTACCAACCGCAAAAGGGTGGCACGAAAGACCTGCACGTCTTTGCTGACGGCACGGTCATCACCAGCATGTTCGTACGCCAGACCAGCAGCATCATGTATACATCGATGTCGCAGGCGAAAGACGGCGACATCGAGAAAATCCGGGCGCTGGCTGCAGCCGCGGCTGGCGCACCCTCGAAGCCATACGCCAAATGTCCCGCTGCCTCGGGCATCGATTACGGCTTTGTCGAGTTTCAGAACGAAGGTGCGCATGGCAGGTCCTTCGCTTGTGGGGAGGCTGGCAACAGCTTTTCGCCCATCCTGTCGTACATGCGAGAGAATTACGGCGACACAAAATGAAAACCGCCCGGACCCCCGCCCGGGCGGCTTCATAGTCAAAGCAGGGTTCAAATCAACTCGGGGTTCTTCAGCCAGCTTTTCATCACCCGCTGGATGTCGAAGTCCTTCATTGCATCGAAGTTCTTGAGGGCAAGGGCTAGTTCGCGCTGGTCGACGATCTTCTCACCGGTGCGGACGCCGCGGCTGAGCAGGAAGATCGAGGCGAATTCGGATTTCATCATGCCGATATAACGGCAGGCGACGACGAAAGGTTTGCCACCGTCTTTCTGGATGAGTTTGGTGACGGAGTCCACCGACAGGCCCGACCGCTCGGCAAACAGCGTCAGGAAAAAGCCGATCTGCCCGCGACGAAGCGTCTTGATCATCAAATCTGCCGTAATATCCTTGCGCTCGTTGAAGCGCTTGGCCAGCGCCTGCATTTCAGGCGTTGTATTGCGCAACCCCTTCGCCTCGTTGCTGAGTTCGTGGATCAGGCCTTCGATCGCCTGGTCAAGCACATGGCCAGAAATCACGAACTTGCTGGCGATTTCCTCGCGCAGGGCGTGCGATACAACCATGTAAAGGTCCATCGCCACATCGCTATCCAGCTCCGGCCTACGCAGCAAAGGACGCTGCAGCTCCTCGGTATTCATCGAGAAACGCACGAGTTTTTTCATCGTCGGTTTCTGCAGGCTGGCTTTGCTGTTCTCGATCAGGTTCTTCACCGTACCGAGATCGCCTGTGTCGATAAGACGATCGGCAACCGTCGGGCTGATGTCGTGGCGTTTGGCGATAACTTGCCAATGCTCCTGACCTTTGGATGAAATGATGTCGATAAGGTTTACCTCGCTAAGCACAGGGCTATGCATCAGCACCTGATGCGCGACTGTAATCTGGTCGTTCGCCAGGAACACGATAAGTTCCGGCGGCACGTTGGCCTGTACGGACATGCGCTCGGACAGCGCCTGGCGCAAATCGGCTTCCGCCTGCCTGATAAGGTTCATCAGGATATCGCCGGCCAGGCTCTTTTCCGAGTCGGTGAGAACGCGCTCTTCGAAAAATTCCGAAACAGCTTGCGCCAGCCGACGCCTGCCGCCTTCGGTCTTGTCCTGAGCGCACTGTAAAAGTTGCTGCGGATCCAAGATATTAACCCCTTTATGCTCTTCTGCACGGACCATCACTGGTTCCCCCCGCGCCTATGTCAGGCTTTGTTGAATGCTAAGCTCCTCCCCAGCTCATCCTTAGAAACTTTGCATATACTTAAAATTTTATCGAAATTGTTTTAAGAAAGGTTTTAAATCGTATCTTTCCGTGAAAAATAAAGGACTTTCGGTATACCTGATTTGCAGTAAGAACCTTGCTTTTGGCAAGCATCGAGTCTCTCCGCAACGAAATTACAAAAAATTTTGCGAATGAGATTGAAAACGATTCTCAAATTAACAGCGCGTTAACCCCCTCCATGGTAATCTGGACTTATTAGAGCGCATTTAATCACTGGATTATTCAGCGCCAAGGGCGCCCCGGAGCGATAAATGGTCGAGTTTGCGGGCACAGGACCGCAACAGGTTGTCTTGCAGCCGTCTGCTGTGCAACAGCAGGAAGTACGTGCGCGCAATGAACAAACCCAGGCCAGGAACGCCCAGGCAGCCGACGCACAGAAGCTGGACCAGAGGACGCTACAGTCGAAGGACGAAGAACAAAAGCGCCAAGCTCAAGCAGCGCAGAGACGTCAGGCGGAGGCACAGAGATCGGAAACGGTAGCCGCTAACCGGCGCGGGCAGTTGCTGGATGTAGAGGCATAGAGGGCCGCCGTTCCGCACAAGAAGCAAGCAAGAACGAAGCAACATTGTTGATTACACCCGGGCCTCCCGCCCTTTTGTCGGGGGGCCTTCTTCTTTTTTGGACATTTTTTATCCCCTATCGCGTTGTTTTATAACGGGAAATTTATATTTGACATAATAATATGTCGCTGATAATATGCTTGGAATCCAAAGGGCTAGATTCCATGGCATTACAGACGCATCATATCACGACGCAATTCACGCAAAGCGCCGGCGCGGCTAAAGTCGTCGCCTGGGAAGAAGACCGCGTGGCGTTCTTCAAGGCGGCGCGAAGAAACGACACTGCAGCCCTTGATGCAATCATTACGAAGTATCCCCAGGAATGGAAGCAATGGAAAGATAAAACTGGCAGCGCGCTGCGTTGCGCTCAGGCTTCAGACAGCCTTGATGCTTTCAAGCTGCTAATCGAGCGCGGCGCGAATAAGAACGAGAACTACAATGAAGGATGGAACCCTATCCTCACCGCCTACAAGAAAAACCAGAAACAGTTTTTTGACTACCTGCTGGAAACCGGCGCAGACCTGAACGAGACAGGCACCATCCGCGGCATGATGAGCCGCGAAACCAGCCTGCTGCACATGGCCGTGCTGCGCAAGGACAAGGATACGCTGATACGCCTGATCGAACACGGTGCGCTCACTTCCGTCACGGCCAGCACCAACCTGACAATTTTCGGCGACTGGGGCCCGGCAGCATATTGCGCGACACCCGAAGCAGTGGCGTCAAAAAAGAAACTCTTCGTCTTCGCAGATATCCTGAAACGCGCCAGCGTCATACGCGCCGATTACGTCACCGCACAAGCGAAGGCTAAAGCCGCCCCCGCCCCTTTCCCACCGCCCGCGCCTGTCGTGGCGCCCGATCCCGGCAAGATTGACGTCATGTCGCCCGTGCAACTGAAAAAGCCGGGAGGCCCGTGATAATGGCCTCTGGTTGGCTCAAAAACCTGACTTCTACTTTTTCACGAGCGGCGCAGGAGCCGTGGGAACGTGACCGCGACGATTTTTTCAAAGCCATCCGCCGCAATAACATAACCGAGATAAAGCGCATCCATGCCAAATATCCAAACGAGGCACTGGACTGGAAAACCGAGCAAGGCTCGCCGCTTCAGGTCGCCCATACCAAGGGACGCCTGGAGGCTTTCAAGACGCTGGTCGGGCTTGGTATGGATATCAATGCAGCTTATGCCGCGAAAAAAGGTAGCGGCCGCACGCCCTTGCTGCACGCGATTAACAAAGGTCAGAAAGATTTTATCTCCTACATCCTCGATAACGGCGGAGATGTGAACAAGTCGGAAAGCGTAATGGAAGCCCTGCATTTTATGTACTTCGGCACCAGCTTCACGCCCGTTTCCGTAGCAATAGAAAAAGGCGATGAAAGCATACTCAAGCTGCTGCTGGCCAAGGGCGCCGACCCCAGTGCGCCCTGCTATGGTATAAACATGAACAAGGCCGCGCCACTCAGCATGCCACCCGCCGCCTACGCCGAACATAAGAAAAAATTCAAGATGGCCGACATCATCAAGCGTGCCATTTTGCAGCAGGCCAGAGCAGTTCCCGTGCAACCCGCGCAGACGCCCGATCCGGCCACCGCCAATCCTGTGGGGGTGATGCAGCCGCTGAAGCTAAAGAAATCTGCCCCCGCCGGGAGTGCGACGCAATGAAATGGCTGAAAAAACTTATAGGCGATTTTTCCGGCGCTGCAGCTAAGGAGGAGAACCAACCCGCGGCAACACCCGCCCCCGCCCCTGCGCCTGTACCGGCCCCTGTTCCGAAAGCAACGACCCCGGTTCCGCTGACCGCGCCCACCTCCGGTGCCTCGATACAGGATTTCGAAAAGGCGCGTGAGGATTTCTTCACCGCGCTGAAAAAAGACGACAGTGTAAAAATCGAGAGCATCGCCGCCGCTTTCCCCGGCGAAGCGGTTAACTGGCGTACAAACGACGGTACACCCCTGCAAATCGCACAGGCCAACGGTAGCCTGAATGCTTTCAAGGCACTGATCGCCCTCGGCCTCGACAAGGAAGAAAATTATCCGGGCGGCAGCTTCCCTCTCCATATGGCACAGGAAAAAGGGCAAAAAGAATTTTTTAGCTACCTGCTGGAGACAGGCGCAAATATCGAGCGCCCTTATACGGAGAAATCCTATACGCATGGCATGTCCGAAACACATATTCGTACCGCACTGGGCACGGCGATAAAGATGGGGGACAAGGACGCCGTTATCACCTTGCTGGAGCGCGGGGCGCTAACCACCGCCCCATATGCACACGCCTATAGGATTGTCGGCATCGGCTCGGGCGGAAACGCGGCGGCACCCAGTTCGGCCGTCGAGTACGCGACGAGTGAAAAGCAGTTCCTGATCGCAGACATCGCCAAGCGCGCGACGGTTTTACGCAGCGATTATCTCGCGCGGCAGGCGGCCCCCGCCACTCCTGCGCACGAACCCGAAGAAATGCAAACGGGCGACAACATCGGCGTCATGTCGCCGCTACGCCTGAAAAAAGGATTGAATAGTTAGGAGCACCCCATGGCATTCGAGTGGCTGACAAAAGCATTCTCCTCATCTGCTGCTAAAAAACCCGAAGACATGGCCTTCGATGAGGCGCGCCCAGCCTTTTTCAACGCAATCAAGAATGCGGACCTGGACGCCCTGACCGCTTTTACAAAGAAGTTCCCCGACGCGTTGCAATGGGAAAACGAAAAAGGAACATCGCTTTATATCGCCCTGAAACACAAGCAGCTTGGCGCGTTTCAGCATCTTGTCGGCCTTGGCGCGGATATCAACAGTGTGGCATCGGGCAAGGATTGCCTGCTGCAAATCGCCGCAGAGACAAACAAGAAAGACTTTGTCCAGTTCATGCTCGAACAAGGCGTCGTGAATGTTGGCTATGCCGAGGACTACGCACGCGGCTATAAGAATTTCGACATTGCAGACATGATTAAACGCAAAGACATCATCCGCGCCGAATATCTGGCACAGAACTCGGCGCCGGTGCCTACGGTGCCGCAAGCTTCGCTGGAAGTTGCGACAGAGACCAAAATCGAGGTTCTCTCGCCCGTACAGTTGCGCAAAACAGCTGAGACAAATACGCCTTAATCCACTGTTATTATTAAATAAACCGCAGTTCGTTGGACGGGCTTATGTTATCTATGGTACATTTATACCATAGATAAAAACGGAGGATTCTTGATGGCAATCACCTTTCTCCGGAGCATCTTCGGCGGCGCAGCCCATTACCACGCGCCTACTATCGAAGATATCCAGGAAGACTTTTTCGACGCAATCGCCTGCGAACATACCGACAAACTGGCTGATACCTGTGCACGGCACCCCGACTTCAACAGCTGGCGCGACGGAAAAGGAAGATCGCCTCTGCAATACGCACAGGACACCAACAGCCTCCAGTCCTTCATCACGCTTCTCGACAAAGGCGCCAGCAAATACGAAGACTACGGCCAAGGCTGGACGCCCCTGATGACCGCCATCAACGAGCAGCAGGATTTCTTCGAAGACTTCCTGCTCGACGGCGAGAAAAACAACCTCAACGCCACCGCGACCGACAAGAAGGGCAATACCTGGACCGCCCTGCACCTCGCCACCCTGCGCAAGGATACCGGCGCGATCCGCGAATTGATCGAGAACGGCGCAGATATCACCGTGAAAGCCAAACCCAAAGGCGCCGAACTGACGGCGGAGGAATACGCCAAAGAACTCGGCCACGACAAACAGGCCGAAATGCTGAACCTCGCGCCTGAGATCCACGCGATGGCGCAGCAGCGCGGCCTGCGTCCGCCCGCGCCGGTTCCTGTGGCGATGAGGTGATTTAAGAAATAATCGGGCGGCTTTTCATCGTAATGCGCGCGCGGCGGACGCTCATCGGCTTGTCCAGCACGGTGCAGTCGTAAGGGTCGAAGCTGTCGACGGCTGCAACAGGTTCTGCTGCGGGACGCAAAAGATAGCCTCTGCCCAGCATGCCGGCCTCGGCAAAAGCTTCGCCAAGAACAATGCCGGCGTTTTCGAGGCTGTCAGACCAGGCCTGCATATCCCTGCCGAACAAGGGTGTATCTTCGTCATCATCATCAGCGTCAAAACGGAAACCGATCATGGTTTAGGCCCCTGCCCGCCGGTTTTCTGCGGTACGGGGCAGGCGTCGCCCGTAGATTCAGCAGAAGCGGGCTTGCGGATAAGCTCGATGCCGTCGCTGTAAATCTGTGCGTCATGGTCGCCGCAGGGGCCTTCGGAAGAAACGCCTTTGCGCCCGAACATGCGGCTGCAATAGCCGAGCGATTCAACCGCCGCCGAAGCGCCTGACCAGATTTCAGCGTTTTCGCCGACGTGACGCGCCTTGAACGCCCCGTTCGCGGCGGCACGCAGGTTTTTACCGGTGTCCTGCAGCGTAATTGATCCTTCGGCCTTGATGGCGACATTATCGCCCACGCGGCCTGTCACGGTCAGGTCGCCGCGCACACCTATCTTGGCGCCATCCGGCACATCACCGTCGATGGTATGGGATTGTTCGAATATCTGGGGTTTGTCCGACATCACAGGCGCCTTTCGCATGGTTTCGGCATACTACGAAACCAGCCTGCATTATGTCAATAATTTATATTTAACTATATGATATTAATGGCTTAAAGGAAGGCCACTTCGGTGAAGCTGCGCAGCTTGCGGCTGTGCAGGCGCCCTGCCCCCATGGCGCGGATTTTTTCCATCGTCAGAAGGCCGATTTTCAAGTGCTGGTCAACGCGTTCACGATAGAACGTATCGGCCATGCCGGGCAGCTTCAACTGGCCATGCAGCGGTTTATCCGATACGCAGAGCAGCGTGCCATAGGGCACGCGGAAACGGAAACCGTTGGTGCAGATGGTCGCAGATTCCATGTCGAGCGCTACCGCGCGGCATTGCGAGAGACGCTGCACGGGTACGCTGTGTTCCCACAGTTCCCAGTTGCGGTCGCTGACCGTCGCGACCGTGCCGGTGCGCATGACTTTTTTCAGGTCATAGCCCTTGAGGCCCGTGACTTCCGCCACCGCCTGCTCGAGCGCAACCTGCACTTCCGACAGTGCGGGAATAGGAACCCAGAGCGGCACTGCATCATCAAGCACGCCGTCGTCGCGCACATAACCGTGCGACAGGACGTAATCACCCAGCTTCTGCGAATTGCGCAGGCCCGCGCAATGCCCCAGCATCAGCCATGTGTGCGAGCGCAGCACGGCGACGTGGTCGGTAATCGTTTTAGCGTTCGAGGGACCGACGCCGATGTTGATCAGCGTAATGCCGGTGCCGTCCTTGCGCTTCAGATGGTAAGCGGGCATCTGGGGCAGGCGCGGCGGTTTCTGGCCCTCGGGTGCCGGGACTTCTTTCAGGTTCTGGTTATAGGTGACCTGGTTGCCGGGCTCGACGAAGGCGTAATATTCCTCCGCCTCGTTGCGGCCGTCGGCCAGCGGGTCGGCAGCTTTTGCCATCATCGCATGGCAATCGCGCACGAATTCGTCGACGTAAAACTGGTAGTTGGTAAACAGCACGAATTTCTGGAAGTGCTCGGCCGAGGTGCCCGTGTAATGTTTGAGGCGCTGTAGGCTAAGGTCTGTGCGCTGCGCGGTGAATAGCGCAAGCGGCGCAGGCGCGCCGGGCTTGGGCACATAGGTCCCGTTCGGGATAGTATCGTCCATATGCACAAGGTCGGGCTGGTCAAAAATCAGCGGCACGCGCTGTATCTGCTCGGCCGTCAGGTCGCGTTCCAAGTGGAATTTATCGCCCAGCGCGAAGTGCAGCGGGATCGGCAGTTCGCTCACGCCGACTTCCAGCTCCGCATCGGGGTGGTTAGTCAGCAACAGCGAGAACTGCTCGTGGTAATAATTCTTGTACAGGTCGGGGCGTGTCAGCGTCGTGCTATAGGTGCCGGGACGCGAGATGAAACCATACGAGAGGCGGTTGTCGATAGACGGCCCCTTGGTCGTGGTAATCGACACGTAGGGGTACATGGCACGCACACGCTGCGCGTCTTCCCACTGGCCCTTCGAGAAGAGGTCGAAAGCGTGGCGCAGGTATGCGGTGTTCGCTTCGTAAATTTCGGCAACCCATGCAATGGCCTTGTCGGGGTCGCGAAAACCCCTCGTGGTCATGAGGCCGTCCCTGATGGGAGATGGTCCTTTAAGTCCTGTCAGCAAGTTGATCTAACCCCGTTAATCCGGCTGCGTAATCCTCGGCGACGAATGGCCTGAGATCATCGATGCCTTCCCCTATACCTATAGCATGAACTGGTAAACCAAACCTTTCAACTAAAGACACAAGGACCCCGCCCTTGGCCGTGCCGTCCAGTTTGGTGACGATAAGGCCGGTTATGTTAACAGCCTGCTTGAAAAGCTCGACCTGGCTGTGCGCGTTCTGGCCGACGGTGGCGTCCAGCACCAGCAGCGTGGCATGCGGCGCCTCGGGGTTCTTCTTTTTGATGATGCGCACGATTTTCGATAACTCTTCCATCAGGTTTGCCTTGTTCTGCAACCTGCCCGCCGTATCGATCATCAGCACGTCGACGTCTTCGGCCATGGCGCTGTCCATCGCCTCGAAAACCAGCGCGGCGGCATCTGCGCCCTCTTCCTTCGCAACAATCGGGCAGCCGATACGGTTCGCCCAGACTTTCAATTGTTCGACGGCGGCGGCGCGGAAGGTGTCTCCCGCGGCCAGCATGATCTTGCGGCCTTCATTTTTAAATTGATGGCCGAGCTTGCCGATGGTCGTCGTCTTGCCCGTGCCGTTCACACCGCAGACGAGGATGACGTAGGGCTTGGCGTATTTGTCGAAGAGGTTTTTTTCTGCGGGCGCTAGGATACGTTCGATTTCGCGGCCCAGCGTGGCACGGATTTCCTCGGGCGTCGCTTCCTTGCCGAAGCGCTCCTTGCGTACGCCCTCCACCAGTTTCGCGGCCGTGGCGGGGCCGAGGTCGGCGCTGATCAGCACTTCTTCCAATTCGCCCAGCGTTTCGTCATCCAGCTTGCGCGTCGTGAAAATTTCGGTGACGCCCTTGGTGATTTTCTCCGACGATTGCGCCAGCTGTTCCTTCAGCCGCGTGAACCAGCCCTTCTTGGCACGCGCCTCGTCCATCGGCTTGGCGACGGTGGTGTCTTTCTTTTTGAAGAACCAGATCATTCGGCAGACCTCGCCTTTTCCTGCAACCAACCAAAAGCGGAAGCCAACACAGTGACAAACGGCAAAAAGAAAAGAAAGAAAACCACGTAGAGCACACACGAGAACATGACAAAGCTTAAGATGTTCTGGGAGGTAGTAGAATCTTCTTCCGGAGCAACCACAGCCGAGAAAGAAACGACCAGTGCTGGCAACACAGCCAAAACCGTGGTGAATTTCAAAAGACGCCTGTTGTTTTTATCTAAATTCGCGCTCACTCGCGGTTTTTTCCTTATGCGACTTTGCCGAGCAGGACGCCTTCGCCAACAGTATCCAGCTTCACATTCAGCAGCGTGCCGGGTTTCACATCGGAAGAAAGCGCGACTTCGCTGAAATATTCCGTGCGCCCTTTATTACCCTTTTCGGCCAGCACAGGCAAGGTCTTGCCGACGAGGGTTTCGAGGTGTTTTTGCACCTGTTTTGCGCCAACGTCGCGCAGCAGTTTTGCGCGTTCCTTGCGCAACCCTCCTTCGACCTGCGGCATACGCGCGGCGGGGGTGCCGGGGCGCGGGGAGTAGGGAAAGACGTGCAGGAAGGTCAGGTCGCATTCGGTGACGGCCTTCAACGTATTGTCGAACATCTCGTCGGTTTCGGTGGGGAAACCCGCAATGATATCCGCGCCGAAGACGATATCGGGGCGCAAGGAACGCGCGCGGTCGCAGATTTCCATCAGGTGATGGCGCAGGTGGCGGCGCTTCATACGTTTCAAAACCATGTCGTCGCCCGCCTGCATCGAGATATGCAGGTGGGGCATAAAGCGCGGTTCCTCGGCGATAACCTTCCACAGGTCTTCGTCAATCTCGACAGGGTCGAGCGACGACAGGCGCAGGCGTTTCAGCTCCGGAACCAGCGCCAGCAGGCGTCGGATCATCTGTCCGAGCCGCGGCGCGCCCGGCAGGTCGGGGCCGTAGGATGTGATATCGACGCCCGTGAGGACAACTTCGTTATAACCGCCCGCCACCAGTTTCTTTACCTGGTCGACAATCTCGCCCATCGGCACGGAGCGCGAATTGCCGCGGCCGAAGGGGATGATGCAAAATGTGCAGCGGTGGTCGCAGCCGTTCTGCACCTGAACAAAGGCACGCGCATGGCTTTCGAAACCCGAAATCATGTGCCGCGCGGTTTCCTTGACCGACATGATGTCGTTGACCACGACGCGCTCGGTCGCGGGCTGCGTCCATGTGTCGGCTTTCAGCTTCAGGTCGTTGCCGATAACCTGGTTGACCTCGGGCATTTCGGAGAATGCTTTCGGGTTCACCTGCGCGGCGCAGCCCGTGACGATAATCTTCGCATCCGGGTTTTCGCGGCGCGCGCGGCGGATGGCCTGCCTCGCCTGACGCTCGGCTTCCGAAGTCACGGCGCAAGTATTGACGATAATCGCATCGTTCAGCCCCGCCTTGGCCGCGTGTTCCTTCATGACTTCGGATTCATATATGTTGAGGCGGCACCCGAAAGTCACTACGCGCGGCCCGCCGCCCGCCTGCTGCTTCAGCTGCGTTTCGGCATCGGGGAGCTCGATCACCTGCTCCTTATGCTCATGGTCGTCGTGGGGCGTCATATTTCACCGCGGAAAACTTCGGCAACAGCGCCTGTCATAAAAACATGGCCATCGGTTTCGCGCCATTCGATATCCAGCTCGCCGCCGTCCAGTACGACCGTGACCTTGCGGTCCGACAATCCGCGGCGGGCGCCCGCCACAGCGACGGCGCAGGCGCCGGTACCGCAGGCCCGGGTGATGCCCACGCCCCGCTCCCATACCTTCATGCGAATGCGGGAGGGATTTTCCACATGAGCGACCTCGACATTCACGCGCTCGGGGAAAAGCGGGTGATGCTCGACCTTCGGCCCCAGGTCGGTGAGCGGCACGGATTCAAGTTCGGATTTATTAACGAAGAAGACCGCATGGGGGTTGCCCATGTTGACGGCAACCGGCGCTTTCAGCATGCCCTCCTCGACCTGAACCATCAGGGTGTCCATTTTGCGACTGAGGGGGATTTCATTCCATTCGGTCATGGCAGGCCCCATGTCGACGGTCACCTTTTCGCCCTTGTCAAAGGCTTCAAGTTTTCCTGCTTTAGTTTCAATGAGTATCGTAGATTTTCTCAACTCATCTATCAGCAAGCGACCAATGCAGCGGGTGGCATTTCCGCAGGCTTCCACCTCCCCGCCATCATTATTGTAAATTCGCAGGAAGGCATCCGTGTCTTTCGAGCGCGGGGGATCTATGATGACCATCTGGTCAAAGCCGACTCCGGTGCGGCGGTCGCCCATGGACTTGATGTCCGCAGCAGAAAAATCGAGTCTTTTCAGGCGCCCGTCGAAAATGGCGAAATCATTGCCTAAGCCGTGCATTTTAACGAACTTATTTTTCATAGCGCACTTATATCCCGTTTTTATTTCTTATACAACATTTTAAGGCGTTCTTTTCATTTAAAACATTGAATTTCAGTCAAAAAACTACACATAAGACCGGAAGTAATATTGCAATTTCCCCTGCTCAAAGCATATAATCCCCTCAGATTCTTAAACAATAAAAAACGAACTAACGCACAAGCGAAGGAAAAACTATGTCTGGCCAGAAGTCCACTAAGATCACTGTTATTATAGTCGTGCTGTTCATCCTCGGCGCGGTTGTCCTCTTCATCGGCAAAAAAGGTAAGACGCCCTCCGAGGCGACTGCCCCCGTTGCGGAAGTGACCAAGACCGAAGCGCCTCCCAACACGCCTCCCCAGCCCGAGCCCGTGCCGAACCCGCCCGCCGAACAGCAGGCCGCCCCGGCTGAGACCGCTCCCGCTGAAACGGCACCCACCGACCAGTAACACAGGCAACCCAAGTCCAAGGGATATCCAAAATGGCTTCCTCCTCGTCCAAAGGCCTGACGATAGGCATTGTCGTACTCTTCGTCGTCGGCGCCATCATCTTCGCAATCGGCAAGAAAACCCATAATACCGAAGCACCCGCCGCCCC